>NZ_JBNHGM010000009.1:0-163610 GCF_059091265.1 Arthrobacter sp. THG-b23
GCGGCGGCAGCCTTCAGGCCCTCCAGCGCCGTGAGCTCTTCGACCAGTTCCGGGTCCGGCGCGTCCAGATCGATGCCCTCCAAGGCAACGGCGGCGGTGCGAACGGCGGCAGACCCGACCGGACCCGCGGCAGCGGCGGGCGGTCCTGCGGCCGGGGGAGGTTCGGATACTGCCGGATCAAACATCTCAGCGTCTCAATCTTCAGCATGCGTGCTGCATGGCCTCGAATACGAGCGGTCACGAACCCTGAACGGATCCGCGGACGCCGCCGGCAAACCCACACCCGGCGGCCAACGTTGGTGCTGAACTGCTACTAAAAACAGACTATGCGCCGCCACTGACAGTTTCGGAGGACGCAGCAACCGCCACCGACTGCAGCAAGGCAACCGGTGGAGTGGCCCTGACCGAATTGCGGCCTATAGTTTCCGCACGAGGACCTTCTAAGCAAGACCACCAAAGCGGGCCATGCAGAAGGACCGCTCTGCCCCTGCCGCGCACATCCGACGGTACAAACGGTCCCACGTAGGAAGACCGCACGGGGTACCGCGTTCGCGTGAGACTACACCGGCACCGGCGTAAGGTCGTAATGCATCTCGACCAAGTCGCCCAAGGTGCGGCTGCCGCGAAGCCGGGCCGGCGCCGTCGTGCTGGGAACGGGTAGCAGCGGTTGTCCGCCGCCCAGCACTACCGGCACCAACGTCAGGATGAGTTCGTCCAGCAGGCCGGCCGACGCGTACTGTGCGGCAAGTTGCCCGCCGCCGACCAGCCACACGTCTTTCTCGCCGGCGTCGGCGCAGATGTCATCGTGGAAGATACCCACATCGCCTCGCACAAACGTGATGTCCGCTCCGGGTATGCCTGGCAGTTCGTGATGCGTGAAGACCCAAGTGGGTGTTGAGCCGTAGGGCCATTCCTCCGGTACGTCCTCCAGCACGAACTTATACGTCTCGGAGCCCATGACGATGGACCCGATGCGCTGCATGAAGGTTGCGAAGCTGTCCTGGACGCCGGCGGCGTCATTGAACTGCGTGAGCCAGTCGAGCTTGTTGCTGCGGTCGGCAATATACCCATCCACCGAGCTGCCGACGTAGTAAATAGTCCGGGCCATGGGGCCCATGCTAGCCAGCGGGCCGAACCAGTGGAAGCTTGGCGTGCGTCCCGCTGGACATGCGGGGGTTGTCGGTCCGCAGTTGTCGCAGCACATGCCGGGGTTGTCGATCCGCGGTTGCCGCAGGACATGCAGGGGTTGTCGGTCCGCAGCTGCGGCAGTACAACGGTGGGATGGATGCGAAGACTGCGGCGTGGATCACGGCCTACCGGCAGGCGTGGGAAACCAATGACCCGGATCAGATCGGAGCCTTGTTCACCGACGACGCCGAGTACCGGCCGGAGCCTTGGACGGAACCGTGGCGTGGCCGGGACAGCATTGTCCGGCAGTGGCTGGCCCGCAAGGATGAGCCAGGTGCCGCGACATTCGAGTGGGCCGAAGTCGCGGTGACCGACCACGTCTCCGTGGTTGAGGGAACGACCGCCTACCGGGACGGACGCACCTACAGCAACCTGTGGGTGATCCGATTGAACGGCGAAGGCCGGGCAACCCACTTCACCGAGTGGTGGATGGACCATTCGGTCGCTTCCTGAAACCGACGCCGGCGCAAGATGCGCCGCTCCTGCATCAACCGCGCCCTGAGTCGTAAGCTCAGGGAATGGCGAGATACTTCGACGTCCACCCCCAGGATCCCCAGCCGCGATCGATCGGCCAGATTGTGGACCTTGTCCGGTCCGACGCGCTGATCGTGTACCCGACCGACTCTTGCTATGCGTTCGGTGCGCAACTGGGCAACAAGGACGCGTTGGAACGGATCCGGACCATCCGCCGGCTCGACAACAAGCACCACTTCACCCTGGTCTGCAAGGACTTTGCCCAGCTGGGCCAGTTCGTGCACGTCGACAACAACGTTTTCCGCGCCATCAAGGCCGTGACTCCGGGCAGCTACACCTTCATACTGCCGGCCACCGCGGAGGTTCCCCGCCGGCTGCTGCATCCGAAGAAAAAGACCGTGGGCGTCCGCATTCCGGCGAACAACGTCGCCCAGGCAATTCTTGCGGAGCTGGGCGAGCCGCTGCTCTCCAGCACCTTGCTGTTGCCGGACGAGGAGGAGCCGCTGACCGAGGGCTGGGAGATCAAGGACCGGCTCGACCATGTGGTGGACGCCGTTGTGGATGGCGGCGACTGCGGGTCCGAGCCGTCCACCGTCGTCGACTTTTCCGGCGGCACTGCCGAGGTAGTCCGTTACGGGGCCGGCGACCCGTCCCGGTTCGAATAGGCCAATGGGGCCGGCGGACATGCCAAGCTGACGGCTCGCCGTGCCGGCAGACACGCCAGGCTAACGGCCCGTCCGGCCGCCGGGGGCGGCGCCGAGGGCGGGACGTGCAGGTTCTCCGCGCGGTCAGTCCTTCTTGCGCGCCCGGCTGGGCTGCACCCGAGGCGGCTCGCCTGGCATCTTCGGATAGTCGGGCGGGAAGGGCATCTCCCCCAGACCCGCCTCGAGGTCGCGTTCCCACCACTGGAGCAGGACGTCGATCTTGCCCGGCTCATCATGCATGCGGGCCCACGGGTCGCCGGTTGTCTTCAACCTGTCCGGAACCGTCGCGATCGTGAAGTTCTTCGGCTCGGCCGTCTCGAGTTCGTCCCATTCGATCGGACAGGACACCGCCGCATTGGGCAGGGCCCGCGGGCTGTAGGCACCCGCCATGGTCCGGTCGCGGTTGGCCTGGTTGAAGTCCACAAAGATCCGTTCCCCGCGCTCTTCCTTCCACCAGGAGGTCGTCACCTGCTTGGGCATCCGCCGCTCGATCTCCCGCGCCGCCGCGATGACGGCATGGCGTACGTCCAGGAATTCGTGCGTCGGCTCGATCGGCGCGAACATGTGCAGCCCGCGGTTTCCGGAGGTTTTGATGAACGCGTTGAGTCCGGCCTCCGCCAGCACCGACCTCAGTTCGATCGCCACCGGGATGGCGTCGTCGAACGAGGTCCCCGGCTGCGGATCCAAGTCGATGCGCAACTGGTCCGGGTTGTCGGAGTTCCCCGCGCGCGACGGCCACGGGTGGAACACCACGGTGTTCATCTGCACCGCCCACACCGCCGCTGCGGGCTCGTCGAGGACCAGTTGCGGGTGCGAACGGGCGCTCGGATAGACCACCATCACCGACCGCACGAACTCGGGCGCGCCCTTGGGCGGATTCTTGGAGAAGAACTGTTCGCCGTCGATCCCGTCGGAGAACCGTTGCAGCGACACCGGACGATCGCCGTTGGCGCGGACGAACGCCTCGCCTACCTCCGCAATGTAACGCGCCAGATCCAGTTTGGTGATCCCCAGTTGGGGCCACATGACCCGGCTCGGACTGGAAATGCGCACCTCGCGCTCGCCGTGCGGTCCGTCGACCGTCAACGTTGTCTGTTCGCTGGCCATGGGAACACCTAAACACACCCACGTCGCTTCTGGCGAGGGCATGATGGGAGTATGCCTATCACCGAGTCGCCCGTGACCATCGACGTCGGCGACACCACCGTCTCCGGCGTCTACGCCCGTCCCAGGTCCCCCTTCGCATCGCTGGTGGTGGCCCACGGGGCCGGCGCGGGCATGGACCACCCGTTCCTGTCGGGTTTCACCCGCGCCTTGAACGACGACGGCGTGGCCACCTTGCGCTTCAACTTCCCCTACCGGGAGGCCGGCAGGAAGTTTCCGGACCGCCCGCCGGCTGCCATTGTGGCGTGGCGTTCGGCCATGCGGGAAGCGGCCGCACGCTCCGGCGGCGAACCGCTGTGGGCGGCCGGCAAATCCTTCGGCGGCCGCATGGCGTCGATGGCCGTGGCGGAGGGAATGCCGGCCGCCGGCCTCGTGTACCTGGGCTATCCGCTGCACCCGCCGGGGAAACCGGACAAGCTTCGGGACGAGCACCTGTATGGCCTCACGCTGCCCATGCTGTTCCTGCAGGGCACCCGCGATACCTTCGCAACCCGGGAACTGCTCGAGTCCGTCGTCGAACGCATCGGTCCGAACGCCGTGCTCGCCTGGCAGGAAGGCGGCGACCATTCCTTCGACGTCAAAGGGCGGAAACGTGGAGCAGCCGAGATCGGGGCCTCGCTCGCCGGCCCTGCCGCCGAATTCCTGCGGTCGGCGGTCGGCGGCGCCTGACCGCCGGGCTGCCTGCCTGTTACTGCTCGACGATGGAGTCGATGGGCCGCGGGGAAGTTATGGGATCGGCATGACGGTGAATGATCTTCCAGGTGCCGTCCTCCAGACGGAATATCGTCGTGACGCGCAGCGAGACCGGGGACGCCGCGTCGGACACGTTGACCTTCACCCGGGTCCGCTCTATTTCGACGATGTAGCCCAGGTCTGTCCCGACGTACGTGGAGATACGCTCAAACCGGATCGGCTCGCCCTCGCTGAAATGCGATACCGCCCGGTCCATGGCAGCCTCGACCTCTTCCCAGCCACGGGCAGGCGGTCCGAGCGGATTGGCAAGCGTAACCTCTTCCTGCCTCGAAAACAGGTCCTTCACCAAAGCGGGGTTTCCCTGCACGAACGCGTCCAGCGCGCTGTGATAACGCTCGGCAACCAGATCAAGATCGGATCCTGGCATGTTTCCTCCAGCCGCAGCCTCCCGCCGGAGCCGCACGGGCGGCCGGGGCGCGAATACAGCCATGCTCCCACCGCCATCCGGGGATGTCCATGACCCGCGTGGGCTCCGGTCAAGGGCCTCCTAGCCGGGGGCGGGCCCCGGGACTACGATGGTCGGGCCTGGGTCCCGCACGCCCCCAGCTGCGGGTCCGTGCCGGAAGGGGCCGCGTCCGATGAACGAGCATCCTGCCGGTCTCGTGCTGGAGCTGGAGATGGTCCTTGCCGCGCCGTGCGAGCCGGTGTTCCGGATGCTGACCGAGGCGGTCGAATTGGCCAGATGGTGGGGCCCGGAAGGTTTCACAACACCCGAGGTCATGCTCGACGCAAGGCCAGGCGGCGCCTACCGGCTGACCATGAAACCGCCCGACGGCTCGCCCTTCCACCTCGCCGGCGAGTTTCTCGAGGTCGTCCCTCCGCGCCGCCTCGCCTACACCTTCCGGTGGGAGGAGCCCGTGCCCGATGACCGCGAAACCATCGTCACGCTGTCCCTCGAACCCGTGAAAGGCCGCACACGGCTTGCTCTCTCCCAAGGCGGGTTCGCTACGGAAGAACGCCTCGGCCTTCACCGGGCCGGCTGGACGGACGCCTTGGCAAAACTCGCCCGCGTTCTCCACTCCGGCGGGTGACCCGGCCAGTCCCGGCCGACAGCCTTACCGTTGCCCGACGCCGGTCGACGCTGCCGTAGGCACCGGATCGTGCCGCAGGTACGCGCGCCGGAAACGTCCCGTGCCGCCGGTCAGGGCACGAAGGTCGATGGCATAGCGCAGCAATTCCTGGTCCGAAACTTCCGCGCTGATTTCGGTGAGCTCCCCGCCGGCTGAATCCGATCCGGTCAGACGTCCGCGCCGGGCGGACAGGTCGCTCATCACCGCTCCCACATAGCCGTCGGGAACTGTGATCGTCACAGCTGAGACCGGCTCGAGCAACTGGATGCGCGCCGCCGCAGCGGCTTCCCGCAAGGCCAGGGCACCCGCGGACTGGAAGGCCGCGTCGGAGGAATCGACGCTGTGCGTCTTGCCGCCGACCAGTGTCACGCGGATGTCGACGACGGGGAAACCGGCGGAGACGCCTTTCTCCATCTGCGCCCGGACCCCTTTCTCGACGGACGCGATGTACGGCCCCGGAATGACACCGCCGACGATCTTGTCCACGAATTCAAACCCGGCGCCCCGCGGGAGCGGTTCGACTTCAATCTCGCAGATGGCGAATTGGCCGTGCCCCCCGGACTGCTTGACGTAGCGTCCGCGTCCGGTGGCCGCTGCCGCGAACGTTTCGCGCAGGGGCGTGACGACGTCGACCGTCTGCACATTCACGCCCTGCCCGCGCAGCCGGTCGAGCACCACCTCGGCGTGTGATTCGCCCATGCACCACAGGACGAGTTGGTGCGTCTCCGCATGGCGCTCCACCCGCAGGGTCGGGTCGCCCGCGGCCACCTTGGCCAGGCTCTTCGCCAAGGCGGCCTCATCGTTGCGCGTGGCAGCCTCCACCGCGACAGGCAACAGGGGTTCCGGCATGTCCCACGGTTGGATGAGCATCGGCTGTTCCCTCGACGACACCGTGTCCCCGGTCTCGGCGGTGCCGATCTTCGTCAGCGCGCAGATGTCGCCGGCGATGCAATAGGACACCGACCGCAAGGTCGAGGCGAGCGGGGCGTGCAGGTGGGTGACCCGTTCATCGCTGTCGTGGTCGGCATGGCCCCGGTCGGCGAGCCCGTGTCCGGACACGTGGATGGCGGAGTCATCCCGCAGGGTGCCCGAGAAAACCCGCACCAGGGAGACCCGGCCCAGGAACGGGTCCGTCGTCGTGCGGATCACTTCGCCGGCGAGCGGACCGTCGGGATCACAGCGCAGCGTGGTGCTCCGCGAACCGTAGAGTCCCGCCGCTGCCGGCAGCGGGCGCTCACGTGGGGACGGAAACGCCCGCTTGAGCATGTCCAACAGCTCCGCGATGCCCAGCCCTGTCTCCGAGGAGGTGGCCAGCACCGGGTAGAACGATCCGCGCGCGACGGCGGTCTCCAGGTCGGAGAGCAGAACGTCGAGGCCGATGTCCTCGCCGCCGAGATAGCGGTCCATCAGGGACTCGTCCTCGCTCTCGGCAATGATCCCTTCGATCAGGGCGCTGCGCGCTTCCTCGGCGCCCTCCAGTTCCCCGGCGTCCGCGGGGCGGAAGGTGGGGTGGCGTTCCCCGTCGCTGTAGTCCGATACGGTCCCGGACAGCAGTCCGTGCAACCCCGTCAGCTCCGCCCCGTTGCGCACCGGCAGGTACAGCGGCTGCACCGAGTCGCCGAAGGCGCGGCGGCAGCCGGCCAGCGCCGCGTCGAAGTCGGCCCGCGGGTGGTCCAGCCGGCTAATGGTCACCGCCCTCGGCAGCCCGACGCCCTGGCATTCGTTCCACAGCTCGGTGGTGGCGGCATCGATCCCCTCCACGGCGGACACCACGAACAGGGCCGCGTCGGCGGCGCGAAGACCGGCACGCAGTTCGCCCGTGAAGTCCGAATAGCCCGGCGTGTCCAGGAGGTTGATCTTGACGTCGTCGTGCATAAAGGGAAGGACGGAGAGCACGACGGAACGCTGCTGGTGGATCTCCGAGGGGTCCGAGTCGCTGACGGTGGTGCCGTCTACGATGGAACCCATCCGGTTCGTGGCTCCCGCCGCCGCCAACATGGCCTCCGCGAGCATCGTCTTCCCGGCACCGGAGTGGCCCACCAGCACCACGTTGCGGATTTGCTCCGGCCGGGACGCCGTCGCCGCGGCGGAGTCCTCCGCCCGCCGCAGATCGGCGCTCCGTCCAGAACCCTTCGCCAACCCGTTGGCTGATTTCCCCGACATGAGCGCCTCCTGGCGTCATAGGCATCGTCGTCCTGCGCACTCACCTGCTCTTAACAGATTCGACACCCGGAAGGGGCACAGCGGCAAGGGCGTGGCCGTATCCCTGCGCAAACATAACGACCGCGTCCCCGGTTCAGCCGCACATCGCCGGCCAAACGTCCCCGCTGATTGGGCGCAGGCTGACTCCGCGCGTGCGCTCAGCCGGCTGGGCACCGGCTGACCGGCCCCTGGAACACCGCGGCCACGGGGTCCATCTGTTCGCCGGGTTGATACTGCTCGTTGAACACAACGGATCCCTCCGGCGTCAGCCGGGCGGGTGTCTCCGGCAGGAGGTGGAAGGCGCCGCCGGCAACAAGCCGGGCCGAGGGCAACTGCAGCAGCGGCACGCGATTGCTCAGGTCCGGCCAGTGCCGCACGTCCACGATGCTGACTACCGCCGCGTCGTTGTCGAATTCTATCCACGGGTCGGCAATCAGGACGGAGAGCATGCCGTAGTGCCCGCGCAACTGAACCTGGCCCCGGAACCTGAGGACTTCCGACGTCGTCAGCGGACCGTACTCCCCGCCGTCGGGCTCGAAGCGGAAGAAGCTGCCGTCCACAATCGCAGCCCCGTCCCGGGCGGTGACTGATCCGTCCGGCAGACGGGAGATGTAGTTGATGAAACTGCGTTTGATGCCCCAGGTCAGGCCTGCGGGCGGGGAGTCCCCGCCCGCAGGCTGCTGTGCCGTGGGCTCCGGTGCGGAGTCCATAGGTCCCTTCCTACAGGGCCAGCTTGAGCGGGCAGCCGCCCTGGGAGCGCGAAACGCAGATGAACATGCTGTCGCAGCTGACCTTTTCTTCGTCGGTCAGGATGGAGTCCCTGTGGTCCACGGCTCCGGCTACCACCGGGGTTTCGCACGTACCGCAGGTGCCTTCGTTGCAGGAGGACAGTGCCGGCAGGCCCGCCTCCTCGGCCACCTCGAGGATGGACTTGTCCGCCGGAATGGTCAGCGTGACGCCACTGTCCACGAATTCGACTTCGAAGGCCACGTCGCCACTGGAATCAATCTCCTTGGGCACAAACCGCTCCACGTGCAGGCTGCCCGAGGGCCAATGCGCCGAGGCCCCTTCCACCACGTTGAGCAGCGGCTCCGGCCCGCAGCAATAGATCAGTGTCTCCGGCTGGATGTCCCTCAGGTAGGCGGCGAAGTCCACTCGGCCGTCAGTATCCTCCGGGACAATGCGGACCCTGTTCCCGAACTGTTCGAGCTCGCCCAGGAACGCTATGGTGGCCCGTGACCGGCCGCCATAGACCAGGGTCCAGTCCGCGCCCGCACGTTCGGCCTGGTTCACCATGGCCAGGATTGGTGTGATGCCGATGCCGCCGGCAATGAAGACGTATTTCTTGGAGGGCTGGAGCACAAAGTTGTTGCGCGGCTGGCTCACGGTCAGGGTGCCGCCGGCCCGCACGGTCTCGTGGATGGCCCGTGAGCCCCCGCGTCCGTTCGGCTCGTTCAGCACGCCGATGCGCCAGCTGTCCTGGCTGCCGCCGGGAGTGCACAGCGAGTACTGCCGGACGTAGTCCCCGACATGCACGTCAATGTGAGCGCCGGGGTGCCATTCCGGCAGCGGTGCTCCGGCCGGGTCAACGAGGGTCAGCGAAAGCACGCCGTCGGATTCCTGCCGGCAT
Source organism: Arthrobacter sp. THG-b23 (assembly GCF_059091265.1). Classification (NCBI taxonomy): domain Bacteria; kingdom Bacillati; phylum Actinomycetota; class Actinomycetes; order Micrococcales; family Micrococcaceae; genus Arthrobacter; species Arthrobacter sp. THG-b23. Next base: position 9,186 of record NZ_JBNHGM010000009.1, read on the forward strand.
TCGCTGACGCGCAGCTCGAGGGTTGCGGTGGGATCTTCGGGGAGCTCGACAGCATGCCGCGGCGCGTTCGCGGCAACATCCCATTCCACATCGAGGCTGCGCCGGACCGGCAGCAGCGCCATGCGGATGAAGTCCAAGCCCCAGTCCTTCGCAGGGCGCAGGCTGGGCAGCCGCTCGAAGAGCACCTTCAGCCCGGTGGCTCCCTGCACCCGGGCCAACGGCTGGCCCAGGCAGGTGTGGCGGCCCTTGGTGAAGGCCAGATGGTCGCGCGGGTCCTCGCGGTGGATGTCGAACTCGAACGGGTTTTCGTAGTATTCGGGATCGGTGTTGGCGCTGGCCAGCGCCAGCCAGATCATGTCACCGGCTTTGATGTCCGCGCCGCCGATCGTAACATCCACGTTGGCGCGGCGCGACGCGAAGGTCGACGACGGGCGGCGGCGCACGGTCTCGTCGAAGACGGCCTGCCACAGGGCCGGATCGGCCTTGGCGTCGGCGAGGGCGGCCGGGTTGTCATTGAGGAAGATGACCGCATTGGCCATCGCCTGGGCGGTGGTGTCGGTACCGGCCGCAGAGAACTCGCCCAGGTGCAGTGCGATCTGCGCCTCGGAGAGCGAATAGTTGCCCTCGCGGTCCTTGTCGCGGGCCATCACCGAGATCAGGTCATCCGCTTCGCTCTCGCGGCGGTCGCGGACAATCCCGCGCAGCACCAGCTGGGCGGCGACGTAGCGATCCCAGACCTCCGTGCGGCGCGGTTCCGGCAGCGGCTCCTGCGCGCTGGCGAGGACCTGGAAGAAGTCGTCGCGCAGCTGGCGCATCATGGGCTCCAGCGCGGCGGGCAGGTCCATCAGCGCCATCAGCGTCTGGGTGGTCAGCTCCAGGTTGTAGGCGTCCATCAGGTTCGCGGCGCCGTCCGCCTCGATCCGGTCGATGATCCGGTGCGCGCGCTCTTCGATCTGCGGCTGGAGCGCCTCCATCCGGGCCTGCAGGAAGCCCTTCTGCGCCACTCGGCGGGCGATCGTGTGGCCCTGCGGGTCGGAGCCGACCAGGATGCGGGAGATCAGCTCAGCCGGCATGGTCTCCGCGTGCTTCTGGGGCACCGTGATCAGTCCGGCGTTGCTGGCGCTGGAGAACTTCTGCCAGTCCGGCAGGATCATCTCAGCGTCAGCTCGGCGGGTGACCATCCAGGCGTTGAGGTAGGGGTAGAAGAAGGTGGGAGTGCCTTCGCGGACGTCGGCGAAGTGCCGCGCCGGGTCGCGGTAGTAGTCGTCGCCCATCGCGTCGAACTCCGGGGCGAGCGGCCCGCGTTCGCGCAGGCGGATGGTTTCTGTGCTCATTGGCGGATATTCCAATCAGAGGGCCGCGGAGGCGGCGATGGTGGAGAGTTTTTGGAAGCGCAGCACGTTGTCGCCTTCGTCCATGACGCCGGCGGTGAGGCAGACGAAGGTCATGTCCCGCTCAGGGTCGATCCAGAACAGCGTGGATCCGGCGCCGTAGTTGCCATGCGTGCGCGGGCTGGTGAACGGACCGAAGAAGGATGCATGGGTGCCGGTGCCGCTGAGCGAGAAGCCCAGGCCGAAGTTGCCCATGGGCTCTTCCCAGCCACGGGCGCGGGCGATCATCGCGTACAGGTCATTGGTCATGTCGCCGGTCTGCAAGGTGGTCGCAACATCCAAAACTGCCGGGGCGATCAGCTGCCGCCCGGCGAACTCGCCCTTGCGGCGGATCATCTCCGCGAACGTGAAGACGTCGGCGGCGGTGCTGACGGAACCCACCCACGGCATCTCCGCATCCTGGTCCACTGCCTCGTTGAGGATTTCCACGTCCCGCGCGGAAAGCCACCCGTCGTCCGGGATGTAGGCCTTGAGCGGGACAATGCGGTCCTTCCACTCCTCCAGCGGGCCGAACCGGGTGTCCGTCAGGCCCAGCGGACCGAACAGGTTCTTCTCGGCCAGATCACGGAACGAGTCCGCACCGTAGACCCGGCGGAGCATCTCGCCCATCAGCGCGTGGTTGATGGCCGGGGAGTAGGTCAGGTTGCTGCCGGGCTCGTGGATGACGTCCAGATTGCAGATCGCCTCGATGGTGTTTGCCAGATTGCCCAGCTGCTCGGTGGGCAGCGGCTCCGGGGTGGCCGGCAGGCCCGAGCGGTGCGTCAGCAGGTGTGAGAGGTTGACCTTGTCCTTGCGCAGCATGCGGAAGCGCGAGGGGCCAAAGAATTCCGGGATCACGTCGACAACGCGGGTGCTCAGCGCCAGCTTGCCCTCGCCGATGGCCTGGTAGACCAGCGCATTGGTAAACGCCTTGGTCAGGGACAGGACGCGGAAGATGCTGTCCGCCTGCATTTCGCGGTTAGCGGCCCGATCCGCCCAGCCGATGGTGGCGTCCAGGGCCACGTCGCCATGGCGGGCCACGATAATGCGGGCGCCGTCATAGTCACCGGCGCTGATGTCGTTGCGGATGGTGGACTCAAGCAGCTCAAGGGCTTCTGGATTCAGTCCGTGGGTCATGGTCAAACTCCTGCAGTTTGTTGGTTTCTGCGATGGCACAAAGGCCGGAAAGACAAAACCGGGGGTACGACGGCGGCAACCGTCCGCCGTCGTACGTTGCGGTAGTGCGGGCTGCTACATGTGGAGGCCGCCGGACGGCGAGAGGGTCTGGCCGGTGTAGTAAGCACCGGAGTCGCTGGCCAGGAAGAGCAGCGTTTCGGCGATCTCTTCCGGGGCCGCGGGCCGCTTGATGGGCTGCATCCCGATCAGCATGCCAGTGATTTCGGCGGGCTGCTGGCGGAACAGCGGGGTGTCTACTGCGCCCGGCGCAATTGCGTTGACCCGGATGTTGAAGGGAGCCAGCTCGGCGGCGGCACCGCGGGTCATGCCCAGCACGCCGGCCTTCGACGCCGGGTAGTACAGCGGCATGGGCACCCCCAGCAGGGCTGCGGAGCTGGAAACGTTCACGATGGCGCCGCCGCCCGTGCGCTTGAGCAGGGGCGCGCTGGCGCGCATCACGTAGAACGGGCCGAAGAGGTTGATTTCCAGCACGCGCCGGAAGTCCTCGTCGCTGATGTCGCCCAGGAAATCCGGAAAGTACTCCTCACCGGACTGCGCGGCACGGAAGGAACGGACGTTGGATTCAACCAGCTTGTCGTTGGCGGCCTTGTTGGGAGCGTTCACTCCCGCGGCATTGATCACGGCGTCCAGTCGGCCGAACTCGGCATCCAGCTTCGCAAAGGCAGCGTTGACGGCGGCGCTGTCCGTCACGTCCAGGGCAATGGCGAGTGAACCCGGGATCTTCGAGAACTCCCTGGCCAGCGCATCCTCGGACAGGTCCGCGCCCACCACGGACGCTCCGGCAGCCGCGAAGGCCCGCGCCGTAGCCAGGCCGATTCCCGATGCCGCTCCGGTAATGAATGCCACTTTGCCGTCAAGATTCATTGTTTTCCTGCCATCCTCCATCCCACCGGGACGGTACGAACTGTGATCGAAGACACCCAGTCTCGCACGCTATTAGACACCTGTCTAGCGAATTGTTGGATCGAAATATAAAAATTATTCACCCGTCCTATTGTCAGACGCCCGTCCATCGGTATGCTGATCACCGTCAGTCTTTTATGAGGCGCATCACATCGCCGTGCTGCCTTTTTCACTGCCGGCAACTTCGGCTCGCCGATCGAGCCCTTCACGCCGGTCCCTTTCAGCGGGTCCCGAAGGACCTCACTTCAGAGGAGAAACATGTCTGCTCCACTAACTCCGACCGCAACGGCCGGACTGCAGGATGCCCGGGGAACACTTCCCTGGAAACGCGCAGGAATGCTGATGGCCATCACCTTTTCCGGCCTCCAGCTGCTCAACGAAGTGGGCGCCATGATGGCCATCCCGCTCTATCAGTCGATGAGCATGGACCTCGGGCTGACCCCGGCCCAGGTTTCCTGGGCATTGCTGTCCACCCTGCTGATGGGCGCGGCTTCCATCCCGTTGCTATCGAAGGCCGGCGATGTTTTCGGCCACCGCAAGGTGATGATCTTCTGCATCCTCGGGATCCTGGCCGGCTACGTGATCTCGGCCCTCGCCACCACGTTCGCCGTGCTGGTGATCGGCCGGGCGCTGACCGGCATCATGGCAGGCCAGGCGCTGGTAGTGGGCATCATGAATGACCGGCTGTCCAACTTCGACCGCAAGAAGGCCATCGGCATCATCGCCGGCGGCCAGGCCATCGGGGTCACGTTCGGCTTCGGCCTGGGCGGCCTGATGGTGGTCGTGGGCGCCACGTGGCGCACCACTTTCTGGATCGGCGCTGTATTGACCGTGCTCAGCCTGGTGGGCATGCTGCTCTGGGGATCCGATTCGGATGCAGTGCTGCGCAACCGCGGCGCGAAGCGGCGGATCGATGTCACCGGCGTCGTCCTGATGGGCCTGTCCCTTACGGCGCTGTGCATCGGCATCAGCCAAAGCACGGCATGGGGCTTCTTTACCGCTTCCACCCTGATCTGGGTCATCGGAGGGATCGCCGGCCTGGTCCTGGCGCTCCTGGCGGAGTCCCGGAGCAAACAGCCGCTGGTCGATGTCAGCCTGCTGCTGAGCACCCGGCTGCTGCCTGCATACCTTGTCTTTGTTGCCCTGGGCGCCGCCGGCATCATGATCTTCAACTTTGTGATGGGCTGGGCCCTGACTCCGACGGAAGTGGCAGGCTACGGCTTCGGCCTGAATCCGCTGATGGCAGGCTTTTTGTTCATCCCGATGACCGCCGCCGGCATCGTTGTCTCGCTCTACGTACCGCGGCTGCTCCACCGCATCCCGCCGCGCCGACCGCTCGCAGCCGGCGCCATCCTGCTGACGCTGTCCTTCATGTGGCTGTACTTCATGCACACCCAATTGTGGGCCGTTGTGGTCGGCATTCTCTTCTACGGCATTGCCTACACCACCGTGCTCACCGTAGCAGTCTCCGTCATCGCCGCCGAAGCACCCGAAGGCAGGGGCGCCGGTACGGCCTCGCTCTACGTCGCCATTGCCTTGTCCTCGTCGTCCATTGGCACGGCCATCTATGCCGCGATCATCGCACTCAACACCACGCCGGCGGCGCCCCTGCCATTGGCCGAGAACTACGGCATAGGCTTCATGGCAGCGGCCGGCATCTGCCTTGTTGCTGTCGCCGCCGCCTTCTCGTTGTCCAAGAGCGTGCGCCTCACGGAAATCTCCAGCCACTAGCACCCGTAGATTCAGGGTGCCAGGCCGGCAAGCATCGCTTGAGGGAAGCCGGCCGCATCACTCAGTGAGTGTTCCTGCCCCGGCAGGGACACTCACTGAGTTGTTGTATCCCTGCGGAGGAAGGCGAGCCACTGGGCGGCGAGCACTTCTTTAAGACTGACCATGTCCACCGGACGCTGACGAATAACGGCAAAATACATCATGCGGTCCAGCGCCATCTGCAGGGTCAGAAGGTGCAGCCGGGCACGCTCATGCTCGTCCGGATCGGTAAATCGGGAGAACGTCCTCGGCATGACCTTGTAGCTGTTCCCCAGGACGGAGATCCACGTATCCGTCACCACATCGTCATTCGCGAGTGCCTGCTCCATGGTGGCAAAGTCCCGGGCCTTCTCGCGCCACAGGGCGAAGGTCTCCCCGAGCCAGGACACGATGCTCTCCACGTCCGGGTCACTTATTTCGTCCAGCCGCCGGTACGCAGCCAGCACATCTGGCGCACCCTGCCGCATGATCTCGGCAACAACTTCAGCCTTGCTCCGGAAATAGACGTAGAAGGTTGCCCGGCTGGCGCCTGCTGCACTGGCAATGTTTTCAGCCGTCGTTTCGTTGTAGCCCCGGTTCCGAAACTCCTCCGCGCCGGCCTCGATCAACCGCTCCCGCGTCAACTGTTTCTGCAGCTCGCGCAACGACTGACGCGGAGCCTTTTCCTGAGCGCTGCTCCCACTTTCGACCGGGCCAGGTCTGCGCTCATTGTCAACGGTGCTCACCCTGCCAAAACTACCATTGGCGCGCCGTGTCCCGCCCCTGCCATAGGTGGGTCGACGAAACGTTTCGGAGCCCGGAGACAAACGCGGCCGTTTCCTGTCGGGTGAAAAAGGTACCTTCTGTCCGCGATGGCAATTCGCAGCTGGCTGCGAACTCCATCCGGGAATGGCCCGCAGAGATTCCAACCGGTAGGCCGGGGTCCGCATAAGCCGGTCTCCACCGCGACATTCTCCTGCCGCTCCGCACCGGTTGGATCCGTATCATCACTAACTGTGCCCGAGGTGGGATTCGAACCCACACGGTTTTACCCGCCGCATTTTGAGTGCGGTGCGTCTGCCATTCCGCCACTCGGGCCTGCACCGGTTGCCAAGCCGGTCTCCAACTGTGAAAACCGTCATGCTGCCCGGTGCGCGAATCTACTCTACATGCCGATAGGCTATTTCACGGAACCGACGCCAAATCAATGGCAACGCAACACCCTAGGAGCGCCAGTGTCTGAACAAACCGAGTCTGTCCCCGCTCGCCGCGTCGTCGTCGCGGAGGACGAGACACTGATCCGCCTGGATATCGTCGAAATCCTCAGGGGTGAGGGCTACGACGTCGTTGCCGAAGCCGATAACGGCGAAAAGGCAGTGGAACTCGCCCAGGAACTGAAGCCGGACCTGGTCCTCATGGATGTGAAGATGCCCGTGATGGACGGCATCTCGGCGGCGGAGCAGATCGTCAAGGCACGCATTGCCCCGGTGGTGCTGCTGACCGCGTTCAGCCAGAAAGAACTGGTGGAGCGCGCCCGCGACGCCGGCGCCATGGCGTACGTGGTGAAGCCCTTCACGCCGGCGGACCTGATTCCGGCCATCGAGATCGCGCTCTCCCGCCACGAGGAGCTCGCCGCCCTGGAGTCCGAGGTATCCGATCTGCAGGAGCAGTTCGAGACCCGGAAGCTGGTGGAGCGGGCCAAGAGCCTGCTGATAACCAAAATGGGCCTGACCGAGCCGGAAGCGTTCCGCTGGATCCAGAAGACGTCGATGGACCGCCGGCTGAGCATGCGCGAAGTCGCCGAGACGATCATCAACCAGGTGAACTAAGGCAAACAGGAACGGCCTCCGGAATGATCCGGAGGCCGTTTCTTCTGTCCGTGGCCTGCATCGGCCCTTCACCTACGACGACGGCCAGGGGCCGACCCGCTCGGGCCGCGGGTGCGACTGGCCGTCCAGCAGTTCGCCGGCATCCGCCAGATCGCCCACCCGGTGCACCTTCAGGGAGTTGGTGGAACCGGCCTTGCCCGGAGGCGAACCGGCGGCGATGACGACCAGGTCATCGATGTCCACGAGCCCGCGCTCGTAGAGGATCCGGTCCACCTGCGCGGTCATGTGGTCCGTGTGCTCGACGAACTCCACGACGAGCGGCTGGATGCCCCAGGTCAGCGAGAGCACGTTCAGGGTGGACTGGAGCGGGGTGAACGCGAACACCGGCCGCCCCGGGCGCAGCCGGCTGAGCCGGCGGGCCGAGTCGCCGGACTGGGTGAAGGTACAGATGTACTTGGCGTCGAGCTGGTCGGCGATCTGCACGGCCGCCCGGGTGATGGCGCCGCCGCGGGTCTTCGGCTGGCTGCCCAGCGGCTGAATGCGGTCCAGCCCGTGCTGCTCGGTGGATTCGATAATCCGGGCCATGGTCCGGACCGTCTCCAGCGGGTACTTTCCCACGCTGGTTTCGCCCGAGAGCATGACCGCGTCGGCGCCGTCGAGCACGGCGTTGGCGCAGTCCGATGCTTCCGCCCGGGTGGGCCGCGGATTGTCGATCATCGATTCGAGCACCTGGGTGGCAACGATCACCGGTTTCGCCCACCGGCGGGCGAGTTCGACCGCACGTTTCTGCACCAGCGGCACGTCCTCCAGCGGCAGCTCCACGCCCAGGTCGCCGCGGGCGATCATGATGGCATCGAACGCGTCGATGATCTCTTCGATGGCGTCCACGGCCTGCGGCTTCTCGATCTTGGCGATGACCGGGGCGCGGCGTCCTTCCTCGTCCATGATCTCGTGGACCCGCTGGACGTCGGCGGCGTTGCGCACGAAGGACAGTGCCACCATGTCGACGCCGGTCTTGAGCGCCCAGCGCAGATCCTCCTCGTCCTTCTCGCTCAGGGCCGGGACATTGACCGCCACGCCGGGCAGGTTGATGCCCTTGTTATTGGACACCGCACCCGCCACGGTGACTTCCGTCACCACCTTGACGTCGTCGACCTCGATGGCCTTGAGCGCCACCTTGCCGTCGTCGATGAGCAGGGAGTCGCCCACGTTGACGTCGCCCGGAAGGCCCTTGTGCGTGGTCGAGCATTGCTCGGCGGTCCCCTCCACGTCTTCGGTGGTGATCGTGAAGCGGTCCCCCACCGCGAGGTGGTGGGGGCCGTTCGCGAAGCGTCCCAGGCGGATTTTCGGGCCCTGCAGGTCGGCGAAGATGCCCACCGGCTTGGATAGTTCGGCCGAAGCCTTCCGGACGTTGTCGTAGGTCTGCTGATGCACGCCGTAGTCGCCGTGGCTCATGTTCATCCGGGCCACGTCCACGCCGGCCTTGAGGACAGCCAAGGTGCTCTCGTAACTGGCGATGGCAGGGCCGAAGGTTGCAACGATTTTTGCGCGTCTCATATCCCTACCCTAATCAGAATGCGGCCATTGCGCAGGGCGTGCCCCGCTAGGGCAGCACCGCGATCGCACGGTCGTCCGGGGCCACCGGGGCCGGCAGCCGCGTACTTCCGGTCAACCACTGGTCGACGGCGGCCGCGCAGGCGCGCCCTTCGGCGATCGCCCACACAATCAAGGACTGTCCGCGCCCGGCGTCGCCGGCCACGAAGATGCCCTTGGTGCCGGTCATGTAGCCGCCGTCGCGGGCGACATTCCCGCGCTCGTCGAAGGCCGCGTTGACCTGGGCGCCGAGCCCGGCCTGCTCCGGACCGGTGAAGCCGAGGGACAGGAACACCAGGTCCGCCGGGATCTCCCGCTCGGTGCCGGGCTTGGGCACCCGCCGGCCGTCCACGAACTCGGTTTCGGCGACCTTCAGCGCCGTGAGCACACCGTCTTCGCCCACGAACTCCACGGTGGAGGCGAGGTAGGTCCGCTCGCCGCCTTCCTCGTGGGCGCTGGCCACTTCGAACAGGGTGGGGAACGTCGGCCAGGGCTGGTGCGAAGCACGCTGGGCCGGCGGCTGCTTGCCGATGGCGAGGGTGGTCACCGATGCCGCCTGCTGTCGGTGCGCCGTGCCGAGGCAGTCCGCGCCGGTGTCGCCGCCGCCCAGGATCACCACGTGCTTGCCCCGGGCGTCGATCTGGTCCGGGACCGCCTCGCCGGCCACCACCCGGTTGGCCTGCACCAGGTAGTCCATGGCGAAGTGCACGCCGGACAGCCCGCGCCCGGGGATCGGCAGGTCCCGTGGCACGGTGGCGCCCGTCGCGATCACCACGGCGTCGTAGCGGCGGCGCAGCTGGTCCCAGCTGATGTCCTTGCCGGCCTCGATCCCGGTGCGGAACCGGGTGCCCTCGGCACGCATCTGCTCCAGCCGGCGGTCGAGGTAGTGCTTTTCCATTTTGAAGTCGGGAATGCCGTAGCGCAGCAAGCCGCCCACCTTGTCGTCGCGCTCGTACACCGCCACCGTATGGCCGGCCCGCGTCAGCTGCTGCGCCGTCGCCAGCCCTGCGGGACCGGATCCGACGACGGCGATGGTGTGCCCGGTCAACCGCTCCGGCGCGTGCGGAGTCACCCAGCCCTGGTCGAACGCTTCCTCGATAATGGAGACTTCCACCTGCTTGATGGTCACCGCCGGCTGGTTGATGCCCAGCACGCAGGCAGCCTCGCACGGCGCCGGGCACAACCTGCCGGTGAATTCCGGGAAGTTGTTGGTGGCGTGCAGCCGCTCAATCGCTTCCTGGTCCTTGCCGCGCCAGGTCAGGTCGTTCCACTCCGGGATCAGGTTGGCCAGCGGGCAGCCCTGGTGGCAGAACGGGATGCCGCAGTCCATGCAGCGCCCGGCCTGGCTGCGGAGCACGCCCTTCTCCTGCGCTTCGTAGACTTCCTTCCAGTCCATGATCCGCACGGGGACCGGACGGCGGGGCTGGGTCTGGCGTTCCCGCACTTTCATAAATCCGCGTGGGTCAGCCACCGGTTACCTCCAGGATTCGGGTCCAGACAACGTCGCCGTCGGGGTCCAGCCCTTCGGCTTCGGCGTTCGCCCGGGCTTGCAGCACCGCCGCGTAGTCGCGCGGCAGCACCTTGGTAATGCGGGTCAGGGTATCTTCGAGGTCCTCGAGCAGGCGCGCGCCCAGCCGGGAGCCGGTTTCCTCCGCATGCTTCTTGAGCAAGGCGGCAATTATTTCTTCGTCCACCGGGTCCGGCCGCAGCAGCTGCAATTCGCCGTTGTCCGTGCTCTGCGTGTTGAGCCGGCTCCGGTCCAGGTCCAGCACGTAGGCCACGCCGCCGGACATGCCGGCGCCGAAGTTGCGTCCGGTCCGGCCCAGGACCAGGGCCAGTCCCCCGGTCATGTACTCGCAGCCGTGATCGCCGATTCCTTCGACGACGGCGGTGGCGCCCGAGTTGCGCACCAGGAACCGCTCTCCCACCTGGCCGCGCAGGAACATCTCCCCGCTGGTGGCACCGTAACCAATGACGTTGCCCGCGATCACGTTGTGTTCGGACGCGAACGTGTTGGCCCGGTCCGGCCGGACGATGATCCGGCCGCCGGAAAGTCCCTTGCCGACGTAGTCGTTCGAGTCGCCGAGCAGCCGCAGCGTGATGCCGGCGGGCAGGAAAGCGCCCAGCGACTGTCCGGCCTGGCCCGTGAGGGTCACGTCGATGGTGTCGTCCGCCAGGGTCTCGATGCCGAAGCGCTTGGTCACTTCGTGGCCGAGCATCGTTCCCACGGACCGGTCGGTGTTGATCACGTCCAGGCTGATCCGCACCGGTTCGCGGTGGGTCAGCGCGTCGGAGCTCATGGCGATCAGCTGGTTGTCAAAGTGCTTGTCCAGTTCATGGTTCTGCGTGGTCATGTTGCGCAGCGGGACGTCGGAGTCGGTGCCGTAGCCGCGCAGGATCGGTGCCAGGTCCAGGCCGTCGGCCTTCCAGTGGTCGACCGCTTCGCGGGTGTCCAGCAGCTCCGCATGGCCGATGGCTTCTGCCAGGCTGCGGAAGCCCAGTCCGGCCAGCAGCTCGCGCACCTCCTCCGCGATGAACTCGAAGAAGTTCACCACGAACTCGGGCTTGCCGGTGAAGCGGCGGCGGAGCTCCGGGTTCTGCGTGGCAACCCCCACCGGGCAGGTGTCCAGGTGGCAGACGCGCATCATGATGCAGCCGGAGACCACCAGCGGCGCGGTCGCGAAGCCGAATTCCTCGCCGCCCAGCAGCGCCGCAACCATCACGTCGCGGCCGCTCTTCAACTGCCCGTCCACCTGCACCACCACGCGGTCCCGCAGGCCGTTGAGGATCAGCGTCTGCTGCGTTTCGGCCAGCCCCAGTTCCCAGGGCGCGCCGGCATGCTTGAGCGAGTTCAGCGGGCTGGCGCCGGTGCCGCCGTCGTGCCCCGATACGAGGACGACGTCGGCCTTCGCCTTGGTCACGCCTGCCGCCACGGTGCCGATCCCGACTTCGGCCACCAGCTTCACGTGCACGCGTGCCGAGGGGTTGGAACGCTTCAGGTCGTAGATCAGCTGCGCCAGGTCCTCGATCGAGTAGATGTCGTGGTGCGGCGGCGGCGAGATCAGGCCGACGCCCGGTGTGGAATGCCGGGTCCGGGCCACCCAGGGGTAGACCTTCTGGCTCATCAGCTGGCCGCCCTCGCCGGGCTTGGCTCCCTGGGCCATCTTGATCTGGAGGTCCTCGGCGTTGGTCAGGTACAGGCTGGTGACGCCGAACCGGCCGGACGCCACCTGCTTGATGGCCGACCGGCGCACCGGGTCCAGCAGCCGGTCGACGTCCTCGCCGCCCTCGCCGGTGTTCGATTTCCCGCCCAGCCGGTTCATGGCGATGGCCAGGGTCTCGTGCGCCTCCTGCGAGATGGAGCCGTAGCTCATGGCCCCGGTGGAGAAACGCTTGACGATGCTGGAGACCGGTTCGACCTCCTCCAGCGGCACGGGCGGGCGGGTGCCGGCCTTGAACTTCAACAGGCCGCGGAGCGTCATCAGCTCCTTGGCCTGGTCGTCCACGCCGCGGGTGTAGGCCTTGAACACGTCGTAGCGCCGTTCGCGGGTGGCATGCTGCAGCCGGAACACCGTCTCCGGGTTGAACAGATGCGGTGGTCCTTCACGGCGCCACTGATACTCGCCGCCGTTCTCAAGGGTCCGGTGGGGGTCTTCGATCCCGTCGGAGGGGTAGGCCTGGGCGTGCCGGGCCGCGGCCTCGGCGGCGATGACGTCCAGGCCCACGCCGCCGAGCTGCGATTGCGTTCCCGCGAAGTACTGGTCCACCAGGGACTGGGCGAGTCCGATGGCTTCGAACGTCTGGGCGCCGCAGTAGGAGGCGACGGTGGAGATGCCCATCTTGGACATGATCTTGAGCACGCCCTTGCCCAGGCCCTTGATCAGGTTCTGCACGGCCTGGGCTTCGCTGACGCCTTGGATGTCGCCGTTGCGCACCAGTTCCTCGCAGCTTTCCATCGCCAGATACGGATTCACGGCCGAGGCGCCGTACCCGATGAGAGCGGCGACGTGGTGGACCTCGCGCACGTCGCCGGCTTCCACCAGCAGCGAGATCTTGGTCCGGTTGGCGCTCTTGAGCAGGTGGTGGTGCACGGCACTGGTCAGCAGCAGCGACGGGATCGGCGCCCACTGGGCGTTCGAGTCCCGGTCCGAGAGCACGATGAACTTCACGCCGCGGTTGACCGCGCCGGAAACCTTTTCGCAGATTTCCTGCAGCCGGGCAGCCAACTCGGCGGCGCCGCCGTCGGGCCGGTACAGGCCACTCACCTTCAGCGTGAGGCGGTTGCCTTCCTCGTCTGCCATCGCGGCGATCTTGGCCAGTTCGTCGTTGTTGACCACGGGGAAGTTCAGCGACACCTGGGTGGTGCGCACCTGGCCGGTGGCCAGCAGGTTGCCGTCGGGACCGATCGACGAACGCAGCGACGTCACCAGTTCTTCGCGGATGGCATCCAGCGGAGGGTTGGTCACCTGCGCGAAGGACTGCACGAAGTAGTCGAACAGCAGCCGCGGGCGCTTGGACAACACGGCGATCGGGGTGTCGGTGCCCATGGCCCCCAGCGGTTCGGCGCCGGTGCGGGCCATCGGGCCCAGCAGGATCCGCAGCTCTTCCTGCGTGTAGCCGAAGGTCCGCTGGCGGAGGTTGACGGACGCGGCGGTGTGCACCACGTGCTCGCGCTCCGGCAGGTCCTCCAGCCGGATCATGTTTTCCTTGAGCCATTCGCCCCACGGGTTGGCCGCCGCGACGTCGGCCTTGATTTCCTCGTCCTCGACCAGCCGCCCGGCTTCGGTGTCCACCAGGAACATCTTCCCCGGCGAGACCCGGCCCTTCCTGACCACCTCCGCCGGTTCGATGTTGACGACGCCGACCTCCGAGGCCAGCACGACCAGCCGGTCCTCGGTGACCCAGTAGCGGGCCGGGCGCAGGCCGTTGCGGTCGAGCACCGCGCCCACGAGCCTGCCGTCGGTGAAGGAAACGGCCGCGGGGCCGTCCCACGGCTCCATCAGCATGGAGTGGTACTGATAGAAAGCACGCCGCTCCGGGTCCATCGTGGCGTGGTTCTCCCACGCCTCGGGAATCATCATCATGATCGCGTGCGTAATCGGGCGGCCGGAGAGCATCAGCAGTTCGGCGACTTCGTCAAAAGAGGCGGAGTCGGAGGCGCCGGGCGTGCAAATCGGGAAGAGCTCTTCCGGCGTCTCCCCCAGCAGGGGGCCCTTCAGCTGCGACTGGCGGGCCCGCATCCAGTTGCGGTTGCCCTTGACCGTATTGATCTCGCCGTTGTGCGCAATGGTGCGGAACGGTTGGGCCAGCGGCCATGAGGGGAAAGTGTTGGTGGAGAAGCGGGAGTGGACAATACCCAGTTTCGTCTTGAAGCGGGGGTCGGAGAGGTCCGGGTAGAAGGGTTCCAGCTGCGCGGTGGTCAGCATTCCCTTGTAGACGATGGTTTTCGACGACAGCGACGGGAAGTACACGCCGTACTTGTTTTGCGCGCGCTTGCGGACGCGGAAAACGCGGGCATCCACGTCGCTGCCGCCGGCATCGGCCGGGTCGAGGCCCAGGAACACCTGGGCGAAGTGGGGCATGCAGGACCGCGCCAGGGCGCCGACGAGCTCGGCCACCACCGGGACGTCGCGCCAGCCGAGGACCTTCAGGCCTTCGGAAGCGGCGATGGATTCCACGCCGTCCCGCGCCGCCGCCGCTTCAGACTCGTCGCTGGGCAGGAAAGCGGTCCCGGCGGCATACCGGCCGGGCTCCGGAAGTTCGAAGCCCACCACCGCCCGGAAGAATTCATCGGGGATCTGGGTGAGCAACCCGGCGCCGTCGCCGGTTCCTTCATCGGCGCCGACTGCGCCGCGGTGTTCCAGATTGCGCAGCGCCGTCAGCGCCGCGTCGACGATGTGGTGGCCCGGCTCGCCCCGCAGGGTGGCAATCACGGCGAGGCCGCAGGCGTCCTTTTCGTGGGCGGGGTCGTACAGCCCGGTCTTTTCCGGGTAGGCGGCGAAACGACTGAACGGCGAGGGCACTGTGGTGTGCCGGCGCCCGTGTCCGCCGCCGAGGCTGCGCGGGGTGCTGGACCCCTTGAACGGAGGAGTCATCTGAACTTCCTTCTCCTGGATGTAGGTGAGAAGGGGGACGGCGCTGGCCCCGCCCGGGCGGCTTGTGGGCAAGCCGGCCGGTGATGCACCGGGATTCTATGGCCAGCTCACCCCGCACAGCGTATTCGGTGTCCAAGGGGTCGGATGGGGGCCGCCAGGATGAACTGTGCGGTCAATCGGCCACGGCCGCCGGGACCGCACTGGGTGGTGCGCCTTGTCCGGCGGAGAATCCACGTCAGTGTGGTCGGTACGCCGCATGCCTGCGCCCGGTCGGTGGTCCGGGAGGTGCGTACTGATCGTTCGGCCCGCCCGTCAAGGTGGGACCGGCCCGCGGAACGAGTCTGTTCTGCGGTAGAGCGACGATAGCACGGCAGGCACCCCGCGACACAGGCTTTTCGGGTTTTTTACCGACCGCCTTCCGGATTGTTATCGGAGGCCCGGAGTGCACGAAGCCGCCGGAACGTAGGGATGCTACTATTCCGGCGGCTGCGCGGGGAAACTAGTTCCGGGGGCGGTTGTTGTCCGCCCGGGGCGGGTCGTTCTCGGCGGCGGCGTCGGCGGGCGCCGCAGGCTGCCCGGCTTCCTCGGCTGCCGGCGCTTCGTCCGGGGTGGGCTCCGTGTCCTTCGACCCCGGCTCAACGGCCGTGCCGGTCGGCGCCGCGCCCTGTGGGGCAGGCTCCCCGCCCTTCGGGTCGGGCGTCCCGGCAGGGGTTTCCCCCTTCTCCCCAGCGATCACGGAAGATCCGGCTCCCGCGGCGCGCGCACCGCCGTCGTGCTCGGGGGCGTTCTCCTGCAGGACCGTTGCCTGCCCGGATTCCGCCGCCGCGGCGCCGGACGGCTCCCGGCCCGGCAGGTACAGGGAGTCGGTTTCCGCGGTGCGCGGGCGGCGGGACAGCACAACGAAGATCACGACGGCGGCGACCAGCAGCAGCAGCGACGTCCAGACGTTCAGCCGCTGGGTGATGCCGAAGAGCGTGACCATCTCGGCGTCGTCGATGCGCAGCATTTCGATCCAGACCCGGCCGAGGGTGTAGAACGCGACGTACAGCCAGAACAGCATGCCGCGGCGGAACTTGAAGCGCCTGTCCAAGAGCAGCAGCAGGGCCACCCCGGCCAGGTTCCACAGCGACTCGTAGAGGAAGGTGGGGTGGAACAAGGTCCCCGGTGCCGCGTCGGCCGGGAAGTTGGGGTTGTCGGCGTCGATCTCCAGACCCCAGGGCAGCGTGGTGGGAGCGCCGAAGAGCTCCTGGTTGAACCAGTTGCCCCAGCGGCCGATCGCCTGGGCCAGGAGTACCCCTGGTGCGGCGGCATCCATGAAGGCCGGCAGCTTGAAGCCGGCCCGGCGGCAGCCGATCCAGGCACCGACCAGGCCGAGAGCCACGGCACCCCAGATTCCCAGCCCGCCGCGCCATATCTGTGGGATCAGGCCGAGGTCGCCGTTCGGCCCGAAGTAGGCATCGGGCGAGGAAAACACGTGGTAAAGGCGGCCGCCGACAATGCCGAACGGGATGGCCCAGATGGCCACGTCCCAGATGAACTCCTCCGGCCCGCCGCGGGCCTTCCAACGGCGGTGCGTGAGCCAGATTGCCGCGACGATGCCCAGCAGGATGCACAGGGCATAGGCGTGGATGGTGAGCGGGCCGATGCTGAATCCGGACCAGCCGGGGCTGGGGATGGATGCCGGTACGGCCGTTGCAATAGTCGTGCTGTACACCAGGTAAGTCCTCTTGGCCGGAGTTTGCAGGTCGGGCGCGGCCGCGGCGGACCGCTGGCCACCGCTTATTCTGTCAGGCCCGGGCTGTGCCTTCGCTCAGCCGCGCCGCGAGCTTGCCGAGTGCCGGCACACCGGAGTTGCCGAGTTCGGCCACCAGCGCGGTGCCCACGATGGCGCCCTCGGCATACGCGCCGATCTCGCGCACGTGCTCGGGACTGGAAATCCCCAGGCCAACGCAGACCCGTTCGGCTCCGGCCTCATGCGCCGACCGGACCACACGCTCGGCGGCGCTGGACACACTCTCGCGGGCACCGGTGACGCCCATGATCGATACCGCGTAGACAAATCCGCGGCTGGCCTTGACCGTCATCGCCATCCGCTCCGGAGAGGACGACGGGGCGACCAGGAACACGCGGTCCAGCCCGTACTTGTCCGAAGCCTCGAACCATTCGGCCGCCTCGTCCGGAATCAGGTCCGGGGTGATCAGCCCGGCGCCGCCGGCCTCGGCCAACCGGCGGGAGAACTCGTCAACGCCCATCCGCATGACCGGATTCCAGTACGTCATCACCAGGACGGCGGCATCGCAGCGGGCGGTGATCCCGGCGACGATATCGAACACCTGGCTGACCCGGAAACCGTCCTTCAGCGCCTGGACCGTAGCGGCCTGGATGACCGCGCCGTCCATCACCGGATCCGAGTACGGGATGCCGATTTCAATGACATCGGCACCGTTCTCCGCCAGCGCGACGGCGGCGTCGATAGTGGTCTGGACGTCCGGGTATCCTGCGGGCAGATAGCCGACCAGTGCGGTCCGGCCGTCGGCCAGGGCCCTGTCGATGGCCGCGGCGGACTTGCTGGCGATGGCGGTGTTGTTCACAGCTGCTCTCCTTCGGAACCGATGCTTGCTTCGGGTGATTCCTCCGGAAGCAGGCCGAACCACTCGGCGGCGGTGGCGACGTCCTTGTCGCCCCGGCCCGAAAGGCTGACGACGATGATGACGTCCTGCGGATTGTCCCGTCCCTCGGTCAGGCGCTTGCCCACCCGCAGCGCTCCGGCCAAGGCGTGCGACGATTCGATCGCCGGGATGATGCCCTCGGTACGGCACAGCAGCCGGAACGCATCCATCGCTTCGCTGTCGGTGACCGGTTCGTAGCTGGCCCGGCCGATGTCCGACAGGTAGGAATGCTCCGGTCCGACGCCGGGGTAGTCCAGCCCGGCCGATATTGAATGCGACTCGATGGTCTGGCCGTCCTCATCCTGCATGAGGTAGGAGCGCGCGCCGTGCAGGACTCCGGGCCGGCCCAGCGTGATGGTGGCGGCATGGCGGCCGGTGTCGACGCCGTCGCCGCCGGCTTCAAAGCCGTACAGCGCGACGTTCCGGTCGTCCAGGAAGCCGTGGAAGATGCCGATGGCGTTCGAACCGCCTCCGATGCAGGCGCAGACGGCGTCCGGAAGCCGGCCGGTCTGGTCCAGGATCTGGGCGCGGGCTTCCTCGCCGATGACTTCATGGAAGTAGCGGACGAGCGCCGGGAAGGGGTGGGCGCCGGCAGCGGTTCCGAGCAGGTAGTGGGTGTTGTGCACGTTGGCCACCCAGTCGCGCAGGGCTTCGTTGATGGCGTCCTTGAGCGTCTGCGACCCGGCGGTGACGGGCACGACGGTGGCTCCGAGCAGTTCCATCCGGGCCACGTTCAGGGCCTGCCGGCGGGTGTCTTCGGCGCCCATGTAGACCACGCATTCCAGGCCGAGCAGCGCGGCGGCGGTGGCGCTGGCCACGCCGTGCTGGCCGGCACCGGTCTCCGCAATGATGCGGGTCTTGCCCATCCGCTGAGCCAGCAGCGCCTGTCCCAGCACGTTGTTGATCTTGTGTGAGCCGGTGTGGTTCAGGTCCTCGCGCTTGAGGAAGATCCGGGCGCCGCCCGCATGCTGCGAGAAGCGCTTGGCTTCGGTCAGCAGCGAGGGCCGGCCCGAATAGTTCTTGTTCAGCTCGGCGACCTGGGCGGTGAATTCGGGATCGGCCTTGGCCTTTTCGAAGGTGTCTTCCAGTTCGTCCAGCGCAGCAATCAGGGATTCCGGCATCCACCGCCCGCCGAAGGCACCGAAGTAGGGGCCGGGGGCATGGCGGAGGCTGTCTCCGGCCAGGAAGGCATCGGCTTCCTGCGTGTTTCCGGGCTCCGCCGGGGTATCGGGGCTCTGCGTCATGGCCGTCCTGTCTGTTACTGGAGGCAGGACGCGGAGCCGCAGATGGCCCCTGTCTGCCCCTCTAAGGATTCTTAGGTTGTGTGGCCCGCGGGCTCAGCGGCGCGCGGCAATGGCCTCGGCGCCCGCCGCGCCGAATTCGGCAACGGCCGCTTCCGGATCACCCGTGATGACCAGCGCTTCGCCTACCAGGACGGCGTTGGCGCCCTGGCTGGCGTAGTCACGCACATCGTCCGCTCCGCGGACTCCCGACTCGGCCACCACCACGGCACTGGAGGGAATCCGGCCTGCCAGCCCGGCGAACACCGAGCGGTCCACGTCGAGGGTCTTCAGGTTGCGGACGTTCACGCCGATGATGCGTGCGTCGACGGCGACGGCCCGGTCGATCTCCTCGGCGGTATGGGTCTCCACCAAGGCCTCCATGCCCAGTTCGTGCGTCAGCGCCAGCAAGGCCTTCAGCCGGTCGTCGTCCAAGGCGGCGACGATCAGCAGCACCAGGTCCGCGCCGTGGGCGCGTGCCTCGAAGATCTGGTATTCATCGACGTTGAAGTCCTTGCGCAGCAGCGGCACGTCCACCGCGGCGCGCACGGCGTCGAAATCCGCCAGCGAGCCGTTGAACCGGCGCTGCTCCGTCAACACGCTGATGACCGCAGCGCCGCCGCGTTCGTAACCGGCCGCCAGTTGGGCCGGGTCGCTGATGGAAGCCAGGTCGCCTTTGGAGGGGCTCTTGCGCTTGACCTCGGCGATCACCTTGAGCGCGGTTCGCGGCGAATCGTTGCCGCCCAGGGCTGCGTAGGCATCACGCGGGGCCGGCGCGCCGGCCGCCAGCCGCTGGATCTGCGCCAAGGGAACCTGGGCGCGCCGGGACTCGAGGTCTTCGCGGACTCCAACGATGATGTCGTCGAGAACGGTCACGCTCAGTGTCCGCTGCCCTGGATCTTGCTGCCGTCCACGCCGTAGCCGACCTTCTTCATGATTCCGCCGACGATCAGGCCGATGAAGACGACCGCCATGCCGGCCCAGAAGACCAGGGACGAGGCCATGGCGAAGCCGATGCCTGCCACGATGGAGCCCGCGATCATGATGAGCACGCAGGTCCAGGCGGCCGGGCTGTTCCCGTGGCCGATGACCTCGTCGTGGATGCTGCCTGCCGGGTCCGTCTTCATCGCGGTTTCGGTGGCGGTGGCCTGGTTGCCCATGGTGTATCTCCCTCTAAAAACGGTTCTGCTACTTCATTCTGCCATTGTTTGCGGGACCGGCAGGCCAGTGTGACACGGCTGCCGGATGCCCCGGTTCCCGGTGCCGGCCGCTGGCGGCGGTTCAGTCCGTCGGGTCCTTGCCCCGGCTGAGCTGGTCCCAGCTGTCGATTTCGTCGACGCTGCCGGCCCTGTCCGATGGCATCCCGTCGGCCTGCCGCTCGGTCGCCGGCACATACTTCTTCGACGCGGCCCAGGACCGTCCGGCCACCATCAGCCAGACAGCCGCCAGCAAAAGCAGGACACCGGCAACTGCCCCCAGGTACGGGAAAACCGTGATGTCGACGGCGGCCTCTCCCCCGATCTGCCCGGTCGCCTCGCCGATGGCCGCCGAAGCGGCCCCGGCCGGGTTGGCGACCACGGTGAAGCTGGCGGCGGCGATGCCGATGCCGGCCGCCGCCAGGAGCACGGCGATCACGATGCGGGCGATCCGGCCGGCGATGGAAGCGGCCAACGCGGCGGCCAGTGCCACGAGTGCCAGGGCTGTCACGGCGGTGGCGGCATCGCTGCCGGCCACGCTCACGTCGGGGGTCTGCACCCGGGTTCCCGGGAACCGGGCCGTGAGCCAGGTTTGCGTCGTGGTGCCAAAGGCGGCCAACGAGATCACGACGGCGGCAAGCACCACGGTGCCCTTGCGCTGCCATCGCGCGGGGGACGGCCGCCGCTCCGGTTCCGCGTCCCGCGCCGGGGAGGTGTTCTCGTCGCTCATTGCTGCCCCTTGACCGGTACGTGTGCCGGATTGGCCCGATGGAGCCGCGCCGCCAGGGTCACTGCCCGCAGCGGCGCCGCCGCCTTGTTCACGGTTTCCAACGCCTCGGCCTCCGGCTGCGAGTCGGCCACGATCCCGCCGCCGGACTGGACGTAGGCAACGCCGCCGCGCAGCAGCGCCGAGCGGATGGCGATGGCCATGTCCATGTCCCCGGCAAAGTCCAGGTAGCCCACGACGCCGCCGTAAATACCCCGGCGGTGCGGTTCCAGTTCGTCCAACAGCCTCAGGGCGCGGGGTTTGGGTGCGCCGGAGAGCGTACCTGCCGGGAACGTCGCGGCCAGCACGTCGTAGGCGGTCTTATCCGGGGACAGCCGGCCAACCACGGTGGAGACCAGATGCATGATGTGGCTGAACTTCTCCACCTCCATGAACTGCGTGACGTCGACGCTGCCTGGTTTGCAGACCTTGGAGATGTCGTTGCGGGCCAGGTCCACGAGCATCAGGTGCTCGGCGCGTTCCTTTTTGTCCGCCAGCAACTCCTCGGCCAGTTCCTTGTCATGCTCCACGCTGTGCCCGCGGGGCCTGGAGCCGGCGATCGGGTGCGTAATGACCTCGTCGCCGGTCACGGTGACCAGCGCCTCCGGGGAGGATCCCACGATCGAGTAGCCCACGCCGTCGGAATCTTCCAGGCTGAACAGGTACATGTAGGGGCTGGGATTGAGGTTCCGCAGCACGCGGTAGACGTCGAGCGCCTCGGCTGAGCATTCGGCTTCGAACCGGCGCGAGATCACGACCTGGAACACTTCGCCGTCGACGATTGCTTCCTTGCCGCGCTCCACGGCGGCCAGGTACTTCTCACGGGCCCAGCGGTGGGTGACGCTGTTCATCAGGTCCGCGGTTTCCAGCGCGGCGTCTTCCAGCACCGACACCTGCTGCGCCAGCGGTTCAGCGAGTTGGGCCAGCAGGTGCTTGGCGCGTTTGACGGCGTCCAGCCACGCCTCGTCCACGCGCTCGTCGCGGTTGTCGAAGTTGATGGCATTGGCGATCAACGTGACCGTGCCCTCGGCGTTGTCGTGCACGGCCAGGTCGGTGACCAGGTTCATGGCCAGCTCGGGCAGGTTCAGGTCGTCTTCGGGCGGGGACGTCAGCTTCTCCCAGTGCCGCACGGCCTCCCAGCCGACGAAGCCCACCAACCCGGAAGTCAACGGCGGCAGCGAATCGAACCGTTCGGTCCGCAGCGCCTCCACGGTCGCGCGCAGCGCCTCCACCGGGTTGCCCGCGCGCGGAACGCCCACCGGCGGCTCCCCCAGCCAGTGCGCCTGTCCGTCCCTGGTCGTCAGCGTGGCCCGCGAGTTGGCGCCGATGAAGGAATAGCGGGACCAGACTCCGCCGACGGCGGCCGACTCCAGCAGGAACGTTCCCGGCCGGGAATCCGCCAGCTTGCGGTAAATGGAAATGGGAGTCTGGTCATCGGCGAGCACCTTGATGGAGACCGGGATGACCCTGCGGTCGCGCGCAAGCGCGCGGAATTCCTCCAGGCTGGGGCTGATGACGCCAAGGTCCTGCATGCGTTATCTGTCTTTCGCTTCAGTGGCTGATACTGCGGTGGTCATGAGTTCCGTTCAGGTGCCAGACGCTCCTGCGCCGCCGCCCGGTTCGGCGCCGTGGCCGGCGACGGCGTCGAGGCCGCGGCCGTCAAAGCAGGTGCGGGTGCCGGTGTGGCAGGCGGCACCGACCTGGTCCACCCGGACCAGCAGGGCGTCGCCGTCGCAGTCCAGGGCCACGGACTTCACGTACTGCACGTGGCCGGACGTGTCGCCCTTGCGCCAGTATTCCCGGCGCGAACGCGAATAGAAGGTCACGCGGCCGCTGGTCAAGGTGCGGTGCAGCGCCTCGTCGTCCATCCAGCCCAGCATCAGCACCTCGCCGGAATCGAACTGCTGGACGACCGCAGCCACCAGGCCGGCGGAGTCGCGCTTGAGTCGCCCGGCGACGGCGGGGTCAAGGGCCGTAGCGCCGGCAGCGGACGGCATTGTATTCGGGGAACCAGACTCGGAAGGCATCGCTACAAGTCTAGTGCCAAGTCCCGACGGCTCCCGCCCGCGCCAGGACGGCGGGCACGGACCCATTTACCGGCCCGCAGGCGCCTTCTTCGTGCTAGGTTCATGGTGATGCATTTCGTAGATCCGTCCCGTGAAGTCCTGGCCGAGACCTTGCTGGCTGCCGGGCCGGATTCGCCCACCCTGTGCGAGGGGTGGAGGACAGCAGAACTGGCCGCCCACCTGTACATCCGGGAGCACCGTGTGGGTGCCGCCCTCGGCCTGGCCTTTAAGCCCCTCGCCCGGGTCTCGGACGAGGCCACCCGAAAGGTGGCGGACAAAGCCCGGGAACCGGCCGGCTATGCCAGGCTGGTGGAAGCCTTCCGCGCCGGACCACCGGCCCTGTCCCCGTTCCGGGTGCCCGGGGTGGACAGGGTTGCCAATCTGGTGGAGTTCTTCGTCCACACCGAAGACGTCCGGCGGGCTACCGACCGTTGGGCACCGCGGGCGCTGGACGAGGACTATTCGTCGGCGCTGTGGGACGAACTCATCAGGCGCGCGGCCCTGCTGTACCGCGGAGTGGACCTGGGCATCGTGCTGGTGCGTCCGGACGGTCCGCGGCACGTGGCCAAACGCGCGCCGGTCTCGGTGGCGATCGTCGGAGAACCGGGCGAACTGCTGATGCATGCGTCCGGCCGGGCCAAGCATGCCCTGGTCACCTTCGAGGGCCAGGACGATGCCGTGGCCCTGCTGGACAGCGCCGAAATCGGCCTCTGAGCTTCCGCTTCCCGGCTCCGGGACTCAACGGACCGGGTAGCCCGCGTCCCGGATCGCCTGCTTGACCTGGGCGATGGCGTCGTCGGGCCCGAAGTGGAAGACCGACGCGGCCAGCACCGCGTCGGCCCCCGCGGCGACGGCCGGCGGGAAATGCGCGGGCTTGCCGGCGCCGCCGGAAGCAATCAGCGGGACCTTCACCGCGGCCCGTACCGCCCGGATCATTTCCAGGTCGAACCCGTCCTTGGTCCCGTCGGCATCGATGGAGTTGAGCAGCAGCTCCCCCACTCCGCGGTCGGCCGCTTCGCGTGCCCACTGCACCGCGTCGATCCCGGTCCCCTTGCGGCCGCCGTGCGTGGTGACTTCGAATCCGGAAGCCACCGAGGGATCCTCGGTCCGGCGTGCGTCCAGCGAGAGCACCAGCACCTGGGAACCAAAGTGGCGGGTGATCTCGTCGATCACATCGGGCCGGGCGACCGCGGCGGTATTGATGGCGGCTTTATCCGCCCCGTAACGCAGCAGTTTGTCGACGTCGGCGACCTCGCGCACGCCGCCGCCCACGGTCAGCGGGATGAAGACTTCCTCGGCGGTGCGGGCCACGACGTCGAACGTCGTTTCGCGGTTGCCGGAGGAGGCGGTGACGTCCAGGAAGGTCAGCTCGTCGGCTCCGGCCCGGTCGTACCGGTGCGCCAGTTCCACCGGGTCACCGGCGTCGCGCAGGCCCTCGAAATTAATCCCCTTGACCACGCGTCCGGCGTCGACGTCCAGGCAGGGGATCACACGGATGGCAACAGTCATGGCTTACTCCAGGGCGGTCAGATGCGGCAGGCGTGGATGGTGCTGACCAGGATGGCCCGTGCGCCGAGGTCGTAGAGCTCGTCCATGATGCGGTTGGTCTGCGTGCGGCGGACCATCGAGCGGACGGCCACCCAGCCGGTATCGCGCAGCGGCGAGATGGTGGGTGACTCCAGCCCCGGGGTCAGCGCCGCGGCGGCGTCCACGAGGTCCTTGCGGATGTCGTAGTCCATCATGACGTACTCGCGGGCAACAATGACGCCCCGCAGTCGGCGCATCAGCACGTCCAGTCCGTTGGGCGAGGTCTCGCCCGCGCGGCCGATCAACACGGCCTCGGACTTCAGGATGGGATCGCCGAAGATCTCCATGCCGGCGGCCCGGAGCGTGTTGCCGGTCTCCACGACGTCGGCGATCGCGTCGGCCACGCCGAGGCGCACGGAGGATTCGACCGCGCCGTCCAGCCGGACGACGGAGGCGTCGATGCCGTGCTCCGCCAGGTAGCTGCGCAGCAGCCCGTCATAGCTGGTGGCCAGGCGCTTGCCGTTCAGTTGCCCGGCGCTGCTGAACTCGCCGACCGGGCCGGCGAACCGGAACGTGGACGCCGCGAAGCCCAGGTTCATCAGCTCGACGGCCTCCACCTGTGCATCCAAAAACAGGTCACGGCCGGTGATGCCGACGTCCAGGGTGCCGGCGCCTACGTAGACGGCGATGTCGCGCGGACGCAGGAAGAAGAACTCAATATCGTTGTCCGCATCGGTCATGACCAGTTCGCGGCTGTCGCGGCGCTGGAGATAGCCCGCCTCGCCCAGCATGGCGGAGGCGGCTTCGGACAGGGAGCCTTTGTTGGGAACAGCTACACGCAGCATGTGGAGTCTTTCTGGAATCGTCGCGGCCGCAGCAGGGCCGCGCAAGTGTGGAATCGGCCTGGGTCTGGGCGGGGCGCCGGCTCGGGCGGCGTCCCGCTACAGATGCTTGTAGACGTCTTCCAGCCGCAGGCCCTTGGCGATCATCAGTACCTGCAGGTGGTAGAGCAGCTGGGAGATCTCCTCGGCGGCTGCTTCGTCGGATTCGTGTTCGGCTGCCATCCAGACTTCGGCGGCCTCTTCGACGACCTTCTTCCCGATTCCGTGGATGCCGGAATCCAGCTCGGCTACCGTACGGGAGCCCTCCGGGCGCCGCTGCGCCTTTTCGCTCAGTTCCGCAAACAGGGATTCGAAGGATTTCACGCCCTTTAGACTACGTCAGGAGCGCATGGGGGCGGCAAACCGCCGTTCCCATTGTGACGAATGCCTCCGGCGCCGCGCGGCGGTCCGGTTTCAGGCGCGGCGACGCGCGGCGCTCCGGTTTCAGACGCGGCGACGCGCGGCGGTCCGGTTTCAGACGCCGAGGCCTCGGAGCGTGGCCGCGGTCGCCAGGGCGGCGGTAACCGCTTCGTGGCCCTTGTCCTCGCTGGAGCCCGCCAGGCCGGCTCGGTCCAGGCCTTGTTGCTCCGTGTCGCAGGTGAGCACCCCGAAGCCCACCGGCTTCCCGGTCTGCACGCTGACGCTCGTCAGGCCCTCGGTGGCGGCCTGGCAGACGTACTCGAAGTGCGGAGTTCCGCCGCGGATCACGACGCCGAGCGCCACCACGGCGTCATAGTGCGGTGCCAGCCGGGCGGCGGCGACGGGCAGCTCGAAGGCACCGGGCACCCGGACCAGGGCCGGTTCCCCGATCCCTGCCTCCGTTGCCGCCCGCAGCGCGCCGTCGACCAGCCCGTCCATGATCTCGGTGTGCCAACTGGCGGCCACTATCGCGAGCCTTAGCGCGCCGGTCTCCGCCTGCAGGCCGGTGATGTCGATGGTGGGTGCTCCGTGTCCGCTCATGTTCTTCCCTCGTGAAACTCTCGTCGGTGGTTGGTCGGTGGTTGATAGTGGATGCTTGCCGGGCGCAGGCGTCAGCTCTGCTGCACCGGTGTTGTCTGCAGGACGGCCAGCCGGTGGTCCATGCGGTCCCGCTTGGTCTCCAGGTAGCGGCGGTTCTGCTCCCGGAAGGGAACTTCGGCGGCCACCATCTCGACCACGTCGATTCCCAGCGCCACCAGCATGCTGCTCTTGGCCGGATTGTTGCTCAGCAGCCGGATGGCGCCGATGCCCATCGCCTGCAGGATGGCGGCAGCGGCAGAGTAATCCCGCGCGTCCACGGGCAGGCCCAGCTGCTCATTGGCCTCCACCGTATCCGCGCCGGCTTCCTGCAGCGCATAGGCCCGCATCTTGTTGGCCAGCCCGATGCCGCGCCCCTCTTGCCCGCGCAGGTACAGGACCGTCCCGCCGTTCTCGCCGATCATGGCCAGCGCCTGTTCCAATTGCTCGCCGCAGTCGCAGCGGTAGGAGGCGAACACATCGCCGGTCAGGCATTCGGAGTGCAGCCGGACCAGCGGTGCGGCCGCCGGCCGGACCTGGGAGGTGATGCTCAGGTGCTCCACGCCGGTGGCGGCGTCGGTCCAGGCTTGGGCCGTGAAGCTGCCGAAGGCGGTGGGCAGCTGGACCGCGGGCCCGCCCTCGACCGTGGCGGCAGGAGTCTTTTCGCGGATGTCCTTACCGTCCATGGTTCGCCGCCTTCGGCAGGCCGGCGGTGTCCGGGCGCCCGGCCAGGTGGTTCGCGAGGTCCTCGATCGACACCAGCGGGCAGCCGTGCTCGTCGGCAAAAGCACGCAGCGCCGGCAATCGCATCATGTCCCCTTCATCGTGCACAAGTTCGGCGATCACGCCCACCGGGGCCCGCCCGCCCAACCGGCACAGGTCCACGGCCGCTTCGGTATGTCCGCGCCGCGCGAGCACGCCGCCGTCGACCGCCCGCAGCGGGAAGACATGGCCGGGCCGGGTCAGGTCGGCGGCGGTGCTGTCCGCTGCCGCGAGCACCGCGGCGGTGCGCGCACGGTCCGCGGAACTGATGCCGGTGGTCACGCCGTCGGCGGCGTCGCAGGACACCGTGTAGGCCGTCCCCTTGGCGTCCTGGTTGACCTCGACCATGGGCGGCAGCCCCAGCTCGTCGGCCCGGGCAGCCGGCAGGGGCACGCAGATGACGCCCGAGGTATAGCGGATGGTCCAGCCCATCAGTTCAGGGGTGGCGGCGTCGGCGGCGAAGATGATGTCGCCTTCGTTTTCCCGGTCCTCGTCATCAACGACGACGACGGGGCGGCCGGCGGCGACCGCCGCCACCGCGGCTTCGATCGTGTCGAGCGCGATCCGCGGCTCCACGGCGGCGCTCATGCCCTGGCTCCGGTGGTGAACGCCAGGAGCCGCTCGGCGTACTTGGCAAGGACGTCCACTTCCAGGTTGACACTGTCTCCGGGCTGCTTCGCTCCCAGCCCGGTGTCGGCCAGCGTGGTGGGAATCAGGCCGACCTCGAAAAACTGGGTCGCGGCACCGGCGTCGCTGACGTTCGTGACCGTCAACGAGACGCCGTCGACGGCAATGGATCCCTTCTCCGCGATGTAACGGGCCAGCTCCACGGGAACGGTGAAACGCAGCCGCTCCCAGTCGCCCAGGTTCTCGCGTTCGGCCAGCGTGCCGACCCCGTCCACATGCCCCTGGACCACGTGGCCGTCCAGCCGTCCGCCGGCCGGGACGCAGCGTTCCAGGTTGACTGTCTGCCCCGGCTGCAGCGATCCGGTGGTGGTGCGCGTGAGGGTCTCCCCCATCACGTCAACGCTGACCCGGCTGCCGTCCAGCGCGACTGCCGTCAGGCACACGCCGTTGACGGCGATGGACCCGCCGAGTCCGAGGCCGGCGGCCGTTGCGGGTGCGGTGAAGGTCAGCACAGCACTGTCGGTGGCTGGACTCAGGTCCAGCGATTCAACGCGTCCTTGTTCCGCGATGATTCCGGTAAACATTCATTTGCCTTTCTGGATGCCGTGGGACGGCAGGGGTTCTAGGTGCAGGCGCAGATCCGCGCCCAAGGTTCGGGTGCTGCCGCCGGCCGTGTCCCAACGCCAGCGGCCGGCCTCGGCCAGTGTCCCGATGCCGATGTCGGCTACGGCACGCGTGCCGGCGCCGAGCATCAGGGGTGCCAGGTAGAGCACGAGTTCGTCGACCAGGTCGGCGCGCAGGAAAGCCGAGGCGACGGTGGCTCCGCCCTCGATCATGGCGTGGCCGACGCCGCGCCGTGCCAGTTCGGCCAAGACTTCGGCCGGGTCATGGGTGGCCAGTTGCAGGAAGCGGCCATCGGTGCCGCGGACGGCGGCGTCTGCAGGGACCTTCCGGCGCCCCATCACCACGCGCAGCGGCTGGCCGGGGGTATCGTGTCCGGCCTGGTCGCGGGCGGTGAGCCGCGGGTTGTCGGCGGCGATGGTTCCGTTGCCGGCGATGATGGCGTCTGCGCGGGAGCGGATGCCGTGGCTGTCCGCCCGGGCCTCCTCCCCCGTGATCCACTGGCTGGTGCCGTCCGCTGCGGCAATCAGCCCGTCCACCGTCTGCGCGATGTGCAGCGTGGTGAACGGCCGGGCTTCCCGCCGGGACTGGACCCAGCGATGGTTCAGGTCCAGCGCCTGCTCGCGCAACAGCCCCGTGCGCACGGCGACGCCGGCCTCGGCCAGCCGCTGCGCCCCGCCGGCGGCCACCTCGGTGGGGTCGGCCGTGGCGTAGACCAGCGAACGGATGCCCGCGTCCAGGATGGCACCTGAGCAGGGGCCGGTGCGGCCGCGATGGTTGCACGGTTCCAGGGTGACCAGCATGGTGCTTTCCGCCAGGTCCGCGGCGCGCTCCGAGGACACGTTCGCCAGCGCATCGACTTCGGCGTGGGGTGTGCCGGCGCCCCGGTGGTACCCGATGCTGACCACTTCGCCCCCCGGGTCGATGATGACGGCGCCCACGAGGGGGTTTGCTCCGCGCACGCCCTG
Source organism: Arthrobacter sp. THG-b23 (assembly GCF_059091265.1). NCBI lineage: Bacteria > Bacillati > Actinomycetota > Actinomycetes > Micrococcales > Micrococcaceae > Arthrobacter > Arthrobacter sp. THG-b23. Next base: position 38,281 of record NZ_JBNHGM010000009.1, read on the forward strand.
CCGCGCGGCGTCCAGCGCCAGCTCCATGGCGCGCTGCTCCGCCGTCGAAAAATTGCGGGCCGTGCCAACCGCCGCCGGGCCCGTCACGCCTGCACCTGATCATCGGCCGGGCGCCCGATCCGCGGATCGGGATGCAAGGTTTCGACCCCGGGCTTGGCCTGTGCGTTGGCCCGCCACCACACGAAGAATCCAACCAGCGTGAATCCGCCGTAGAAGAGGTACATGAAGGCGCTGGCGTAGTAGCCGGCGCTGAACAGGAGCGGTACACCCACGATGTCCACCGCCACCCAGATCAGCCAGAACTCGACCCAGCCGCGGGCCATGCCGTAGGTGGCCAGCAACGAACCGACGAAGGTCCAGGCATCCGCCCAGACCGGCTCGTAGGAGCCGAGGGCCGCGAACACCGGGGTCAGGGCGACGGTGCCCAGGAGCAAGGCCGCGACCAGGCCGAGGCGCGCCTTGCCGCTGGCCCACTGCGGTGTGATGGCGTGGCCGTCGCCGCTGCGTGCGGAGCGCCAGCGCCTCCAGCCGTACACGGCCACGGCGATGAACATGACCTGCCGGCCGGCCTGGCCCAGCAGGTTGGCGGTATTGGCGGACCCGAAGAGCGATCCGAGGAAGACGGTCAGCAGCAGCACGTTGCCGACGATGCCGATGGGCCAGGCCCACACCTTCCGGCGCATACCGCCGAGCGCGCTGAGCAGGCCGAAGACGTTGCCCAGAACTTCGCGCAGCAGCAGGGCGCTGCCGGCTACGGGAATCTGGGCTTCAAAGAGCCACCGCAGAAAATCCATGCCGTTCCTTTCGAGCCGCGGCGGCTCCGGGGAACGACAGAGCGGAAGATCCGGGGCTTTACGGGATAACGGTCATCGACCGTACCCGGTGGCCCCATGGCTGCCACCTGTACGTGCTTCTCCCATCCAGACTTTAACTGTCGGTACCGGAATTCCACCGGTTCAACCGCTGCGTGAAGTTCCGGGTGGAACTCTCGGCAGCGGGTCGCGGACTATGACCGCCGGTTCGGACTTACACCGACCCCGGAGCACGTTGTGTTTGCGTAACTATGCTCTCACAACTGCCCGTTGTCACGTTCCATTCCCGTCACATCCTGTAACAGCGGTCACAGGAGCCTCAGGAGGTGGGTTGCCGGCTGGCCGCGGCCCGCAGCGAAGCGATGGCCTGCTCCGGATCGGCCTTGCCGTACACGGCGGATCCGGCCACGAAGACGGTGGCGCCGGCCTCGGCGGCCCGCACGATGGTTTCTTCGGTGACGCCCCCGTCCACTTGGATCGCCACCGGCAGCCCGGAACCCGCCACCGCGTGGGCGGCCTTGCGGATCTTGGGCAGGGTGACGTCCAGGAAAGACTGGCCGCCGAAGCCCGGCTCGACCGTCATGATCAGCAGGAGGTCCATCTCCGGGAGCAGATCCAGATAGGGCTCGACGGCGGTGGCCGGCTTCAGCGCCATGCCCGCCTTGGCACCGCGGGACCTCAGCTCCCTGGCCAGCCGGACCGGAGCGGCCGCCGCTTCCACATGGAAGGTCACCGATTCAATCCCGGACTCGGCATAGGCCGGCGCCCAGCGGTCGGGATCGGCGATCATCAGGTGCGCGTCCAGGGGCAGGGTGCTGACTTCCCGGATCCGCTGCACCACCGGCAGCCCGATGGTCAGGTTCGGCACGAAATGGTTGTCCATCACGTCCACGTGCACGGCATCTGCGGTACTGATGCGCCGCAGTTCGGCTTCGAGGTTGACGAAATCGGCCGAGAGGATGCTGGGGTTGATGCAGCACTGTGCCATCGGATGCTTGCCTGCCTGTCTGTCTGTGTGTGTCGAGGGGTGTCGGAACCGGTGTTGACCTAGTTGGTTCGGCGCAGCAGCGCCATGAACATGGCATCGGTGCCATGCCGGTGCGGCCACAACTGCGCGGTCGTTCCGCCGGACCGGCCCACCGCGTCGCCGCCCGGCTGCCCTGCTTCCAGCTGCCCCGGGAGACTGACCCCGTCGAGGACGGAGGACGTATCCAGCAGCTCCAGCCCGGGGTTCCGGCGCAGCAGGTCGGCGACCACCGCCGTCGTCTCCGCCGGATGCGGAGAGCACGTGACGTAGGCGATCAGGCCGCCCGGCCTGGCGGCGGCGACGGCCGCGTCGAGCAGTTCGCGCTGCAGGGGACCCAACTGGGCCACGTCGGAAGGCTTCCGGCGCCACCGCGATTCCGGGCGGCGGCGCAGGGCTCCCAACCCGGTGCAGGGCGCGTCCACCATGATCCGGTCGAACTGCCCGGCATACAGATCGCCCACCTCGCGGCCGTCTCCGGTACGGATCTCCCACACGTCGGCCGGGACCGGGGCCAAGGCCTTTCGGACCAGCTCGGCGCGGTGTTCGGCCACCTCGTTGGCGAGCAGGGTGGCGCCCTGTTCGGCGGCCAACGCGCCCAGCAGGGCGGCCTTGCCGCCGGGGCCGGCGCAGAGATCCAGCCAGCGCTCGCCCGGCGTTACCGGCGCGGCGGCGGCCAGTGCCCGCGCCACGAGTTGGGAGCCGGCGTCCTGGACGCGGGTGGTTCCCGCCCGGACACTGGCCAGCCGGCCGAGGTCGCCGCCGGCATATAGGGCGGAGTCTGCGACCAGTTCCCCCCGCTCGGCGCCGGCGTCGAACGCCTCGTCCAGCGTGCCCAGCCCCGGCAGCGCCACCAGGTTCACGACCGGCGCGGCGTTGTCGGCCGCCAGCAGGTCTTCCAATTCGTCCACGCTGCGTCCGTGCCCGGCCAGGGACTGCCGCAGGGCCCGCACCACCCATTCCGGATGGCTGTGTTCCAACGCCGCCGCCTTGACCGGATCGGTCTCCCCGGCGGTCAGCTCGGCGGTCCACCCCTGGAGGTCCCGGGCGGTGACCTTGCGCAGGACGGCGTTGATCAGCGAGCCGGGGCCCGCGCCAATCACCGCGCGGGCCAGGCTGACCGTCTGGTCCAGGGCGGCATGGGCCGGCACCCGCATGGCCAGCAGCTGGTGGGCGCCGAGGCGGAGCGCATCGAGGATCGCGGGGTCCAGCTGGTCCAGCGGCCGGTCCACGCAGCGGGCCAGGATGGCATCGTAGGTGCCCAGGCCGCGCAGGGCCCCGTAGGCCAGCTCGGTGGCGAAGCCGGCATCGCGCTTGTCCAGCCGGTGTTTGCGGATGCTCGCCGGCAGCACCAGGTTCGCATACGCGTCGTCCCGTTCCACCGCGCGCAGCACCTCAAAGGCCGCCAGCCGTGCCGGATCCGCCGTCCTCGTCCGCTGCGACGGAGCCGACCGGGAGTACTGCCTGGTGCCGCCGCGGTTGCGCTCCCGCCCCGCAGCATCCCGACGGCCGGCTCCCTGGCCGCCGCCACCTTGGCGTCCGCTGTTCCGGCTGCCTTCATTCCGGCCGCTCATTCGAAGTGCACATCCTCACGCTGCCCAAGCCCGCGGGCCCAATCTGCTGCATCCATCATTTTCTTGCCCGCCGGCTGGACCCTGTCCAGCTCCACGGCGTGTGAACCGGTGCCCACAAGCGCCGAGGCCGACGAGCCGCCCGCCAGCCTGACGGCCCCCGGCGGCAGATCGCGGTGCTCCGGCCGCAGGCGTACCGGGCCCAGTTTGAAGCGCTGCCCGTCGAGCATGGTCCAGGCGCCGGGCTCGGGGGTGACACCGTTGATCCGGCGGCGGATGGCCAGCGCCGGCTGCCGCCAATCGATGTGGCCGTCCTCCAAGGACAGCTTGGGCGCAAGACTGACATCGCCGGACTGCGCCACCGCCACTGCCGTGCCTTCGCCAACGGCTGCCAGCGTTTGGGACAGCAGCACCGCGCCGCTGCGCGAGAGCCGTTCCAGCACCTCGCCGCTGGTCTCCGCAGCGCCCAACGCCTCGGTCAGGGTGCCGTACACCGGGCCCGTATCCAGCCCCTTCTCCAGTTGGAAGGTGGAGGCACCGACGACGTCGTCACCGTTAATGACGGCGTGCTGCACCGGCGCGGCGCCGCGCCAGGCGGGCAAGAGCGAGAAGTGCAGGTTGATCCAGCCATGTTCGGGTATGCCGAGCGCAGCTTCGGGGACGAGGCCGCCGTAGGCCACGATGGCCGCCACATCCGGAGCGGCTGCCCGGATGGCATCGGCCGCTGCCTGCCCGATCCGATTGGCCCGGATCACCGGCACGCCCAGTTCCGCGGCACGGGCCGCCACCGGCGAGGCGGTCAGGACGCGTTTGCGCCCCACCGGCGCATCTTCCCGGGTGAGCACGGCCACGATCTCGAAGCCATCCTCGACGAGCCGGTCGAGGGACGGCACTGCCACGCCGGGAGTGCCGGCGAAAAGGACCCGCAAGCGACTGCCGCCGTCCGTCATGCCAGCGGCTGCCCGAAGGAACCGGCGCCCGCCGCGGCCGGTCCCCGGCTGAAGCCGGAGCCGACGTGGGCGGCGCGCTGGGCCTGCGTCTCGCCGGCCACGCCGTTGTAACCGGCGTTGCGGATGGACCGCAGCGCGTTTTTCCGGTCCTCGCCGGTGAGGTGGTCGATGTAGAGGATGCCGTCCAGGTGGTCGGCCTCATGTTGGAAACAGCGGGCCAGCATGCCTTCGCCCTCGTACTCCACGGGGTTGCCGTGCATGTCCTGGCCGGTCACCCGCGTCCAGCGGCGCCGGCGCACTGGATAGCCCAGCGCGGGGATGGACAGGCACCCTTCGGCGACGTCGTCCTGGAAGTCGTCGCTGAGCTCGAGCACCGGGTTGACCACGTGGCCACGCTTGCCGTCCACGCGGAAGGTAAAGACGCGAAGGCTCACGCCAACCTGCGGGGCGGCCAGCCCGGCGCCGTCGACGTCCTCCATGGTTTCGTCCATGTCCGCCACCAGCTTGGCCAGCTCCGGCCCGAACCCGGTGACCGTTTCCGCCTTGGTCCGCAGCACGGGGTCGCCGATAATCCGGATGCTCAGGATCGCCATGTAGTTCTTGTCCTCACTGTTGCCGCTTCGGGTGCTGCCGTTGGTTCCGGTCCAGTTTAGTGGGCCTGCTGGGCCGCCTGCAGGGCGGCCGCGGGCGGCGGCGCGATCGGCAGCAGCGCCCGGCCCGCTTCGGCTACCTGCAGATGCGTCTCCCATGCTCGTCGCAGCGAGCAGAAGCGATACCAGTGCCATCGAAGCACTTCCGGGTTGGCGCGCATGGGCCGGACTTCCGTCTCACCGATCGCCACGCCCAGCAGCAGCGGATCGTCACCGTGCGCCCACGGCTCCCAGCTTCCCGTCGCGGCGTCGACCAAGGACTCCTGGGCCTTCATCCCGGCCACCAACTGCATGACCACCTTGTCATTGAGCGCCTTGACCTGGCCGTTGCGGTCCGTGCCCTTGGTCTTGAAGTCGATCAGGCAGGTCCGCCCCCCGATCCTGGCCACGAGGTCCAGCGTGCCGGCGTATCCCACCTCCTGGTTCCAGACGGTGATCTCCGGGGCGATCGGTTCCACGCCATAGAGTTGCCACCATTCGTCGAACCTTGCGGCGAAAGCTTCTTCGCCGTTGGCCTTGAGCGCCTCCCGGGCACCCGCAACGTCGTGCTCCCTGTCCAGCGCCCGGAGTGCCACCTGTTCGCAGTAGCCGTGGACTCGGTCCCCGCGCAGCGCGGCAGCGTCACGGTAGCGGTCGGCGGCCAGGGTCGCTTCCTTCGCCAGCGACCGCAGCCGTCCCGGGTCCCCGGCGGCTTCGGCCAGCCTGGCATCGGAGGCCAGGGAGGTGGCTGCCATGTGGGCGAACCAGCCGTCCAGCGTGGTCGGCTCCTGCGCGATCACGGTGGTGATGGAAGGAACCGACGGCGGCTCCGAGGTGGAGCGCGCGTACATCCGGCCGTTGGCGGTGGCATGCGCAAGGAGTGGTGCAGTCATAAGGAAATCTTCTCAGGTTCCACTGACCGTTCCGGTCCGCCGGCCACAGCGCCTGTTCACAGGGGGCGGGCCCAAGGCCCCGTTAACGAAAATATCCCGGCCGGGCACTGCTGCCTGGCCGGGATATTTGCCGTGGTGGGCGATACTGGGTTCGAACCAGTGACCTCTTCGGTGTGAACGAAGCGCGCTACCACTGCGCCAATCGCCCGGGTTTGCTGCGGATGCGCCCGGCGCTTCCTGCAACGTCTAGAAATGCTAGCCCACAGACCCGCTGAAACAAAAATCGCGCCGGAACGAGGCTGTGGCCGTTGTCGTTTCACCCCGTCACCGGGCCGATTGGACGAAGCGGGAATCGTCCTATAGAGTTTTTACTCGTTGGAAATCACAGCGACGCCGCGGGCCGTTCGATGAACGGATCGCGGAAAAGTGATGGAAAACTTCTGCGGACGTAGCTCAGCTGGCTAGAGCACCACCTTGCCAAGGTGGATGTCGCGGGTTCGAATCCCGTCGTCCGCTCGCAAGTCACTGTTACGAGCCAGCGTCGCTGGCCGGTCCTGGCGCAACTGCGGATAGGCACGGTGGGGTGGCCGAGAGGCGAGGCAGCGGCCTGCAAAGCCGTATACGCGGGTTCGAATCCCGTCCCCACCTCGTTTGTGATGAGCAAACATCTCGTGAGAGATCACGGGCGATTGGCGCAGCGGTAGCGCGCTTCCCTGACACGGAAGAGGTCACTGGTTCGATCCCAGTATCGCCCACTGGAACGAAGTCCGGAGTAATTCGGAACCGTTTCGCGCGGACGTAGCTCAGCTGGCTAGAGCACCACCTTGCCAAGGTGGATGTCGCGGGTTCGAATCCCGTCGTCCGCTCTCTTTTTCAGAGTTTTCTCCAGCGGCCCGCCTCGGGCACACCGGGGCGATTGGCGCAGCGGTAGCGCGCTTCCCTGACACGGAAGAGGTCACTGGTTCGATCCCAGTATCGCCCACCATTCCACGGCTCCCCTGGCGGGAGCCGTCCTTGTTTAAGCCGTTTACTCCGTTGAGCGCCCGCGGCGCGGTGCCTACGATGGATGTGCAGGGGCGAAAGGCCCCCCGTCGGAAAGGAGGTGGCTGTGTCTGTATTTGACGAGCTCAAGGGCAGGGCCGGAGGACTCAAGGACAAGGCAGCCGGTCTCGTGGGAGAACACTCTGGCAAGATCAAGGGTGCCGTCGGCAGCGCCGGTGACTACATCGACACCAAGACCGGCGGTAAGTATTCCAAGCAGGTAGGCGGCCTGCAGGCCAAGGCATCCGGTTTCGTCGACACGTTCGGCGACAGGGATGGCCAGGCACCGTCCGACGGGAACACTCCGTCCGCCTAGTCCTGGGCACGCCAAGGAGGGTGCCGGACCGCCGGGAGGCGAGCCGGCACCCTTTGTCGTGAGGCCGCCTGTTCGCCCGCGCGTGCCCGGCTGCGGGAGCTAGACCGCGGGTTCGCCGGAGGCGCTGGCACTCCTTCGATTCTGGGGAGTGCTCGACCCAGTGAAACACCCTGCCGCAAGGCTCGACATCGGAACCGGCTCTAACCCGGTAAGGGGCCGGGGCCTTCCTCCCGATCACTCAGGGGCGTTTGACTACCCAGCTTGGCTTTGAAATTTCCCTCGGTCTGTCCGAGACACGCGGAGGAATGGGTCGACGGTATGCGTGCCCTGGTCGCCACCCATGAACGGATCATTGAGACGCAGGCTGTGGGCCTCAGGTGCTGGAGAAAGGTTCAACCGAACCGGAGCCTGCGCCAACCAACGATAGGTCCGCAGAGAGCCGTACAGAGCCTCCTGCCCCTGCCCCTCGCCCTACTCCAGACACAGAGAAGGACGGGCGCCAGCCCGTCCCATTCCTGCGCCGCCTGCTAGGCCGTCTCTAGTCCTGCGCATTGGCGGTCATGCTCAGGTAGCGGTACACCACGCGCGACTGGATCAGGCAGCGGTCCTCGCGGTCCTCGCGCTGCTCGGCGTGCGCCGCTCCCCGTACTGGCTGGCCGCAGGTTGGGCATTGCATCCCTTCTGGGACATCCCGCTGCATCTGTGGGAACCCGGTCATGAATTCACCCCGTTGGCCTACTCCATCGCTTGCCTCACCTGTGACTGGGCGGTGGCCCTCTACGTCGTCATCGCCTACTCCCCGCCACCGGCTTCCGGTTCAACCGGGTCAGGCGAAGCCCCTCCCACCCCTTGCACCGTCCCTCTATGCTGGGGGAACCGCAGCGGGCGGTACACGAGATCAATGGGGGTTGAACCGTGGACGACATTTCATTTCTCGGCACTATTGCCGCCGCTCTTTCCTGGACTGCCACCCTTGCGCCCCTTGCAGTGGCGATCCTCGCGGCCATCGCAGTGCGTACCTTGTTCCTGTTGAACGCCATGCTCAGGCTCCGGGTTGATCAACTCCGCTTGGAAAACCTGCGCCAGGATATCGCCGACGACGTAGCGCAATAGCCATGGGTTCGGACAGAGAAGGACGGGCGTCAGCCCGTCCCATTCCTGCGCCGCCTGCTCGGCAAACGATAGCTAACCGGGTGGGAGCCTGGAGGCCAAGGCGCGAGTGTAGCTCTCGGGATCGTTATGGGTCTGCGCCGAGACGACGAGATGCCTTGGGCTGATGCGCTTGGCGTAGTCCCCCTGATAAGGCATGACCAGGACGGTGTCCAAGCCTGTTTTCCAAGCGGCAATCAGAGCCGGCAGACAGCGGCGTTCGGGGTGTAGTTCAAGAGGGAGCATGTGGTTGGGCTGCAGCTGGATTTGCCAACGGTTGAAGGCGTCGATGTCCACGCCATCCCAGCCGTATTCGGTTGTCCAGCCCGGGGGGAAGGCCACGTGCATCTCCTGATCGGCGCGGATTTCCGGCGTTGGATGCTGGTTCTTCTGGTCCCCCGTGTCGTACCAGGCCCAAGCTCGTTCCCAAGCCTGCTGCCAACGGGTGCCCCACTCAGTCCTGTCTGCAGTGGCAGGCGGTCGCGAGGCACCGGGCTTCGGTGCCGGGTTCAACTCCGGAATGTTGACATCCGGGGCAATGTTCCAAGCGCTACGGATGAAGAGCAGGAGCGATAGGTGGTTCGGCGCGTCTTTCACAGAGATGACCATGTCCTGCGGCCAAGGGTTATCTGGCAGGGGCTGATTGGATCTCATGAATTCCCTTTCGAGATTTTGATTCCTCGTCCGCTCCAGCTCGAGTCAGGTTAGTGTCCCACGATAGGACCGGCACAGAACCGCACAGAGCCTCCTGCACCTACTTCTCACCAAGCTCCAGATACGGAGAAGGACGGGCGTCAGCCCGTCCCGTTCCTGCGCCGGCTGTTGAGAAGCCGGCCCTAGTCTTGGTTGGCAACCGCCGGCGGCTCCACATCCTCTGTCCGCAAGAAATCCACTGCCTTGTTCCTGAGTCCGAACGCGACGGGCACAAGGGCGAGAGAGGCAAGAACCCCGAATAGCATGGCAGGCCCGCCGACGGCTGCGAAGGACCCGGCGTGTACGCAGACACCCGCGAAGATCACTCCCATGGAGATTAGGGAAAGTGCCATGACGTTGGCCCAGCCCTTTGACCGAGCGGCCACAGCCCCTCCCCGCGCCGCGGCCGAAAGTAGTTGCCATGCTGCCAGCAAAGCCACCTCGAATCCGCCGATTGCAACCATGATCGCCGTGACATACGGGGGCGCCAGATACGCAACTTCGGGGTAGGCATCGGCGTACTCAGCCGCGACCCGTGGAACAACCACAAGTTGAGCCAGCAGGGCGCCAAGAGCAAGCGCTCCGAGGAGAATGCGGAGGGGTGTAGCTTGCTGTGTGATCACAGCGCGATCATCGCCTTGCCTATCGTGACTGTCAACCGTCCCGATGAGCTGTTTCTTGGAGGGCACGCCGCAGCGTGACCGACTCCAGCACAGCCTTGACGGTGGATGCGTGCCACGCCCTGCCCGCAGCAGTCGGGATTCTTTCCGCCGTCAGAGCTTCCGCAATCTTCCGGAGGATAGACCGCGCTCGCTGTCACCGTGGATCCGCAGCATGACCTCGACCGGCAGGCCGGCAGCCCTGCCCATGTGTCCCCCTGGGCGGCTTCCTCCTGCATTGCCGCAGCCGTCCGCGCACCGATGAACTTCCGTTCGATCTCTGCAAAGTTGAGCGCCATGTTGTACATGCCAGCCCCCATGATGGTGGCCGTGTCGACTCCGAGGTCGAGACAGATGATGCGCCAACCCTGACGCTGCGAGTCGGCCAGCAGCCGGGTGCCGTCCTCCATGTTCCTGGAGAGACGATCAAGCTTGGAGACCATGAGCCCCTGGTACTTGCCTGCCTTCAGCTCTGCCAGCAGTGCCAGCATCTTCGGGCGCTTGCTGATGGTGGCCGCGCTCGCGGCCAGCTCCTCGACCAGCTCCAGTTCGTACCCCATGCGGCTGGCTTCTCGTATCAGCTCTGCACGCTGTACGTCGGGGCTGATGTCCTGCTTGTCCGTGGAGACGCGGATGTACCCAACGACGCGGATTGCCTGGTCGGCGTGGATGTGTCGGTGTCGGCGCCCTCCTGGTCCGGCCAGCGGAGAGACATACTGCGGCTTCTTGAGGCATGCCGAGCCAGCGATCCCCGGCGACAGGAGTGGGGGGTGTACTCCGGCCCCGCTCTCTAAATTGGCGTCTTCAGATCCGTTAGTGCCGTCAAGAAGATGATGGCGAACGCAAGTATGCACAGACCTCCGGTTAGGCACACGGCGAGCATCATCTTTCGCTGCGGCCCGAACGGTTCCCCTTCTCGTCGGGGATGCGCAATGGCGTAGACGGATGAGAGCCCAACCAGTACAAGGCCGATGATGAAAAGGATCAGCGCTTCCGGATGCATGCCCCATCCTTGCATCCCGACAGGGGGGTAGCCCCCGTATCGCGGCACCCCGCGCCCGCCCGTACATGGCGATCACGGAAGCGTACGGGTATTTACCGCTATAGGCGGCAGGTCCAAAGCGTAATCTCTTGCTATGACTGGCTCATGCCTATTCGAGGAGCGGGTGGAGCGGCTTCCCGCGCTACTGCCTCGCGCTTGCCTGGCGGCTGTGGCGCTGGGGGTAGGCCTTAGTCTCGCCGCATGTGCCCAAGTCCAGGGCGGGGGTCTAACTACGACATCCAGCCCATCGAACGACACGCACCTCATCGTCACTAGTTGGGCGAACGGAGATGACGCCATGCTTGCCCTCCTAAACGGCGTCCTCATCGTGCAGTCTGACGGTTGCGTGGGGCTGCGAACCAGCGACCCAAAGTCGAAACCAAATCTCCTGCGCTGGCCCGCCGGGACTCGCCTGCCTGAAGACGGGGAGGCAGTTGTCGGCCTATCCGGCCAGCGCTTTGACTTTGACACGCTGGTCGCGGTTGGCGGCGGCTTTGGCCTTGCCCCCGTTCCTGCCGAGTGCGATTCGGGGTTGTGGGCCGGTGTCGTTGAAATACAGCAACCGCTGTAGGGCGTGGTGGTTTCGGCCCACGATCAAAGCCCGGGGGGTGGACCCTTCGGGCCCGCGCCAGCGGGACAGGTGGTCATCGTGACTTTTGTCCCGGACGGGTTGGAAAGTATCTCTTGAGCCAACTTCCCCGTGGTTACTGGGATGCAGGGCTATTGACGCGGGGATCTTTAGGCCCGCGCCAGCTTCACAACCGATGGATAAGAAGTTGGAACCGGATACCGGTGCACTGGCTGGCCATCCAGCCCGAACCCAAACGGCTCTCCTGTCTGCGCCCTGCCGATGGGAAGACCCTTAAGCACAGCCCACGCGCTGACGTCCTACGGCATCTCTGGAATCAACACAAGCGTGCGGGCGATGTCGTCCCGGGACAGTTCCCTGCCGTCGCGCTCTTTCCTGGTATTGCTCAGCAGCGTCATTGGCATGAGGTGGTCCGGTCTGTGGCCGATGTTTGCTTTCGTCAGCTTCTTCGTAGCCATCGGGCTGGGCCCGTTGGCTTACCTGCTCGGCTACCTGCTGCGCCCAGTCCGGCGACAATGGCCGCACGTCCTCAGTTTCTACGCCCTGTTCACCGCACTGCCCGCAGCCGCACTGGCCTTCACTCCCACCCTTGGAATCCTGCTGCCGATTGGTCTCGGCTCCTGCTGGGAATCTGCGCAACAGCGGGACGAGCGGCTGTCATCCGTGACGCGATCATCACCCCAAATCCTGAACCGGGGCAGAGCGGGGCCGCGTAGCTTTGGGAGAGCGGCCCAGACCCTAGTCATCTGGCCGCATCAGCAAGAAGTTATTGCTTCGCAACGTCCCACCCTTCCTCTCCATGCTGTTCCGCCGCTACCGTGACGCAGACCGTTGTATATCACACACAAGGGGCGGTCATGCATGCGATAGCCAAACTGACGACTGGGGTTGTCGTACTGCTGGCGTTGTCCGGCTGTGGAAGTTCAACATCCGGAGGAACCGCCGTCCAAGAACCAGCCGGCACGGCAGGGGTGAACGATCCCGACGCGCAGATGCATCCCGAACTGCTCGAAGTCTCGCCTTCTCCTGCCAAGCCGGGGCAGACGATCAAGGTCCGATTCCCCGAGGAAACTTCTCGGGGAATCCCCTGGGTCCTGGAAGAACAGGACGGCAACAGTTGGCATGTCCGCTACTACCTAATTGCCACGACCGATGGTGACGGCGGCTCTGGTTCCCCATCTTGGTGGCCTGCGAACGACCCCAGGGGCCAAACCTGGAAGGATATTGGCGTCGGGGGACCAGGCCCAGACACCCTCATCATTCCGGACAGCATTCGCCCTGGAACATACCGGCTGTGCACGGCCAACAGCATGCCGAACATCTGCACCATGCTTGGCATCACGGAGTAGGGGCGCCCAGTCTCGGCCATTCGGCGGGGTCGCGTAGCGCCAGCGGAGCGACCCTCCTGATGCTTCCGCGCATTCCCAGCCCGATCACCTGACCAAGCACCTTGGCGGGGATGGGTGGGGGAACGTATCAGGCAGACGATGGTGTTAAACACCGCGTCGGTCGCGTCGGTTGCTCCGTCGTATCGTCATCAGGCGCAGGGCATTACTCCTGCACCGTGGCGGCATGTGCGCGCCCGGCTGCGGGAGCTAGACCGCGGGTTCGCCGGCCTGGCCCTCGCGGGCCAGCGCAGTCAGGCGGGACACCGCGCGGTAGTACTTCTTCATGTAGCCACCGGACATCATTTCCGCGGTGAAAAGCTCATCGAACGGCACACCGCTGGCGATGATCGGCACGTCCTTGTCATAGAGCCGGTCGGCCAGCACCACGAACCGCAGGGCCACTGCCTGCTCGGTGATCGTGTGCACGTTATGCCAGGCGACCGCATCCACGCCGTCGAGAAACTGCTTGTACCGGCTGGGGTGCACCCCGGCCAGGTGGTTGACGAGATCGGAGAATTCATCGGCCGCCACCACCTTGCCATCGAAATCATGCAGCCGCCGCTTGAGTTCGTGGTCGCTGAGCGGCTGGGGAGCTGCCGGCAGCCCGCGGTGCCGGTAGTCCTCGCCGTCCACCCGGATGACGTCGAACTGGTCGGACAGCACCTGGATCTCGCGTTGGAAATCGACGGCGGCAAAGCGTCCCTCCCCCAGCGAGCCCGGCAGGGTGTTGGAGGTTGCCGCAAGCTTGACCCCGGCGTCGGCCAGCTCGCGCATCAGCCGCGACATCAGAACAGTGTCGCCGGGATCATCCAGTTCAAACTCGTCGATGCACACCAGGCGGTAACTGCTCAGCGCTTCCACGGTTTTGCGGAACGACAGCGCGCCTACCAGGTTGGTGTACTCCACAAAGGTGCCGAAGGCCTTGGGGCCATCCACAGCGTGCCACAGCGAAGCGAGCAGGTGGGTCTTGCCGACACCGAACCCGCCGTCCAGGTAAATGCCGGAGTGGCCCTCCGGCTTGCCGCCGCCGAACAGCTTCTTCAGGCCCTTCGGCTTGGGCCGGTCGACCTCGGCGGCAAAACGCTGCAGCGCCCTCACGGCCTCGCTCTGGGACGGCTGGGCCGGGTCCGGGCGGTAGCTGGCGAAGGACACTTCGCCAAAACGCGGCGACGGGTGCAGGCCCGCCAGCAGTTCGTCCACGGACACCTTCGGCGTCCGGCGTGAAAGCTGTTCGATCTGGGGCACGTAGGCTAACCGCTGCCTTCCTGACATGGGCTCGGAGAATGCACAGCGGCCGGAATGCCGCCAGCAAAACGATACGCTACCCCGCCCGCCGGCGGCAGCCGGTGTAAGCCAGGCCACAGCCCGCCCGGCGGGCCTCGGCTCTCCCCCCGGCCCCGATGTGACGCGGGGTGAGGCCCCGGAAGCTTTTGCCCGCTCCAGTGGTTAGGCTGAACAGAAGTCCCCGGCCGTTTTGCACGGCTGTCTGCACGCTATGGAAAGCTGCACGTCAAGGAAAGGTTTGCCATGCCCATTGCCACCGAGCACAACGAGAAGTTTGCCGCCTACGCCAACCCCGACCGCCTGGTCTCCACGCAGTGGCTGGCTGACAATCTGGGCACTGACGGGCTGGTGGTCGTGGAGTCCGACGAAGACATCCTGCTGTACGAAACCGGGCACATTCCGGGTGCCGTGAAGATTGACTGGCACACCGACCTGAATGATCCGGACACCCGCGACTACGTGGACGGCGAGGGCTTCGCCGCGCTGCTGGGTTCCAAGGGCATCAGCCGGGACGCCACCGTGGTGCTCTACGGCGACAAGAGCAACTGGTGGGCAGCCTACGCCCTCTGGGTCTTCACCCTGTTTGGCCACGAAGACGTCCGGTTGTTGGACGGCGGCCGCGACAAGTGGATCGCGGAGGGCCGCGAACTGAGCACCGAGACGCCGCGGCCCGCCGCGGTGACCTACCCTGTCGTCGAGCGCAACGACGCACCCATCCGCGCCTTCCTTAACGACGTGCTGGACCACTTCGGCAAGCCGCTGGTGGACGTCCGCTCCCCGGAGGAATACACCGGCGTGCGCACCACCATGCCGGCCTACCCCGAGGAAGGCGCGCTGCGCGGGGGCCACATCCCGACGGCGGCGTCCGTCCCGTGGGCGCGGGCGGCGGCCGACGACGGGACGTTCCGTTCCCGCGAAGAGCTCGAAGCCATCTACCTGGACGACGCCGGGCTGAAGCCGGGCGACGATGTGGTGGCTTACTGCCGGATCGGCGAGCGGTCCAGCCACACCTGGTTCGTGCTCAAGTACCTGCTGGGCTTCGACACGGTCCGCAACTACGACGGCTCGTGGACCGAATGGGGCAATGCCGTCCGCGTGCCGATCGTCAGGGGCGCCGAGCCCGGCGGGATCCCCGCCTCGGCGCGCTAAGGAATAGCCGACCGGCACACAACGTTGACGTTGGGGAGCCCGAAACCGCAAGAGAGAGCGCAAGTATGACCGTGACCGAGCAGACGATTCCCGAACCGCTGGCAGAAATCATCGACGACTTCCAGGCGGTCACCGAGGCCGAGCGGCTGCAGCTGCTGCTGGAGTTCTCTCGGGAGCTTCCCGAGCTGCCCGAACGTTTCGCCGGCCATCCGGAGCTGCTGGAGCAGGTGGTGGAATGCCAGTCGCCGCTTTTCCTGACGCTGGAGCTGGGCGCTGACCCGGACCAGGACGTGCAGATCTACTTCTCGGCCCCGCCGGAGGCTCCCACCACGCGCGGCTTCGCCTCCGTGCTGCACGAGGGGCTCAACGGGCTGCCGGCGGAGCAGATCCTGGCCGTTCCCGATGATATCGCCGAGCACCTGGGCCTGACCCGCGCCATCACCCCGCTGCGGATCCGCGGCATGTCCGCCATGCTGTACCGCATCAAGCGCCTCATCACCGAGGCACGGCAACTGCGCGCTGCCTCGGCCTGACGATGGCCAAGCACAAGCCATCCGCCGGAACCCCCGCCACCACGCTGCTGCAGCGGGCGGGGGTTCCGCATGTGCTGCACACCTATGCCCATGACCCCGCGGCGCCCAGCTTCGGCCGGGAGGCCGCGGAGGCGCTGGGGATGGATCCCGCCCGCGTGTTCAAAACCCTGATGGCCGTCGTGGACGAATCGCTGGCGGTCGCCGTCGTGCCGGTCAGTTCCAGCCTTGACCTGAAGAAATTGGCCGCGGCCCTGCGCGGGAAGCGCGCGGCCATGGCAGACCCTGAGGTAGCTCGGCGGCGCACCGGGTATGTGCTGGGCGGAATTTCGCCGCTGGGACAGAAACACGCCAGCCCCACCTTGCTGGATTCCACCGCCCGGGACTTCGGCGCCATCCTGGTCTCCGGCGGCCGCCGCGGACTGGATATCGAAATCGCGCCGGCGGACCTGGCCGCCCTGACCGGCGCGTCCTTCGCCCCGCTCAAGGCAGATTAGCCCTTACCCCACCGGACGGAGCACCCGGCTCAACCAGGACGTGACGACGCGCTCCCAGCGTTCCGGGTCCACGTTCCATTCGCGGGTATGTCCGGCCCCGCTGAAACGCTCGAAGGTGACCAGAGGATTCTTTTCGGCCAGCGCCGCCGACGGGCCGTGCGGCACGAAGTCGTCGTCCTCGCTGTGCACGATCAGCGTCGGCACGCGCAGCTCGTCGGCCCGGGCCACCCAGTTCATCATCTTCAGGTCCAGCGGGGCGGCCAGGCCGGTCAGCAGCCGTCCGGCCTTGTTCGAGATCAGCCACTGTGAGAATTGCCCCACGGCGTCCGGAATCCGGTTCAGCTTCGCTTGGTGGGCCAGCACATCCGTCCAGTCAATCACCGGGGCGTCCAGCACCAGCGCACGGATCCGGCTCCGGTAGCGGGACTGGTCGGCGGCCTGCAGGCTGATTGCCCCGCCCATCGACCAGCCGAACAGCACCACATCCTCTGCCCCGTTCGCCAGGGCGAACCCGATCGCCGCCTCGACGTCGCGCCATTCGGTCATGCCCAGCCCATAGCGGCGGTCCGGGGCGGAGGGGGCTTCGCCGTCGTTCCGGTAGGAGATCAGCAGCGAAGAGATGCCCAGGCCGCGGACCGACCGGACGGCGCGGATACCCTCGGCCCGGGACGCTCCGCGGCCGTGCACCATGATGGCCCAGGTTTTCGCGTCCCCCTCGGCGCGGACCAGCCAGGCCGGCGCGATGCCGCCTTCCACCTCGATCTCCACTTCCTCATTGGCCAGCCCGACGGCGGCCGGGTCAGGGTAGGCCGCACCGCCCCACCAGCCGCGCGTGGCGGCGGCGAGGTCGCCGGCATACACCCGCTCGACCCTGCGCTGGACCGTGCCTTCCCGCGGCGAGTAGGACGTCACCTCACCCACCCGCGCCACCGAGCGTCCGCCGTCGAAATAGAGGCTGTAGACGCCCGGCGCGGTGGTGTCCAGGGTCGCCGGCAGGATGATTTCCTGCTCCACGCCGGATCCGACGACGGCCAGGATTTCCAGATCCTGTACATGCTCGCGGACCGGCGTGAGCACCTGGCGGGCGAAATAGGAGGCCAGCCCCGACGTCGCTCCCGCCAGCACGGATCCGGCACCCGCCCCCGCCAAGGCACCGAGCAGCAGCCAGCGGGCACGGGGCAGCTCGCCGTCGCCGGCAGAAGTGTTCCGGCCGGACCGGTATGAGCGTTCGAACACAGCCATGGCTCCATTCTTGCCGGTGCCGGTGCCCACCGCTAACCGGCGCGGCCGTCGGCGTGCCGCGTTGTTGTCCCCGGCTTGCGCTGCTGATTAGGCTTGGCGCATGACCGAAACCATCGTCGTGCTGACCGAGGAACCGCTCAATGACGCCGACCTGAAGAACTTCGGTTGGCTGGCCGGCGAGCAGACCGCCGGCGAGCAGGCCACCTTCCGGGTGCTGATTCCCGAGGACACCAAGCGAAACCTGCTGCTGGATTTCGTCGAGCGGCTGAGCATGTTGGAGGTCGGCACCGCGTTCCGCGAGCTGGCGCACGGCCAGCCGAGTCCGGAGGAGGCCCGGCACGAGGCCGACGAGGCCAGACGCATCTCCGCCAGGCTGCTGGCGGAAGCGGGCTTCAACGCCACGGTGGACATCGTTGAGGACGACGGAGTGTCCGCCCTGGTCAAGTACGTCGGGGAACATCCTGCAGACCGGGCGGTCGTCATCACCCGGCCGCATTCCATTTCCGACACCTTCCATACCGACTGGGCCAACCGGGCGCAGGACAAGCTGGGCATTCCCGTCCTGCACCTGTACTCGGGCTCGGGATACATTGGCGACTCGTGAGCGTTGGAGAGAGTATGAGCAACACAGAGGCCGGGCAGTTCCCGGTGACCAAGACCGACGATGAGTGGCGGCAGGAGCTGAGCCCGGAGGAATACCATGTGCTCCGCGAGGCCGGCACGGAGCGGCCGTACACCGGCGAATACTGGGATACCCATACCGAGGGTGTCTACAGCTGCCGCGCCTGCGGGGCCGAGTTGTTTACCAGCAAGGAGAAGTTCGACTCGCACTGCGGCTGGCCGTCCTTCTGGGCGCCGCTGGCCGAAGGCACTGTGCGCTACCTGCGGGATTCGGCCCTGGGCATGGAGCGGATCGAGGTCCGCTGCGCCAGCTGCGACTCTCACCTGGGGCACGTGTTCGAGGGCGAGGGCTACGGGACCCCCACCGACCAGCGCTACTGCATCAACTCCGTGTCCCTGACGCTGAAGGGCACGCAGTAGCTTTTTCGTACCGCGCCACCCGCAGCGCTTAAGGCGCTTCCACGTTTCAGCATGATTAAGCCCGGCCAGCACGAGCCGGGCTTAATCATTTCCGACCGCCGCGCCTCCGAGCATTACAGTCACTTACCTGTTGCCGGTTTTGAAATAAGTATGGCTGTTGCGTTGCTACGCTCGCTACATATCCACTCGAGGCGCCGGGACCCGCCGGCACGACGGAAAGGCGAGGCGACGATGACGATCACCCCCACCCGCAGCAACTCCAGCGCTGCCGTGCACGGCAACCCGGCGCAGCACCCGGCTTGGCTGCGTCTGAAGGAGGCAGCCACAGCGCTGCGCGCACTCCAGGTCCAGGACGGCTCCGTCCCGGACGAGGGCAACAAACCCGCTGCCGCCCGGCACGCCGACGTGATCATCGACGCCATCGGCCAACTGGCCCCGCTGTTCGAACACGACGCCGACTACCTGGACAAACTGGCCGTGGATTTCCGCCGCTGGCGCGACGGTGGATTCGGCGTCCCGGACTTCCTGGACTCGCTGCTGGCGTTCCAGCCGCAGCAGCACCGGGTCAACGGTCTGCGGCACCTGGTGGTCTTCCCCATGTACACGCAAAACGGCAGCAGCGACCGGTTGGTCGAAGCCGTGCTGATCGAAGTCATCTGGCCGGACTTCATCGGCGAACTGGAATCGGGCTCCTACTCGAACAAGCTGTTCGTGCCCATCCGGTTCCTGGACTTCACGGCCGGCTACGACACCAACTCGGCCGTGCTCTTCCCCGAGACCGTGGCCGTGCGCGAAACCCCTGCCTTTACCTGGGGCGCCATCTTCGCCGACCGGGAGGCCGCCCGGTTCCGCAAGGTGGTCCGCGCAGCGGCCGAGATCACCTCGCTGGAACTGCCGGAAGAGGCTGCGGCCCTGCTCGACGACCAGCAGCTGACGCAGGAAACCTTTGTCATGTGGGACCTGATCCACGACCGCACGCACATGCGCGGCGACCTGCCCTTCGATCCGTTCATGATCAAGCAGCGGATGCCCTACTTCCTGTACTCGCTGGAGGAACTGCGCTGCGACCTGACCGCATTCCGCGAGTCGGTGCGCCTGGCCCAGGACGCCACCGCGTCCGATCAGGTCCGTAAGCACGCCCGGCTGGTGCAGTACGCGGTGATCTTCGACCGGATCTTCCGCTTCGCCATCACCGGCAACCGGGTGCGCAACTACGACGGCCTCGGCGGCCAGCTGCTGTTCGCCTGGCTGCACCAGCACCGGGTGCTGCACTGGACGGACGGCAAGCTCTCCATCGACTGGGACAACGTCGCGGACGCCGTCGTCGCCCTCGGCGGCGAAATCGAGGACCTGTACTGGCGCTCCATCGACCGGCCCAAGGTGGCCCACTGGCTGGCCGCCTACGAGATGCTGACCCGGACGCTGACCCCGCACCCGGCCTCGGTCTGGGCCAAGGGCCCCGATGCCCTGCCGCTGACCGGGCTGCCGCGCGAGGTCACCGACCAGGTCATGGACGACGAGTTCCCGCTGTCGATGTTCTACGAGGCCCTCTCGCGGAAAATGAAGCCGGTGATCGAATCCACCTCGGGGATCACCGGAGAGTCGGCCTGACATGGCCGCCCCGCAGAACGGCACCGGCGACGGACCGCCCGATGCCGAACGGCTGCTGGCCGCCGCGCCCGGCCCCGGCCGGCTGGCCGGCCTGAGGGTAGTCGTCGCCGGCGCGTCCGGCGCCTCCGGCCAGGCCGTCACCGCGGCCCTGACCGCCGCGGGCGCCACGGTGCTGGCGGTCGGCAGCAGCAAGAACCGGCTCGACGCCGCCTATGCGGAGAACGACGCCGTGGCCTGCTTCCAGTGCGACCTCGCCGACCCCCGGGCCGTGGAAGAACTGGCCGGCGCCGTTGCCGCGGAGCACGGCGGGGCCGACGGCCTGATCCACCTGGTGGGCGGCTGGCGCGGCGGCCAGGGCCTGGCGGGGCAGTCGGATGAAGACTGGGACTTCCTGCACCGGCAGCTGATCAGCACGCTGCGGAACACCACCCGCGCGTTCTACTCCCAGCTGGAGGCCTCCCCGTCCGGCCGGGTGGCCATCGTCTCGACCACGGCAACGGATTCCCCCACCGCGTCCGGCGCCAATTATGCCGCCGCCAAAGCCGCCGCAGAAAGCTGGATGTCCTCGGTGGCCGACGCCTTTCGCCGGGCCCAGTCCGGACGCAAGGAGGACCCCGCGCCCCAGCGCTCCGCCGCCGTCGTCCTGGCCGTCAAGGCCCTGCTGGACGACGCCATGCGCCGGGCAGACCCGGAGAAGGCCTTTGCCGGCTTCACCGACGTGGCAGACCTGGGCCGCGCGGCCGCCGCCCTGTTCACGCTTGACGCCGCCCGCCTCAACGGGACACGCATCCGGCTGGCCTGACCCGGCCCGGCTGTGACGGCACCCACTGATTAAGGAATACTGAAACACGTGACTGACTCCCCCCTGCTTTCCGGTTCCCTGCACGACACCGACCTGCGCGGCTTCGCCTCGGACAATTACTCCGGCGTTCATCCGGAGGTGTTGACCGCGTTGGCGCATGCCAACACCGGGCACCAGGTCGCCTACGGCGAGGACGCCTACACCGCGCGGTTGCAACAGGTGATTGGCGGACACTTCGGCGAGGCCGCCCAGGCTTTCCCGGTGTTCAACGGAACCGGCGCCAACGTGCTGTCGCTGCAGTCGCTGCTGCCCCGGTGGGGCGCCGTCATCTGCACCTCCACCGCCCACATCAATGTGGACGAGAACGGTGCACCCGAACGCGTGGGCGGGATCAAGCTTCTGGCGGTGCCGGCCGATGACGGAAAGCTCACCCCGGAGCTGATTGACCGTGAGGCGTGGGGCTGGGGCGACGAACACCGCGCGCAGCCGCTTGCGGTGTCCATCACGCAAAGCACCGAGCTGGGCACGCTCTACAGCATCGAGGAAATCCGCGCCATCGCCGACCACGTGCACGAACGCGGCATGAAGCTGCACATGGACGGGGCACGGCTGTCCAACGCGGCCGCCTCCCTGGGCACCGACCTGCGCAGCTTTACCACCGACGCCGGGGTGGACATTCTCTCGCTCGGCGGCACCAAGAACGGCCTGCTCTATGGCGAATGCGTGGTGGTGCTGAACCCGGACGCGGCTCACGGGCTGCCGTACCTGCGCAAGATGAACATGCAGCTGGCCTCGAAGATGCGGTTCATCTCCGCCCAGCTCATCGCCCTGTACGACGGCGACCTGTGGCTGCGCTCCGCTTCCCACGCCAACGCGATGGCCGCGCGGCTGCGCGCCGCCGTCGAGGGCGTCGAGGGGCTGTCGTTGACCCAGCCGACCCAGTCCAACGCCGTGTTCGCCGCGCTGCCGCCCGGGGTGGCGGACCGGCTGCGGCAGAAATTCCGCTTCTATGACTGGGATTCGTCGCGCGGCGAGGTCCGTTGGATGTGCTCCTTCGACACCACCGAAGACGACATCGACGCCTTCGCCGCGGCCATCCGCAGCGAGCTCTCCTAGTCCCGCGCCGGGGATCCCCGCGGCTCCCCGGCGCGCCTGCCTGACGTCTTATAGCTCCAGGGCATAATCTGGCTATGTGAGTGCGATTGATCTCTCAGCAGTGCCCCCTGAGTTCATGCGCGCGCTGTCGGCTCTGCGCCAGGCGCAGTGCCGGAATGAACTGCGGCTGGAGGAAATTCCCGCGCCCTCCCGGCTGGCACCCTTCGCCGTGGCCCTGGGCGCGGAAGTCATCGCCGAACCCGGCCCCCGGCCGCTCCACGGCCCGGTGGTCACGGCCCTGCAGACCGCCGACGGCCCGGAACTGGCCACCGGCCGCTTCATCCTGCTGCATGATCCCGAAGGTTCGGCGGTCTGGGACGGTACCTTCCGGATCGTTACCTACATCCGCGCCCAGCTCGACGCCGACATGGGCAACGACACCATGCTCGGCTCCGTCGCCTGGGACTGGCTGGTGGAGGCGCTGGAGAACCACGGCGCCCCATACCGCAACGCCGGGGGCACCGCTACCCGCATCCTGTCCGAAAGCTACGGCACGCTGAACGGGCGGCAGGACTCGATCGACATCGAGCTTCGCGCCTCCTGGACGCCTGCTTCAGCCGACATCCGCTCCCACCTGGAGGCGTGGAGCGACATGGTGTGCAGCTATGCCGGGCTGCCGCCGCTGCCGGAGGGCGTTGCCGCCCTTCCAAACCGCCGCCGCAACTGACCAACCGCCGCCTGGCTGCAGGCTCCCCGCGTGCGCGGCTCCAGTCGGCGCGGGCGGTTAGCCTGGCGAACATGACGTCTTCAAAGCTCCCGGCCCCCCTCTCGCGACAGGTACGGTTACTGCCGTCGTCCTGGTATCCACCAAGGCGTATCACCAAGATCATGGAGCGCAATTTTGCCGCAAACCGATAGGACACAGATGAAAGCACAGGGGAAGCGAAAGGGCTCGGCCCTTAAGCACCGCTCGCTCCATATGGTGCTTGGGATCGGCATCCTGCTGGCCGTCCTGGGCCTGGCTGCCTTGGCTGTCAACCTGATCTTCTTCTCACGGATCCATGATGTGGCCCCCTGGCAGACCGACGTCCGGGTCTCCGGCGGGCTGTTCGCACTGTCTCCATCAGAAATCAGTCAGTTGTCCTTCTTCGTCGCCGTGCCCGGAGGCCTTTTCCTTCTCGCGCTCTGTTTTATCATGACGGCCCGGGTGCTCCGGGGCCGCGTCGGGACGCGTGAGACGAAGGGCCTGGAGGGCGGTATCGTCGTCTCCAGCAACGAGTATCTTTCCCCGCGCGCCCAGCTGGGGTGGCTTGTAGTTGCACTGGTGTTCTGGTTCATTCTCATCCCCGTTCCTGTCCTGCTGGCATCCCGGGGAAGTTGGCCGGCGACGGTCAGGGAACTCCCGCAAACCTATGTCTGGATTAACCTCGGAATGTACGGGGCACTGGCCGCTGGCATCGCCGGTGTTCTTCTCGTCTCGCACCTGAAGAAACAGTGGTATCTGGCAATGCTCGAGGTGCAGGACGCACGCCTGCGCGAGCCCCAGCGCGGAGTCTGGCGCTGGGCGACGTTCCGGTGGCGCTTCGACCTGTGGCTCGCCGGGATGGGGGCGGCCCTGGCCGGTGCATCCGGGCTCGCGCTGGCATTCGACGACGTCGCCTTCCTGGTTCTCCCCACAGCAATAGGGGTTGTTCTTTTCGCACTCGGTCTATGGCTGGCCCGGCAGTACTGGCGGGCAGGAATGCCGCTCGGCACTGGCGAATCCTTCATGTAGAGGAGGGGCAGTCCGGCGCTTTCCCACGATGTGGCCGCCTGTCGGCACCCCCGCCCACCGGAAACGGCCGGTACCGCATTCACTTCTTCCACGTTCACCTAAGCCGGTCCCGTGCCAAGGTAGCGTTCACCGACGTCAATGAAGAACGTGGGCAGCGCTTCCGGATGCATGGGCCCATCCTTGCATCCCGACAGGGGGTAGCCCCCGTATCGCGGCACCCGCGCCCGCCCGTACATGGCGCACACGTAAGCGTACGGGTATCCGTGGCGACAGGGGCGGGGGGTGTACCCTTCGGGCCGGCGGTGGCGGGACCGGTAGTCATAGCGACTTTTCCCGCGGACGGTTTGGAAGGTCTTCTTGAGCCAACTTCCCCATGGTTACTGGGATCCAGGGCTGTTAAGGGAGGGAACTTTAGGCCGGCTCGTGCGGGCTAGATAGGCACCAGGTCTTTTGCACTGGGTATTCCGTCAGGCCGGAATGCCCTTTGCATATTTAGGGGCTGCCGGTGGGAGAGTTGTTCAGACGTTTGAAGAATTCGAATGCCACCGCTGCCAGACTTCCCAATACACCGGTCAAGGCGCCAAGGAGTCCTGCGAAGAAAGCAAGCCAGCTACTGCCGCTGATGAGAGCCCACGGCAGGCACAGGAGCGCGCCGGCCGCAGCCATGAACGGGACTCGGACCAGTTCCGCGAAGCCGTTGCGATGGAACCACTTCCAGGTCGGCCACCATGTAATGGCCGTCCAGGCAACAGCCGATGCCAGCGCCAAGGCGTAGATGTAGAGAACCGAAACCGGGCTCGAGGGAGGCACGAGAAGAAGGACGTAGATCGTGGTCGCGAGGAGGGACGAGGCAGGCAGGGCAACAAATATCAGCTTGAGTTGTCTGCGCTCCACAGACGCAGGGTGCTCTGTCATGGGCCAAGGCTACACATCGACAACGCAGCTCCACGCCGGACCTGCGATGTCGTGGAAGGTGGGGGGAACCCCGATGCTGCGGCGGCCACGCCCGCCCGTACCTGGCGCTCACGGAAACGTACGGGTTTCCGGTGCGACTCCAGCAGCCTGCTTTGCGGCGGGACAGAATCAACCCGAAGGCCGCGGACAGTCATAACGGTCTGTTCCCCGATGCGATCGAAGAAGCTGCAGTCCGCGGACGCCGTCACTTGGCCGCCGCGGTTCGACTGCGATGCGACTACTTCTTCAGCCACGACGGCGGCTTCGCCCTAAATCACCAGGTTGACTCCGTAAGGGTTCAAACACCTCGAGTGGTGTGGCAAGAATCGTTGTTTGATCAGCAGTCTACTGCGTAGTGTTCCCATGGTTTGGTTGCACCCGTATAAATCCGCGCAGAACCGCCCAGCACTCGCACGTTTGTCCCGCCCTAAGCGCGGAAGTATATAGACACGAGGAGCAGACGTTGCGAAGCAATAACTTCCTAAACGGTGGCAGTAGCTCAGAGCGTCCTGTGCTCTTCGCCCTCCAGTCCCCATCTATCCCCATCTATGTGACAGATTCACCGCGCCGCCTACCATCCAAACCGGATCATGCTTCCCTTCGAAAGTGGAATAGCCGCCGAGTGCCATACGTTTCACCGGAGTCAGTCAACCTTCGAGAAAAGAGAACAAGCCAAGTGGCAACCGATTACGACGAGGTTCGGTCCGACGTCAAGGAATCCCAGCAGAACTCTCTGCAGGCACTAAAGTCCGCAAACGCACCGCATGCCCGCAGCGTCGTCATGGAGCTGGATGAGGCCGACGGCCTGGACGGAGCCGGTGTTCCCGGGGGCGAGTTCATCGCCGAGGAGCTGACCGTTCAGGTCATCCCCCAGGCCGAAGACGAATTCACGTGCCACTCGTGCTTTATGGTCCGCCACCGGTCCCAGATTGCCCGACAGAAGGGCAGCCACGCCTACTGCACCGACTGCGACGGCTAAACGGCCGTTCTCACTGTTGGGTGGGTCAGCACCCTTGGTGTCACCCGGGAGCTGCGGATGCACCAGAAATGCCTGCGGGCCGCGTGAAAGCCGGCGTGCGGCGCTTCATCGCCTCCGATTACGGCACGGCGCGTCCTGCCATTCGGCCGGGCGCATACTGCTGGCCTAAACTGAACGGATCATGAGCTCCTTGACTTCGGACACGTCCGGGCACAACAGCCCTGACCAGAGCACCTCCACTGACGCCGCAGAACCCCGGGAGCAGACCCCCCAGCTGATCCACCTCGACGCGCCCCGCGACGGCGTTCCGCTGGTCATCGCCAGCGAATCGGGCCTGCAGCGGGCCGCCGCTGCGCTGGCGGCCGGCACCGGCCCGGTCGCCATCGATGCCGAGCGGGCCTCGGGCTTCCGCTACGGGCAGAGGGCCTTCCTGGTCCAGCTGCGGCGCGAGGGGGCCGGCACCTGGCTGATCGACCCCGAGCCGTTTGAGGACCTGAAGCTGCTCAATGACTCCGTGCGCGGCGTCGAGTGGATCCTGCACGCCGCCAGCCAGGATTTGCCCTGCCTGTCCGAGCTGGGCATGTGGCCGGACAAACTGTTCGACACCGAACTCGCAGCCCGGCTGGCCGGCCTGCCCCGGGTGGGCCTGGCAGCCGTGATCGAATCCCTGCTCGGCTTCACGCTCGCCAAGGAGCACTCCGCGGCGGACTGGTCCACGCGCCCGCTGCCCGAGCCGTGGCTGCGCTATGCCGCGCTGGACGTCGAGGTGCTCATCGAGCTCCGCGAGGCCCTGATCGAGAAGCTGCGCGACGCCAGCAAGCTGGAGTACGCGCTGGAGGAATTCGAGGCCGTGCGCGCGGCCCCGCCGTCGCCGCCGCGCGTCGACCCCTGGCGCCGCACCTCCGGACTGCACCAGATCCGCGACCGCCGGCAGCTGGCCGCCGTGCGCGAACTCTGGAACGAACGCGAAGCCTTGGCTGCCAAGCGCGATGTTGCACCGGGCCGGCTGATCCCCGACTCGGCCATCGTCGCCGCGGCCAAGGCCATGCCCGCCACCGTCCCGCAGCTGCTGGAGACGCACGGGTTCCATGGGCGGGCGGCACAGCGCGAAGCACCGCGCTGGCTGCGTTGCGTCGCCACGGCCCGGGGCGAGACCGAGCTGCCTCCCCTGCACCTGCCCACCAACGCTCCCCCGCCGCCGCGCTCCTGGGCCGACAAGGATCCGGCCGCCGCGGCCCGGCTGCAGACCGCCCGGCCCCGGCTGGCATCGCTCGCCGAGCAGTTGGACATGCCGGTGGAGAACCTGCTGACCCCCGACTACCTGCGCCGCACCGCATGGCGTCCGCCGGAGCCCGTCACCGAACAGTCTGTGGACGCCGCCTTGGCAGAGCTCGGCGCGCGGCCTTGGCAGCGCAAACTGACCGCCGGGCTGCTCGCCGAGGCCTACGCCAACCCGGAGCCGCTGGCACTCAAGGAGAACCCGGAGCGGTCCGAGGGCGCGACCGACGACGGCGCTGCGGGCACCTCCGCGCGCCGGCGGACTTCCACTGGAACCATTGCCGGGCCCGCCGAAACGTCAGCGGGGGCGGTGTCCGGCTCCATCCGGCGGCGCCGGCGTGAACGGCATTCCCCCGCCTGACCGCCTCCGCCGCGCCGACACGGGAGCTGAGTCTTCCGTTCCCGGCAGACTCCCCGCCGGTGGCGTCGGGCCGCCGCCCGCGAACGCTCGCCGGCGGCGGCCGGGTACAGTCAGGACGGCGAGGCCGGCGACGACCAGGGCGACGCCCAACCAGCCTGCCGGCGACAGCCGCTCGCCCACCACCAGCACGGCCAGCACCGCGGCCACCACCGGCTCCGCCAGCGAAAGCGTCGTGGCGGTGCTGGCGCGGACCCGCGCGAGGCCGAGGCCGAACAACACGTAGCCGGCGAACATCGGGACCAGCGCCATGTAGGCCCCCACGGCCGCATTGCCCCACGAAGCCAGCAACGGAGCGCCCGTGGCCAGCAGCACCGGCATCAGCAACAGTCCGCCCAGGCCGAACATGGCGCCCATGGCGGCACGTGCGGGAACACCGCCGCCAATGATCCGATGCGCCGCCCAGGAGTAGAGGGCGTAGGTCAGTCCCGCCAACAAGCCCAAGGCAATACCGGCGAGCGTCCCGCCCGCATCCCGGGCCATGCCGCCGTCCGCGGCACCGTTGCCGCCGCCTCCGGCGGCCGCGAAACACAGCAAGGCGGTTCCGGAGAGCCCCAGCACGGCGGCGCCGGCCCAGCGGGCGCCCAGGATGTGACGGTCGGCAGCCCGTTCGATGAGCGCGGACGCCAAGGGGGCGGAGCCGATGCTCACCACCGTGCCGACGGCAACCCCAGCCAAATGCATGGAACTGTAAAACGCCAACGGATACACGGCGACGGCGACCGCCCCCGGAAGCACCAGCTTCCACTGCGCCCGCAGTCGCCGCCGGGCGCGACCGAGCGGCCGCAGCGCAATCAGCGCTTGAAACAGCCCGCCCACCCCCATGGCCACCGCGCCGATGGCAAGCGGACCGACGTCGGGCGCGAAGGTGGCAGCCGTTCCGGTAGTCCCCCACAGCACTGACGCCGCCAGCACCAGGAACGCACCGGGATAGCCCACCGCCGGCCGGTACCGCTGTTCTGCTTCCATGCCTCCTCGCCCGGTTGCCTGCCGACAGCCTAGCCGCTGCACCGTACCCGCAGCATCCGTTCCACCGGACCACCGGGCCGCGCTTGCTGGCTAAGTTACCGGCGGGTAACATCTTGCCTAGCACTGTGTCCCGCATCTCATGGAGGTATCAGGTGAGCCCCACGTCCCCGCCCCGCGCCCTGAGCGATGTCGTCTTCGTCGACGGCGTGCGCACCCCGTTCGGCAAGGCGGGTGAGAAGGGGATCCACGCCGGCGCCCGGGCCGACGACCTGGTGGTCAAGTGCATTCGGGAACTCTTGCGCCGCAATCCGTCGCTGCCGCCCGAACGCATCGACGACGTGGCCATCGCCGCCACCACGCAGACCGGCGACCAGGGCCTGACCATCGGCCGAACCGCCGCGCTTCTTGCCGGGCTGCCCCGCTCGGTCCCCGGCTTTGCCATTGACCGGATGTGCGCCGGCGCCATGACCGCCGTGACGACGACGGCCGGGGGCATCGCCTTCGGCGCGTACGACGTGGTGGTGGCCGGCGGGGTGGAACACATGGGCAACCATCCAATGGGCCAGGGGGCGGATCCGAATCCGCGGTTCGCCAGCGAGCGCCTGGTGGATCCCGCTGCGCTGAACATGGGCAACACCGCCGAAAACCTGCATGACCGCTTTCCCGCGATCACGAGGGAACGGTCCGATGCATACGCCGCGGCCAGCCAGGCCAAGCTCGCCGCGGCCTACCGGAACGGCAGCATCCAGCCCGACCTGGTGCCGGTGGCCGGCCGCAAGCCCGGCGAAGGCTGGTCGCTGCACAGCGCCGACGAACCCCCGCGGCCGGACACCACCATGGAAGACCTAGCCGGGCTGCGGACCCCGTTCCGCCCGCACGGCCGGGTCACCGCCGGCAACGCCGCCGGCCTCAACGACGGCGCAACGGTCTCCCTGCTGGCCTCTGCGGAGGCCGCCGCGGAGCTCGGCCTGCCGGTGAAGATGCGCCTCGTCTCCTACGCCTTCGCCGGCGTCGAGCCCGAAGTCATGGGCATCGGCCCCGTCCCGTCCACCGAGAAGGCCCTGAAGATGGCAGGCCTGGACATCGCAGACATCGGCTTGTTCGAGATCAACGAGGCATTCGCCGTACAAGTGCTGTCCTTCCTGGATCACTACGGGATGGCCGACGACGATCCCCGCGTCAACCGCTACGGCGGGGCCATCGCCGTCGGCCATCCCCTGGCCGCCTCCGGCGTGCGCCTCATGACCCAGCTGGCCCGCCAGTTCGAAGAAGACCCGTCGGTGCGCTACGGACTGACCACGATGTGCATTGGCCTGGGGATGGGGGGAACGGTGGTCTGGGAGAACCCGCACCATGCGGATTACTCGGGCCGCACCGTCGATACGGCCGCCGAAACTGTTGGAACCGCCGACCCCGCATCAGCACCGGCACGAGAGGACCACGCATGAGCGCCGCCCAGTACACGGCCCTGGCCGCGAAGTTTCCGGACGAGACCGTTACCCATTCCTACGTGCAGGATGTGGAGCTGCCCGGTGCCGGCACCCTGGCGCTGCTGACCCTGAACAATGACCTGGACCACCGCAAGCCGACCACCCTCGGCCCCAATACCCTGGTGGAACTGGGCGCGGCACTCGAGGGGCTCAAGGCACGGGCCGCGGCGGGCGAGATCTCCGCCGTCGCCATCACCGGCAAGCCCTACTACCTGGTGGCCGGGGCCGACTTGGGCGCCGTGGGCAGGCTCACCGACCCCGAGGACGGACGGGCCATGGCCCGGCTGGGCCACGATGCCTACGCCACGCTCGCCTCCATGGGTGTCCCCACGTTCGCCTTCATCAACGGAGCGGCGATGGGCGGCGGGTTGGAGATCGCGCTCGCCGCCGACTACCGCACCATCTCCACCGGCGCCAGCGCCATCTCCCTGCCGGAAGCCTTCTTGGGCCTGATCCCCGGCTGGGGCGGGGTCTACCGGCTGCCGCGGCTGATCGGCCCGGCCAACGCCGTCAAGGTCATGGTCGAGAATCCGTTGAGCAACAACAAGGCGCTCGACGGCGGGGCCGCCTACCGGCTGGGCATCGCCGACGTCCTGTTCGAACCGGCCGATTTCCTGGAGCAGTCGCTGGACTGGGCGACGCGGATCCTCACCGACGACGGCGCCCGCCGGCTGGTCGCGGACCGCCGCGCTGGAACCTCGGCGGCCTCGGAGGCGGACTGGGACGAGGCCATCGCGGCCGGACGGAAGTTTGTGGAGGCCAAGACGTCCAACGCCGCGCCGGCACCGGCCAAGGTGCTGGATGTCCTGGACGCCGGCCGGGGCAAGAGCCAGCAGGAATCAGCCGACCTTGAAGTCGAAGCGCTGGCCGAATTGATGCAGACCCCGCATTTCCGCGACACGGTCTACGCCTTCCTGGAGCTGGTGCAAAAGCGTTCCAAGCGGCCGGCCGGCGCACCGGACCCGAAGCTCGCCCGGCCCGTCACCAAGGTGGGCGTGGTCGGCGCCGGCCTGATGGCCAGCCAACTGGCGTTGCTGTTCGCCCGCCAGCTGAAGGTTCCGGTGGTCATGACTGACATCGACCAGGCCCGGGTGGACAAGGGCGTGGGGTACGTCCACGCCGAAGTGGACAAGCTGCTGGCCAAGAAGCGGCTCTCGGCCGACGCGGCCAACCGCACCAAGGCCCTGGTCACCGGCTCGGTCTCCAAGGAAGCGTTCGCGGATGCCGACTTCGTGATCGAGGCGGTGTTCGAAGAACTGTCCGTCAAGAAGCAGGTCTTCGCCGAGGTCGAGGCAGTGGTCTCCGAGGACTGCATCCTCGCAACCAACACCTCATCCCTGTCCGTCACGGAGATGGCGGCGGACCTGCTGCATCCGGAACGTGTGGTCGGCTTTCACTTCTTCAACCCGGTGGCCGTCATGCCCCTGCTGGAAATCGTCCGGGCGCCGAAGACCAGCGACGAAGTGCTCTCCACCGCCTTCGTTTTGGGCAAGGCACTCAAGAAGACCACGGTACTGGTCCAGGACGCTGCCGCGTTTGTGGTGAACCGGGTGCTGCTGCGGCTGATGGGGGAGGCGGCAAACGCCTTCGATGAAGGCACGCCCGCCGACATTGCCGACAACGCGCTCAGGCCCATGGGCCTGCCGATGACCCCGTTCACCCTGCTGGCCATGGTCGGCATCCCGGTGGCCCAGCACGTCACCGAGTCGCTGAATGCGGCCTTCGGCGACCGCTTCCGGGTCTCCGCCAACCAGCAGCGGCTCATCGACAACGGCATCACGGCCCTCTGGATCACCGACGACGACGGCCGGCAGGTGATTCCCGAGTCAACACTGGCGCTGCTGGAGTTCGGCGACTCCCCCAGCAGCTCCGAGCAACTGCTGCGGCGCACCCAGGACGCACTGGCCGAGGAGATCGGGCTCATGCTGGAAGAAGGCGTGGTGGCCGCACCCGAAGACATCGACCTGTGCATGGTCATGGGTGCGGGCTGGCCGCTGCATCTGGGCGGCATCACCCCCTACCTGGACCGGGTGGGCGCCTCCGAACGGGTCAACGGCCGAAAGTTCCACCCGGAGCGGTAACCGCAGCACCCAACCCGGGCACCGCCGTCGTACCGGTCCTCCGGGACGACGGCGGTGCGTGGCGTCGGAGGAACCGGCATGGTTACCCGGACGCCCGGGAATGCAGGCCCGGCGCGCAGCAACTGTCCCCGCGCCACGCTTCGCGGCCTTCGTTGATCGCCACCGCGGCGATCACGAGCGCGGCGAGCGGATCGGCCCAAGACCAGCCCAGGGTGCTGTTCAGGAGCAGGCCCGCGAGCAGAGCCCCGGACAGATAGGTGCAGAGCAGGGTCTGCTTCGAGTCGGCCACGGCGGAACACGATCCCAGCTCGCGGCCGGCGCGCCGCTGCGCCCAGGACAACCACGGCATGACGACCAAGCTGGCGGCCGCCAGCACGATGCCTGCCGTGGAGGGGTCCGCTTCGCGTCCGCTTAGGAGCGAACGGAGCGCATCGGTGATGACGAAGGCGGCCAGGGCGAAGAAGGAGAAGGCGATAAACCGCAGCGCTTTCTTCTCACGCTTCCCGGGGTCGGGACCGGCGAACTGCCATGCCAAGGCAGCGGCGGAGGACACCTCGATGACGGAATCCAGGCCGAAACCGATCAAGGCGCTGGACGAGGCGGCTGAACCGGCGGCAAGCGCCACCACGGCTTCCAGGACGTTGTACGCGATGGTCGCCGTGACGAGCAGGCGAATCCGCCGTGACAGGACCGCCCTTCGCTCCGCCGCGGCTGCGGTGGTCCGGGGGTGCACAAGGGTCACCATCAAAGTGTATTCAGCGTTTGCGGATTCGGTCGATGCCGGGCGACTGAACCAACGCAGAGACCCGGGCGTCTATCTTTTACGAACACGCTTACTGCCCAACGGGGAAGGTCAGCGCATGAATCCCAATGCCGGTCCCGCGCGACGCTCAGTCCTGGCAGCCTCGGCAACAGCCTGCTCGGCGTGTGTACTGGCTGCCTGTGCGCCGGCGGGGAGCGGTGGCGGCCAGACCGGCGGAAAACCCGGCCCTGCTACGTCCGGCGGCGCGGCCGTCCAGGTCCTCAAGCTCGCCGACGTTCCGGTCGGCGGCAGTGCCGGTGGTGAAGCCGGCGGGCAGGAAGTCCTCATCCACCGCCCCGATGAAACGACCGTCCTGGCCTACAGTGCAATCTGCACGCACCAGGGATGC
Organism: Arthrobacter sp. THG-b23; assembly: GCF_059091265.1. NCBI lineage: Bacteria > Bacillati > Actinomycetota > Actinomycetes > Micrococcales > Micrococcaceae > Arthrobacter > Arthrobacter sp. THG-b23. The sequence continues at coordinate 71,382 of NZ_JBNHGM010000009.1, forward strand.
ACCGTGGCGCCGGCGGACGCGGAGTTCCGATGTCCGTGCCACGGCTCAGTCTTCAGCGCTGCAGACGGCAAGGTGCTCAACGGACCGGCCTCGGCACCGCTGCAGCGCTTTGCCGCCGCCATTGACGGCGAGTGGATCACCGTGGTGGCCTGATCGACGCAACCTGCGCCCTGCGCCCCATCATCAGTCCGTTTGGAAATTAACCGGTAACGTCCGGGAGAATAGCGGACATGAGTTCGTCCCTGCCTTCGCGCCGCGCCATTCTGACCGCTACTACCGCCGTCGGTGCGGTGGGCGCGCTGACCGCATGCTCCCCGCTCCAGGACTACACAGGGGCACAAGGCGCCACTCCCTCCCCGGTTGCCAGCGATGGCACGCCGGTTCGAGTCGGCAAGCTCAGCGATGTGCCGGTAGGCGGCAGCGCCAGCGGTGAAGCAGACGGGCAGCAGATCCTCATCCACCGCCCCGATGAGTCAACCGTCCTGGCCTACAGCGCCGTGTGCACGCACCAAGGATGCGGCGTGACTCCGGCGAAGGCCGAATTCGTGTGCCCTTGCCATAACTCGACGTTCGCGCTCGCCGACGGCACGGTAACCGGCGGTCCGGCACAGGCTCCGCTGCCGCGTTTCGCGGCCGCCATCGACGGCGAATGGATCACTGTCACCGTCTGACGATAGTCCTGACCGCTACGGAAAACGGGCGCCGCGGCCGGCTTCCCGCTCCCCGCGATCGGTGGGCCTAGGGCCGCCCCGCGGCACCGTATCCCGCGTCCAGGAAGTCAATCAACGGCCCGTCGAGGCCAGCTGTTGCCGTCGCCCGATCCGGTGCCTGGAAGGACTCGGCTCCGCGCCAGTCGCTCTTAACCACACGGCCGCCGGCTGCCCAATGAACGCCGACCAGCTGCGCCCCGGCGTCCGGCCCATAGTCCTGCGGTGTGGGAAAGCCGCCGTCGGGGGCCGCCGGTCGCCCGGTCTGGACAACTTCGTAGCGGTCGCACGAGGGCCGGCGGCCATCCGGCAACACGACCGTCTCGGTGCCGGCCAGCGACACCTTCGTCCATGCCCCGCCGTCGGGTTCGGCCGGGGCTGCGTCGTCCAACCGGAAAAACTCCACGGCGTGGGCGCCGGATCCGAGCATGTCCGCCAACAGGAGGTACTCCGCGTAGCTGGGCAGGCTCGTCCCGGGCAGCCCGAAATCCTCGCGGCGGGCCGATGCCTCGGTGCTGCCCTGCCCCTGCCGGAAGGAGGAGGATTCCCACCGCCGTGTCCCGGGCTCGAACCGGATGACGGATTCCGCGCGGTACCCGTCCGGGCCGCTTCCGAAGGCGATCCGCGTGGTGAGGACGTGATCCGCCCACCGTCGGTAGAGGCAGCCTTGCTTGGCGCCCTCAAGGTAGAAGTCTTCCCAGCGTTCCATTGGCTCCTCCCGCGGCTTCGTCGAAGATGTCAGAACAGGGCTACTTGCGGGACCGCGGGGAAGATGCCTTCCAGCTCGGCCAAGTCCTCGCGCGTTGGCTGCCAGCCGGCGGATTGGGCGTTCTGCCGAACCTGTTCCGGCTTCGTGGCTCCGGCGATGACCGATGCGACCGCGGGACGCGTGGCAAGCCAGGAGAACGCCACCTCGATTTCCTTGAGTCCGCGGTCCGCGGCGAAGCGGGAGAAGGCGCCCAGCTGCTCCCAGTCCGCGTCCTTGAGCATGTTGGTGCGCGAGTGGGTCAGCCGGCTGCCTTCCGGTGCCTTGCCGTCCTTGTACTTGCCGGTGAGCAGGCCGTTGGCCAGCGGGAAGTACGGCAGCAGGCCCAGCCCGTAGGCCTCGGCAGCAGGAGTGACTTCCAGCTCGGCCCGGCGGTCCAGCAGGTTGTAATGGTTCTGGCTGGAAACGAACGGGGTGTAGCCGCCCATCCGCGCCGTGAATTCCGCCTCGGCGATCTGCCAGCCGGCTCGGTTGGAGTGGCCGATGTAGCGGACCTTGCCGGCGCGGACCAGGTCGTCCAGGGCGGACAGGGTCTCCTCGACCGGAGTCAGCGGGTCGGGCGTGTGGAACTGGTAGAGGTCAATCCAGTCGGTGCCCAGCCGCCGCAACGACGCTTCGGCGGCCTTGACGATGTAGCGCCGCGAGCCGCGGGCACCGAAGTCTTCGCCGATCGCGCCGCGCATGTCCATGCCAAACTTCGTGGCAACCACGACGTCATCGCGCCGCGTTCCGAGTGCCTTGCCCAGGAACTCCTCACTCAGCCCCGGAGTCTTCCCGTAGGTGTCGGCCACGTCGAAAAAAGTCACCCCGGCGTCCAGCGCGGCGTTGACCACCGCGTCCGTTCCTTCCTGCGTTTCCGTCGGGGTATTGGACCGGCCCAGGTTGTTGCAGCCGAGCCCCACCGTCGAGACGGTGAGGCCGGATTTGCCGAGACGCCGGTATTCCATCGCTACATCCTTGTCACTGGGGGATTTGCCGTTCGCCTCGCATCCTATCCCGGCTCCGGCCGGGGCACCGGAGCCGGGAGTGAGTTCCCGCACGTCACGTAGGCGGCCGCGGCGTTGCCGCTTCTGTCTTTGGGTGCCGCTGCACATATGATCGAAACCATGGCCAAAGTTCTGACTTCCCTTCCCGTCGGCGAACGCGTCGGCATCGCCTTCTCCGGTGGACTTGATACGTCCGTTGCCGTTGCGTGGATGCGCGACGGCGGAGCCGTGCCCTGCACGTACACGGCCGACCTCGGCCAGTACGACGAGCCGGACATCGACGCGGTGCCCGGCCGCGCCACCGAGTACGGCGCCGACATCTCCCGCCTGGTCGACTGCAAGCCCGCACTCGTGGAGGAAGGCCTGGCCGCGCTGGCCTGCGGCGCCTTCCATATCCGCAGCGGCGGCCGTTCCTACTTCAACACCACCCCGCTGGGTCGCGCCGTGACCGGCACCTTGCTGGTGCGCGCCATGCGGGAAGACGGCGTGGACATCTGGGGCGACGGTTCCACCTACAAGGGCAACGACATCGAGCGTTTCTACCGCTACGGGCTGCTGGCCCACCCGCGGCTGCGCATCTACAAGCCGTGGCTCGATCCGCGCTTCGTCTCCGAGCTCGGCGGCCGCCAGGAGATGTCCGAATGGCTGACCGCGCACAACTTCCCCTACCGCGACTCCGCCGAGAAGGCGTACAGCACCGACGCCAACATTTGGGGCGCCACCCATGAGGCCAAGACGCTGGAACACCTGGGCACCAGCCTGGAGGCCGTCGAGCCGATCATGGGCGTGGCCTTCTGGCGCGACGACGTGGACATTCCCACGGAGGACGTGTCGGTGCGCTTCGAGGCCGGCCGCCCGGTCGCGATCAACGGCACCGAATTTGCCGACGCCGTCGCCCTGGTCCAGGAAGCCAATGCCATCGGCGGCCGCCACGGGCTGGGCATGTCCGACCAGATCGAGAACCGCATCATCGAGGCCAAGTCGCGCGGCATCTATGAGGCCCCGGGCATGGCCCTGCTGCACATCGCCTACGAGCGGCTGCTCAACGCCATCCACAACGAAGACACCGTGGCCAGCTACCACGCCGAGGGCCGCCGCTTGGGCCGCCTGATGTACGAGGGCCGCTGGCTGGACCCGCAGGCGCTCATGCTGCGCGAATCGCTGCAGAAGTGGGTTGGCTCCGCGGTGACCGGCGAGGTCACGCTGCGACTTCGCCGCGGCGAGGACTACACCATCCTGGACACCTCCGGGCCTGCGCTGAGCTATCACCCGGACAAGTTGTCCATGGAGCGTGTGGGCGACGCTGCCTTCGGGCCGCTGGACCGCATCGGGCAGCTGACCATGCGCAACCTGGACATCGCCGACTCCCGCGCCCGCCTGGAGCAGTACGCCGCCCAGGGCCTGGTGGGCGGTCCGACCGCCGAGCTCGTGGGCGCGCTGGAAGCCGGCGGCGCGAGCGAAATCGCTGACACCGCCGAGCTAGACCCCGCCGACCGCGCAGCCGACGAGGCACTGGACCGCGCAGCGTTCGACGCCGGCACCGACTGATTCGCCGGTCCCGCCTGAGCGGGCCGCGGCGCGGGCACGGTGCCCCTCTTCACGGGGCGCCGTGCCTTCGTCGTTCCGCAGCCCGTGCCGTGTTCGCGGCGGGACTGCAGGGCGTGTGAAAGAGTGGTTTTGTGCCCTTTACCCGTGCTGAACTGCTCGCTTACCGGGACGCGTTGGTCCCCGATCTACTGGGCCCGGGTTTGCGCCTGCTGTTCGTGGGCATCAATCCCGGTCTCTGGTCCGCTGCCACCGGCTCGCACTTCGCCCGGCCCGGCAACCGGTTCTATCCGGCATTGGCCGCCGCCGGCATTACCGGCCATCTGATCCGCGCCGGGGACGGCATGGCAGCGGCCGATCGCAACCACCTGATCTCCCGCGGTGTCGGCATCACCAACATCGTTCCGCGGGCTACCGCCAGGGCGGACGAGCTGGGTGCCGAGGAACTGCGGGCCGGAGCCCGGCTCCTGGCCGAACGGGTCGAAGCCCTGGGGGCCCGGGTGGTGGCAGTCGCCGGGGTGACCGCCTACCGGGTGGGCTTTGACCGGCCGAAGGCGAAGCTGGGCCGTCAGCCGGAGACGCTCGGCGGGGCCGAACTGTGGGTGGTGCCGAATCCCAGCGGCCTCAACGCCCACCACAGCGTGGCCACGCTGGCGTCCGCCTACCGAGAGGCGGCACGCGCCGCGGGCCTGGAGCTGCCGGAGGGCAGCTAGCGCCGCCCCCGCGGCCGGCCGGCCCTAGAGGCTGAACGCCGTCTTGGCCGGCAGCGGATGCTTTTGTTTCACCGCGGCAAGGTTCCCGTGGGGCGCGACGCCGATGCTCAGCTTGGTGAAGTCCAGTTTGGCTTCGCGGAGGCAGACCTTCAGGCCCGCCACCGCCTTGGCCGCATCCGGCGCCAGGACATAGATGTTGAGCTTGTGCGGGACGAACTCGGTCTTCTCCACGGTTCCGAGCCCGCGCCAGGCAAAGTACTCGGTGATGGTGCGTTTGGCCTTGTCCTCGAGGTAACGGTCGCGGTCGCTGCCGGCCGCCGTCTTCAACGCATACTGGGCAATCACCCAGTGCTGCTCCCCCGGCGCGAGCTCCGCGTAGCCGTCCTCGGCGCACTGGGCCGCGAACGCGTCCATCAGCGACTCTGCGGCCTCGGGGTCGACGTCCCGACTGTCCTGGGTGGTGCTCTGGTGGCCCACCGTACCCTGGTTGACCACGAACTGGCCGTAGTCTTCGTCGAACCACGCCTCGCGGAACACCAGCCCGCCGTCGTCATGCTTCTTGTACACGCGCAGGAAACTCATGTCCGTCCTTTGTTCAACCATGTCAGGGCCGTGCCGTCGAACGGGGCGGCCTCTGCCGCCACTTGCTCATGGAGCGCCAGGCAGCTGGCGTGGATCCGTGCGGCCAGCGCCGGCGGATAGCCCATGCTGACCCGGTGTTCGGCGAATTCGTCCTCGTCGTCGATGTACACGCCGCCGCTGGCGGTGCGGACCACATCCAGGTCCATGTCCGTGAGCTGGACTTCCCAGCCAGCCGGAAGCAGCGGGTCTACCCGGATGCCGGTGGTCAGGTCGATGTAGATGCGGAAGTCGCCGGGGTAGCTGTCGTCGTAGAACGTCGCCACGTAGTCGCCTTCACGGGGCAGTAACTGCACGGCGTCGGACGCGGCGAAGAAGGCGATGCCGGGCCGGGCGACCAGGGAGCCGGCCGGCTGGAAGATCCAGTCGCCGAAGCCGTCCGCGCCCAGGTAGGTGCCGGGCACCAGCCAGTGGGCACCGCCGTCGTACTTCCAGTTACGGAACACCACCATGTCGCCGGGCTGGGCCTCGGCGGGCATGCGGCCGGTCACTGGATCTTGGGAATCTGGCCGGTCGGCAGTTCCTGTCCGGGCAGCGGGCGCGCGAACGGGACCTTGGTGCCCAGCACCTGCGCGACCGTGTCCTGGGCCACCTGCTGCGCCGTGAGGCCCACGCGCTCCAGGACCTCGGCGCGGGTGCCGTGGACCAGGAACTCGACGGGGAGGCCGACCTCGTTCAGCGCGGTGTCCACGCCGGCGGCACGCATCTCCTGGCGGATCCGCGATCCGACTCCGCCGGCGCGGACGCCGTCTTCAATCACGACGACGATCCGGTGCCGGGCCGCAAGGCCGATGATTGAGCGGGGCACCGGCAGCACCCAGCGCGGGTCGACGACGGTGGAGCTGATCCCTTGCGCGCCGAGGCGGTTCGAGACGTCCAGCGCCAGTTCGCTCATGGCGCCCACGCTGACGATCAGCACGTCGTTTTCGGTGGAGCCGGACGGCCGGCGCGCCAGGACGTCAACGCCGTCCTTGAGCCGCTCGAGGGCCTCAACCTCGGGCCCCACCGAACCCTTGGAGAAACGGACCACGGTGGGGGCGTCGTTGACGGACACCGCCTCGCGCAGCTCTTCCTTCAACCGGGTGGCGTCGCGCGGGGCGGCCAGGTGCAGCCCCGGCACGATCTGCAGCAGCGACATGTCCCACATGCCGTGGTGACTGGGGCCGTCCGGGCCGGTGACCCCGGCACGGTCCAGCACCACGGTGACGCCTGCCTTGTGCAGGGCGACGTCCATCAACAGCTGGTCGAAGGCTCGGTTCAGGAAGGTTGCGTAGAGGGCCACCACCGGGTGGAGTCCGCCGTAGGCCATGCCAGCGGCGCTGGCCAGCGCGTGCTGCTCGGCGATGCCGACGTCGAAGACACGGTCCGGGTGCTTGCTGGCGAATTTCTGCAGGCCCACCGGGATCAGCATGGCTCCGGTGATGCCGACGATGTCCTGGCGTTCGTCGGCGATCTCGGCGATCTCGTCGGCGAAGACCGAGGTCCAAGACTGGCGGCCGCCGGACTCGACGGGTTCGCCGGTCTCGGGGTCGATGACGCCCACGGCGTGGAACTGGTCCGCCTCGTGGGCGCGGGCGGGGGCGTAGCCGCGGCCCTTTTCGGTCATCGTGTGGACAATCACCGGGCCCCGGTAGTTCTTGGCCTGCGTCAGCGCGGCCTCCACGGCCTCCAGGTCGTGCCCGTCGATCGGCCCGATGTACTTCATGCCGAGGTCCTCGAACAGGCCCTGCGGCGCCCACCAGTCCTTGATGCCCTTCTTGGTGGCGTGCAGGCTCCGGTAGGCGAACTGGCCCAGCGGTCCGCCCGACTGCAGTTTCTTTTTCCACCAGTCCAGGGTGCCTTCGTAGGCCTGGTGGGTGCGCACCTTGTCGATGGTGGTCCGGCGCAGCGCGGCCAGCTGGTCGGCCAGTCCGCCGATCGTCGGGGCGTAGGAGCGCCCGTTGTCGTTGACCACGATCACGACGCGCCGCCCGCGGTCCGCGGCGATGTTGTTCACGGCTTCCCAGGCCATACCGCCGGTGAGGGCGCCGTCGCCCACGACCGCGACGACGTAGCGGTCGCCTTCGCCGGTCAGCCGCCGGGCACGGGAGATACCGTCTGCCCAGGACAACGACGACGACGCGTGCGAGCTTTCGACGATGTCGTGCACCGATTCGCCGCGGTCCGGGTAGCCGGCCAGCCCGCCCTGCTGCCGCAGCGTCCCGAAGTCCTGCCGCCCGGTGACCAGTTTGTGCACGTAGGACTGGTGGCCGGTGTCAAAGACGATGCTGTCCTGCGGGGAATCGAACACGCGGTGGATGCCGAGGGTCAGTTCGACGACTCCAAGGTTCGGGCCGAGGTGTCCGCCGGTCTGTGCGACGTTCGTGATCAGGAACTGGCGGATTTCCCGGGCCAGGTCCTGCAACTGGACCATGTCGATCCGGCGCAGGTCGCGCGGCTCGCGGATGGTCTCGAGCAATCCCACAGAGCAGGTCCTTTCCTTCACAAAGCGTCGGTTAATCCTACCGCCATCCATCCGCCACTCTGCGTCCCCCCGGTGCGAGGGTGCACACAACGCGGTCAACGCGTGATCAGGGACTGAGCCGGAAAGCGGGCTGGTGCGGTGGCCAGACGCCGCAGGGCGGACGTCCATCGGACGCCCGCCCTGCGTTGGGCCGCTGTGCGGTGTGTGCCGGACCCGAGGCTAGTTCGCCGAGATCTGGCGCAGCACGTACTGCAGGATGCCGCCGTTGCGGTAGTAGTCGGCTTCACCCGGGGTGTCGATCCGCACCACCGCGTCGAAGCTCTTGGTGCCGCCGTCCTCGCCGGTGGCGGTGACCTTCAGCGTCTTCGGGGTGGTGCCCTCGTTCAGCGCGGTCACGCCCTCGATGGAGAAGGTCTCCGTACCGGACAGCCCCAGCGACGCAGCGGACTCGCCGGCCGGGAACTGCAGCGGCAGCACGCCCATGCCGATCAGGTTCGAACGGTGGATGCGCTCGAAGCTCTCGGCGATGACGGCCTTGACGCCCAGCAGGGCGGTGCCCTTGGCGGCCCAGTCGCGGGAGGAGCCGGAGCCGTACTCCTTGCCGGCCAGCACCACCAGCGGGGTGCCGGCGGCCTGGTAGTTCATGGCGGCGTCGTAGATGTAGGCCTGCGGGCCGCCGGTCTGGGTGAAGTCGCGGGTGAAGCCGCCCTCCACGTTGTCCAGCAGCTGGTTCCGCAGCCGGATGTTGGCGAAGGTGCCGCGGATCATCACTTCGTGGTTGCCGCGGCGGGAACCGTAGGAGTTGAAGTCCTTGCGCTCCACGCCGTTTTCCAGCAGGTAACGGCCGGCGGGGCTGTCCGACTTGAACGAACCGGCCGGGGAGATGTGGTCAGTGGTGACCGAGTCGCCCAGCTTGGCCAGCACGCGCGCGCCGCCGATGTCCTCCACCGGCTCCGGCTTGGCGCTCATGCCTTCGAAGTACGGTGGCTTCCGCACGTACGTGGAGTTCGGATCCCAGGCGAAGGTATCGCCTGCGGGGGTCTCCAGCGCCTTCCAGCGGTCGTCGCCCTCGAACACGCCCTCGTAGCCCTTGGCGAACATTTCCTTGTTGATCGAGGAGTCGATCACCTGCTGGACCTCGACCGGGTTCGGCCAGATGTCCTTCAGGAACACGTCGTTGCCGTCCGGGTCCTGGCCCAGCGGCTGCTTCTCGAAGTCGAAGTCCATGGTGCCGGCCAGGGCGTAGGCGACGACCAGCGGCGGGGACGCCAGGTAGTTCATCTTGACGTCCGGGTTGATGCGGCCTTCGAAGTTGCGGTTACCCGACAGCACCGAGGTGATCGACAGGTCGTTGTCCTGGACGGCCTGCGAGATCTCCGGCTCCAGCGGTCCGGAGTTGCCGATGCAGGTGGCGCAGCCATAGCCGACCACGAAGAAGCCAAGCTTCTCCAGGTACGGGATCAGGCCGGACTCTTCGTAGTAATCGGTGACGACCTTGGAGCCCGGGGCGATGGAGGTCTTGACCCACGGCTTGGACGCCAGGCCCTTCTCCACCGCGTTGCGGGCCAGCACGGCCGCCGCCAGCATGACCGACGGGTTGGAGGTGTTGGTGCAGGAGGTGATCGACGCGATGGAAACCGCACCGTGGTCCAGTTCGAACTCGCGCCCATCTTCCATGGTGACGTGGACGCGCTTGGAGGCGCGGCCGTCGCTGGGCAGGGCGACGTGGCGGCCCTGGCTGGCCGATCCGCCGGAGGGACGGTCGTTGGCCTGCGCAGCGCCGGCCTGCGCACCGGCGGCCTGCGCGGCGGCAGCGTGGCGGACCGTGGAGGTCATGGCCGGGACGTCCGACGCCGGGAAGGACTCTTCGAGTGCCTCGTCCAGGGCGTCCTCGTTGCCGGTGCCGACGTAGCTCTGCAGGTCCTTGCGGAACTGGTTCTTGGCGGAGGTCAGGGCGATGCGGTCCTGCGGCCGCTTCGGACCGGCAATGGACGGAACCACGGTGGAGAGGTCCAGCTCAAGGTATTCGGAGAACTTCAGTTCGTGCGACGGATCGTGCCAGAGGCCCTGTTCCTTGGTGTACGCCTCGACGAGGGCGATGTTCTCCTCGGAGCGGCCGGTCAGGCGCAGGTAGTCGAGCGTCACGTCGTCGATCGGGAACATGGCGGCGGTCGAGCCGAACTCCGGGCTCATGTTGCCGATGGTGGCGCGGTTCGCCAGCGGCACCGCGGCCACGCCTTCGCCGTAGAACTCCACGAACTTGCCCACCACGCCGTGCTTGCGCAGCATTTCGGTGATGGTCAGCACGACGTCGGTGGCGGTGGCGCCGGCGGGGATGGAGCCGGTGAGCTTGAAGCCGACAACGCGCGGGATCAGCATCGAGACGGGCTGGCCGAGCATGGCGGCCTCGGCCTCGATGCCGCCGACGCCCCAGCCGAGCACGCCCAGGCCGTTGACCATGGTGGTGTGCGAGTCGGTGCCGACCAGGGTGTCCGGGTAGGCGCGCAGCTTGCCGTCAACCTCGCGGGTCATCACGGTGCGGGCCAGGTATTCGATGTTGACCTGGTGCACGATGCCGGTTCCCGGCGGAACGACCTTGAAGTCTTCGAATGCGGTCTGGCCCCAGCGCAAGAACTGGTAGCGCTCACCGTTGCGCTGGTACTCGATCTCCATGTTGCGCTCGAGCGCGCCGGCGTTGCCGAAGACATCGATTTGGACCGAGTGGTCGATCACCAGTTCGGCCGGGGCCAGCGGGTTCACGCGCTTCGGGTCGCCGCCGAGCTCCTTGACGGCCTCGCGCATGGTGGCCAGGTCGACGACACACGGAACACCGGTGAAGTCCTGCATGATCACGCGGGCGGGGGTGAACTGGATTTCGGTGTCCGGCTGCGCGTCGGGGTTCCAACCGGCCAGGGCTCGGACGTGGTCCGCCGTGATGTTCGCACCATCTTCGGTGCGGAGCAGGTTCTCCAGCAGGACCTTGAGGCTGAACGGAAGGCTCTCGGCACCTTCAACGGCACTCAGCCGGAAAATTTCATACTCGGCCCCGGCGACGTTCAAGACGCCTTTGGAACCGAAGCTGTCCACATTACTCATGACAGGACTCCTCTCGCCACACTTTATCTTTGTCCGGGCGGCAACCACCCGCTAGTTAGGCATCCCTAAGTGTGAAGGGACAGCTGTGGGCTCGGCCTCTGGCCTCTTTGCACGCCGAAGCCCGCAGAATTTACAAACCAGAGACTCTATGCTTCGTCCGGGACCGCTGCCTCCATCCTATCGGGTAGGCGGTTGGCAGGAACCGGAGCGCCGCCTGTGGCCTGCCTCACAGCCACAATCGCGGTGCAGCGGCCGCGGATGGTGAGGGACGGTGGGGTGCGGCGCGAGGGAAGGCCGGGCGGGCACGCGCCCCCCGCTCAGCGGCGGCCCGGAGTCAGCACGGCGAAGGATTCCATGTGGTGGGTATGCGGGTACAGGTCGAAGACGCGCAGCGAGTCGAGGTTCCAGCCCAGCTGCAGGAAGTAGCTTAGGTCCCGGGCGAAGGAGGCCGGATCACAGGACACGTAGCCGACCACCCGGGGGTTCCGGGCGGCGACCGCCTGCACCACGGTCTTTCCGGCGCCGGCGCGGGGCGGATCAAGGACGACGGCGTCCATCGTGTCTGGCTGCGAGCGCAGCACCCGCTCCACCTTGCCCTGGACGATCTCGACCTGCCCGAAGCCGTGCAGGTTCTTGCGGGCGTCCTTGCTGGCGGCCGGCGAGCCCTCGATGGAGAGCACGTTGCCCGTGACCCCGACGGCGTCCGCCAACGGCGCCGTGAAAAGTCCCGCGCCCGCATACAGGTCGGCCACCCGCTCCCCCGCCCCGGGCGCAACGCCGTCCAGGACCGCGGCCGTCAACGTGGCCGGTGCCAGCCGGTGGATCTGCCAGAAGCCGTCTCCCGTCACCCGGTACTGGTGCCGCCCGCTGGTCTCGGCGACCCACGTGCGCCCCCGCAACCGGGTGAGCCGCCCTGGCTTGGGCTCCCAGGCGGCAACCGAAACGCCGGGTTCGATCCGTTCGGCGATCTTGGCCAGCCGTTTGGCCGTTGTCCCGGCGCCCGGCACCAGCAGCACCAGCGGAGTGCTCCCGTCGGCGGGCGCGGCCACCTCCACCCGCTCCAGCCCCGACAGATCGAGCTCCCACAGCCGCAGGTCGTTGACGCCGTCCGCGGCCAGCGGCATCTCCTGGATCGGTATCAGTTCGTCGGACCGGTGGGCGTGCATGGCCAGGCGCCCGTCGGACCCGACGCCGAAGGCGGCGCGGGTGCGCCAGCCGAGTCCGTCGTCGTACTCCCCCGCCGGGGCTTCCACGGTGACCTGCCGTTCCAGTTTGGCCAGCCGTTGCAACTGTTCGGCGAAGATCCGGCCTTTCAGCCGGCGCTGGGCGTCCAGCCCGATGTGGCCGAATTCGGCGCCGCCCACGGCCGGCCGGCCGGCTTCGGCAGCGGCCAACGCGTCCGCCGGCGCCCAAGGATGCTGCACCCGGTCGGGGGATGCCTCCAGCACCTCAACGGTGTCCGCCCGCCAGAAGCCCGCGTCCGGTCCGCCTTCGGTGACGCGTGCCAGCACCCGCTCCCCGGGCAGCGCGTGCCGGACGAACACCACCCGGCCGTCGTGCCGCGCGACGAAGTGGCCTCCGTGCGCCGGAGCGCCGATGGTCAGTTCGATCAGTTGCGGTGCGGGGTCGGTCATGAAAGCTCCTGGTAGCGGCGGACGGAATCGGAGGAAGCCAGCTGCCACGGCACGCTGGCCACCATGACGCCGGGCTCGAAGTGCAGGCGGGTCTTGATGCGCAGCGCGGTCTGGTTGTGGACCAGCTGTTCCCACCAGCGTCCCACGACGTATTCGGGGATGTAGACCACCACCAGTTCGCGGGGCGAGTCCCGTCGGATGCTCTTGATGTAGTCGATGATCGGCGTGGTGGTTTCGCGGTACGGGGAGGCGAGCACCGTGATCGGAACCGGGATGTTGAGCTTCTCCCAGTCGCGCAGGGTCTGCTCGGTCTGGTCGCGGTCGAGGTCCACCACCACCGCGTCGAGCCGGGACGGGCGCGAGGCCCGGGCGAAGGCAAGCGCCCGGAGCGTCGGCTTGCGCACGTGCGAGACCAGGATGACCGCGTGCACCCGTGACGGCAGCGCGGTGGTCGGCTGGTCCGGATCGATCGCGAGCTCACGGGCGACCTGGACGTAATGGCGGTTAATGCTGAGCATGACCAGCCCGAGCAGGACGATGCCGAGCACGGCCAGCCACGCCCCGAAAACGAACTTGCTCACCAGTACCACCACCAGCACGGTGACGGTCAGGATGAAGCCGACCATGTTGATGAACCGCGAGCGCACCATCCGGCGGCGCACCGGGCGGTGCGGGGTGGCCCGGATTTCACGCGACCAGTGCCGGATCATGCCCAGCTGGCTGCAGGTGAAGGAAACGATCACGCCGATCACGTACAGCGGGATCAGCCGGGTGACGTCCGCGTTGAAAACCAGCACCAGCACCACGGCCGCGGCGGCCAGGGCCAGCACCCCGTTGCTGTAGCTGAGCCGGTCTCCCCGGGTGCGCAGCTGGCGCGGCAGAAAGCCGTCGGTGGCGAGGATCGATGCCAGCTGCGGGAAGGCGTTGAACGCCGAGTGGCTGGCCAGCACCAGGATCGCCGCGGTGGCCGCGACCGTCAGGTAGAAGAGCAGGGCGCCGTCGCCGAAGACCGTCTCCGCCAACTGGCTGAGCACCGGGGACTGGAAGTAGCCGGCCGGCAGCTGCCCGCCGTCCAGCCGCAGTTGGTCGGCGGGGACCTGCACCACCCGCACGTCGGTGGCCCGGGCCAGGTACATCACGGCCATGGTGATCACGGTTGCGGAGATGCCCAGCATCAGCAGCGCAAAGCCGGCGTTCTTGGCGCGCGGTTTCTCGAAGGCCGGAACGTTGCTGGCCGGTGTCTCCAGGCCGGTGAGTGCCGCTGCGCCCGTGGAGAAGGCCCGCAGTACCAGCAGCGCGCCGGCCAAGCCGGTCAGGCCGGCCTCAAAACCGGGTTCCGGCACGACGTCGAACGCCGCGCTGGGAGCCTCGCCAAGACTGCCGCTGAGGTCGAGGACGAACCCGGCCAGGCACATCAGCAGCACGGTGCCCACAAAGATATAGGTGGCGATCGCCACGGTGAGGCGGCCACGTCCCAGCCCCCGCAGATGGAGCAGGGCGAGGATCGCGATGCCGGCGACGGCCGCTCCGGGCTGCCAGCCCTTCAGCGCCGGGACGGCGGACACCAGATAGTGCGCCGCGGAGGACATGGACACCGCAACCGTGAGCACGTAGTCCAGCATCAGCGCCGAACCGACCGTAATGCCGGCCGGCTTGCCCAGGTTCTTGGTGGCGATCTCGTAGTCGCCGCCGGACGGATACGCATGGATGCTCTGCCGGTAGGAAGCCACCAGGACCAGCAGCACCATCATGACCGCCAGTCCGACCCAGGGCGACAGGGCGATCGCCGCAACCCCCGCCAGGGCCAGCGTGAGCAGGATCTCGTCCGGGGCGTAGGCCACCGAGGAGAGCGCGTTGGCGGAGAAGACCGGAACTGCCAGCCGCCGCGGCAGGGCGTCCTGCTTCAGCCGCTCGCTGCGGAACGGCTTGCCCACCAAGACGCGCTTGAGGGCATCGAGAAATGTCAGCACGTTTCGCTCGGCGACACAGGCAGCGAATGGGTCCGGATCTTCACGGCTTAGAGTCTAGACCGCCGGCCGGAAACTTCGGGGCAAACAGGAACCCCGATCGACGATTTCATAGCCGCGGAACCACCGCGCGGGTTAGCATATGCGTGTGTGAATGTGCGCTGCATCACATTCACAATGCTGGGCCGATTGACCCAGTGACTGCTCGCTAAGGAGTCTTAGATGGGCAATGCCGCCGCCGTGATGACCGGCCTTAACAGCATCGAGATTCAGGAGCGCCCGATACCCGAGCCTGGTCGGGGCCAGGCCGTTATCCGGGTGGAAGCCGTGGGGGTCTGCGGCTCCGACGTCGCCTATTACCGCTACGGGAAGATCGGCCCGTTCGTCGTTGACGGCCCGTTCATCCTGGGCCACGAGGTTTCCGGCGAGGTGGTCGCCGTCGGCGAAGGGGTCGGCAACGTCCGCGTCGGTGACCGGGTGGCCGTGGAGCCGGGCACGCCCGACCGCAGTTGCGAAGAGTGCCGGGCGGGGCGCTACCACCTCTGCCCGAACCTGGAGTTCCTGGCCACCCCGCCCTACGACGGCGCACTGCTGCAGTACCTGGCCATGGACGCGCGCTGCTACTTCCCGATCCCGGATTCGATGAGCTACGAGGACGGCGCGCTGCTCGAGCCGCTGTCCGTGGGTTTGTGGGGCTGCCGGCGGGCGAACCTCCAGGCCGGCGACGACGTGCTGATCACCGGCGCCGGGCCGGTGGGCCTGCTTGCCGCCGAAGCGGCGCGGGCCCTCGGCGCCGGAAGCGTCACGCTCACGGACGTCTCCGACTACCGGCTCGGCGTCGCCCGCGACCACGGGTTCGCGGTGGAGAAAAGCGGTGCGGCCACGGCGCGGGGCTATGACGTGCTGCTGGAATGCTCGGGCGCCAACGGCGTCCTCGCCTCCGCGCTCGGCCGGTTGCGCGAGGCCGGGCGGGCGGCCGTCATCGGCCTGGCCAAGACCGAGGAGGTGCCGCTGCCCCTGTCCACGCTCAACTGGAAGGAGATCACGATCTCGATGGTGAACCGGTACAACAACACCTGGCCGCTGGGCATCGACCTGGTGTCCTCCGGCCGGATCAAGCTGGAGGGACTGGTCACGCACAGCTTTGCGCTGCCGCAGACCGCGGCCGCACTGGAAAACACCTCCACCGAACCCGAATCGCTCAAGGCGATGATCTACCCCCAGCGGCTCTGACCGCGGGTGCCGGAACGCACGAACGGCAACGCGGCACGCCACCATTAAGAGGAGTTCCGATGAAGAAGAACACACGGGGAATCCTGGGCCTCACCACGGCCCTGTTTCTCGCAGCCGGCATGACTGCCTGCGGTGGCGGTGGCGGCGGCGGCGGTGAAGCCGGCGGCGGCGGCGGGACCGCAGGCGGTGGCGGCGGCCAGGCCGAGGGCAAGATCGCGTTCCTGATGCCGGACCGGGCCTCGACCCGCTACGAGCAGCAGGACAGCCCGCTGTTCAAGGCCAAGGTCGAAGAGCTGTGCGGCGGCTGCGAGGTGCTGTACCAGAACGCCGACGGCGACGCGAACAAGCAGCAGCAGCAGGCCAACGCCATGATCACCCAGGGCGTCGAGGTCCTGGTCCTGGACCCGGTGGACAGCACAGCTGCCGCCTCGCTGGTTAACACCGCGAAGGGCCAGGGCATCAAGGTGGTCACTTATGACCGGCCGGTCCCGGACACGCCGGCGGACTTCTACGTCTCCTTCGACAACAAGAAGATCGGCAGCCTCATCGCCGAGGACCTGGTGAAGAAGCTGGACGCCGACGGCAAGGAGACCGGAGGGGTGCTGATGGTCAATGGCTCCCCCACCGACCGGGCCGCGCAGCTGATCAAGGAAGGCGCGCAGGAGGCCGTCGAGGCCAGCGAGCATGAAATCCTGGCCTCGTATGACACCCCGGAGTGGCAGCCGTCGAAGGCGCAGGACTGGGTGGCCGGCCAGATCACCCAGTTCGGTGAGGACATCACCGGTATCGTGGCCGCCAACGACGGCACGGCCGGCGGCTCCATCGCCGCCCTGAAGGCCGCCGGCGTCTCGCCGTTCCCGCCGGTCACCGGCAACGACGCGGAGGTCGCCGCGATCCAGCGGATCATCAAGGGCGACCAGTACAACACGATCTCCAAGCCCATCAAGATCGTCGCTGAAAAGTCGGCCGAAGTGGCGGTCCAGCTGCTGAATGACGAGACCCCCGAACCCGACGCGACGCTCTTCAATACCCCGTCAGCGTTGTTCGTGCCGACGGTTGTCACCAAGGAGAACGTCAAGGAAGTGATTTTCGACGGCGGCATCTACAAGCCTGAAGAAATCTGCACCGGTGAGTACAAGGCGGGCTGCGACGAACTCGGCATCAAGTAGCGCAGCCGCGGCCGGCAGTGCCGCGCCCACCGCGGCACCGCCGTCGTAAGGGAAGGGGAAGCAGTGTCCACTGTGTCAGCGGAACGGCCGGAGGCAACCGCTCCGGTCCTGTCCATGCGGGGCGTGAGCAAGCACTTCGGTGCCGTTGCCGCCTTGACCGACATTGACCTGGACGTCCACGCCGGCGAAGTCGTCGCCCTGGTCGGTGACAACGGCGCCGGGAAGTCGACTCTGGTCAAGATCCTCGCGGGCGTGCATCCGCAGGACGCCGGAACCGTGAACTTCGACGGCAGGGACGTGACCATCCACACCCCGGTGGATTCCATTCAGCTGGGCATCGCCACGGTGTTCCAGGACCTCGCCCTCTGCGACAACCTCAGCGTGGTCGACAACCTCTTCCTCGGCCGGGAGCTGGGCGCGTGGCGGTTAAACGAGGTGGAGATGGAGGTCCAGTCCTGGAAGCTGCTGCGCCAGCTCTCGGCGAAGATCCCTTCGGTCCGCATCGCCGTAGCCTCCCTCTCCGGCGGCCAGCGCCAGACCGTCGCCATCGCCCGGTCGCTGCTCGGCAGCCCCAAGCTCATCATCCTTGACGAGCCCACGGCAGCCCTCGGCGTGGCGCAGACGGCCGAGGTGCTGAACCTGGTGGAGCGGCTGCGTGAAAACGGCCTCGCGGTGATCATGATCAGCCACAGCATGCAGGACGTCAAAGCCGTCTCCGACCGCGTCGCGGTGCTGCGGCTGGGGAAGAACAACGGCACGTTCCGGATGAAGGACGTGTCGACCGACGACCTGATCGCCGCGATCACCGGCGCCACCGACAACGTCGTGACCCAGCGCGCCGCCCAGACCGGGGCAGCAGCAGCCGCGGCCGGCGGGGCGGGAAGCGACACTGGGGCCGAGGGGGCCGGGCTGGGCGGACCGGGCGGAGGCTCGCTGCCGCCCGGCCAAGCCGCAGGAAGCGCGGACAAACAGGGGTCCGGGGCAGCAGCACCGGAAGAAGGGACCGTACCATGACAACGAATCCAGCCGCCCCGGTCATCCCCGTGGCCACGGACCTGCAGGATGAACGGCTGATCCGGACCGAGGGCTTCAAGGGCGCCGTCAAGGTCGGGATCAACCGGGTTCGCGGCGGCGATCTGGGCGTGCTGCCCATCGTCGTTGGGCTGCTGGTCATCTGGTCCATCTTCCAGGTGCTCAACCCGTTCTTCCTCTCCAGCGCCAACCTGGTCAACCTGCTGCTGGAAAGCGCCGCCGTCGGAGTCATCGCACTGGGCATCGTCTGCGTCCTGCTGGTCGGCGAAATCGATTTGTCCGTCGGCTCCGTCAGCGGCCTGTCGGCCGCGATCGTCGGCGTCACCTTCATCAAGCAGGACTGGCCGATCGGGCTGGCGGTCTTGACCGCCATGGCGGTCGGTGCCGCGATCGGACTGGTCTATTCGCTGGTCTACACCAAGTTCGGGGTGCCGTCCTTCGTGATCACGCTGGCCGGCCTGCTCGGTTTCCTCGGCCTGCAGCTGTTCGTGCTCGGCGTCGAGGGCACCATCAACCTGCCGTTCGATTCCTTCCTCGTCTGGTTCGGCCAGCAGGCCTTCGTGCCGGGCTGGCTGTCGTACGTGCTGGCGGTCGTCGGCGTGGCAGGCTTCTTCCTCAGCCAGCTCACGCTCTCCCGCCAGCGGGTCAAGGCAGGCCTGTCCGGGCGGCCGATGAAGCTGGTCGTGATGCAGACAATCCTGCTGGCCGTGATCCTGCTGTTCGCGGTGTGGTACCTGAACCAGGCCCGCGGCGTCGGCTGGATGTTCGTCTTCTTCGCCGCCCTCGTGCTGGCGATGCACTACGCCTTTACCCGGACCCAGTGGGGCCGCTCCGTCTACGCCGTCGGCGGCAACCGGGAAGCGGCGCGGCGGGCCGGCATCGCCGTCAACCGCATCTACGTGTCCATCTTCGTCCTGTGCTCGACGTTCGCGGCCGTCGGCGGCATGCTGGCCGCCGGCCGGCTGGCCGCCTCGGCGCAGAGCAGCGGCACCGGGGACGTGAACCTGAATGCCATCGCCGCCGCGGTGATCGGCGGGACCAGCCTGTTCGGCGGCCGGGGCTCGGCGTTCTCCGCCCTGCTGGGCATCTTGGTCATCCAGTCCATCTCCAGCGGCCTCACCCTGCTGAACCTTGAGTCCTCCTTCCGTTACATGATCACCGGCCTGGTGCTGCTGCTGGCCGTGATCCTCGACGCCGTATCCCGCAAGTCCCGCACGTCGCACGGCCGCGCCTAGTGGCCGGCCGCCGGAGCGACATGTTCCTGGGCATCGACGTCGGTACGGGCAGCAGCAAGGCGGTGCTGGCGGACGCCGGGGGGAAGGTACTGGACAGCGCGACGGCCGCGCACGACGTCGCCTACCCGCGGCCGGGCTGGGCGGAGTTCGACGCCGAGGGCGGGGCGTGGGCGGAGGTGGTCCGGCTGTGCCGGGAGCTCTTCTCCCGCAACGACGCCGGGGCCGTCGCCGGCGTCTGCGTCAGCGCGATGGGTCCCAGCCTGGTGGTCACGGACGAAAACCTGGCCCCGTTGCGCCCGGCGATCCTGTACGGAATCGATGCGCGCGCCGTCGCCGAAATCCGCGAGCTTACGGAGGAGTTCGGCGCCGAGGCGATCCTTCGCGATGCGGGCAAGGTCCTGTCGTCCCAGGCCGTGGGACCGAAGCTCCGCTGGCTGCGCAACCGGGAACCGGAGGTCTTCGCCCGTGCCCGGAACTGGCACAGCCTGAACTCCTTCATCCTGGCCAGGCTGACCGGTGAGCTGGTGTTGGACCACCACACCGCCAGCCAGTGCGATCCGCTCTACGACGTTCGCGGAAACCGGTGGCATCCGGAGCGGTACGAGGCCGTCGCCGGCCACCTGCCGAAGCCCCGGCTGGCATGGCCGGCCGAAGTCGGCGGCCGGGTCCACCGCCGGGGGGCCGAGGCCACGGGCCTGCCCGAGGGCGTGCCGGTCTGCGCGGGCACCGTCGACGCATGGGCCGAGGCGTTCAGCGCCGGCGTCCGGCAGCCGGGCGACCTCATGCTGATGTACGGCTCCACGATGTTCTTCGTCCAGGTCCTCGGGGAGTTCCGCGCCGAACCCAAGCTTTGGACCACGGCCGGCGTGGACCCGGGGTCCCTGACGTTGGCCGCGGGGATGTCCACGTCCGGAAGCCTGACCACGTGGCTGCAGCGGCTGTTCGGCGACGTCCCCTTCGAGCAGCTCGTGAGGGAGGCCGCCGCGGTGCCGCCGGGATCCGACGGGCTGCTGCTGCTGCCCTACTTCGCCGGCGAACGGACGCCCGTCTTCGACCCCGACGCCCGCGGCCTGATCACCGGCCTGTCGCTGCGGCACGGACGCGGCCATCTGTTCCGCGCCGCGTATGAGGGCATCGGCTTTGGCATCCGGCAGATCCTCGAGTCCCTCGAGAACGCCGGCGAACCGATCCGGCGCGTCGTCGCCGTCGGCGGCGGCACCAAGGCCAGGCTCTGGACGGAAATCGTCAGCAACATCAGCGGGCGCGAACAGCTGGTCCCGGAACAGGCCATCGGTGCCAGCTACGGGGACGCGCTGCTCGCCGCCATCGGAACCGGGGCCGTGCCCGCCGGGACCGACTGGGCCCGCACGGCGGCGACGGTGAAGCCCGATCCGGCGACCGCCCCGCTCTACGAAAAGCTCTACGCCACCTACCGGCTCCTCTACCCCTCGAACCGTGAGCACATGCACGTGCTCGCCGCCCTGCAGGAGCCCGCGGCCGGGTAGGCGGCCCCGGGCCGGGTAGGCGGCCCCGGGCCGGGTAGGCGGCCCGGCGGCTGCCCGGCAGCCGCCGGCGCTGTTTCGACCCCTGCCCCTGTCATGACATCGATGGACCGGTTCAGCGTTATGGTTGCAGTACATTTGATTCCCGCTGTTGCAGCGGGTGCCGGAAGGACGTGGATGGCGCACTTTGTGATCATGGGCTGCGGGCGCGTGGGCGTGACGCTGGCCCACACCCTGGAAGACTCCGGGCACAGCGTGGCCATCATCGACCAGGACGACCGGGCGTTCCGCCGGCTGCGCTCGGGATTCACCGGCCGCAAGGTCACCGGCGTCGGGTTCGACCGGGACACGCTGCGGCACGCGGACATCGAGAACGCCTACGCCTTCGCGGCCGTTTCCAGCGGCGATAATTCCAATATCCTCGCCACCCGGGTGGCCCGCGAGACCTTCCACGTGCCGCACGTGGTGGCACGCATTTACGATCCCGGCCGCGCCGAGATCTACCAGCGGCTCGGCATACCCACGGTGGCCGCGGTGCGCTGGAGCGCCGATCAGGTGCTCCGGCGGATCCTGCCCGAACAGGGCATCAAGGGCGATTTCCGTGAGGCCTCCGGACGCCTGATCCTGGGTGAGGTGCAGCTGGACGACGGCTGGGTGGGCCGGGAACTGGCCGAGATCGAAGCCGCCTCCGGCGCCCGGGTGGCCTATCTGACCCGTTTCGGCGAGGGAATCCTGCCCGCCCGCGGCACCCGCTACCAGAAGGGCGACATAGTCCACGCCATGATGGCAGTGGATTCGACGTTCGAGATCGACAGGATCCTGTCCAAACCCCCGGTGGAGGAGTCCGAATGAGGGTGGTCATTGCCGGAGCCGGCAGCGTTGGATCGTCGATCGCGCGCGAGCTGCTCTCGAACAACCACGACATCCTGCTGATCGATCCGAAGCCCGAGGTGATCGGCCGCAGCGGGCTGAAGGGCGCCCGCTGGCTGGTCGGCGACGCCTGCGAGATCACCACCCTGCGTGAAGCCCGGCTGGAAGAAGCCGACGTGGTGGTCTCGGCTACCGGCGACGACAAGGTGAATCTGGTGGTCTCGCTGCTGGCCAAGAGCGAGTTCGGCGTCGGCCGCACGGTGGGTCGCGTGAACAACCCCAAAAACGACTGGATGTTCGACGATTCCTGGGGCGTGGATGTTGCCGTGAACACCCCGCGCCTGATGACGGCCCTGGTAGAGGAAGCGGTGGAGATCGGCGACCTGGTGCGCCTGCTGACTTTGCAGAGCGGCGTCGCATCCATGGTCGAGTTCACCGTTCCCGCCGACTCGGCGTTGATCGGTCAGCGGCTGGGCTCCATCGCCTGGCCGCAGGATGCGACGGTGGTGGCGATCCTGCGCGACGACGCACCGATCACGCCGAGCCCTGACGACGTGGTCGAGGGCAGCGACGAGCTCTTCTTCATCACCACCATCGCCGCCGAGGACGACCTGCGGGCGGTTCTGACGGGCCGGCCCGCAACGGCGGCGGCAGACTAGTTCACCCGGCCCGGCTCGCCTCAACGGAGGCCGGGCGGGAGACCAGCCAGGCCAGCCACAGCCCCAGCGCGTACAGCGGGACGCCCATGAGCAGGCGGGTGGTGCCCAGCGCCACCAGCCCCTCCTCGCCCATCAGGTAGAGGGGAAGCTGCACCGCAAGCCGCAGCAAGAGCACCGCCATCACGATCCAGGTGGCAAGGGTGTACGCCTTCAGCCGCTTCGGCTCCTTCCGCCATGCCGTGCCCTCGCTGCGGATCAACCCGAAGATCAGGCCGAGCGCCGGCCACCTGACGGCCACCGACACCAGCATGACCAGAATGTAGGCGGCATTCGTGATGAAGCCCCAGACGTAGAAGTCCTCGGCCCGGCCCGTGGAGTTGGCGACGAAGGCGCAGATGGCAACCCCCACCAGGCCGGAGAAAGCCTGCGTCACGGTGCCTCGCTGCACCAGTCGCAGCACGGTGAAGGCGGCGGCGGCCGCAAGCGCCCCGATCAGCGCGGGGCCGAGCTCCCGGCCGATGGTGAAGACCACCAGGAAGATCACGCCCGGCAGGATGCTCTCGGCCAGCCCGCGGACGCCGCCAACGGTCTTCAGCACGTCGATCTGTCCGTCGTCGGTACGGTGGACCGCGGCGCTTGCGGCATAGGCGCCGGCGAGTGCTTCGGCTTTGTCCGGGCGCCTGTTGCCTGGTTCTCCCGCGGGTTCCGGACGGGCGCCCGGCGGCTGCCCGGCGCCGGCCGGCGGCACGATGTGCTGCGGACCGGAGTCCGGCTGCTGGTCTGTCATGGGTCAATTCTCCAACGGACTGAGGATCTCGTAGCGCGGGTTGTAGATGGTGGCGGTTCCTTCCACTCTGAACAGCATGCCCTCGAAGGCCAGCCGGATACCAGCCGCGATGCCGGGGACGCGGCGCTGCCCCAGCCAGACCAGCCGGACCCGCGGGTGCCCGCCGTCGCGGGATTTGCCGGGCTCCTGCTGGCCCGCGTCGGTGACGACGGCGGCAAACCGCGGCGGCTGTCCCGGCGGCGCGATGGTGATCGCCTCGACCAATCCCGTGCCGGCCACCTGGCCGCGCTCCGGCAGCCGCGCGATGGCGCTGTCCGCGGCGCCGCGATGGACGCGGGAGCGGTCAGCCAATCTCGGTGATCTCCGGACCCCGCTCGGGCGCGGTCAGCCCGGGGTTGTGCGGCGCGCCGGCCGGCGGCTGGCCCGGGACGCCCTTGGGCATCTTGAGCTGCAGCAGGTCCTTGGGCGGCAGCGGCTGCGTGCCCCGGACCACCACGGTGGAGCGGAAGAGTTCCTCGAGGTCGGCGGCCTTGGCCCGGTCCAGCGCGGCGGGGCCGCCGATGACGCCGCGCAGGAACCAGCGCGGCCCGTCGACGCCTAGGAAACGGGCCACCCGGAAGCCCGTCTTCCCATCAGCGGTCCGTGCCGGCAGCTTGGCCACCACCTCGGTCCCCATCGGTCCGTCGATCTCTTGGACTGTGCCGCCCTGCGAGCCCACGGAACTCGCGATTTGGGTGCGGATTTCCTTCCACAGCCCCTCGGATTTCGGCGCGGCAAATGCCTGGAGCTGCAAGTTGGAACCGGCCAGGTCCAAGGTCACCGCAACAACCCGCTTGGACTTTTCCTCGACCTCCAGCCGCAGCTGCAGGCCCTCCCGGGGGCGGACCTTCAGCGCACCCAGGTCCAGGTAGCCGTCCCCGGTGTCCTGCTCGGAGTCGTCGTAGGGACCGTTGCGGCGGGGCCCGCTGTCCGGCGCCGGCCGGGTGGCTTCCTCGCCGGGTGCGGCCGCGTCGGCTTCCGGCACTCCGCCGTCGTCCTGGTTTTTCTTCTTGGAACGCCCAAATGCCATAACGTGAGATTCCTCTTCCTCCGGTACTGCACCGGGTTGCTCAATGTCTGCGCTGGGGATGCTGCCTCCGCGGCCAGGCATGCACGTGCGAGGGCACGCCGCCGCGAGGAGCTAGCCGGCGCCGAACCCTCCGGTGGATCCGAACCCGCCGGCCCCCCGCACCGAGTCCGGGAGTTCGTCGACGCGTTCGAACGCGGCCGTCTCCACCTTCTGGATGACCAGTTGCGCGATCCGGTCCCCCCGCTTGAACGTGAGCGTTTCACTGGCATCGGTATTCAGCAACGTGACCGCTATTTCGCCCCGGTAACCGGCGTCCACCGTGCCGGGGGCGTTGACGATGGTCAGCCCGTGCTTTGTGGCCAGCCCGGAACGCGGATGGACCAGGGCAACATACCCGTGCGGCAGCGCAAGCGCCACGCCCGTCGGCACCAGGACGCGCTCGCCCGGAGCGATCCGGAAATCGATCCGGCTCCGCAGGTCGGCCCCGGCGTCCCCCGGGTGGGCGTAGGCGGGCGGTTCCAGCCCGTCGTCGAGCATTTTCAGCTGGACCGTCAGCGTTTCAGTTGTCTGCTGCACTCGTGATCGTTTGTCCTTGCGATTGCGGATGTGGCGGGAAAATGGCGGCCGCCAAGGGCCTGGCCCGCTGAGATATTCCGCACATCACTCTAGCGCCTTTTCAACCGTGGCGCCCGCGGGCGGGCAGGCTTCCGGGGCCCCGCCGGGAGCAAGGTGAAATGCCTGCCAAAAGGTGAAAAGCTGAGTCCATGACACAACCCGCGACCCCTGCAGGCGGCTCCGGTCCCGCCGGCGGTCCTTCTTCCGTGACCCACTTCGATGAGCGGCTCTGGCCCAACTTCTGGGTCTGGCTCATCGCCGCCGGCACCGCCGCCGCGGTCATCGTGATGCTGGCACCGATCAGCATCACCGCGGGCATCATTGGCGCCGTCGTCGCCGCCGTCCTGCTGGCGGTCCTGCTGATCGCTTCCACGCCGCGGATCCTGGTCACCGATACGATGCTGCAGGTTGGCCGCGCCCAGATCGAGCGCCGCTACGTGGGCCGGGTGGAGGCCTTCACCGGCGAGGCGGCCACCGAGCAGCGCGGCCCCAAGCTGAACGGCACCGCCTACATGTGCCTGCGCGGCTGGATCGATCCGGTGGTCACCATCGAAATCACCGACGAAACCGACCTGACCCCTTACTGGATCGCCTCCACGCGCCGGCCGCAGCAACTCGCCGCGGCGCTGAACCGCCCCGCGCCGGACGCGGCCTAGCCGCAGCTACCCCTCGCAGTCCCGGCAATAGAGCAGCCCGTCTTTCTCCTTGGCCACCTGCGACCGGTGGCGGACCAGGAAGCAGGAAGCACAGGTGAACTCGTCCTGCTGGGCCGGGAGGACGCGGACCAGCAGCTCCTCGCCGGACAGGTCGGCGCCGGGCAGCTCGAACCCCTCGGCCGCCTCGGCCTCGTCCTCGTCGACGACGGCGGACTGGGTGTCGGTCCGCCGGTGCGACTTCAGCTCTTCAATGGACTCCTCGTGGGTCTCTTCGTCCGGCTTCCGCGGGGCGTCGTAGTCAGTGGCCATTGTTGTTTGCTCCCACTCCGGTGGTCGAGTCCAGTTTCACGTCAGACCCCCGGTTCCGGGACGCGTGCCCCATGCCTGACGATCTGTGCACAGGCTCAACGCATTCGCCGTCTGATTTGTGCCCGTGACGCGAAGATTCTTGCCGATTTCCGTGCGCCTGCCAAACCGCGGGGTTCGAACGGCATTCACGGCGGCCTTCGGAAGTGGCGCCGGTGAGGGCGACCTTGGCCACAAACACCGCGCCACACCTGCGAAAACAATAGGAAAAGCCCGGTATGGGTGGCAGAGTTTCAGGCATAAAGTGTCGTCTGGTGGAGGGTTTTCATGCAGGATCTACGGCTGGTGGGTGTCCATGAGGATGGCGAACATCTGCTGTTGAGCGCAGGTGGGGACGACTACCGTCTGGCCATAGACGAAGCCCTGCGCACAGCGGTCTTCCGACCCACAACCACCCGCGCTCCCGGTGCCGGCGAACCGTCGGACGCCGGTTTGTCGCCCCGCGAAATCCAGGCGCGCATTCGTGCGGGCGCCACTGCCGAGGAGGTCGCGGCCGAATCGGGCCTCGACCTTGCACGGATCCGGCGCTATGAAAGCCCGGTGCTCGCGGAGCGCCACTACATCGTCGAGCAGGCCCGCAAGGTGGAAGTCGCCGGCCCGCTGCCCGGCCACGACGGTTACCGTTCGGCCTTCGGCGATGAGCCTGCCACCCTGGGTGAGATGGTGGACCACCGGATCCACGCCTTCGGCATCGATCCCGAGTCGATGGACTGGGATTCCTGGCGCCGCAGCGACGGCAGCTGGGAAATTGTGGCGTCCTTCTCCGCCCCGGCCGCCCCCGCCACCGACTCCATCGGGGAAGAACCGCCCGCCCGCTGGGTCTTCCACGCAGCCCGCCGCACCATCCAGAATGCCAACCGGTGGGCGCAGCAGCTGAGCGAGCTCGAAACCGTGGACGGCCCGGTACCCGCACGCCGGCTGAAGGCCGTCACCGACCACGTCTTCGACTTCGAAGCGGACACCGGGGCGGACCCGGACCTCGATCCGGCCGAGCAGCAGGACGGCGGGCAGGACGGCGAGCAGTCCTCCGAGTCGGACGAACTGCTGGAGGTGCTGCGCTCCCGCCGCGGCCAGCGGCTGGGCGTCGACGAAGACGCCGACGACGCACTGGCCCTGATGCTCACCCACGGCCCCATTCCGGCGGCCCACCCGCGCGAATCGTTCCAGGAAGCGGACGATTCCGACGACGAGTCCCCCGGCGCGCGTCCTCGGGCCGGCTTCCCGTTGACCCTGGCTCCGGCCTACGACGACGGCGCGGCCTCGTCGCTGGAATTGGGGCACGGGATCAGCACCCACACGCACGAAATCACGCTCTCCGGCGCGCCCGGATTCCTGCGGGACCAGCCGGCCACGGAAACCGGCGGCGACGTTCGGGAGGCGGACGAAGACTCTGCCGGCGAAGCCGGCGACGAGCGCCTCGAGACCGGCGGCGCGCAGGAAACAGGTACGGCCGACGACCGGATCGAGGTTGCGCGTCCTTCCACCGCACCAATGAAAACCGTGGAGAACGGCAACGCAGCGGCCGGGGACCAGGCCCGCACTGCACAGGCCGGGGCGAAGACCGCCGCCGACCCCGGAACCGAAACCACGGACGCCCGGCAGGCCGATCCGGCACCGGAACCGCCCAAGCGCGCGATCAAGCCGAAGCGCTCCAGCGTTCCCAGTTGGGATGAGATCGTCTTCGGCACCAAGCACGACTGACCTGCTGCCCGCGGCAGCCAAGATCCGCCCGGTGCGCGTTCCGGCGACCTCCCGTTAGTGGCGGGCGCGGATTCCTAGCGCCGTTTGCCCGGAGCCGCCAGCGTCAGCAGGGGCACTTCCCGCTCCGCCCTGGTCAGCGAGCCGTGCTGGCCGACCACGGACAGCGCGGTCTCCGGGACGCGCCGGGTGTCGTAGAACGCCACGGGTTCGCGGGCGGCCACCATCAGGTCTCCGATGCGCGGCAGCACCCGCGGGTCGACTCGGCCGAAGAACCCGCGGCTGACCGCTTCTTCGCGGGTGAAGACCCAGGCCTGCTTCCCGTATTCCTGCAGCCAGGCACGGGCCACCTGTTCGCGCTGCCCGTCCGTGGCGTCCGGTTCAAAATAGAGGTGCACCAGGCGCGGTTCCCCGCCGGTGTGCCGGACCCCCGCCACCAGGGCCGGGTCCGCCGAGTAGTCGAAACGAAACTCCTCGGCCACGTCCAGCATGCCGTGGTCCGCGGTCAGCAGCAGCAGCGTATCGGCCGGAAGCTGCCGGGCCAGGCGGCGCATGTCCGAATCAAGTTCCTCCAGCGCGTTCCCCCATTGGGCCGACGCCGCACCGAACCGGTGGCCCGCCTTGTCCAGTTCGTTGAAGTAGAGGTACACCAACGCCCGGTCCGTAGCCGCCAACGCTTCGGCCGCGGCCTGGGTCCGGGCGTGGCCGGTGGCGCCGGGCACGAACGTGCTGCCGCGCAGCGCCGCCCGGGTCATGCCCGATTCCGCGAACCGGGGCAGGCTGACGGTGGTGACCGGCAGCTGCGCGGCCACCCGTTCAAACACCGTCGGATACGGTTGCCACACCTGCGGATCCACCCCGGGGTCCCAGCCTCCGAGCTGGTTGACCACCTTGTCCTGCCCGGGGTCGAGGACGTCGTAGCCGACCATGCCGTGCAGCCCGGGTGCCAGCCCGGTCCCCAAACTGGCGAGGGACGCCGCCGTCGTCGACGGGAGGGCGCTGCCGAGGGTGCGCGAGTTGTCCACGGCCTGCCGCAGGAAGGGGGCGTGTCCGCCACGCTGCTTCAGCAGCGCCTTGCCCAGCCCGTCCACCATGACCACGCACACGCGCCGCGCCGGCGGCAGCTGCAGCTCGTTGTCGAAGCCCTCGGCGCCCAGCGCGGCCGCGGCGCTGGTCATGACCTCGGCGAGGGAGTTGCGGCCGTAGCCGGGGGCAGCCGGAAGCGGTTCCTGTATCAGGGTCACGCAGTCAGTCCCGCAGGTCAGCGGCCGTGGTGGCCGCGGACCAGGCGGTTGCCGATGCGCGGGCGCTGCTGCACCGGGCCCGGCGCCGCGGCGGGTTCCGGGTGGCTGGTGCTGACCTTGCGCAGGGCGCGGGCAAAGTCCTTGGCGTTCTGGACCGCCTGCAGCCCGTCGGCCTCTGCGCTGACCCGCAGCACGATGTCTTCCTGGACGATGTTGCCGGTGTAGCCGTGGTCGGCGTCGCACTGCGGATCTCCGCACCCGGCCGGGCCCATGTCCAGCCGCTGGCCGCCGGACCAGGCGATGGCCAGGGTCAATTCGCGGGCCTGGTCGGCCGAGGTGTAGTTCTGCGGCTGGGCGTAGACGTAGCTGAGCACCACGGAGCGGATCTGGCTGACCGGGACCGACTCGGTGGAAATCTGCGCCACCATCTGCTCGCCCTCGTCGTCCAGCTGCTGGTCGTCCACGTGGGTGATCACCAGCATGTCCTCGGTGAGCACCAGCACGGTGATGTGCCGGTGCACCTCGTTGCGGTCGAAGTGTGTCTCCAAGTGCACCAGGTGGGACAGCGGCTCGCGCTCGTCCAAAGCGTCGTGGACCACGTCGGAAACCAGCAGCGGGTAAAAGCCTGCCCGGTTGAGGGCGTCATCGAGACTGCGGCGTTCGGCCGTCGAAAGGGGGCTCATGTGTTCCATAATCCCCTACGCTGCTGCCAGATGGCCAACCCGGACGGTTTAGTCGCGCATGGCGCGCCGCGCGCTGTCCGTGCGGTGCGCGTGGTTTCCGAGCCGGACTTCGGCGTTCAGCACGGCAAGGCCCCGGTCGGAGAGCTGGACCGGGTTGAGCTCCAGCAACGCAACCTCGGGATGCTCGTCCTTGAGCTGCGCTACGCGGGCGATCAGGTCTTCCAGCGCCGGAACGTCCACCGCCGGCAGGCCCTGGTAGCCGAAGAGCTTCTCGGCCGCGCGGGGTCCGCGGACCAGGTCCGCCACATCCACGGTGGTCAGCGGGGGGATCCGGTGGGACCAGTCCCCCAGCAGGTTGACGGCGTCGCCGGCCAGCCCGAAAGACACCACCGGGCCCAAGAGCGGATCCTCGATCGAGCGGATGGTGCAGGCCTGGCCGGCGGGCACCATCGACTGGACTTCCAGCGGGATGTCGCCGAACGGGGCCAGGCTGGCCCGCATGTGCGCGATGTTGGCGCGCAGGGTCGCCTCGTCGGTGATGTTCAGCCGCACGCCGCCGAGGTCCAGCCGTTGCCGCAGCCGCGCATCCGTGGTTTTGACGGCTACGGGCCAGCCGAGCCGTTCCGCAGCGGCCACGGCCTCATCGTCGTGCGTGAAGCCGGCCGACTCCTGCACCGTGATGCCATAGCAGCCCAGCAGCCGGGCGGTCTGCGCGGGGGTAGGCGTGAGCAGGTCTGTCCCGGTGACCCCGGCGAGCAGGGCGTCGATCTGCCGTTGGGCCTCGGCCGGGTCGGTTCCCGCCGGTTCGGCGAATTCGCCCTGGTCGCGGGCCTTCCATTCGGCGTAGCGAACCACGGCCGCCAGCGCGTTCACGGCGCTGCCGGGGCTGGCAAAGCTGGGCAGGCCGCGCTGCAACCCGCCGTCGGCACCGCTGCCTCCGGTGGCAAGCAAGCCGTCGGTCCGTTCGGCCAGATCGAGCACGCCGGTGAAGGAGGCGACCACCGGCTTCCCGGCTTCTTCGGCACAGTCCCGCAGCACTTCCGCCAGCAGGGAGGTCGGGATTCCGGTGGCGGGAAGGAGTGTGACGACGGCGGCGTGCACCGCGGGTGCGGACAGTGCCTGCCGCACCTGCCGGCGAAGCATCGGCAGCGCAACGGACTGGCCGGTATTCAGGTCCAGCGCCACCTCCCGCCGGACCACGTCCAGCTGGTGTGCCTTGGCGGCGTCGGCCACCACGTTGCCCAGCGCCAGGGAGTTGCTGAAGACGGCCAGGTTGGCTCCGGCCGGAAGCGGCTGGCTGACCAGGATCTGCGCCACGTCCATCAGCTCTTCATTGGTTTCCACGCGGATCACGCCGGACTGGCGGAACATCGCGTCGAGGGCGCCCAGCGGGGCCTGCGTGGTGCGCACCGCATGGCCGGGCGGCAGTTGCAGTCCCATCACGTCGGACTTGGCCACGATCACCGGCTTGCTGCGCGAGAGCCGGCGCGCAATCCGGGAAAACTTTCGAGGGTTGCCGATGGATTCCAGGTAAAGCCCCACCGCCTTGGTGGCCGGGTCGTCTTCCCAATACTGCATCACATCGTTGCCGGAGACGTCGGCCCGGTTCCCGGCGGACACGGTGGACGACAGGCCCAGCCCGCGCCGGCTGGCGGCGGTGTAGAGCAGGACGCCGATCGCTGCGGACTGGCTGAACAGCCCGAGCGGCCCGCGCGGCGGCATGGCGGGCGCCATCGAGGCGTTCAGCGACACGGCCGGGTCGGTGTTCAGGAGTCCGAGCGACCCGGGGCCGATCACCCGCATGCCGTGGGCGCGGGCCTGGCGCACCAGCTCGCGCTGCCGTTGCAACCCTTCGTTCCCGGCTTGGGAGAAGCCGTCGCTGGCCACCAGGATCCCCTTGACCCCGGCGGCAGCGCATTCGCGGGCCACCTTGGGCACTTCCTCGTAAGGGACGGCGACGACGGCGAGTTCCACGGGGTGCGGGACGTCGGCGATGGCCGCGTGGGAGATCATGCCGTTCAGTTCGAAGGCCTGGGGGTTGATGGCGTAGACGGGGCCGGTGAAGCCGGCTTCGATGATGTTCTCCAGCAGCGAGTAGCCCACGCTGCCCCAGTCCCGGCTGGCGCCGATCACGGCCACGGATCCGGGCGCCAGCAGGGCAGCCACGCTCTTGGCCTCGGCCCGGTGTTCCCGGGCGGCCATCACGGCACGGGAGCGATCGGTCGGGTCGATGTCGAACTCGAGGGCGACCACTCCGTCGTCGAAATGGCGCCGCACCTCGTAGCCCGCGTCGTTGAACACGGTGATCATCTTCCGGTTCTCCGGCAGCACCTCGGCGGAAAACTTGCTGATGCCGTTTTCCCGGGCGGCGGCGGCCAGATGCTCCAGCAGGATGGATCCCAGCCCCCGGCCCTGGTGGGCATCCGAAATGTTGAAGGCGACCTCGGCTTCGGCGGGATCGTCCAGCCTGTCATAGCGGCCAATCCCGATGATTTCGTCGCCGATGGTGATGACGAAGGCCACCCGGTTGACGTAATCGACCTTGGTGAAGCGGGCCAGTTCGCGGGCGCTGAGCTTGGACTTGAAGGTGAAGAAGCGCAGGTAGATGGAGCTTTCGGACTGCCCCACGTGGAAGGCCTGCAGGGCCTCGGCATCGGCCGGGACGATCGGGCGCAGGTGCGCCGTCCCGCCGTCGCGCAGCACGACATCCGCTTCCCAATAATCCGGATAATCCGGGGAATCAGCCTCTTGCGCCATAAACTCACTGTATCCGCAACTTTTAACTAAGGACCGAAGCTCTACCCATGCCCCGCCGCCAGACTCCCGCCCCCGAAGAGGACTACACGGAGAACATCGTCGATATCGACGTGACCTCCGAGATGGAAGGCTCCTTCCTCGAATACGCCTACTCGGTGATCTACTCGCGCGCTCTGCCCGATGCCCGCGACGGGTTGAAGCCGGTGCAGCGGCGCATTCTCTACATGATGTCCCAGATGGGGCTGCGGCCGGACAAGGGGCATGTGAAGTCCGCCCGCGTGGTCGGCGAGGTGATGGGCAAGCTGCACCCGCACGGCGACGCCGCCATTTACGACGCGATGGTGCGGATGGCGCAGTCCTTCTCGCTGCGCATGCCGCTGATCGACGGCCACGGCAACTTCGGGTCGCTCGACGACGGTCCCGCGGCACCGCGCTACACCGAGGCCCGCCTCGCGCCGCCGGCCCTGGCGCTGACCGACCACCTGGACGAAGACGTTGTGGACTTCGTTCCGAACTACGACAACCAGCTGATGCAGCCGGCGGTACTCCCGGCCGCTTTCCCCAACCTGCTGGTCAACGGTTCCTCCGGCATCGCCGTGGGCATGGCCACCAACATGGCGCCGCACAACCTCGGCGAGGTGATCGCCGCGGCCCAGCACCTGATCGCCAACCCGGACGCCACGCTCGAGGACATCATGCGGTTCGTCCCCGGACCCGATCTGCCGTCCGGCGGCAAGATCGTGGGCCTGGACGGAATCCGCGATGCGTATGCCACCGGCCGCGGCTCCTTCAAGACCCGCGCCAAGGTGGAGGTGGAGAAGCTCACCGCCCGCCGCACCGGCCTGGTGGTCACCGAGCTGCCCTACGGCGTGGGCCCGGAGAAGGTCATCGAGAAGATCAAGGACGCGGTCACGTCCAAGAAGCTGCAGGGCATCAGCGACATCGTTGACCTGACCGACCGGCAGCACGGCCTGCGCCTGGTCATCGAGCTGAAGAACGGCTTCAATCCCAACGCCGTGTTGGCGCAGCTGTACCGCTATTCGCCCATGGAGGACTCCTTCGGCATCAACAACGTGACGCTCGTCGACGGGCAGCCGCGCACGCTGGGCCTGATGGAACTGCTGCAGGTCTACGTCAGCCACCGCATCGGCGTCGTGCGCCGGCGCACCGCGTTCCGGTTGGGCAAGAAGAAGGACCGGCTGCATCTGGTCGAAGGCCTGCTGATTGCCATCGTGGACATCGACGAGGTCATCCAGATCATCCGTTCCTCGGACGAGGCCGCCGCCGCCCGCGAACGGTTGATGGCCATCTACGACCTGTCCGAAATCCAGGCCAATCACATCCTCGAACTGCGGCTGCGCCAGCTGACCAAATACTCGCGGATCGAGCTCGAGAAGGAACAGGACGAACTGCGCCGCGAGATCGCCGGCTTGGAGGAGATCCTGGCCAACGAGGCCATGCTGCGCCAACTGGTCTCCGACGAACTGGGCGAGGTTTCCGCGCTCTACGCCACGCCGCGGCGGACCGTGCTGCTCGAATCGGAAGCGGCGGCCCCGCTCCGCGGCACCGCCCTGCCGGCTCCCGCCGCCGCCGGCAAGACCGCCAAGGCCGCCCTGCCGCTGCAGATCGCGGACGATCCGTGCTGGGTCCTGCTCTCCGCGTCCGGCCAGCTCGCCCGCACGGTGGACCAGGAGCCCCTGTCGGACGGCCAGCGGATCAGGCACGATGTCCTGGCGTCCGTCGTCAAGACCACGGCACGGGCCGAAATCGGAGCCGTGACCTCGCTGGGCCGGATGCTGCGGCTTCCGGTTTTGGACATGCCGGTGCTCGCCGCCGCTGCCGGTTCGCCCAACCTGGCCGGCGGCGTCCCGGTCAAGGAGTTCGTGACCCTGGCGAAGGGCGAATCCCTGGTGGCTTTGGCGCCGCTGGACAAGGTCCTCGCCCTTGGCACTGCGCAAGGCATCGTCAAGCGCGTGACCCCGGACTACCCGCTCAACCGGGAGGACTGGGAGATCATCGCGCTTAAGCCCAAGGACTACATCGTGGGCCTCAGCGTCACGGCCGACGACGACGAACTGGTCTTCATCACCCGCCAGGCGCAACTGCTTCACTTCCCGGCCTCGGCGGTGCGCGCCCAGGGCCGCACGGCCGGCGGCGTAGCGGGCATCAAGCTGGGCGCGGAAGACACCGTGGCGTTCTTTGGTGCGGTCGCCGCAGGGGATGCCGACGCGGTAGTCGTCACCGTCGCCTCCACCCGGGAAGCCCTCCCGGGCACCTCCCCCGGCTCGGTCAAGGTCACCCCGTTCACCGAGTACCCGGCCAAGGGCCGCGCTACCGGCGGAGTGCGCGCACACCGCTTCCTGAAGGGGGAGGACATGCTCTCGCTGGCGTGGGCCGGGCACGGTCCGGCGAAGGCCAGCTCGTCCAACGGCGCCTCGCGGGCCCTGCCCACCGAACACGGCCGCCGCGACGGTTCCGGCATCCCGTTGTCCCAGTCCGTGGACGCAGTCGGTCCCTCCCTATCGCAGCAGGGGGCGGAAGACTCCTAAGCTGGCTGCATGGCGATCATCCCCGACACCAAGGACTGGACGTGGGTCACCGAGCGGCCCTGCCCGGAATGCGGCTTCGACCCGGCCGGCGTCACGCCGGACCGGATCGGACCGGCGGTGCTGGCCACCGTTCCCCGCTGGCAGGCGGCCCTGGCGGAGCCCGGCGTCCACGTCCGCCCCAACGACTCGACGTGGTCGGTGCTGGAGTACGCCGCGCACGTGCGTGATGTCTGCCGCGTGTTC
The DNA here is from genome assembly GCF_059091265.1 of Arthrobacter sp. THG-b23. Lineage (NCBI taxonomy): Bacteria > Bacillati > Actinomycetota > Actinomycetes > Micrococcales > Micrococcaceae > Arthrobacter > Arthrobacter sp. THG-b23. Next base: position 106,266 of record NZ_JBNHGM010000009.1, read on the forward strand.
GATGCCCGGCTGGAGCTGATGCTCAGCCAGGACAACCCGGAGTTTGCCGACTGGGACCAGAACGCCGCGGCCGTGGAGGGGCGTTACGGCAGCCAGGACCCGCTCGCTGTGGCCCAGGAACTGGCGGCGGCAGCGGCGGAGGTGGCCGCCGGCTTCAATGCGGTGACCCCGGCCGAGTGGGACCGGCGCGGCAGGCGCAGCAACGGTTCGGCTTTCACGGTCACCACGCTCGGCAGCTACTTCCTGCACGACGTCATGCATCACCTGCACGACGTCGGGGCGTAGCCGCCGGCCCGCCGCGGTGCACGGCGCCGGGGCGTAGGCCCCTGCCCGCGCGGTGCACGGCGCCGGGTCGCGGTCCCCTGCCCCTGTCAGGTCAGCGGCAGTTCATAGTCCAGGTAGCGCTGGGTGGGCACGTAGCCCATCCGGGTGTAGAGCGCGAGTGCGCCGCTGGGATTCTGCGTGTCCACGCCCAGCCCGGCGTGCGCCATCCCGCCGGCCCTGAACCGGCGCATCGCTTCGGCCAGCAGCGCCTGGGCCAGCCCGCGGCCGCGCCACGGCCTGCGGACGCCGAGGAGATTGGTGAACCCTTCGTCGTACCCCGACTGCAGCCTGTACTCGGGGTCGAAGCTGGCCACCTGATAGGCCACCGTCTCGCCGGACGAGGCCTCCACCACCGACATGCTCCACTCCGGCTTGGTTTGCGGGTGCATCAGCAGGGTGTTCCACCGGCGCTCGTCCCTGGGCTCGCTGCCCCAGTGGTCCGCAAAGGCCTCGTTGTGGGCGAGCCTGACGGCCTCGCTGTCCTCCGGGTCCAGGTCGACGAACGCGAACCCTTCAACCAGCGGTGCTTCCGGAATCGTTTCCAGCGGCCGGGTCATCTCGGTGAAGTAGCGCACCACCGTGGCGCCCACGGCGGCCATCAGCGCGTTGTGCGCCGGGTCCCGTTCTTCGGTGCTGGTCCGCAGGACACCGCCGGCGATGCCGGCCGCGCTGAACCGGCGACGCTGGCACTCGGCCTGCCAGTCGTACAGCGCCCGGCCAATGCCGAGGCGGCGCCATTCCGGGTCGACGCCGCCCCAGGTGTGGGCCGCCGCGGAGCCGGCGTTCGCGTAGACCCGCCCCACGGCACGGACCGTTCCGTCGGCGTCCACGCCGATGGCCGTGGTCTGCGCCGGGTCGTTGGCGGGGTCGTCGAACGCCTCCGCCAGGTCCGCCGTCGTCTCGACCCAGACCGGCTGGTCCACGGCGGCCATGCGGCGGATCAACTGGTGCCAGCCCTCGATGTCCGAGGCGGACATGGGGCGCCAGCGCAGGGCTCCGCCGGGAAAGTCAGGCAGGTCGGGAACGGTCATTGCCTCAGCTTAGGGCAGCGGCGTAGCTGCCGGTAGCCAAATGCAGCCGATGCTCGCACCACGCGGCTTGCCGCTCGTCATGGGTCACCATGACCACTGCTTTACCGGCGAGCCCGCGGCGCAGGTCGGCCAGCAACGCGTCCGCCGCCTCGCGGTCCAAGTGCGCGGTCGGTTCATCCAGCAGCACCACGTCCGAGTGGGCCAGCAGCGCCCGGGCCACGGCGAGCCGCTGCCGCTGGCCGCCGGAGAGGAAGTGCCCGCCCGGGCCGATCCTGGTGCCCAGCCCGTGCGGCAGCCCGGCCAGGAATCCGCCCAGCCCCACGGCGGTGAGCGCCGAGCACATCTCCTCTTCGGTCGGCGCGTCCGTGGCCGGGCGGGCCAGCAGGAGATTGGCCCGGAGCGTTGAGTTGAACAGGTGCGCCTCCTGCGGCATCCACGCGATGGCGGACCGCGGCGCCCCGCCGGCCGTCCCGTTGACCAGGTAGTGCCCGGATGCCGGCGGCAGGAAGCCCAGCAGCACGCCAAGCAGCGTGGACTTCCCGCTGCCCGAAGGGCCGGTGACCGCCAGCCATTGTCCGCGCTCCACCCGCAGGTCCACTTTGGTGAAGGCGTCGTGGCGGGCACCCGGGTACCGGTAGGAAACGTTGCGCAGTTCGAGCGTTTCGACCGGGTCTTCCCGCCGCGTTTCGCTGGCCGGTTCTGCGCCGCTGCTGCCGAGTTCCGGCATGACGCGCGCGCCGGCCTGGCGCCAAGCGCCCCATTGCTGCACCGCGGTGTTCACCGCCATGAACGGTTCCGCCAGCGCCAACTGCATCAGGACGACGACGGCGGCCGCCCCCGGTACCGTTCCACCGGCGGAGCCGATCATCACCACGGCGGACAGGGAACAGGCCAGCACGGTCAGGGCGTGTCCCAGGCCCTGCGCCCAGGCGCTGCGCTGCACGGCCGCGGTGGCTTCCCGGTCCAGGCGGCGGGCCCGCAGCAGCAGCGGCCCGGCCGCCGTGTTTGCGGCCAGGTCCGGGGCTGCCGCCAGCAGGCGCGTGAAAGCGTTCAGCGACCTGCCCTTGACCCGCACGTTGGTCGCCTGGGCATGGCGGTCGGCCCAGCGGGTCACGGCGGGGGCACCCACCACGCAGATCCCCGAGAGCAGCAGCTGCCACCCCAGGGCCGCGGGCATCAGCAGGGCCGTGGCCACGCAGGACGCGGCGGCCACCAGCAGGCCCACCAGCGGGGCGAAGACGGCCCGGGGTGCGATGTCCCGCAGTTCGTCCACATCTCCGACCAGCCGTTCCAGGGCGCCGCCGCCGCGGGCCAGCCGCCGCCACGCCGCCGGCCGCTGCAGCAGCCCGTTCCACAGCCGGATCCGCAGCCGGTCGGTGCTTTCGAAGACGGCGTCGTGCAGCTTCAGCCGCTCCTGGTAGCGCAGGACCGAGCGTCCGATCCCGAAGAACCGGACGCCGACGATCGAGGTCATCAGGTACAGGATCGGCGGTTGCTCGCTGGCATAGACAATCAACCAACCGGACAGGCCCGCGAGCGCGACGGCGAAGAGCGCAGCGCCGAGGCCAAAGCACAACGCCGCCAGGAAGCGGGGGCTCCAGGGCCGCAGCAGCGCCGCTTGCCGCCAGAGGCCGGGTCCGGCGCCGGCGGCGCCCTCCCCCAACGTTTCCGTCCGGGAGCCTGCCGCGGCCCCGGGCGCGGGCCCGCCGCGTTCGGCCTCCGGTGCCGCGGGCCGCGCACTACCGGTACGAGCCGGGGCGGCAGGGGCTCCCCCGGACGCCGGCATCACCGGCACCACGTGGTCGGCGAGCGCCGCCGTGTCCGGGTCGTGTGCCACCAGGACCGTGGTTACCCGGCCGCGGAGCCCGTCCAGCGCGGCCTCGATCGCCCGGGCGCTGCGCTCATCCACGTGCGCGGTGGGTTCATCGGCCAGCAGCACGTCCACATCGGGGACATGTTCGATCCGGGCCAAGGCCCGTGCCACGGCCACGCGGCGCAGCTCTCCCGGGCTGAGGTCGCCGGTGTCCGCGTCCGCCAAGCCTGCGGCATTGACCCGCGCCAGCGCTTCCTCCGCCGCCGCACGCCCGGCCGGTCCTGGCAGCCCCGCGTACAGGGCCACCTCTTCGGCCGCCGTGGCTTCGGAGGGAACCGGGTGCTGCGGGATCCACGCGATCCGGCCGCGGTCGACGCCGGACACCTGGCCGGCCAGGTGGATGCCGGCCCCGTCCCGGCGCAGGCCGGCCAGGATCTCCAGCACCGTGGTCTTGCCGCCCCCGCTTGGTCCGGACAAGGCGGTGATGCGGCCGGCAGGTGCCGTGAAATCCAGCCCTTTCAGCACCTGGCCGCGGCCCGGGTAGCCGGCGGCCAGCCCCGCCACCCGCAGCTCCGGCGCTTCCCTGCCAGCGGCCCCGGACCGATGCCCGGCGTTCGGAGCGGGGACCAGCGGCCGGCCGGGCGACGCGTCCAGCACGGCCTTGCTGCGCTCGAGGGCTTCCAGTCCGTCTTCGCTCGCGTGATGCGCCGAGCCGAGGTCGCGCAGCGGCTGGAAACACTCTGGCGCCAGGATCAGGGCCAGCAATCCGGCTTCCAGTTCCATTTCGCCGTAGACCAGCCGGATCCCCACGAACACCGCCACCACGGCCACGGAAATGGTGGCGATCAGTTCCAGTGCCAGGGAGGACAGGAAGGCGACCCGCAGGGTGGCCAGGGTCCGCTCCCGGTAGGCGCGGGCGACGTCGCCCAGGGCCCTGGTCTGCGCGGCGGCCCGGCCCAGCCCGACCAGGACCGGGAGTCCGCGGGCCAGTTCCAGCAGGTGGTCGGACAGGCGGTCCAAAGCCGCGGCGGCCTGTTTCGTCCGGTCTTCGGTGTGCTTTCCGATCAGGATCATGAAGACCGGCACCAGCGGCAGCGTGAGCACCACGATCAGCGCGCTCACCCAGTCCGCGGCCAGGATCCGCAGCCCCACCAGCAGGGGCACCGTGGCGCAGGTCACCAGCGCCGGCAGGTACTTGCTGTAATAGTCGTCAAGGTTGTCCAGTCCCCGGGTGGCCAGCACGCTCAGGGCGCCCTCACCCGGGGCGGAGCCGTCGCCCCCGGCCGGGGAGCCGCCGCCGTCGTGCAGGATCCGCGCGGCGAGCCGGGCCCGCAGGTCCTCCTTGACCCCGGCCGCCGCCCGCTGCGCCGCGACGTCCTGGCCCCACGCCGCGGCCGCGCGCAGTACGGCGCCGAGGGCGCCGGGCAGCAGCACCGTATCCCAGCTGAAAGCCCCGGCCGCCACGCCCGCCACCCCGGCGGCCACCGCCGAAGCGAGCATCACCAAGCCGCCCGCCTTGGCCGCCGCGGCCAGCCCCAGCAGGTAGAGCGCACGTTTGCCGGCCGCGCCCGCCGGAAGCATCGGCTTCACTGTGCGGTGACGGCGTGTGCGGCGGGGATGGCGGATGCGCTCACGCGCTTGCGGAACACCCAGTAGGTGTACCCCTGGTAGACCAGCACCGCCGGGATGCCGAACAACGCCACCACACTCATCACGCCCAGCGTGTAGTCCGAGGACGACGCCGAACCCACGGTCAGGCTGAATGCCTCGTCGACGGTCGAGGGCAGCACGGTGGGGAACACCGAGGTGAAGATGGTTGCCGTCCCGGCGACCACGAAGGTACCGAGCCCGGCGAAGGAGAGCCCGTCCCGCCCGGCCTTGGCCAGCAGCCAGGCCGCCGCCGCACCGAGGGCGGCGACCAGCAGCGTCGCCACCGTCACCGCCTTGCCGTGGCGCAGCACCAACACGGCCGCCCAGGCGGCCATCGGCAGCAGCGCCACCGGCAGCCAGCGCAGGACCAGCGCCTTGGCCCGCAACCGGACCTCGCCGTCGGTCTTCAGCGCCAGGAACGCCGCCGCGTGCACCAAGCTGAAGCCGACCACTGCCAGCCCGCCGAGCACCGCATAGCCGTTGAACCAGGCGAACGGTCCGCCCACGCGGTCGCCGTTGGCGTTGAGCGGCAGGCCGGTGGTGGTCAGGGCGAGCATGGCGCCGACGCCGAAGGCCGCGACCAGGGAGCCCAGCGCGATCGCCCAGTCCCAGCGGGCCCGCCACCGATCGGTGTCCACCTTGCCGCGGTATTCGATGCCGACGGCGCGGAAGATCAGGGCCAGCAGCACCAGCACCAGCGGGAGGTACAGGCCGGAGAACAGGGCGGCGTACCACTCGGGGAAGGCCGCAAACGTGGCGGCCCCCGCGGTGACCAGCCAGACTTCGTTGCCGTCCCAGACCGGGCCGATGGTGTTGAGCAGCACGCGGCGCTCCGTGTTGTTCCGGGCGAAGCCGCGCATCATCATGCCGACGCCGAGGTCGAATCCTTCCAGGAACAGGTACCCGGTCCAGAAGAAGGCGATGACAATGAACCAAATGGTGGGCAGGGTTTCCATGTAGCCGTCCTTATCGATCCGTAGGAGCCGGTTCAGTACGCGAAGGAGAGCACATCATCGGTGTCTTTCCCATCGCCGTTGTTTCCGTCTCCGTCCTTGCCGCTGCCGCCGGTGCCGTCGCCGCCGTCGTGCTTGCCCGGACCATCCCCGGACGTCGCGTGCAGCAGTTCGGGCATCGCCGCGGGCACACCGCCGCGGCAGTAGGCAGCGAGCAGCTTCACTTCCACCACCAGCAGGGAGCCGTAGACCAGGGTGAAGGCGCTCAGCGAGAAAATCAGCTCCCCCAGCGAGACGCCCGGCGACACCGCCGCGGCCGTGAACATGAAGACGTTGTCGATGCCGTCGGGGTCCGGGTTGGGTGCGACGACGAACGGTTGGCGGCCCATCTCCGTGAAGATCCAACCGGCCGAGTTGGCGCCGAACGGGGCAAGGATTCCGAGCACGGCCAGCCGCATCAACCACTTCGATTCGGGCACGGTGCCCTTGCGCACCACCCACAGGGCGACGGCGGCGGCCGCGGCGGCCAACATGCCGAAGGTAATCATCATCCGGAAGCCCCAGTACGTGACTTCCATGACCGGCACGTAGTCGATTTCGCTGCCGGCGCGCTCGCCGTAGATCGGGTTGTCGGGCAGGTGCGTCCCGAAACGCTCCTGGTACTCCGGCAGCAGGCTGTTGATGCCCCGGATCTCGGTGTCGAAGTCGCCGTTGGCCATGAAGGAGAGCAGGCCGGGCAGCTCCACCACGGCGACCATGTCGTCGCAGTCGTTGGAGCCGAGGTCGCCGACCGTCAGGATGGAGAAACCGGTGCCGTCGTGGCAGGCTGCCTCCGCCGCCGCCATCTTCATGGGCTGTTGCTCGAACATCAGTTTGGCCTGCAGGTCCCCGGTGAGGGACACGCCGGCGAAGGAGACGACGGCGACGACCGCGCCGATCCGCAGCGAGCGGAGCCACACCTTGTGGTCGGCCGCATCCCTGCCGCGCGCCGGGTCCGATCCCACGACCACCGCGCCGTCCGGGCCCACGGTGTCGATCCCGTCGCGGCGGCGCTTCCACAGGTGGTACCAGCTGATGCCCAGCAGGAAACCGCCGGCGACCGAGGTGGCACCAAAGATTGTGTGCGGGAAAGCCACCAGCAGGGTGTTGTTGGTCAGCACCGCCCAGACGTCCACCATCACCGGCCGCCCGTCGATCATTTCAACGCCGACTGGATGCTGCATCCAGGAGTTCGCGGCCAGGATGAAGTAGGCCGAACAGACGGTGGCCAGCGAGGCGCCCCAGATGCTGAGCAGGTGCACCGCTTTGGGCAGCCGGCCCCAGCCGAAAATCCACAACCCCAGGAAAATGGACTCCACGAAGAACGCGAGCAGCGCCTCCATGGCCAGCGGCGCGCCGAAGACGTCGCCGACGAAGCGGCTGTACTCGCTCCAGGCCATGCCGAACTGGAATTCCTGGACCAGGCCGGTGGCCACACCCATGATGAAGTTGATCAGGAATAATTTGCCCCAGAACTTGGTCATCCTCAGGTACTGGTCCTTGCCGGTGCGGTACCAGGCCGTGTGCATGATCGCGACGAGCAGCCCGAGGCCAATGGTCAGCGGCACCATGAGGAAGTGATAGACGGTCGTGATACCGAACTGCCACCGCGCGATTTCCAGTGCTTCCATTGCCGATGCCTCCCCGGACTGAACTGGGTATCCGGACAGCTCCGGAAACCTTTTCTACAAGCCGTAGAACTTAATCTTCTACGAACTGTAGAACATTTGGGCGAAAGACGGTAAATTAGAGACCAAGAGCACGGTCGCGGAAAGGGTCTGCGCGCCGGCGATGCGACGTTAAGAGACGAAAAGGAACCAGATGGCTACTCTCGGAGATTTGGAACGGGCGGTCATGGACGTGCTGTGGTCCCAGAACGCCGCCGATCCTGCTGAAGCCGGACTGACGGCCAATGAGCTGCGCGACACGCTGGCACAGGTCTCCGCGGACGGTGCGGATGGCAAGGAGCTGGCCGTCACGACGGTGCTGACGGTCCTGTCCCGGCTTGAGAAGAAGGGACTGGTCCAGCGCGGCCGAGACATCCGCCCGCACCGCTACCGGGCAGTAACGAGCCGTGAAGAGCACACCGTGGAGCTGATGCACGAAGTCTTGGGCTCGGCCCCGGACCGCGAGGCCGTCCTGGCCCGGTTTATCGGCACGGTCAGCGACGAGGAAGCCGAAACCCTGCGCAAGATCCTCTCCTCCAACTGAGCTGAATGTTCCTGGCCTCCTACCTGCTGGCCGCCATGGCGGTCATTTTGGCGTGGCCGGCTCCCATCCTGCTCTCTCGGGCACGCTGGACAGCCCGCAGTCCCGGCACGGCGCTGGTGCTTTGGCAGGCCATCGCCTTGGCCGGCGGCCTGTCCATGATCGGGGCGATGCTGACGTGGGGCCTGGAACCACTGGGCGAACACCTGCTGGCCGGCCTCCGTGGACTGACCGGCCTTCTGCTTGACGACAGCACGGACAGGGGCCTGGACCTGGTGCACGTGTTCGCGCTCAGCGCCGCCCTGCTGCTCTCCGTCCACCTGGTCTTCACGTTGCTGCTGACCTACTACAAGATCCGCAAACAGCGCGGCCGGCACCGCGACCTGCTGAACCTGCTCAGCTCCCCGTCCGAGGACTCCCCGCGCACCTTGGTGATCAACCATCCGGCGCCGGTGGCCTACTGCCTGCCGGGCGGCGGCGGCTCCGTCACGGTGCTCTCGAACGGCCTGCTCGAGCTGCTCTCGCCGGACGAACTGCACGCCGTCATGACGCACGAAAAGGCGCATCTGGAACAGCGCCACGACCTGCTGCTGTGGGCCTTCGCCGCCTGGCGGGCGGCCCTGCCCTGGCTCCCCACGTCGAAGCTGGCCAGGACGGCCGTGAACGAGCTGATCGAGATGCTCGCAGACGACCATGCCCTGAAGACTTCGGACCGGGGGACGCTGGTGCGTGCCATCGCCGTCGTCGCCGCCGGTGAGCGGCCGGCGGCCACGGCGGGCCCGGCCGCCCCGGCCGCGGGCATCGGCGACCCTGCGAAGGCTTTGCTCGGCGCCGCCGAGGCGGAAACCCTTGTCACCGCACACCGGCTCCGGCGGCTGCTTTCCCCTGTTCCGGCCCTCAGCGGGGCAGCCCGGGCCGCGGTGCTGCTGGCCGCGGCGTTGCTGCTGGCGGTGCCGACCGCCCTGCTGGTGGCACCGGGACTGGCGGCCTAGGCGTCGATCCGTTCCCGGTCCAGCATCGAGGCGCCGGCCACGATGAACTCCTTGCGCGGGGCCACGTCAGAGCCCATCAGCAGGTCGAAGGAGCGCTCGGCGGCTTCGGCATCCTCGATCCGCACCCTGCGCAAGGTACGGTGGCGGGGCTCCATGGTGGTCTCGGCCAGCTGGTCGGCGTCCATTTCGCCCAGGCCCTTGTAGCGCTGGATCGGCTCCTTGTACTTCCTGCCGTCCCTCTCCAGGGTGGCGAGCAGTTTGTGAAGCTCGTTCTCGGAGTAGGTGTACACCACCTCGTTGGCCTTGGCGCCCGGATTGATGATCTCCACGCGATGCAGCGGCGGCACGGCGGCGAAGACGCGTCCGGCGTCGACCAAGGGGCGCATGTAGCGGAAGAAGAGCGTCAGCAGCAGCGTGCGGATGTGCGCGCCGTCGACGTCGGCATCCGTCATGAGCACGACCTTGCCGTAGCGGGCGGCGTCCAGTTGGAAGCTCCGTCCCGACCCTGCCCCCACCACCTGGATGATGGCCGCGCATTCGGCGTTGGAGAGCATGTCGCCCACCGAGGCCTTCTGCACGTTGAGGATTTTGCCGCGAATGGGCAGCAGAGCCTGATGGTCCGAAGAGCGGGCCAGCCGCGCCGTGCCCAAAGCGCTGTCGCCCTCGACGATGAACAGCTCGGAGCGTTCGACTTCGTTGGTGCGGCAGTCGATCAGCTTTGCCGGCATGGAGGAGGTCTCCAGCGCATTCTTGCGCCGCTGCGTCTCCTTGTGGACGCGGGCCGAAATCCGGGATTTCATCTCGCTGACGACCTTTTCCAGCAGCAGCGCGGATTGGGCCTTGTCCCCGCGGTTCGAGGACGCCAGCTTGGCGGACAGCTCCTTCTCCACCACCCGGGACACGATGGCGCGTACGGCGGAGGTGCCCAGGATCTCCTTGGTCTGGCCCTCGAACTGCGGCTCGGCCAGGCGGACGGTGAGCACCGCGGTCAGGCCGGCGAAGACGTCGTCCTTTTCGATCTTGTCGCTGCCGGCCTTGAGCTTGCGCGCGTTGGCCTCGATCACCTTGCGGAAGGTCTTCAGGAGCGCCTGTTCGAAGCCGGTCTGGTGCGTGCCGCCCTTGGGGGTGGCAATGATGTTCACGTAGGAACGGACCGTGGTGTCGTAGCCGATGCCCCAGCGCAATGCCACGTCCACCTCGCAGTCGCGGTCGACCTCGGCAATCTTGCTGTGACCGTTTTCGTCGAGTACGGGAACGGTTTCCTTGAACTTGCCGGAGCCGTGGAAGCGCCAGACATCCGTGACGGCGCTGTCGTTGGCCAGGTATTCGACGAACTCGGCAATCCCGCCGTCGTGGTGGAACACTTCCTCGATCGGGCCGTTCTCGCCGGCGGTGCCGGCCATCTTGCGCTCGTCGCGCAGCGTGATCTTCAGCCCCGGGACCAGGAACGAGGTCTGCCGGGCCCGGTTCTGCAGCTCTTCGTAGGAGAATTTGGCGTCCGGGGTAAAGATCTGCCGGTCGCCCCAGTACCTGATGCGCGTGCCGGTCACGCCGCGCTTGGCGGTACCGACCACTTCCAGCTTGGAGCCCGTGACGAACGGCTCGAACGTGGACTCCGGGCCCGGCCCCCGGGCCGTGTCGATGAACTTGCCCGGCTCGCCGCGGCGGAACGACATTTGGTACGTCTTGCCGCCGCGGTCCACCTGGACATCCAGGCGGGACGACAGGGCGTTGACCACGCTGGCGCCGACGCCGTGCAGTCCGCCGGAGGCGGTGTACGAGCCGCCGCCGAATTTGCCGCCGGCGTGCAGCTTGGTGAACACCACTTCGACGCCGCTCAGGCCGGTCTTTGGTTCGATGTCCACCGGGATGCCGCGGCCGTCGTCGTGGATCTCCACCGATCCGTCCGGGTGCAGCGTGATCTTGATGCTCTGCCCGTAGCCAGCCAGCGCCTCGTCGACGGAGTTGTCGATGATTTCCCAGAGGCAGTGCATCAACCCGCGGGAATCCGTGGACCCGATGTACATGCCCGGCCTCTTGCGGACGGCTTCCAGCCCTTCCAGGACGGAAAGATGGCGTGCTGTGTACTCAGACTTCGTTGGCGCCACGTGTACGAGTGCTCCTTGGCAGACAGAACTGCGGTCCTTGGCCGCGGTCCGCCGCGAATAACGGACCGTTACTAGGCTAATCCCCTTTGCGGGCGGGCTTGTGCACCGCGCCGGGGCGCACGCCGGCATGTGACGCAGCTCCCGGCTGTTACCGACACGTGATACGCGGTGAGCGAAAGTGACCCCATCTTGCGAAGATTTGCGTGCTTCGGATGGTTCTATGGATAGACGCACTCGTAAGGAGGTCATCATGACGACAGCAGTAGCCCCCCGTGAACTGACCGCATTGGACCGATGCGACCGGTGTGGCGCCCAAGCCTATGTACGGGTTGTCCTGGCCTCCTCCGGCGGCGAACTCCTCTTCTGCGGGCACCATGCCCGGCAGCATGAGCCGCAGCTTCGCTCCAAGGCCTCGGAATGGCAGGACGAGACCGGCCGGCTGACCGAAAAGGCCGGCGCCGCCGCCGAATAGGCTCTCCGGGAACAGCTGCAGCCGCAGCCCGTTCCCGGTGCGGTCCGACAGGTCCGCGCGGTACCCCGATCAAAGGGCGCCGTTCCCCGCAAGGGGAACGGCGCCCTTTGCGTTTCCAAAAGCATTTCCGCCAGAGCACCCGGGCCTGGACGGCGCGGCCCTCTGCCCTTCCGCTGCACCCCCGGTTAACGCAGCAGGGCCGGCCCCCGCGGGTGCCGGCCCTGCTGCGCAGTCGGATCAGTCCAGGTAGTCGCGCAGTACCTGCGACCGCGACGGGTGCCGCAGCTTGGACATGGTCTTGGATTCGATCTGGCGGATGCGCTCACGGGTGACGCCGTAGACCTTACCGATTTCGTCTAAAGTCTTCGGCTGGCCGTCGGTCAGCCCGAACCGCATGGCCACCACGCCGGCTTCGCGCTCGGACAGCGTGTCCAGCACCGAGTGGAGCTGCTCCTGCAGCAAGGTGAAGCTGACCGCGTCGGCGGGAACCACAGCTTCGGAGTCTTCGATCAGGTCGCCGAACTCCGAGTCGCCGTCTTCGCCCAGCGGCGTGTGCAGCGAGATCGGCTCGCGCCCATACTTCTGGACCTCGACGACCTTTTCCGGCGTCATGTCGAGTTCCTTGGCCAGCTCTTCGGGAGTCGGCTCGCGGCCCAGGTCCTGGAGCATTTGGCGCTGCACGCGGGCCAGCTTGTTGATGACTTCCACCATGTGCACCGGGATGCGGATCGTGCGGGCCTGGTCCGCCATGGCGCGGGTGATGGCCTGCCGGATCCACCAGGTTGCGTAGGTGGAGAACTTGAAGCCCTTGGTGTAGTCGAACTTCTCGACGGCGCGGATCAGGCCCAGGTTGCCTTCCTGGATCAGATCCAGGAACAGCATGCCGCGGCCGGTGTAGCGCTTGGCCAGCGAGACCACCAGGCGCAGGTTGGCTTCCAGCAGGTGGTTCTTGGCGCGCTTGCCGTCGTGGACAATCTGCTCCAGGTCGCGCCGCAGGCGCGTCTCCATGGTGCCGTCGTCCTTGGCCAGCTTCTCTTCGGCGAAGAGACCGGCCTCGATCCGCAGGGCGAGGTCGACTTCCTGCTCGGCGTTCAGCAGGGCGACCTTGCCGATCTGCTTCAGGTAGTCCTTGACCGGGTCTGCGGTGGCACCGGCGGAGACTACCTGCTGGGCGGGGGCGTCGTCGTCGTCGGCGTCCGAGTAAACAAACCCGGAACCGGTCTCGCCTTCCTTGCCCTTCTTGGCGCCCGTTTCCTCGGCGGCTTCTACATCTTCCTCCGTGGGCTCCGGCTCAGCTTCGGGATCCTCGTCGACTTCATCCGTAGCCAACCCGGCGGCGTTCGCCTCATCCTTTTTGGCAGCGGCACCGGGCTTGCGGCCGCGCCGTTTGGGAGCAGCTTCCGCCGCTGCCGCTGACTGGGCGCCCGCGCGCTTGGTCGTCGCGGACTTTTTCGGAGCGGAGGCAGCAGTCTCCTCATCGGGAGCTGCAGCAGTCTTCTTGTCCGGTGACACAGAGAACCTTTCGTACGGCGGTCTGTGACGCTACCTGCGGGTAACACCACTATGACCCTGTCAAGTCCGTGAATGACTTCAAACCAAACCACGGACGCAGGGTCTGCAAGGCATAACCTGTTCCGCGGCGACGGTATTCCCGCAGGACCTACCGCTGTTTGAAACACGAACCCAACCGGGTCTCGGTTCCCATTGTCTCACGATTCAGACCGCCGGATGAACTGATTTTCGACCGTCGCGGACGCCGCGGTCATGCCGCCAGGTGCCTCCGGCCCGGCCAGGCCGTCTCCCGCCGGCGTGCCCACACCGGCAGCATTCCGCTGCCCGCCAGTTCCTGGACCAGTTCCGCAAGCCGGTAGCCAGGCATTTCGCGCAGGCATGCTTCCGCCCGTTGGTGCGCATGCGAACCGCGCCCCCGTGCCCATTCGATCCAGGCATGCAGCGTGCCGGCGGCGGCGCGGGAGCGCCCCGTTCCGACGGCGTGCAGGTGTTGGAGCAGGTGGGCCGTGGCATCCACGCGATCCCAGTCCGGAGCGTGGGGCGAGTCGCCGATCAAGATCCTTGACCACCCCCGGGCCGCCGCAGGATCACCGGATCCGGGCAATGGCTCCGTGGGCGGCACCGCGTCCGTCGCCCCGTCCGGGTCCTGGAGGAGGCCGGACGCATCCGCCCACCGGTACGCGGTCTCGGGGCTGCTGCAGGCGAAGATGGCAACGCCATCCCGTACCGCGTAGTCGGTCAGGCTCGCGAGCAGGAATGCCTGTTCTTCCGCCGTGACGGTTCCGGCCCGGTGCGCCGCCAGGGAATGCTCCCAGCGGCAGAGGGTATGGAAGTAGAAGGCCGGATGGGTCCACCCTCCCGCGCGTCCCTCGGCCAGCCGATCCGCCTCCTGCTGTATCCCGGCCACCACAGCGGGTGCCGCGGACGTTGCCGGTGACGGCGCTTCGGCGGCCTCCGCCGCGGATGCCGCATAGGTGCTGCCGCTGTAGACGAGTTCGGCGTTCAACGCACTGTCCCGGATCTGTGACACCGGCCGGCCGGGCATCGGGCAGCATCCGATGTCGCCGCAGTAAAGCTCGCGCCAGTGCTGCGGGCCCACCGTCCAGCCCCCGCGCACCGGCAGTCCGGCGGCGGACAAGGAGCGGCCGAGGGAGGCTACGAGTCGGGCATGAGGCGGCCGGTCCGGCGAGCGCCAAGGGCGGTCCGTGTAGAGAATCAGCAGCGCGGAATCGGCGTCCTCATCGGAACGCAGATAGTCCGCCGCTGTGTCGGTAAACAGCTCTAGGTGGCAGCTGTCCTCGCTGGTAGGGAGGTCCAGGCGGAGCGTCGCGCCCAGACGGCCCCGGGAAAGGGCCAGCAGCACCACGCTGCCGGCCGGAAGGAATCCCAGCGCATGCGGCACGAAACCCAGGACGTCGACGGGCCGGCGGGCGGTGAACTTCTTCTTCTCCATGACAGGAGCCTTCCGCTGCGGCCGACCCGGCGGCTAGCCGACGGGTCGCCGCTGTGGACGGTGGCCCTGCCGAAGGCCCTGTGGAGGGAGGGTGCTTACCCGTCCCCGGTTCCGCCGTTCCCCCTGCGTTCCCGGATCCGTTCGCGACGCCGGCGGCGTTCCCGTGCCAGCGCGTCACGCAGCGGCGGCACGGTGATCCCTCCGTGCGACATCCGGGTGCGCACGCGTTTGCGCACGGCCAGCATCGCCAGCGTGCCCACGATCAGGAACAGGAACTGGAGGCTGAAGGCCAGCTTGAAGGAGTCCAGCGCGTACAGGTCTCCCTGTGAGAACCCGCTGGCCAGCAGGGCATCAAGGACTACGCCCATGCCGAGCATCACCAGCAGCGCCGAGACAAAGCCGCCGACGTTGACGATCCCGGTTGCTGTTCCGGCGCGGCTGAGCGGATTGAAGGTCCGGGCGAAGTCGAAGCCGATCATGGACCCCGGTCCCCCGACCGACACGGCCATGACCAGCAGCAGAAGCAGCCAATACGGGGCAGGGCCGGGGTAGACCAGCACGCACAGCCATGCCGCCGACATCGCCCCGACGATCAGCAGGACCATGGTGGAGCGCCTCAGGGGATGCCGGCCCACCCAGCGACCCAGCAACGGGCCCGCGACGAAGGAGGTAAGGACCGCGGCCGTCATCAGCACCGAGGCTTCCGTCGGCGTCAGGCCCTGGGCCGAGACCAGGAACGGGTAGCCCCACATGAGCATGAACACGTTCGCGGGGAACTGGAGCGTGAAGTGAGTCCACAGTCCCAGTCTCGTACCCGGTTCCCGCCACGCCTCGGCCAACGACGCCCCGGTCTGGCGCAAGGTCGGCTGCGGGGCCTTCCGCGGCTGGCCCGGCTCGTTGCGGACCACCGCGAGGGCAAGGACGAAGGCCACCGCCGAGAGCGCCGCAACGGAGAGGAACGCCGGCGTCCAACCCGCAAGGTTGAGGATGGCCACGAAAGGGATGACGCTGATCAGCTGGCCGATCTGGCCCAGCTGGCCGGTCAACTGGGTCAGCAGCGGGATCCGCTTCCCGCTGAACCAACTGGGCAGCAACCGCAGCACGGACACGAAGGTCATGGCGTCGCCGGCGCCGACCAGGACGCGTCCGGCCAGCCCTTCGGGAACGGAGGACGCGAAGGCCAGGGCGGTTTGCCCGGCCAGCATCAGCACGGCTCCTCCGGCCACCATCATCCGGGGCCCGTATTTGTCCACCATGAGGCCGACGGGTATCTGCAACCCCGCGTACACCACCAGTTGAAGCACGGTGAACGTCGACAAGGCGGCGGCGGTGGCATCAAAGCGCTCGGTGGCCTGCAGGCCCGCTACGCCAAAGGTTGTCCGCTGGGTGATCGCCACCAAGTAGGCGAATATCCCGCTCCCCCACACCCACCAAGCCCGCCGCGAATCCATTGCTCCATCTTGCCCACGGCCCGGGGCAAGGTACTAATCGGCGTCGCCGGACCCTGCGGAGGCTCCTTCGCCCCCGTCGTCGTCCGTGGCAGGCCGGGTGGCCAGGAAGGCCTCCACGGCCGCGCCGATTTCGTCGGCGTCGGGAAGCTCTTCGTTGTCCTTGACCAGCAGCGAGCGGCGCTCTTCGTGCCCCGCGTACTCGTCATACCGCTCTTCCAACCGGCCGACGACCCGCTGGACGTCGGCAGAGTCCTGTACCTGCCGGTCGATCTGGCTTTCGACCTCGCGTCCGGTCTCGCGCAGCCGGTCTGTCGGCAACGTCAGCGAGGTGGCGGCACCCACGTACTCCAGTGCCGCGACGGCGGCCGGTGGGTACTGGGCGTCGGACAGGTAGTGGGGCACGTGAATGGAATAGCCGACGACGTCGCGCCCCGCCTCGGCCAAACGCATTTCCAGCAGCGGGCCGATACCGGCCTGCAGCTCCGCCTGGGGCTTCCAGCTGGTGATGCCGTCGATCAGGTCCTGGCGCGAGCCGTGGACGGTGACGCCGATCGGGCGGGTGTGCGGCACCGGCATCGGAAGCGACTGGACCCACGCGACCAGCCGCGTCTGGAGCCGGTTCGCCAACCAGACGACCGCCCGGGAGAACCGCTCCCACTGGTAGTCGGGTTCGGGACCGGTCAACAGCAGGAACGGCGTGCCGAGCCCGTCGACCAGCCGGTAGAGCTCGATGGCGGGGGCCTCGTAGTCCGTGAAACGGTCTCCGGCGAAGGTGATGCGGGGCCGCCTGCTGCGATAGTCCACCAGTTGGTCAACGTCGAAGGAGGCGACCAGCTGTGCATCGAGCTCGTCGAGCAATTCGTCGCCGATCTGCTCCACCACATGACCGGCTTCGGCTGCACCGGTAAATCCCATGACGAGATCAAGCCCGCGCAGCGCAGGCGAGTCGAACAACTCCGCGTTGGTCGACATCAGCGACTGTGGATCCAGCAATGTGCCCTCCGTTCCGGCATCGTCTTTCCCTGCCGTGCATGGCTCTCTCGCAAGGTTCAGCGCCCGGGCGGGCGGAAAAATTCCTGCGCCGCCGGCCGTGACAGCGCGTGCGCGGCACCGGATCCGGTGCCGGAGAGACTACGATCGACAGGTGCAGGCCCTGTTCCGGCCAACCTCTATAGGCTCATTCCTGCTGGAACTACTGTAGACACAACGGTAAGCAACCGGTGAGCGGCGGCGGGCACCACCCGTCCGGCGCCGGCCGGCTGAAGGAGAAGTTAGGACAGATCTGCGTGATCCCCACGACCGAGCTCAAGCTCAGCGCCATTGCCAAAGATGTCAAAAAGGCCAAGTCAAACGCCCTCGTCATTGCAGTCGGACAAGACGGAGATGGTCCCGTCCTGCTGGAGAATCCGTTGCCGGCCAAGGCGTCGAAGACGCTGCAGGAGTCCCTTCCGCTGCTCGGTGTAACCGGGGCCGCCGACGAGGTGCACCGCCTGCCGGGGCTGCCCGACTCCGGGGCGGATGTGGTGGTGCTGGCCGGCGTCGGGAAATTGCTGCCCGGGCAGGCGCTGACGGAAGAAACCCTGCGCCGCACCGCCGGCTCGGCTGTGCGGCAACTCGCCGGGGTCCGGTCGGTGGCCCTGGGCCTGCCGGCCGGAACAGTCGCCGAAGCCGCGGCTGTTGCCGAAGGCGCGGCCCTGGGGGCCTATGACTTCAGCGATCACCGCACCCGCGGGGCCGGGGTTCGCGGCCCGGTGGCGGAAGCCACCGTCATCACGCCGGTCGCCGGCGATAAGGAACTGGCGAAGGCGCTCAAGCGGGCCTCGGTGCTGGGACGGGCGGTCAACGCGACGCGCTCCCTGGTCAACCAGCCGCCGAGCCACCTGTACCCCGAGTCGTTCGCCGAGGCTGCCACGCAGATGGCCAGGAACCTGCCGGTCAAGGTCACCGTCCTGGACGAGAACCGGCTGGCCAAGGACGGCTACGGCGGTTTGACCGGCGTCGGCAAGGGATCCAGCCGCCCGCCCCGCCTGGTCAAGGTGGAATACGCGCCGGTCCGGGCCAAGGCGAAGCTCGCCTTCGTGGGCAAGGGCATCACCTTCGACTCCGGCGGCCTCTCGCTCAAGCCGGCCACGGGCATGATGACCATGAAGTGCGACATGGCGGGCGCGGCCGTGGTGCTGAACGCTGTCCTGGCCATCGCCGAGCTGGGACTGCCGGTGAAGGCCACGGCGTGGCTTTGCCTGGCGGAAAACATGCCCTCCGGCACCGCATCCCGTCCCTCCGACGTATTAACCATGTACGGCGGCAAGACGGTGGAAGTGCTGAACACGGACGCCGAAGGCCGGCTGGTCATGGCCGACGGACTCGCTGCCGCCAGCGAGGAACATCCCGATGTCCTGTTGGACGTCGCCACCTTGACGGGTGCGCAGATGGTCGCGCTGGGAAGCCGGGTGGCCGCGGTCATGGGCGAAGAACCGGTACGTGATGCCGTCAAGGCCGCAGCCGACAGGGCGGGGGAACTGTTCTGGCCGATGCCGCTGCCGGAAGAACTTCGTCCCAGCCTGGACTCGCAGGTGGCAGATTTGTCCAACATGGGCGACAAGTACGGCGGCATGCTGACGGCCGCGATTTTCCTGCGCGAGTTCGTGGGCGAATCCGGCGGCGTGCGCATCCCGTGGGCCCATCTGGACATCGCCGGTCCGGCCTTCAACGAAGGCTCTCCGCACGGCTACACCCCGAAGGAGGGCACCGGCGTCGCCGTCCGCACGCTGGTTGCCTATGCCGAGGATGTGGTGGCCCGCAGCTCCTGAGCCTGCATGCTCGCCGCTTCCCCGCGTGAATCCGCACACAATCCGGCCTGTTGGGGCCGTCACCAACTAGATGATGGTATGCGGGAGGGCTAAGGTGAAACCCAACCAACTTCGTTCGTCAACCCCAATCAACTCATCGACGTGTCACCACACGTTGCGAACACGCGAGGGAGCGTTCACGTGGCCGATTCGGCAACAGCGCAAGAATTCGACATCCTGATCCTCGGCGGCGGCAGCGGCGGTTATGCCGCTGCCCTCCGCGCCGTGCAGCTGGGCTTCAGCGTCGGCCTGGTGGAAAAGGGCAAGCTCGGCGGCACCTGCCTGCACAACGGCTGCATCCCCACCAAGGCGCTGTTGCATTCGGCCGAGCTGGCCGACCATGCCAAGGACGCCGCGAAATACGGCGTGAACGTTAGCCTCGATTCCATCGACATGGCTGCCGTCAATGCCTACAAGGACGGGGTCATCGCCGGGAAGTTCAAGGGCCTGACCGGTCTGGTCAAGTCCAAGGGCATCACCGTCATCGAAGGTGAAGGCAAGCTCGTCGGCAAGGACACCATCGAGGTCGGCGGCACCGCCTACAAGGGCAAGAACATCGTCCTGGCCACCGGTTCCTACTCCAAGACCCTCCCCGGACTGGAAATCGGCGGCAAGGTCATTACCTCCGACCACGCCTTGAAGATGGACACCCTGCCCAAGAGCGCCGTGGTGCTCGGCGGCGGCGTCATCGGCGTCGAGTTCGCCTCGGTATGGAACTCGTTCGGCGTTGACGTCACCATCGTCGAGGGCCTGCCCTCGCTGGTGCCCAACGAGGACCCGGCCATCATCAAGCAGTTGGAGCGCGCGTTCAAGAAGCGCGGCATCAAGTTCAACACCGGCGTTTTCTTCGAAAAGGTGGAACAGAACGACGACGGCGTGGTGGTCACCCTCGCCGACGGCAAGACGTTCCAGGCCGACCTGATGCTGGTTGCCGTGGGACGCGGGCCGAGCACCGCAGGACTGGGCTTCGAGGAAGCCGGCCTCACGGTTGACCGCGGCTTCGTGGTCACCAACGAGCGGCTGCACACCGGCGTCGGCAACATTTACGCCGTCGGCGACATCGTCCCGGGCGTCCAGCTGGCCCACCGCGGATTCCAGCAGGGCATCTTCGTGGCCGAGGAGATCGCCGGCAACAAGCCGGCCCTCATCGAAGACATCAACATCCCGAAGGTCACCTACTGCGACCCGGAGATTGCCTCCGTCGGCCTCAACCAGCCGCAGGCCGAGGAGAAGTTCGGCAAGGACAACGTGGAAACCGTCGAGTACAACCTGGCGGGCAACGGCAAGAGCTCGATCCTGGGCACCAGCGGCATGATCAAGATGGTCCGCGAAAAGGACGGCCCCATTGTGGGCATGCACATGATCGGCGGCCGCATCGGCGAGCAGATCGGCGAGGCGCAGCTGATCGTCAGCTGGGAAGCCTACCCGGAGGACGTCGCCGCGCTCATCCACGCGCACCCCACGCAGAACGAGGCCCTCGGCGAAGCCGCCATGGCCCTGGCCGGCCGCCCGCTGCACGGGTAACAAGCCCTCCCCTGGTGCACCCGTCCCCGCCGGACGGGTGCACTAGGCTCAAGACAAGACTCGATGTACCGGCCAGGCCGGAAAAATAGACTCAAAGGAGAACGGGCACCACATGTCTGAAACCGTGAACTTGCCCGCCCTCGGTGAAAGCGTCACCGAAGGCACTGTGACCCGCTGGCTGAAACAGGTCGGCGACCGGGTCGAAGTCGACGAACCCCTGCTCGAGGTGTCCACCGACAAGGTCGACACCGAGATCCCCTCTCCGGTAGCCGGTGTGATCGAAGAGATCCTGGTGGCCGAGGACGAAACCGCCGACGTCGGAGCCCCGCTGGTGCGCATTGGCGACGGTTCCGGCTCAGGCGAGGCCGCCGAAGCAGCGCCGGCGGCGCAAGAGGAGGCGGAAGCTCCCCAGCAGGAGGCCGCGAAGCAGGAGGAGCCCCGGGAGGAGGCCCCGAAGCAGGAGGAGCCCCGGCAGGAAGCCCCTGCCGAGGAAGCTCCGGCCGCCGGTTCCGGCGAGGGCACGGAAGTCACCCTCCCGGCCCTGGGCGAAAGCGTTACCGAAGGAACGGTCACCCGCTGGTTGAAGCAGGTGGGCGACACGGTCGAGGTCGATGAGCCGCTGCTCGAGGTCTCCACCGACAAGGTCGACACGGAGATTCCGTCCCCGGTGGCCGGCACCGTGCAGGAAATCAAGGTCGCCGAGGATGAGACCGCCGAGGTCGGTTCAGTGCTCGCCATCATCGGCACCGGTGCCGGCCCCGCCAAGGCGGAGCCGAAGGGAGCGGAGCCGGTGGCCGCCGCGCCCGCCGAGGACCGCGAAGCCCCGGTGGCGGAACCGTCCGCCGAACAGCCGGCCGCCGAAGCCCCGAAGGCCGAGGCCCCCAAGGCCGAGGCCCCGGAGGCAGCAGCCCCCCAGGCGGCATCTGCCCCGGCCGCCGCCGAGTCCGCCGCCGGCCCGGACGCCGGCTACGTCACCCCGCTCGTGCGCAAGCTGGCCAACCAGCACGGCGTGGACCTGTCCACCGTCAAGGGCACCGGCGTGGGCGGACGCATCCGCAAGCAGGACGTGATGGAGGCAGCCGAAGCCGCCAAGCCAGCCGCAGCTCCCGCAGCTCCCGCAGCCGCCGCAAAGGCTCCGGCGGAAGCCGCGGCCTCGGCGAAGCGCGGCACCGTCGAGAAGGCGCCGCGGATCCGCCAGGTGATCGCCCGCCGGATGCGCGAATCGCTCGACGCTTCCACCCAGCTCACCCAGGTCCACGAGGTCGACATGACCAAGGTGGCCAAGCTGCGCGAGCGCGCCAAGAAGTCCTTCCAGGAGCAGAACGGCGTCAAGCTGACCTACCTGCCCTTCATCGCCAAGGCCGTCGCGGAGGCGCTCAAGCAGCATCCGAAGCTGAACGCCGAGTACGACGAGGAAAAGCAGGAGATCACCTACCACAACGCAGAGCACCTGGCGATTGCGGTGGATACCGACAAGGGCCTGCTGGTCCCGGTGATCAATGACGCCGGCAGCCTGAACCTGGCCGGCCTGGCGGGCAAGATCGCCGATGTTGCCGCACGTACCCGCAGCAACAAGATCGCCCCCGACGAGCTCTCCGGCGGCACCTTCTCGATCACCAACATCGGCAGCGTCGGGGCCCTGTTCGACACGCCGATCATCAACCAGCCGCAGGTGGGAATCCTCGGTACCGGCGCCATCGTCAAGCGGCCCATGGTGGTCCAGGATGAGAATGGCGACGATTCGATCGCCATCCGCTCGATGATGTACCTGTCCCTGACCTACGACCACCGTTTGGTCGACGGCGCAGATGCCGGCCGTTTCCTGCAGACGCTGCGGGCGCGCCTGGAAGCCGGACAGTTCGAGGCGGACCTGGGCCTCTAGCCCGGACTGCCCCGCGCGACGCACGAATCAGCGGCGGGCTGCGTTCCCCAGTGGACGCAGCCCGCCGCTGTGCTCTGCCGCCCTCGGCCCCCAGCCGTACTACGCAAGGTAGAAAAACCCCGTGCCGTCGCGGCATGGCGCGGATCCGGGCGCTTCCCCGGCCGATAGGCTGGGCCCATGGAGATCCTTTACAACATTTTCGTCTTCCTGCATATCGTCGGTGCTGCCATGATCGTCGGCATCTGGATCGGCAACATGAAGAAGCCCACGGTCCACCCCCGCCAATTCGACGGCGCCGCCCTGCAGCTCATTACCGGCATCATCATGATGGGCCTGATCCCGGCCTTGGCCATGGACGCCGACTACGTGAAGCTGACCATCAAGCTTGTCATCGGGCTCGTCGTGGGCGTCCTCGCGTTCATCGGCCGCCGCAAGTACAAGGCCGGCGAGCCGATTTCGGCCGGTCTGGCCCACTCCGTGGGCGGCCTGGCGCTGCTGAACGTCGCCATCGCCACCCTCTGGAACTGACCTTACGAATTCCCGCGCTGCGGCCGGCCCCGACCCGGGGCCGGCCGCAGTGGCCTTAACGGTGCCGCCGGACAGTCCGGCGCAACTCCCCTAGGATGAAGATGACGGCACCGGCCGACTCTGGCCGGGACCGGCGGAAAACGCATCCTGTACATCGACCAAGGAGGACACATGGCTACAACACGTTCTGCCAGCACCGAGTGGAACGGCGACCTGTTTAGCGGCGCCGGCCAGACTACGTTCGAAACGTCCGGCATCGGCACCTACGATGTCACCTGGAAGGCACGTGCGGACCAGTCCGAAGGAAAGACCAGCCCCGAAGAACTGCTGGCCGCCGCCCACGCCACCTGCTACTCGATGCAGTTCAGCAACATGCTCAAGGAGAACGGGACCACCGCCGAGAGCATTAAGACCTCGGCGGCCGTGGATTTCGTGCCGGGCACCGGCATCACCGAGATTCGCCTGACCGTGAACGCGACCGTGCCCGGGATCAGCGAGGACGACTTCCAGCGCCTGGCCTCCGGCGCCAAGGACACCTGTCCTGTTTCCGGCGCCCTGGCCTCAGTGCCGAGCATCACGATTGATGCCACCCTGGCCGGCTAGCGCACAAATCTTTCGTTGAAGAACCCCGGGCACCTTCGGTGTGCCCGGGGTTCTTCAATGTTCAGCCCGGCGCTCAGCCGGCCTCCTGCGGACGCGGCGGCAGCGGTCCGGGGCGCAGCACGGGATAACCGGCCCGCGCCGGCGGCTGGTCGGTCGGCAGTTCACCCAGCATCTCCTTGAGGATGCCGACGCTGTGCTCCAGCTGCGGGTCCTCCCCCGCCCCGTACGCATGGGGCGGGAACGGCACCTCGATGTCCGGGTCCACCCCGTAGTTCTCCACGCCCCAACCCACGCCCTGGGTGAACCAGAACGCGTACCGTGGCTGCGTGACACCGGTGCCGTCGGCCAGCGAGAACTTCGCGTCGATGCCAACCACCCCGCCCCAGGTCCGCGTCCCGACCACGGGACCGATTCCGCGCAGCTTGCTCACCTGGGTGATGATGTCGCCGTCGGACCCGGCGTATTCATCGGTGAGGACGACGACGGGGCCCCGCGGCGCATGTGCCGGGTACGTGCCCGGCTGCTCGCCGCGCGCGAGGTTCCATGCGGTGACCTTGCGACCGATCAACTCGGCCACCAGCTGCGAGGTATGGCCGCCCCGGTTGCGCCGTACGTCGATGACGAGCGCGTCCTTGGCGGTCTCCACATCCAGGTCGCGGTGCAGTTGTGCCCAGCCGCGCGCCACCATGTCCGGAATGTGGAGGTAGCCGAAGCGCCCGTTCGATGCCTCGCGGACGTTGCGGCGGTTCCCGGACACCCAGTTCTGGTACCGGAGCCGCTCCTCGTCGCGGATGGGGACCACCGCGATCCGCCGCTGCAGGCCGGCGTCCGGGCTGCCCGCCCCGTTAACGATGGTCAGTTCAACGGTCTTGCCGGCCGCGCCGACCAGCAGCGGCGCCGGGCCTGCCAGCGGATCCACGGGGATGCCGTCCACCGCCGCGATCACGTCACCCGGGTCCACTGCTGCGCCCGGAGCCGTCAGCGGGGACAGCGCCAGCGGATCCGATGATTCTCCGGCAAGGATCTTCTGCACGGTCCAGCCCGCCTCGGTCCGCGCCAGGTCGGCGCCGAGCCGTCCCTGTTTCCCGGAGCCCGGTTCCGCGACGGGCGGTGGCGAAACGTACGCGTGCGAGGTGCCGAGTTCGCCGTGCAGCTCCCAGAGCAGGTCCACCAAGTCGTCGTGCGACCCAAGTCGTTCCACCAGGGGCCGGTAACGGTCGTAGACGCCTTGCCAGTCCAGCCCGGCCATGTCCTCGGCCCAGTAGAAGTCGCGCTGCAGCCGCCAGGCCTCGTCGAACGCCTGTCCCCAGACCTTGAGCGGTTCGAGCGTGACCCGGATCCGGCTCAGGTCGACCTGCACGCTCTCGGGCGAGTCGTCGTCGACCTTCCCGGCGGCCGGCACGGCCTTCACCTGCGCCTTGTGCACGTACACGATCCGTTTGCGGTCCTGGGACACCTCATAGGAGTCCACGGCCGGCACCAGCACGGAAACCTCCCGGCGGGAGAGGTCGAACCGCTCCAGCCGCTGGGCCTGCTCCGGCTCCTCCGCCGACGCGCGTCCCTCTCCGGTGACACCGGCGGGATCACTGGCCAGCCACAGCAGGGCTCCTTCGACCGCGCTGAGGTCCGTGTAGCGGCCTTGCTGGACCGGGACCGGGATGATCCGCTCGGCCAGCCGTTCGGCGTCCACAACCACCTCGGTGACGGCGGGCGCGGCCTGGTCCTCCCCGTTCGGGGAACCGTATGGCTCCTTCCCCGCTGCCGGCGGCGCGTCCGGCAGCGTGCCGTGCACCGACGGGCCGAACGGCGAAGACGTGGCAGCGGCCAGGGCCACCAGGAACGGCTTGGTCGATTCGGGGAAACCCAGATCGAAGCTGTGGGTGGAATAGACCGGATCGAAGCTCCGTTCGGAGAGGAACGCGGCGAACTTGCCGTCCGGGGTGAAGGCCGGCCCATGGTCGCGGAAACGTCCGTCGGTCACGTCGACGATACCGCCGGTGCCGTCGGCCCGGGCCAGCCGCAGGCGGGTGCGGGTGCCCTCCGCGGTGACCGGCTCGGCCCACAGGATCCAGCGGGAATCCGGTGAAAAGACCAGCTCACCAACGGCCCCGTGGTCGGTGCCGGAGAGGCGGCGCAGCTCCCCGTTTCCGGCGTCCAGGACCAGTACCTGCCCGTATTCGGTGGCCACTGCCGCCAGCGACCCGTCCGGACTGGCGGCAAGCGCGCTCACCCGGTCCGGTCCGGGCAGCTCCACGCGGCGCAATTGCTGCGGCTCCAGCGCTTCGGCGGAACGCGCGTCCGGTTCCCGGCTCTCCGTGCCGGCGCCTTGCTTTCCGCCGGAACGCACCTCCACGATGGGCTGGGATTGGGTCGGATGGACGACGGCGGAGGCGGACACCGGGCGGGGCAAGCCGTCGGGCTCCGGTTCGGCAGGGGCCGGCGCGGTTGCGGCGGGAGCAGGCTGGTCGCCCCGGGGAAGTTGTTCGAAGACCTGGCGGATGTAGAGGGCTTCCTCGCCGTCGTGGTCGGCGACGTAGACCACCCGCGTGTCGCCGAGGGGCCGCGCCAGCCGGGCGCGGACACCGGGCGTCGATTCCACCGCGCGCGAAGGCCCGTCCCGGTGGGTCAGCCAGTGCACTGTGCCGTGCGTTTCGATGACGGACGCGGTTCCCTTGGGATTCGGGACGGCGGACGCCAGGTGCTGTGCCACGTTGAGTGGGCGGCCGCGGCGGCTCGTGGATGCCGAGCCCAGCGTGATCCGGAGCCGGCGCGGTGCCGCGTCCAGGGAGTCGAGGAGCCAGAGTTCACCGGCGGATTCGAAGACCACCCGGTTGCCGTCCGTCGCGGCATGGCGGACATAGAAACCGTCGTGGTCGGTGTGCCGGCGGAGGTCTGTTCCGTCCGGCCGCAGCGAATACAGATTGCCGTAGCCTTCGTGGTCGCTCAGGAACGCGATCCGGTTGCCGATCCACATCGGGTCTGCCAGGTTGCCGTCGAGATCGGCCGCCAGGCGCTCGAACTCGCCGCCTCCGTCCCGGTCGATCCACAGCTTGCCGGCCGTACCGCCGCGGTAACGCTTCCACCAAGCCGGTTCGCGAGAGAGCACGCTCCCGACCACCAGCGGACGCTCGTCGCCGAGTTCCGGCCCGAACGCGATCGAGTCGACGGGCCCGAAGGGCAGGACGCGGGCGCCGGAGCCGTCCAGCGGCACAGCGTAGGCCCAGGTATGACGCGACTCTTCACGTTCGAAGGAACTCGTCACCAGTGCGTCGCCGGCAGGCGTGAATCCTTTTACCCTGGTGGAGGCATGCCCCCAGTACGTCAGCTGGCGGAACCCTCCGCCGTCGACCGACGCGGTGACAGCCTCGGGCGCGCTGGCCTGCACCACACCCCAGGCCAGGTGCTGCCCGTCCGGCGAGAACCTGGGGTTCCTGGCCGGCAGTTGCAGCGACGAGACACGCCACGCCCGGCCGCCGGCAAGGGGTGCAACCCACACGTCGTCCTCTGCGACGAACGTGACAAGATCGCCGTGCACGTGCGGGTAGCGGAAGTAGCTCGATGAAGTCATGCCTCGATCTTAGTCACGGCCTGCGCCGGCCCTGGGGTCATCGGAGCGGCGGGGCGCCTCATGGACGGCCTGGATCAGCCAGCCGGCGTCCTGCCTGACCATCTCCAGTTGGACCCGTTGCACGCTGGGTTCGGCGCGTCGTCCCACCACGCTGCCGTCGGCGGCCACCTGCCGGAACGCCGACGTGGTGACCGTCGCGGCCACCGTTACTTTTCCTCCGCCTTGCGCCGCCGGAGCAGCGGTTACGTCCTCCACCGTGGTTTCCAGGCCCTCGAGCCAACTCCCCGAGCCCGCCAGTGCCGCGATGATCTCCCGGTCCGTGTCCATGACGGCCGTTCCGGGGACGTTGACTTGGTCGAGCAGCGTCGCATCGCGCGTCCTGACCGCTTCGGTGCGCAACCAGGCCAGGGCGGGCACGGCCGCGGCGGCATCGTCGCCCCGCAGCGCCTGCCCCAGGGCCGCCGGCAGGACCTGGGCCTCGGGGGGAGAAGGCGGCTGTGCTTCGCGCTGCCCCGCGGACACCTGTTGCACGGACTGGCCGCGGCCCGGCGACCGCCCGGCGTCTGCGCCGTTCGGCGGAGCAGGCGCCAAGGCGCCCGCCAGGGCGGACAACAGTCCCGCTGCCGCCGCCGCCGCGGTCATCGCCAGTACTGCCCTCGCCCACCGGCCGGCGGCCGGCCGGGCATCGCCCCGGGACCGAGGCCGGGCATCGCCCCGGGACAGGGGCCGGGCATCGCCCCGGGACAGGGGCAGGGGAAACGGTGGCAGCGGTCCCCCGTCCCGGCGGCCCGCCGCCTTTCCCGCCGCCTGCCGCCGGGTCAACAATTGGCTGGCAACGGAGGGATGCGCCGACGCCGTCAAATCCAGCGCCTCCGGCTTTGCGGTCCGAATCGCCCGGCGGGCGAACTCCGCCGCCGAGGGGCGCTCCCCCGCACGCTCGGCCAGTCCGTCTTCCAGGAGGGCCACCAGATCATCCGGCACCTCGGGCACCAACGCCGCCAGCGGCGGCCGCTGTGCGGTGGCACCGGGCACCCGGCCGGTGAGCGCGAACCAACCGATGGCCGCCAGCGCATAGTTGTCCGCTTCGGGATCCAGGCCCCCTCCGCCGGACCCGCCGCCCGGTGCCCCGAACCCCGGCGTGCCCGCCGCCGGCGGGCGGTCGCTGCCCAGCGCACGGGCGACACCCAGGTCGGCCAGCAGCGGCTTGCCCACGGCGGTGAACAGCACATTGCCGGGCGAGACGTCCCCGTGCACGGTCCCGATCCCGTGCAGGTAATCCAGAACCTGGGCGACCGGAGTCAGAATCGTTACCACCTCGCCCACGGCCAGCGGTCCGCGGGCGGCGACGAGTGCCGCGAGCGAGCCGCCGGCAGCATACTCCAGCAGCAGCCCCGGCCCGCGATCAGTTTCCACGTGGCCATGGACGGGCAGCAGGTGCTCATGCCGCGCGTCCGTCAACAGGGACAGTTCATGGTCGGCGGCAGCAGCAGCCGCGGTCCCCTGCTGCCCCTCCGCCGCAATCGCCCAGGGCGCTGGCTCGCCCTCCCCGGCGGCATATCCTTGCCGGGCCGCGCGCCGCACGGGCGGCGGGCCTCCCGCGTCGTCGGTGGGCGGAGCAGGAGGCACGGACAGCACCTTCAGTGCATACTCCGTTCCGGTCGCCGTATCGCGGACAAGCCAGACCGAGGCTGATGCGCCGCTGCCCAGCCATCGCTGCACATGCAACCCCGGCGCCGCCGGGCGCGGCGGTTCCGGCTCCACGGAGGCTGCGCCAGGTGTCTGCCCATCTTCCATGGACCACTTCTACTCCGTCCGACTGCTGCGTGCAGAAGTTATCCACAGCAATTGTGGCGCTACACAAATAGCAGTGCCCGGCCCTCGAAGCGTAGTCTTGCTGAATGGCTCTTGAGTTTTCACGACTGGGCTTCGCCCCTGACTACGTCGACTATGAAGAAGGCTGGGCGCTGCAGCGCAAGCTGCACGCTGAAGTCGTGGCTGGGACGGCGCCCAGCACCGTGCTGTTGCTCGAGCACAGTGCCGTCTACACCGCCGGCAAGCGCACCGAAGACCATGAGCGGCCGCTGGACGGCACCCCCGTGGTCAGTGTGGACCGTGGCGGCAAGCTGACCTGGCACGGCCCCGGCCAGTTGGTGGGTTATCCCATCGTGGCCCTTCCCGATCCCACCCGGGTGGCCGACTACGTCGACATCCTCGAGCAGGTCCTGATCAACGTGCTCGCCGATTACGGCGTGGCCGGCACCAGGATGGAGGGCCGCTCCGGCGTCTGGATCGAGGCCGACGAGCGCAACCCCGCCCGCAAGATCGCCGCCATCGGCATCCGCGTCAACCGCCGGGTAACCATGCACGGCTTCGCGCTTAACTGCCGGAACGACCTGGCACCCTACAGCCAGATCATTGCCTGCGGCATTACCGACGCCGGCACCACCACCATCCAGGCCGAGACCGGGCTGGACGTTGCCCCGGCCGACATCGCAGACCGGGTGGAGGCAGAACTCCGCTCGTTCGAAACATCACTGGTCAAGACGGGCACCCCCGGACCCGCGGCCACCGACACCGACACTGGTCACCGCCAGACCGAAGGAGCCCTGTTGTGACGCTCGCCCCTGAAGGACGCCGCCTGCTGCGCGTCGAGGCCCGCAATGCCGCCACCCCCGTAGAGCGCAAGCCGGACTGGATCAAGGCAAAGGTCAACATGGGCCCCGAGTACGTGGGCATGAAGAACCTGGTCAAGAAGGAGGGGCTGCACACCGTCTGCGAAGAGGCAGGCTGCCCCAATATTTTTGAATGCTGGGAAGACCGCGAGGCAACATTCTTGATCGGCGGATCCGAGTGCACGCGCCGCTGCGATTTTTGCCAGATTCACACGGGAAAGCCTTCCCCCGTCGACATCCTGGAACCCACGAAGGTCGCCCAGTCGGTCCAGCAGATGAACCTGCGCTACGCCACCGTCACCGGCGTCGCCCGCGATGACCTGGCCGACGAGGGCGTGTGGCTCTACGCCGAGACCATCCGGAAGATCCACGAACTCAACCCGGGCACCGGCGTCGAAATCCTGATTCCGGACTTCTCCGGAAAGCCCGAACACATCGCGGCCATCTGCGAAGCCCAACCGGAGGTGTTCGCGCACAACGTGGAAACCGTGCCCCGGATCTTCAAGCGCATCCGGCCGGCCTTCCGCTATGAGCGTTCGCTGGACGTCATCGCCCAGGGCCGCGACCACGGCATGGTGACCAAGTCCAACCTGATCCTGGGCATGGGCGAGACCCGCGAAGAAATTTCCGAGGCGCTGCGCGATCTCCACGCCGCCGGCTGCGACCTGGTGACCATCACCCAGTACCTGCGCCCGACCGAGCGCCACCACCCGGTAGAGCGCTGGGTGAAGCCGGAGGAGTTCGTGGAACTGAGCCAGGAGGCCGAGGAAATCGGCTTCCTGGGTGTGATGAGCGGACCGCTGGTGCGCTCGTCCTACCGTGCCAGCCGTCTCTGGGCCACCGCCATGCGCAAGAAGGGCCTGGAGCTTCCGCCCCAGCTCGCGCACATCGGCGAGTCCGGCAGCACCCGCCAGGAAGCCGCCACGCTGATGGCTGCCCGGTAACTGAACCGCCGGAACCGCGGTCCGGGAGCCTGCCGGCTGCCGGACCGTTGCCGTGTCCGCATCCGGCACGAGAGCCTCCTCCGTCACGATAGAATTGGACATTATGGCCCATAGCACCGATTCCGACGCCCCGAAGCGGGGTCTCTTCTCACGCAAGCCCAAGGCTGGGAAACCGTCCAAAGCCAACAAGCAGCCCGGCCGGCTGAAGCAGATCGGCCAGGTCTTCCGGATGACCCGGCGCAACGACCCGAACGTTGTCTGGTTCATGCTTTTGGCGTTCCTCGGCATCGTCGCCGTCGGCCTGGTCATTGGCCTGCTGATCAACAACTGGGTCACGCTGCTGATCATCTCCATCCCGCTGGGCCTGCTGGCCGCCACCTTCATCCTGTCGCGGCGCGCCGAACGTGCGGCGTTCTCGCAGATCGAGGGCCAGCCCGGTGCTTCCGGGGCGGCGCTCAGCGTGCTGCGCCGCGGCTGGATCCTGCAGGACCAGCCGGTGGCCGTGAACCCGCGCACCCAGGACGCCGTATTCCGCGCCGTGGGCCGCCCCGGCATTGTGCTGGTAACCGAGGGCCCCTCGCACCGGGTGCGGCAGCTGGTCGAGTCGGAGCGGCGCCGGATGCGCCGCATCCTGCCCAACGTCACGATCCATGTGATCGAGACCGGCCGCGGCGAAGGCCAGGTGGAGCTGAGCAAGGTGGCCAAGACCGTGCAGAAGCTCAAGAAGGAACTGACCAAGCAGGAAGTCAGCGCCGTGGACAAGCGGCTGTCGGCCCTGGGCAGCAACAAGCTCCCCATCCCGAAGGGCGTGGACCCGTTCAAGGCCCGCCCGGATCGCAAGGCCATGCGCGGACGCTGATCCTCCCCCCTGACATCCCGAGAGGCTGCCGGTTCCCACCGGCAGCCTCTCGGGTTTAACGGGTTGGCGTTGATCGGGGTTGACGCACGCTTGGGCGCTGCCTCAGCGGCGCACCAGGACGGTGCCCATGGCACGATCGTGGAAGCCGCGCTGGTCGGGGTCGAAAATGACGGCCGGAATCACCAGGCACAGGAGAGCGGTGCGCACGACGGCGGCCAGCAACCCGGGTGCGGAGCCGTCGAGTTTGCGCACGTGGATGCCGAGCAGGCGGTGGCCGAAACTGTAGCCGAGCGTCCCCACCAGCAGCAGCTGCTCGACGGCGAACACTGCCAGGATGGCCAGCTGGCTGCCGCCCAGGAAGGCGTTCGCGATCGCATAGCACAGGAGCCAGTCAATGAGCAGCGCCACCATCCGGCGCCCCGGACGCGCAATTGAGCCGGAGCCGGACTGCGGGAGCCCGAGCCGCTGCCCGGGCCATTTCTGGATGTTGGACTGCGGGGGGCCTTCGAGCCAGGAACCAAGATCGCGTCTGCTTACCACCCCTCAAGTTTACCGGTCACGCCTGCCGCCGGCTTCCCCGGGGTGCGGGCCCGGAGTTGCTGCCGGTAAAGTGTGAAGACCCCAGACGGTAAACTTGCAGTGCACATCGATTTCGTAACCTGCCCGAAACAATTGCGACACTGTCGGGAAATTCCCTGCTCCTATTGTTGTAACTGTTGCCGGCCCCGTTCAGCGGAGGCAGGTTCCCCCAGAATGCGTAAGGAGCATGACCCCGATGTTCAAGAATGCGGACGAGGTCCTCAAGTACATCGCCGACGAAGACGTGAAGTTCGTCGATATCCGTTTCACCGATCTGCCCGGCGTCCAGCAGCACTTCAACGTGCCGGCCAAGACCGTTGACGCGGACTTCTTCGTGAACGGCCAGCTCTTCGACGGCTCCTCGATCCGCGGCTTCCAAGGCATCGCCGAGTCCGACATGCAGCTGATCCCCGATGTTTCCACCGCCTTCATCGACCCGTTCCGCGTCGAGAAGACGCTGGCGCTGAACTTCTCCATCGTGAACCCGCGCACCGGCGATCCCTACCACCGCGACCCCCGCGGCGTGGCCGAGCGCGCCGAAGCGTATCTGGCCTCCACCGGAATCGCCGACACCGCGTTCTTCGCCCCGGAAGCCGAATTCTTTATTTTCGACGACGTCCGCTACCAGTCCAGCCCCGAGCATTCCTTCTACAGGGTGGACTCGGTCGAGGCGTACTGGAACTCCGGGAAGAGGGAAGAAGGCGGGAACCAGGGGTACAAGACGCCGGTCAAGGGCGGCTACTTCCCGGTGGCCCCCACCGACAAGCAGGCGGACCTGCGCGACGCGATCTGCGTGGAGCTGGACGCCGTCGGCCTCGAGGTCGAGCGCTCCCACCACGAGGTCGGTGCCGCCGGCCAGGCCGAGATCAACTACAGGTTCAGCACCCTGACGCACGCCGCCGACGATCTGCTGAAGTTCAAGTACATCGTCAAGAACGTCGCCGACGCCTGGGGCAAGTCCGCCACGTTCATGCCCAAGCCGGTCTTCGGCGACAACGGCTCCGGGATGCACTGCCACCAGTCGCTCTGGACCGCCGGGCAGCCGCTGTTCTACGACGAGAAGGGCTACGCCGGCCTCTCCGACACCGCCCGCTGGTACATCGGCGGCCTGCTCAAGCACGCTTCCGCGGTGCTGGCGTTCACCAACCCGACGGTGAACTCCTACCGCCGGCTGGTCAAGGGCTTCGAGGCCCCGGTGAACATGGTCTACTCGCAGGGCAACCGCTCGGCCGGCATCCGCATCCCGATCACCGGCTCCAACCCCAAGGCCAAGCGCATCGAGTTCCGCGCTCCGGACCCCAGCTCCAACCCCTACCTCGCCTTCGCCGCCCAGCTGATGGCGGGGCTGGACGGCATCAAGAACCGCATCGAGCCGGCCGACCCGATCGACAAGGACCTGTACGAGCTGCCCGCCGAGGAAGCCAAGGACATTCAGAAGGCTCCGGGTTCGCTGGAGGAAGCGCTCGAGGCACTGGAGGCGGACAACGAGTTCCTGCAGGCCGGCGGTGTCTTCACCCAGGACCTGATCGACACCTGGATCGCCTACAAGCGCGAAGAGGAAATCTTGCCGCTGGCCGCCCGCCCGAATCCGTACGAATTTGAGCTCTATTACGGCTGCTGACGGCTGATGCTGCAGGATCGCGGCTAGTCCACGGCATTGTCGTACAACGCGTGAGGCTCCTCCCGCCATGGGAGGAGCCTCACGCGTTCTCTGCGCTCCCGGCGCTTTCCCCCGTCATCCGATCGGGGCCGCACCGGTGAGCCGCCGCCGGAAAGAGCCTCGGCTGAAAC
This sequence comes from Arthrobacter sp. THG-b23, assembly GCF_059091265.1. Taxonomy (NCBI): domain Bacteria; kingdom Bacillati; phylum Actinomycetota; class Actinomycetes; order Micrococcales; family Micrococcaceae; genus Arthrobacter; species Arthrobacter sp. THG-b23. The sequence continues at coordinate 140,071 of NZ_JBNHGM010000009.1, forward strand.
GTCGAGGCGTGGCAAAATGAACCCTATGGGCGAGAGCGGGGGGCCCGCACCTCAAAGCCGGACGCCGCGACCGGTCAGGGCCGCGCTCATCGGCGCTGCCGTCACCTTCCTGGTGTTCCTGGTCATCCTGCGCGTCGGAGTCGCCTATTCGCTGGTGCTGACCGCCACCGCGCTTCTGTTCGCGGGAGTGGTGGCGATCATCCGCAGCGCGCTGCGCGGGTAAGGCGCAGTGCGCCGCTCAGCCGTCCCGGTGTGTCTCGGTGACGGCGGTAAGCAGGAACACCGAGTCCTCGGACGCCTCCACCGAGTGCCGCTCCTGCGGGATCACGGCGAGCTGGTTCTCGTTGACCGCCATGCGGCCGGACGCGGACACCACGGTGACCGCCCCTTCCAGGACCAGCAGCGTGCCGGCCAGCGGAGCGTTGTGCTCCCCCAGTTCGGCGCCTGCCTTCAACGCCAACACCGTCTGGCGCAACGGACCGTCCTGGGCCACCAAGGCGGCACTGCGTCCGTGCGGGGCTCCGACGGCCACGGCCAGGTGTTCGCGTCCAAGCACATCGATGTCGGTCATGTCCGGCGCCTCCTTCGGTTGGGTTCCGGCCTCAGCCTAACCCGGAGCCCTGTTCCCGGCCACACTGGCGGGGCGAGGCCCGACGGCGGTGCCCCCCGCGCATCGGAGGGGCACCGCCGTCGGCCGGTCAGAGGACCTTGGCCAGAAAGTCCTGGGTACGTGCCTGCTGCGGAGCGCCGAAGAGTGCCTCCGGCCTGCCTTCTTCCACGATGTAGCCGTCGGCCATGAAGATGACGCGGTCGGAGACTTCGCGGGCGAAGCCCATCTCATGGGTGACCACCACCATCGTCATGCCTTCGGCCGCCAGGTCCTTGATGACCTGCAGCACCTCCCCCACCATCTCCGGGTCCAGGGCGCTGGTGGCCTCGTCGAAGAGCATGATGTCGGGGTTCATGGCCAGTGCCCGCGCGATGGCGACGCGCTGCTTCTGCCCGCCGGAGAGCTGGGCCGGGCGGGCGTCGGCTTTCTCGGACAGCCCGACCCTCTCCAGCAGTTCCAGGGCCTTGTTCCGTGCTGCGGCCTTGCCGAGCTTCTTGAGCTCCACCGGGGCCAGCATGATGTTCTCCAGCACCGACTTGTGCGGGAACAGGTTGAAGTGCTGGAAGACCATGCCGATGTGCTGGCGCACCTTGTCCAGGTCGACCTTCGGGTCGGTCAGGTCGAAACCGTCGACGACCACGGTTCCCCCGCTGATGTCCTCCAGCTTGTTCAGGCAGCGCAGGAAGGTCGACTTGCCCGAGCCGGACGGCCCGATCACGCAGACGACTTCGCCTTCGGCCACCTCGACGTCGAGGCCCTTGAGGACCTCGTTGCTGCCAAAGCTCTTTTTCAGTCCGGCGACGTGAATCTTGCTCACTTGTTGAACCTCTTATCCAGGATGTTGGAAAGCTTGATCAGCGCGGTGATCACCACGAAGTACAGCGCCGCCACGATCAGCAGGGTTTCGCCGGTGCGGAAGTTGGAGGCGTAGATCTGCTGGCCCTGGTAGGTCAGTTCGGCGAAACCGATGACCGCCAGCAGGGAGCTGTCCTTGAGGGTGATGACGAACTGGTTGATGAAGCTGGGGGTCATGATCTTGACCGCCTGCGGGATCACGACCTTCTGCATGGATTTAACGTAGCCCAGGCCCAGGCTGCGGCTGGCTTCCATCTGGCCGGGATCCACGGACTGGATGCCGCCGCGGACGATCTCCGTCATGTAGGCGCCGGCGTTCAGGCTCAGGGTCAGCACGCCTGCGGTGAGGACGTCGATCGGCGCGCCGGTCAGCTGCGGCAGGCCGAAGTAGAAGAAGAACGCCTGGACCAGCAGCGGCGTGCCGCGGAAGATGCCCACATAGGTGGTCGCGATCCCGCGCAGCACGATCCGGCGGGATACCTTCAGGAACCCGAAGGCGACGCCCAGGACCAGGGCGATGAGGATGGACAGCGCCGTGGCGAACAGCGTGAGCCCCAGGCCCTTCATCAGGGCGGGAAGGCTGTCTGTCAGCAGCTGCCAGAAGCTGCTCTTCCCGGCGGTCTCCGGCGAGGCTAGGTACTTGTCCAGGATCTGCTGGTATTCGCCGCTGGCCTTGAGTTCGGCCAGGCCGGCGTTGAAGGCCTGGATCAGTTCGGGATTCTGGTCCTTGTTCACCGCGAAGCCGTAGGAACTTCCGCGTTCCTTCTCCGTGACGGCCTTCAGTCCGTTGTTCTGGGCTATGCCGTAGGCCAGCACCGGGTAGTCGTCGAAGACTGCCACGGAGTTGCCGGCCTTGACGTCGTCGTACATGGTGGCCGACTGGTCCAGCGGCTTGACCGTGAACCCGTACTCTTCTGCGATCGAGTCGGCAAAGGCTTCACCCTCGCTGCCGCGCTTGACCGCGACTGTCTCGCCCGCGAGGTCCTCGTACGACGTGATCTCGTTGTTGCTCTGCGCCACGGCCATCTGCACGCCCGAGTCGAAGTACGGGTCGGAGAAGTCGAAGACCTGCCGGCGTTCGTCCGTGATGGACATGCCGGCGATGACTCCATCCACCTGGTTGGACTGCAGGGCCTGCAGGGCGGCGTCGAACCCGAGCGAACGGATTTCCACCTCGAAGCCCTGGTTCTCGGCGATCGCCCGCAGCAGGTCCATGTCGATGCCGACCAGTTCGCCGCCCTGGCGGAACTCGAAGGGCGCGAACGTCGTGTCGGTACCGATGACGTAGCTCTCGCCGCTGGCGCTCTGCGGTGCCTGGGCCGCAGCCGCGGCCGCGTTGCCGCCGAAGACCAGCGAGAGCACCGCCAGCAGCCCGGTCAGGGCCAGCAGGCGCCGTCCCAGCCCGGTGCGTTGGAGGGTGTGCAAACTAAACAGCTCCTAGATTTGTTCTCAGGGCACGCCTGTACAAGGCGCAAAAGATCCTCATTGAGGGTACAGACCGGTGACCGGCGGCACCACTTGGCGTCGTGGAGGCTAGGTGCCGTAACCGTAGAAGTAGCGCTCGAAGATGGCCCGGGCGCGGCGGGTGAGGCGCAGGTAGTCTTCCTCGATCGCCGCGGCGTTTCCGGGCTCGTACCCGCACCAGCGTGCCACCGCTTCCAGGTCCCTGCGCGAGGCGGGCAGCACGTCGGAGTTCTTGCCCGCCCAGATCACATTCGCCGACCGGATCCGGGTGGCGAGGCTCCAGCTCCGGCCGAGCGTGGCGGCGTCGTCCCCCGGGAGCAACCCTGCGGCTGCGATGGCGGAGAGCGCTTCGAGCGTGTTGGTGGTGCGCAGCTCCGGGAGCTTCCGGGCGTGCTCCAGCTGCAGCAGCTGGACCAGCCACTCCACATCGCTGAGTCCCCCGCGGCCGAGCTTCAAATGGCGGGCCGGATCGGCGCCACGCGGGAGCCGCTCCGACTCCACCCGCGCCTTGATCCGCCGGATCTCGCGCACCTGATCGCTTCCGAGCCCGTCCGGGTAGCGGATCGCGTCCACGAGCGCGATGAACTCGTCCGCCAAGTTGTCGTCTCCGGCCATTGGCCGGGCGCGCAGCAAGGCCTGGGCTTCCCAGACCAGGGACCAGCGCTGGTAATACTCGCGATAGGAGTCCAGCGAGCGCACCATCGGCCCGTTCTTGCCTTCCGGCCGCAGCGCAGCGTCCACTTCGAGCACCCGTTCGGCCAGCACCGGAGGGGTGCAGGGCTGCTTCAGGAGGGAAGAAATCCGCGTGACGATGCGCTCCGCCTGCTGCTGGGCTTGGCCGGGGTCGGCCCCCGGCAACGGCCGGTGCACGTACATAACGTCGGCATCCGAGCCGTAGCTGATTTCGCGTCCGCCCTGCCGGCCCATGGCCACCACCAGCAGGGCCGTCAGCCGTTCCTCGGACTCCAGAACGGAGGTTTCCGCCACATGGAGCGCGCCGAGCACGGCGGCGCGGTCGGCGTCCGCCAGCGCGGCGCCGACCTGGGACTGGTCCAGCAACCCGGAGGAGTCGGCGAGCGCGATGCGCAGCGTTTCCCGGCGGCGGATCAGCCGGATCAACCGGATGGCCTCTTCGGGCACCGGATGGCGGGACATCTTGGACCGGATTTCCTGCCACTGGGCGTCGAAGGTGAGCGGTACGAGGTCCTTGTCGGTGCCCAGCCAGGCCGTGGACTCCGGCGAGACCTCCAGCAGGTCGGTGATGAAGCGGCTGCTGGAAAGAATGTGGCACAGGCGTTCGGCGGCCGAGCTCGAGTCCCGCAGCATGCCCAGGTACCAGTGGGAGTCTCCCAGACGTTCGCTCAGCCGGCGGAAGCCCAGCAGGCCCGCGTCCGGGTCCACGCCGGACGCGATCCATTCCAGCAGGACCGGGAGCAGCTGGCGCTGCAGCAGCGCCTTCCTGCTGACCCCGCCGGTCAGGGCCTCGATGTGCCGCATCGCACCACGCGGGTCCTGGTAGCCCAGCGCGGCCAGCCGGCCCTGTGCCGCCTCCGGCGTGAGCCGCACCTCGTCCAGGCTCAGGTTGGAGGCGGCCGCCAGCAGCGGCCGGTAGAAGATGCGTTCATGCAGCGCCCGCACCCGGCGCTTGGTCTGCTGCCACTTCTCCAGCATCTCGGCCGGCGCCGGACGCCTCTCGAGCAGCGCCCCCTGCGCGGCTTTGGCCAGCACGCGCTGCGCCTGCTCGTCGTCGGGCATCAAGTGGGTCCGGCGCAGGTTCACCAACTGGATCCGGTGCTCCAGCACGCGCAGGTACCGGTAGGCTTCGTCGAATTCCTGCGCGTCGGCGCGCGAGATGTAGCCCGCCGCGCTCAACGCGGCGATGGCCGACGTCGTGTCACGCTGGCGGATTGAATCGTCCACCCGGGCATGCACCAGCTGCAGCAATTGGACCGTGAATTCGACGTCGCGCAGCCCGCCGCGGCCCAGCTTGATCTGGCGGCCGCGCTCGTGGGCCGGGATGTTTTCGGTGACCCGGCGGCGCATGGCCTGCACCGACTCGACGAACCCTTCCCGTTCCGACGAGGACCACACCAGCGGCGACACCGCTTCCTCGTACCGGCGGCCCAGCCCGGCGTCCCCGGCCACGGCCCGGGCCTTCAGGAGCGCCTGGAACTCCCAGCTCTGCGCCCAACGGCGGTAGTACGTCAGGTGCGAGTCCAGCGTGCGGACCAGCGGTCCGTCCTTGCCCTCCGGGCGCAGGTTGGCGTCGACTTCCCAGAGCCCCGGCTCGGGGCCGGGTGAGTTGATGGCGCGGGCCGTTCCGGTGGCCAGCGCCGCGCCGATCGCCCCGGCATCGCCGTCCGCGAGCCCGTCGGCTTCCACGACGTAGACCACGTCGACGTCGGAAATATAGTTCAGTTCGCCGGCCCCGCACTTTCCCATGCCGATGATGGCCAGCCGCACTGCCGCGACGTCATCGGTGCCGTACCGTTCCGCTGCTTCGGCCCGGGCCACCGCCAGACCGGCGTCGAGCGCGGCCGCGGCCAGGTCCGCCAGTTCCCGGGCGGCGTCCGGCAGGAAATCGACCGGGGAGGCTGCGGAGAGATCGCGGATCGCCAGTGCGGACAGGTGCCGGCGGTACGTGCTCCGCAGGGCGACGTAGGCGTCCTTGCCCGACAAGGAGGCGACCGGTTGTCCCGACAACGGGTCCGCCCCGACGGACCGCAGCAGCGAACTGCGCAGCCGGGACGCCGGCACCCGGCCGGGTTCCGGTCCTATGTCCGTGTCGAGGACGTCCAGGTGCTCCGGCCGGCGGAGCAGGAAATCCGCCAGGGCCTCCGAAGCCCCGAGCAGCCGGAACAGGCCTTCGCTGCCGTCTCCGCCCATATTGATGACGTCGGCCAGGGTCGGGTTCTTCTCCAGCAGCCGCACCAGTGATACCAGTGCCTGGTCCGGGTCGGCGCTGACCGCGAACCCGGCCTCCAGCCGGTCCTGGCTGATGCCGGACAACTCCTTGGCCTGGAGGAACCGGGTGCTGCGCTCCAGGTCGTGGAACCCTCGGGCGATCAACCGCCGGTTCGTCAGCACGTCCCCGCCCTAGAGGATTCCGATGTTGCGCTTCAGCTCATGCGGGGTGACCTGCAGCCGGTAGTCGTGCCACTCGGCCCGCTTGTTGCGCAGGAAAATCTCGTACACCTGCTCGCCCAGGATCCCGGCCACCAGCTCCGACTCCTCCATGGTGCGGATGGCGTCGTGCAGGCTGGACGGCAGCGGGTCCAGGCCCATGGCCCGCCGCTCGGCGGTGCTCAGGCTCCACACGTCGTCCTCGGCGGCCGGCGGCAACTCGTAGCCCTCCTCGATGCCCTTGAGCCCGGCGCCCAGCAGCACCGCATAGGACAGGTACGGATTGGCCGCCGAGTCAATGCCCCGGTATTCCACCCGGGCGGATTGGCCCTTGCTCGGCTTGTACAACGGCACCCGCAGCAGCGCCGACCGGTTGTTGTGGCCCCAGGACACGTAGCTGGGTGCCTCTCCTCCGCCCCACAGGCGCTTGTAGGAGTTCACGAACTGGTTGGTGACGGCGGTGAATTCGGGCGCATGGCGCAGGATCCCGGCCATGAACTGGCGCGCGGTCTTGGAGAGCTGGAATTCGGCACCGGCTTCGAAGAATGCGTTCGAGTCGCCCTCGAACAACGAAAAGTGGGTGTGCATGCCGGAGCCGGGGTGGTCGGAGAACGGCTTGGGCATGAAGGTGGCGTAGATGCCCTCCATCAACGCCACTTCCTTGACCACCGTGCGGAAGGTCATGATGTTGTCCGCGGTCTGCAGCGCATCGGCGTAGCGGAGGTCGATTTCGTTCTGGCCGGGGCCGTCCTCGTGGTGGCTGAACTCCACCGAGATGCCCACGTTTTCCAGCATCGTCACCGCGGTGCGGCGGAAGTCCTGGGCAACGCCACCGGGCACGTGGTCGAAATACCCGGCGTGGTCCACGGGTACCGGGACCCCGTCCGGACCCAACTGGTCGGACTTGAGCAGGTAGAACTCGATTTCGGGGTGGGTGTAGCAGGTAAAGCCCATCTCCGCGGCTTTGCCCAGCGTCCGTTTGAGCACGTTCCGCGGGTCGGCGGTGGAGGGTTCGCCGTCGGGGGTGAGCACGTCGCAGAACATCCGGGAGGTCTGCTCCGCTTCGCCCCGCCATGGCAGGATCTGGAACGTGGTGGGATCCGGCTGGACCAGCATGTCGGACTCGAAGACCCGGGCCAGGCCTTCGATCGAGGAGCCGTCGAAACCGAGCCCTTCCTCGAAGGCGCCTTCGACCTCGGCGGGGGCCAGCGCCACGGATTTCAGCGACCCGACGATGTCCGTGAACCAGAGCCGGACAAACCGCACGTCCCGTTCCTCGATGGTACGGAGGACGAATTCCTGCTGACGGTCCATGTGCTGCCTTTCGCTGAATCCGGGCCCTGCATCCAAAACTGCATGCCAAAGCCTGCCGTGGTCTGCTTCCCTTTAGCCTACTGGCAGCACAACCGAAGTTGGCGCCCCGGTAACGCGTCCGCGTCAGAGTGGAGGAAGCGGACGCCGGAGGATTAGGCTCTACCACATGCCCACTTCACAGTCTTCCGGTGCAGAACAGCCGGCTCCTTACGGCACGTCGGCGGCGGCAGCGGCTTCCCGCCCGGCGCGCCGCACCCGCATCCACCACCTGCAGCAGGCCAAGGACGAGGGCCGGCGCTTCGCCATGCTGACGGCGTACGACCAGTACACCGCGGAGATCTTCGACGCTGCCGGCATCGAAGTGCTGCTGATCGGCGATTCGGCGTCCAACAACGTCCTGGGCAACGAGACGTCCCTGCCGATCACGGTGGACGAGATGCTGCCGCTCTGCCGGGCGGTGGCCCGCTCGGCCCGCAGCGCGTTCGTCGTTGCCGACCTGCCCTTCGGCAGCTACGAGGTGTCCCCGGCGCAGGCGGTGGAAACTTCCGTGCGCTTCCTGAAGGAAACCGGCGTCCATGCGGTGAAGATGGAGGGCGGCGCCTACTATGCGGAGACCGTCCGGGCCATGGTGCAGGCCGGTGTTCCGGTGCTGGCGCACATCGGCTTCACCCCGCAGAGCGAACATGCGCTGGGCGGTTACCGGGTGCAGGGCCGCGGCGACGACGCCGAGCGGCTCATTGACGACGCCCTGGCACTGGAAGCAGCCGGAGCCTTTGCGGTGCTCATGGAGATGGTTCCGGCCGAGGCAGCCGCCAAGGTGGACCAGGCCCTGCGTGTTCCCACGATCGGGATCGGGGCCGGGCCGTCGACCACCGGACAGGTCCTGGTCTGGCAGGACATGGCCGGCCTGCGCGGCGGCAAGATGGCTAAGTTCGTCAAGCAGTATGCGGACGTGCGCACCATCATCTCCGACGCCGCCGCCGCCTTCCGCTCGGATGTCCAGGACGGCTCGTTCCCCGGCCCGGAGCACTCCTTCTAGGCGCCGCGTCCTTCAGTTCGCAGACGCCCCGTCCGGGGACGGGCGCCGGCAGGATCAGTCGTCCTCCGCGTCCCATTCCTCGTTGCGCCGCTGCACCTTCTCCAACGCGTGCTCGGCTTCTTCGCGGGTCTCGTAGGGGCCGATCAACTGGGTCCAGTCGGACTGGGCGCCCACTTCCACCTGGTGGGTAACCACGTTGTACCAGAAATCCGCCATGCAGGCCTCCTTACGTTGACGGCGCCCGGCAGCGTTCGAAGGCTGTCGCAGCCTCGCTGTCGGGCACCTCTGCAGCACCTATATGATCGATACTATGCCCCACAACGCAGCAACAGCACCCGTCGGCACCCTCGTTCAAGGCACCGTCAGCCCCCCATTGCCCGTTCCCCCGTCGATCGCCCGGCCCGAATACGCGTGGAAGCCGGCGCCGGCCAAGTTCACGGGTTCGGAGGTCAAGACGCCGGAAACCATCGAGAAAATCCGCATCGCGGGACGAATCGCTGCGCAGGCCATCGTGGAGGTCGGCAAGCACATCGAACCGGGGGTGACCACCGACGAGTTGGACCGGATCGGGCATGAATTCCTGCTGGACCACCATGCGTATCCGTCCTGCCTGGGCTACCGCGGCTTCCCCAAGTCGATCTGTTCCTCGCTAAATGAAGTGATCTGCCACGGCATCCCGGATACCACCGTGCTGCAGGACGGCGACATCATCAACATCGATATCACCGCGTACCTGGACGGCGTCCACGGGGACACGAACTACACCTTCCTGGTCGGCGACGTCGATGAAGAGTCGCGCCTGCTGGTCGAGCGCACCCAGGAGTCGCTGCGCCGCGGCATCAAGGCCGTGGCCCCGGGACGGGAAATCAATGTCATCGGCAGGACCATCGAGTCCTACGCCAAGCGTTTCGGCTACGGTGTGGTCCGTGACTTCACCGGCCACGGCGTCGGCGAGGCCTTCCACACCGGCCTGATCATCCCGCACTACGATGCCGCCCCGGCCTACAGCCGGGCGATCGAGCCGGGCATGGTCTTCACCATCGAGCCGATGCTCACCTTGGGCACCATCGAATGGGAGATGTGGGACGACAACTGGACGGTTGTCACCAAGGACCGGAGGCGGACCGCCCAGTTCGAGCACACGCTGGTAGTCACCGATTCCGGAGCGGAAATCCTCACCCTCCCCTAGCCTTTCGCGGCCTGACACCGCCGGGCACAGCGGGTAGGCTTCCGGTAGTCCGGCGAGGCACGCCGGGCCTGAGCGAGCACGGAGGTGGCATGGCGACCCAGGACACTGTGGTCAAGAAGGCAGCCAAGCGGGCGGCCCGGTCGGCGATCGGCATCGATATCGGCGGAACCGGCATCAAGGGCGGCATCGTCGACCTCAAGAAGGGCGTTCTGGTCGGCGACCGCATCCGCTATGACACGCCCCGTCCGTCCACTCCGGAGGCCGTGGCCGACGTCGTCGCGCGCATCGTCAAAGAACTCAGTGCCCGGCCGGAAGGCCCCGAGCCCGACCGCCCGGTGGGTGTGACGTTCCCCGCCATTATCCGCCACGGGATCGCACGGTCGGCGGCCAACGTGGACGCGCGCTGGATTGGAACCGACGTCGACGCGCTGCTCACGCACCGGATGTCCCGCCCCGTCCAGGTGATGAACGACGCCGACGCGGCCGGGCTGGCGGAGGTCCGTTATGGCGCGGGTGCGGGGGCAAAGGGTACCGTCCTGGTCATCACCTTGGGCACCGGAATCGGGTCGGCGTTCATCTTCGACGGCAAGCTGGTGCCGAACGCCGAATTGGGGCATCTGGAGCTGGACGGGCATGACGCCGAGTCGAAGGCCTCAGCCGCGGCGCGCGAACGCGACGGCCTGGACTGGGCGGAGTATTCGCAGCGCCTGCAGCGGTACTTCTCGCACGTCGAGTTCCTGTTCTCGCCGGAGCTGTTCATCATCGGCGGCGGCATTTCGAAACGGAGCGAGGACTTCCTGCCCCGGCTTCAGCTGGCCACGCCGATCATCCCCGCCCAGCTGCGCAACAACGCCGGCATCGTGGGGGCGGCCCTGCAGGCGGCCCTGCACTTCGGCTTCGCCAAGTAGATTGGCAACCGGTTGGTTGGTGCCGGTGGCGGCCTCGGCTTCCCCTCCGCAGCCGCCACCGGAGTCTTGGTCGCGCTACTGCGCTGTCAACGGCCGTTGCCGGCCTTCCGGCCCCTGTTGGCCGTTCCTGCGCGCGTCATGGCGCAGCTGGTCGATCGCGGATTCAAAATCCTCCAGCGATTCGTAGCCCTGGTAGACACTGGCAAACCGCAGGTAGGCGATCAGGTCCAGCTTCTTCAGCGGGCCCAGGATAGCCAGGCCCACCTCGTGCGCGTCGATTTCCGCGGCGCCGCTGGCGCGGACAGACTCTTCGACTTCCTGGGCCAGCAGGGCCAGGTCGTCCTCCGTCACGGGGCGGCCCTGGCAGGCCTTGCGCACGCCGTTGACGACCTTGGTCCGGCTGAACGGCTCGCTGACACCGGAGCGCTTGATCACGCTGAGGCTGGTGGTCTCCACGGTGGTGAAGCGGCGCCCGCAGGCGGGGCACTGGCGGCGCCGCCGGATCGCGGAACCGTCGTCGGTCAGCCGGCTGTCCACCACCCGGGAATCGGAGTTGCGGCAGAACGGACAGTACACGCCACACTCCTTCCCTCGGGACAGCCAACTAGTTCATCCTAGAACCATATCTAGGTGAATTACAAGACTGTCATTACTACATGTTGGGGTTGGGCCGGGTCAGACGAACCGGATGGCCACGGCGTCGCCATGGGCCGGGAGGTCCTCGGCGCGGGCCAACGCGGCGATATGCCCGCTCACCTCCCGGAGCGCGCCGCTGCCGTAGTTAACCACCTGGACGGCACGCAGGAAGGTCGTCACGTTGAGGCCGCTGGCGAAGGTGGCGGTGCCGCTGGTGGGCAGCACATGGTTGGAGCCGGCGCAGTAGTCGCCCAGGCTCACCGGGCTGTAGTCGCCCACGAAGATCGCCCCGGCGTTGCGGATCCGGGCGGCTACCGCGGCCGCGTGGGCGGTCTGGATCTCCAGGTGCTCGGCGGCGTAGGCATCGCAGACGGCGATGCCCTGTTCCAGCCCGTCCACCAGGATGGTCCCCGACTGCGGGCCGGACAGCGCCTCGCGGACGCGGGCGGAGTGTTTGGTCCGGGCGATCTGCCCGCCAAGTTCCCTGCGCACTGCTTCCGCCAGTTCCTCCGAAGCCGTGATCAGCACGGAGGCCGCATGCGGGTCGTGCTCGGCCTGGCTGATGAGGTCGGCGGCCACGAACGCCGGATTGGCAGTCTCGTCGGCCAGGATGGCGATCTCGGTGGTGCCGGCCTCGGCGTCGATCCCCACCACGCTCTTGACCAGCCTCTTGGCCGTGGCCACGAATACATTTCCGGGCCCGGTGACGACGTCGACGGGCTCCAGCGCCGGGCCGTGCTCGTTCCCGGGCGCGCCGTAGGCGAACGCGGCAACCGCCTGCGCACCGCCGATGGCGTACACCTCGTCGATGCCCAGCAGCCTGGCGGCGGCCAGGATCGTCGGGTGCGGGAGCGAGCCGAAGTCTTTCTGCGGCGGCGACGCCAGGGCGATGGACGCTACGCCGGCGGCCTGGGCGGGTACCACGTTCATGACGACCGACGACGGGTACACCGCCAGCCCGCCGGGGACGTACAGCCCCACCCGGTTCACCGGGATCCACTTGTGCGTCACCACCGCTCCGTCACCGAGCTCGACGTCGGTGTCCCCCGGCTTTTGCGCCGCGGCGAACCGCCGGGCACGCGCGATCGACTCCTCCAGGCCGGCGCGGACCTGCGGGTCCAGCTGTTCCAGGGCCTCGTCCAGCGCCGCTGACGGCACCCGGGGATGCAGCTGCTCCACCCCGTCGAACCGCCGGGCGAGTTCCGCCAAGGCGGCGAACCCGCCCGCCCGCACCTGTCCGATGATCTCCTCCACGGCACCGGTGGCGGCGTCGAAGGTGGTCTCCGCGCGCGGCATGGCCGCTTTAAGTTCGGCGGTGCCAAGCCGGCGGCCGCGCAGGTCCAGGGTGGGGAAATCGGTGAAGGTGTTGGCAGAGGCTGCAGAAGTCACCCACCCATTCTACTGACCCGGCACCGCCGCCCGGTCAGGCATCGAGGCAGGCGGGCCCCAGCAGGACTTTGAGGTCGCCGAACAGCGAGGGGTTCGGATTGACCCGCAGGTCCACCCCCAGCTTCATCACTTCGACCTTGCGCGAGCCGTTCAGCCGCACCTGCACCTCGGTGGTGCCCGGATGGGTGCGCAGCACGTCGCCCAGCGCGGTGACCACCGACTCGGTGGCCTTGAAGCTCGCCATCGAAATCACGACCGGCCCGGAGTGCCCGTCGCTCAGGTCCGGGACGGTGAGCTCCTGGGCATTCAGGGTGACGGCACCGTCGTCGCGGCGCTGCAGCCGGCCGCGGACCACCACGATCAGGTCTTCCGCGAGCACGGTGGCGATCGGCGCATAGGCCTGCCCGAAGAACATCACTTCCATCGAACCACCCAGGTCCTCGACCTCGGCGCGGGCGTAGGCGTTGCCGCTGTTCTTGGCGATCCGGCGCTGCAGCGACGTGATCATGCCCGCGATCGTGATGATCTGCCCGTCCGGCGGGCCGTCCTCGCCGATCACCGATGTGATGGACATGTCCGCGTGCTGGCTCAGGATCCCGTCCAGCCCCTGCAGCGGGTGGTCCGAGACATACAGGCCGAGCATGTCGCGCTCGAACGCGAGCTTGTCCTTCTTGTCCCACTCGGGCAGGTCCGGCACGTCGACCGAGAGCCCCCCGGCGGTTTCGCCGCCGTCGTCGAACGCGCTGAAGAGGTCGAACTGGTTGGCCGCCTCGTTGCGCTTGAGCACGATGACCGAGTCCACCGCTTCTTCGTGGATCATGGCGAGGGCGCGGCGCGGATGGCCCAGCGAATCGAATGCGCCGGCCTTGACCAGCGACTCGATGGTGCGCTTGTTGCACACCACGGCCGGGACCTTCTGCAGGAAGTCGCTGAAGCTGGCGAAGTTGCCCTTCTCGTCGCGTGCGGCCACCATGGCGTGCACGACGTTGGCTCCGACGTTGCGGATGGCGCCCATGCCGAAGCGGATGTCCGTGCCGACCGGGGTGAAGTTCAGCGCCGACTCGTTCACGTCCGGCGGCAGCACCGTGATGCCCATGTGCCGGCATTCGTTCAGGTACAGCGCCAGCTTGTCCTTGTCGTCGCCGACGGAGGTGAGCAGGGCGGCCATGTATTCGGCCGGGTAGTGCGCCTTCAGGTAGGCCGTCCAGTAGGACACCAGGCCGTAGGCGGCCGAGTGCGCCTTGTTGAACGCGTAGTCGGAGAAGGGCAGCAGGATGTCCCACAGCGCCTTGACGGCTGCCTCGGAGTAGCCGCGGTCCACCATGCCTTGGTGGAAGCCCGCATACTGCTTGTCCAGCTCGGACTTTTTCTTCTTGCCCATGGCGCGGCGCAGGATGTCCGCCTGGCCCAGCGAGAAGCCGGCCACTTTCTGCGCGATCGCCATCACCTGTTCCTGGTACACGATCAGGCCGTAGGTGGTATCCAGGATTTCCCGCAGCGGCTCTTCCAGCTCCGGATGGATCGGGGTGATCTCCTGGACGCCGGTCTTGCGCAGGGCGTAGTTGGTGTGGGAGTTCGCGCCCATCGGACCCGGCCGGTACAACGCGATGACGGCGGAGATGTCTTCGAAGTTGTCCGGGCGCATCATCTTCAGCAGGGACCGCATGGGGCCGCCGTCGAGCTGGAACACGCCGAGGGTATCGCCGCGGGCGAGCAGTTCGTAGGACGGGCGGTCGTCGAGGTCGAGCGTTTCAAGGTCCAGGTCGATGTCCTGGTTCATCTTGATGTTCTCGATGGCGTCCGTGATGATCGTCAGGTTGCGCAGGCCGAGGAAGTCCATCTTGATCAGGCCGAGGCCTTCACAGGTGGGATAGTCGAACTGCGTGATGACCTGGCCGTCCTGCTCCCGGCGCATGATCGGGATGATGTCGATCAGCGGCTCCGAGGACATGATGACGCCGGCCGCGTGCACGCCCCATTGGCGCTTCAGCCCCTCCAGGCCCAGCGCGGTTTCGAAGACCTTCGCGGAATCCTGGTCGGACTTGAGCAGTTCGCGCATCTCCTCGGCCTCGCCGTAGCGTTTGGCGTTGGGATCGTGGACTTCCTTCAGCGTCAGGCCCTTGCCCATGACGTCCGGCGGCATCGCCTTGGTCAGCCGCTCGCCGGTGGAGAACGGATAGCCCATGACGCGGGAGGAGTCCTTCAGCGCCTGCTTGGCTTTGATGGTGCCGTAGGTGACGATCATGGCAACGCGGTCGTCGCCGTACTTCTCGGTGACGTACTTGATCACCTCGGGGCGGCGCCGGTCGTCAAAGTCGACGTCGAAGTCGGGCATCGAGACGCGGTCCGGGTTCAGGAAGCGCTCGAAGATCAGCCCGTGCTTGAGCGGGTTCAGGTCGGTGATGCGCATCGCGTAGGCCACCATGGAGCCGGCACCGGAACCACGGCCCGGACCGACGCGGATGCCGTGGTCCTTCGACCAGTTGATGAAGTCGGCGACCACCAGGAAGTAGCCGGGGAAGCCCATCTGGAGGATGATGCCGATCTCATATTCGGCCTGCTTCCGCACGTCGTCGGGAATCCCGTGGGGGAACCGGTAGTGCAGGCCCTTCTCCACTTCCTTAACGAACCAGGACTCCTCGTTCTCCCCCTCCGGCACCGGGAAGCGCGGCATGTAGGAGGCCTTGGTGTTGAACTCCACGTTGCAGCGCTCGGCGATCAGGAGCGTGTTGTCGCAGGCCTCCGGGACGTCGCGGAAGATGGCCCGCATTTCGGCCGGGGACTTCAGGTAGAACTCGTCCGCGTCGAACTTGAAGCGCTTCGGGTCGGCCAGCGTCGAGCCGGACTGCACGCACAGCAGCGCCGCATGCGACTTGGCGTCTTCGGCATGGGTGTAGTGGAGGTCGTTGGTGGCGACGAACGGCAGCCCGAGTTCGCGGGCCAGCTTCCGCAGGTCGGCCTGCACGTTGCGCTCGATGTCCAGGCCGTGGTCCATCAGCTCGCAGAAGAAGTTTTCCTTGCCGAAGATGTCCCGGAAATCGGAGGCGGCCTGCTTGGCCTCGTCGTAGAGTCCCAGCCGCAGCTTGGTCTGGACCTCGCCGGACGGGCAGCCGGTGGTGGCGATCAGTCCCTTGCCGTAGGTCTGCAGCAGGTCGCGGTCCATCCGGGGCTTGTAGAGGTAGCCTTCCAGCGAGGCCAGCGACGAGGCGCGGAACAGGTTGTGCATGCCTTCGGTGGTCTCGGCCCACATGGTCATGTGGGTGTAGGCGCCGGCGCCGGAGACGTCGTTGCGCCCGCCGTCGCCCCACCTGACGCGCGTCTTGTCCGCCCGGGCGGTGCCGGGCGTCAGGTACGCTTCAACGCCGACGATCGGCTTGATTCCTGCGTTGCGGGCCTTGTTCCAAAAATCAAAGGCGCCGAAAACGAACCCGTGGTCGGTCGTCGCCACGGCGTTCATGCCCAGTTCATCGGCGTGGCTGAACAAGTCGGTCAGCCGCGCGGCACCATCGAGCATCGAGTACTCGGTGTGGTTGTGAAGGTGGACGAAGGAATCGTTGCCGGTCTTGGATGAAGTCACTGCTGCCACCGTTTCATTCTAGGTGCCGGAGCCGGGCCGGTTCCGGCTTACACGCGGTGTTCGGCCAGCGCCTGCAGCGCGTAGGCCAGGTCCCGCGGGTACCCGCTCTCGTATTCGACCCACTCCCCGCTGCCGGGGTGGTGGAAGCCAAGCTTCTTGGCGTGCAGCCACTGCCGGGTCAGTCCCAGCGCAGCGGCAAGTTTGGGGTCCGCGCCGTACGTCAGGTCGCCGGCACACGGATGCCGCAGCGCGGAGAAGTGCACGCGGATCTGGTGCGTCCGGCCGGTCTCCAAGTGCACTTCGACCAGCGAAGCCCTGCCGAACGCCTCGAGCACCTCGTAGTGGGTGATCGAGTTGCGGCCGTCTTCGACCACGGCGAACCGCCAGTCGTAGCCGGGATGCCGGCCGATCGGCGCGTCGATGGTGCCCTCCAGCGGGTCGGGCAGTCCCTGGACCAGTGCGTGGTAGACCTTGTCCACCGTGCGTTCCTTGAACGCACGCTTCAGCAGCGTGTAGCCGTGTTCGGTCTTGGCGACCACCATGACGCCGGAGGTTCCCACGTCGAGGCGGTGGACGATGCCGGCCCGCTCGGCGGCTCCCGACGTCGAGATCCGGTACCCCCGGGCGGCCAGGGCCCCCACGACGGTCGGGCCGACCCAGCCCGGCGACGGATGCGCGGCCACGCCCACCGGTTTGTCGATGACGACGAAATCGTCCTCGTCTCCGAGAATCTTCAAATCCTCTACCTCTTCCACCACGACGGCGAGCGGATCCCGCTGTTCGGGTACGGCAATGCGCAGGCTCCCCTGCTGCGGAAGCTTCTCCGACTTGGCGATGGTCCGGCCGTCCAATTCCACGCGTCCGTCGCCGAGGAGTGCTGCGGCTGCCGAGCGGGACACTCCCAGCAGCGCGGCCACTGCGGTATCGGCCCGCGCGCCGGCTGTCCGGCCGTCCAGCTCGACGACCCTGACGTCGTCAGTCACCGCTCTCCCCTGCCGCCTTGCCGTCGCCCGCCGGTTTGTCCCCGGCCTTGGCAGTCTCCCGGGTACCGTCCATGCCGATGCCCATGAATGTCAGCACGCACCACAGGATGACCGCTCCCACCACGGCGGAGTCAGCAATGTTGAAGATCGCGAAGTTGGGAAACGCGATGAAGTCCACCACGTGGCCTACGCCGAAACCGGGTTCGCGGAACAGCCGGTCGGTCAGGTTGCCCAGCGCGCCGCCGAGCAGGAAGCCCAGCGCCACGGACCACCACAAGGAGCGGACTTTGCGCGCGTAGACCAGGATCGCCGCGGAAACCGCCGTCATGACGATGGTGAACACCCACGTGTAGTCCTCGCCGATCGAGAACGCGGCACCGGAATTGCGGATGAAATGCCAGTGCAGCAGCGGCGGCAGCACCGGGGTGATCTGGCCCTCGGTCATGGTGGACACGACCCACCACTTGGTCAGCTGGTCGAAGGCGTAGGCGAAAGCCGCGCAGCCGGCCAGCAGCAGGATGAACCGGCCGCTGCCCTTGCGCTGTCCCGGTGCGGCCACAGCCCCATCGTCGGGTCGATCGGCTGCCGGTGAAGTTTCTGACATGTCTCTCTCGTCTTCAGTGCCCGTCGGCGCCGGAGCGCTGTGCCCAAAGCCAATGGCCGGCGGCAGGATAATCCCGGCGCCGGCCATTGGGAGCCCCGTGGCACGGGGCTGGCAGTTATCTCCCGCGCTTACGCGTCGGCGCTGTCCTTGACCTCGGGAGCAGCGAAGGAACCGCGGGCTTCCAGGTCACGCAGCTGGCCTTCGATGTACGCCTTCAGGCGGGCGCGGTAGTCGCGTTCGAAACCACGCAGCTGCTCCAGCTTGCGCTCCAGCACGGCCTTCTGCTGCTCGAGGTTGCCCAGGGTCTTGCGGCTCTTCTCCTCGGCGTCATTGACCAGGCTGCTGGCTTCCAGCTGTGCTTCGGCAATGATCTTGTCCCGCTGCTCCACGCCGGCGGTGACGTACTCGTCGTGGAGCTTCTGGGCCATTGCCAGCACGCCTGCGGCCGACTCGGCCGCTGCGGTGTGCCCGGTCGCGGATGCCGGGGCGGCCGCGGGAGCCGGCTTCGGCTCTTCCTTCGGCTTGGGCTCTTCCTTGGGCTCTTCCTTCACCGGTTCCCTGACCTGCTCGGTCTTCGGGGCGGCCGAGACCGGAGCCGGCACGGAGGCCTCCGGACCCTGGTTCGACGTGGCTTCAGCCAGCTTCTTGCGAAGTTCGTCGTTCTCCTGGTTCAGCCGGCGGAGTTCGACGACGATCTCATCTAGGAAATCGTCGACCTCGTCCTGGTCATAGCCTTCGCGAAACTTAGTCGGCTGGAACCGCTTGTTGACAACGTCTTCTGGCGTCAAAGCCATCTGGTCACCTCATACTGGTTCGTGGGTCATGAATGCAACGTGCTGGATTCATAACAACGGTAGCGAATATTCGCCGTGCAACGGACATCCGCCAGCTATATCTGAATCAGAATATATCGTTTCGGAGACGAACACTAACGCGCCCCCGATCAAGCCAAACCCGCCACGATCGCCATGGCAATCGTCACGGCAAGGAACAACACCAGGAACGCAAGATCGAGCGCGAATCCTCCGATCCGCAGCGGCGGAATGAGTCGTCGCAGGGCCTTCATGGGAGGGTCGGTCACGGAGTAAACCGCGGAAGCCGCTACCAGCGCGATGCCGCGCGGCCGCCAGCGCCGGGCAAAGGCCTGCACGATTTCAAAAACAATCCGTACGATCAAGGCCAGTTGGAACAACATCAAGATCAGGTAGAGCAGGACGAAAATGATGGACACGCCGGTTCCACGATTCCTAGCGCTAGAAGGAGTAAGACTGGCGGCACGCCTGCCGGAAGTAGCGGCGGGCTAGCTCTGGTTAAAGAAGCTGGCCTGCTGGTCGCTGGATTTCCGGTCCTCGCCCAGCACTTCCACGGTTGACGGCGAGAGCAGGAAGACCTTGTTCGTGACGCGCTCAATGCTGCCGTGCAGGCCGAAGACCAAGCCGGCGGAAAAATCGACCAAACGCTTGGCTTCCGCTTCGCCCATGTCCGTGACGTTCATGATCACCGGGATGCCGTCGCGGAAACTTTCGCCAATGACCTTGGCATCATTGTACGACCGCGGATGCACGGTGGTGATCTGGTGCAGCACGGTGGCGTCCTCGCGGGCCGACGGAGCGCGCTTGATCGGCGTCACCGGCGCCCGGTATTCCTCGGCAGCCTGCTTCACCGGCGCCGGGGGCTCGGGGCGGCGCTCCTGGCGGGGCTGGTCCACAGGCTGCTCCTCATCTCGAGCGGGCGTGTCTGCCTGCTCGGCTTCATAGTGCTCGTCACCATCGGCGAGCCCAAGATAAATCATTGTCTTGCGCAGTGTGCCTGCCATGGTAGCTCCCATCCTGTCTTCAGCGCTGCTGTCCGCCTTGCCGGGTCCCGGAATACCGGTCCCGGCAAGGAGTCTGCCTAGCCAAAACGCTACCCCACGGCCGGTCGCGGGCCGAGGACATCGGAGCCGACACGGAGGTGTGTCGCGCCCGCAGCGACCGCTGCTTCGAGGTCCTGGCTCATGCCCGCCGAAACCAGGCCGGCGCCCGGGTGCTCTTCCTGAAGCCGCTGCGACAGCTCCACCAGCCTGCCGAAGGCCAGGGCGGGGTCTGCCCCCAGCGGAGCGACCGCCATCAGCCCGGCGGGGTTCAATCCCTTGGTGTCGGCGAGGGCATCGGCCAGCGCCGGGATGTCTTCCGGTCTGGCACCGCCCCGGGCCGCCGTGCCGGCGGCCTGCTGCGTGACGGCCTCGTCAAGGTCTACCTGGATCAGGCAGTCCAGGTGCGCCCGGGGTTCGAGCCCGGCCGACTCCCGCCGTTCCTGCTCAGCCGCCATGGCCTTGCCGAGGGCGGTGACGAGTTGGGGCCGGTCCACCGAATGGACCAGGTCCGCATACCGCACCACGGATTTGGCCTTGTTCGTCTGCAGTTGCCCGATGAAATGCCAGCGGAGCCCCGCACCGGCAAGCTCGGCGGCCTTCGCGGCTGCCTCCTGGTCCCGGTTTTCGCCGACGTCAGTGACGCCCAGTTCGTGCAGCAACGCGACGTCGGAGGCCGGGAAAAACTTCGTCACGACGATCAATTCCGGCTCCGTGGAGCGCCCCGCGGCGGCCCGGGCGATCCGGGTCCGGACACGTTCCAGGTTCGCTGCCAGTTCGGACTTCCGGGTCTCGGTACTCATGCATCCTTCCAGACAAGGCCGGCGAACCGGCCGGTGCGTTGATCGCGCCGGTAGGAGTAGAGCCTGTCGTCCTCCCGGGTGCAGCCGCCCACCTGGTGCACGTCCACACCGAGCCCGGCCAACTCTGCCCTGGCTCCCGCGGCAAGGTCCAGGGCCGGGGTCCCCCAGGCTGTCCTCGCCGACAATTGGGGAATCCGGGCAACCGCCTCGGCCTGCATCTGCTCGGGGACCTCATAGCAGGCCCCGCAGATGGAAGGCCCGATCCACGCCTGCAGTTCTCCGGAGCCGGCCTCCCGAAGCCGGGCGACCGTGTTGGCCAGCACCCCGTCAAGCAGTCCGCGGCGGCCGGCATGCGCCACGGCGGTGGCGGCACCGCCGTCCGGCAGCGTCCCCGCCAGCACGACCGGCAGGCAGTCCGCCACCATTACCGCAAGCGGCGCCGTGCCGTCGGCACTGATCAGGGCATCGGCCGTCACCGCTCTTTCCGCCGTGTCGGCTTCTCCGCCCCCGGCGGGGATGACGGCGGCGACGGCCGAATGCACCTGGTTCATGAACCGCAGCGAACCGGCCGGTACGGACATGGCATCTTCCAGCGACGCGCGCCGCCGGAGCACGGTGTCGGGGTCGTCCCCGACATGCAGGCCAAGATTGCCGGCGGAGCGGTCGGTAAAAGCGGCCCACACGCCGGTGTGGACCCTCTGCTTCCACCAGAACACTGCCGGACCTGTCTTCGGGGGTTACTTCAGGAAGTCCGGAACGTCCAGGTCGTCGACGCGGCCCGCGCTCAGGTCCGGCTCCACGATGGCCGGCAGGTCCATGTCGAAGCCGGCGTCGGCGGGAACGTGCTGCGACTGGGGCACGGCGCCGCTGAAGCTGTGCTCCATGGGCTCCGAGGCGGGAACCGAGGGCTGGGCGGCAGGAACTGCGGGCGCACCGGCCGGCGCCGCGGCCGGCTTGTGGGCCGGGGCGGAGGTGACGTCCACCTGGTCAAAGCCGGCGGCGATGACGGTAACCCGGGCTTCGTCGCCGAGCGCGTCGTCGATGACGGCGCCGAAGATGATGTTCGCCTCGGGGTGCGCGACTTCCTGCACCAGCCGTGCGGCCTCGTTGATTTCGAACAGGCCCAGGTCCGATCCGCCTTGGATCGACAGCAGTACGCCGTGCGCACCGTCGATGGATGCTTCCAACAGCGGAGACGCGATGGCCAGTTCGGCGGCCTTGACGGCACGGTCCTCGCCGCGGGCGGAGCCGATGCCCATCAGCGCGGAGCCGGCTCCCTGCATGACGGACTTCACGTCCGCGAAGTCGAGGTTGATCAGGCCCGGGGTGGTGATCAGGTCGGTGATGCCCTGCACGCCGGAGAGCAGCACCTGGTCGGCGGAGCGGAAGGCATCGAGCATGGAGACGTTGCGGTCGCTGATGGACAGCAGGCGGTCGTTGGGGATCACGATGAGGGTGTCGACTTCGTCGCGCAGGGTCTCGATGCCGCTTTCGGCCTGGTTCGACCGGCGGCGGCCCTCGAACGTGAACGGGCGGGTGACAACGCCGATGGTCAGGGCGCCGAGCGAACGGGCGATCCGCGCCACCACCGGTGCGCCGCCGGTGCCGGTGCCGCCGCCTTCGCCGGCGGTCACGAAGACCATGTCCGCCCCGCGCAGCACTTCCTCGATCTCTTCGGCATGGTCCTCGGCGGCCTTCCGGCCCACCTCCGGATCAGCGCCGGCGCCCAGACCCCGGGTGAGTTCGCGCCCGACGTCGAGCTTGACGTCGGCGTCACTCATCAGCAGTGCCTGAGCGTCGGTGTTGATGGCGATGAACTCCACGCCGCGGAGTCCCACCTCGATCATCCGGTTGACGGCATTCACGCCACCGCCGCCGATGCCGACGACCTTGATGACGGCCAAGTAATTCTGCGGTGCTGCCACGTCCTGTGTCCCTTGCTCGAGTCTGTGCACTGATCAGTTCTGCCGGAGCGGGCGGGTACCCTGTCCGGTAGTTTCACTTAACCTTAACCTTCAGCTTGAAGGTTAGAGTTATGTCAAGTAGTTCCTATTCGAGACGCTAGACGCAAGCCCCGGCGCGCACAACGACCTTGCTCCGCGTGTCGCGCGATCCCGGAATGTTGCGCATTTCCTCTCCCGCTCAACGGGTCACCGGACGCGTGGGCGTGCTCACGTCGATGACGCTCGCCTTGTCCTTGACGCCCTTCGCCTGCAGCAGCGCCTGCAGCACGGTCGCCTTGAGTTCCTGCTCCCCCGCGTTGCCCCACAGCACTTTCTGGCCGCTGGCCAACTGGAGTTCCACCGAGTCCACCGACTGCGCGGACGCGTGCTTGAGCTGTTCCAGGACGTCGGGCGGCAGCGCGGCGAGCACGCCGGTGATGGATGCGAAGACGTCCGGATTTTCGGCGGCCTTGGCTCCGTCGATCAAGGGCAGTTTGACCTCACTGCGTTTGGCGACCGACGCCAGCACCGTCCCCGATTCGTCGATCAGCACGAATTTCCGGCCGTCCTTGAGGACGGCCACGGGTGTGTGCTCGATGATCCGGACATGCAGTTCCGACGGCGGCCGGGCGATCACTTCCACCGACTCCACGGCCGGCAGGTGGTCCACCCGGTCATAAACGTCCCGCTCTCCGATGCGGGCCAGCGGCGTGCCCCTGAGCGGTTGCAAGGCCTCGGTGAGTGTTGCGGACTCGGTCAATTCGGCGCCTTCGACGGTGATGGTCTTCACCGCCAGCGCCGGCGACAGGAAGATGACCGACATCAACACCGCGAAGAGCACGACGACGATGCCGGCCGCGATCAACAGCCGGCGCCGTGTCTTGCGCGCTGGCGGTTCGGGGAAGCTGACAACGGTGGTATCGGCGGGGCCCGCCCCTCCCGCGCTGCCCTGTCCCGTCCGCTGGTCCCGCCACCGCGACAGCAGGGCGGCCGCCCCGCCCCGCGTGCTTCCGGACGCGTGCCCGGTGCCTGTTGCCTTCCCCGGCCTGCTCGATGCTTTGGCGGTGTGGGACGAGGCGCCGGCGCCGGGCTTGGGCGATCGCCTCGGCTGTGCCGCTCCCCCGGACTTGGGCGTCCGCGACGGCGCCGCCGCCCCGGCGGCCGCCCTGACGGCGGTGGCGCCGCGCGGTCCGGAAAGCCTGCCCGATCCGCGCGGGTTGGCGCGCGGGGCGGGCTTGGCTGTCGGCGCGG
>NZ_JBNHGM010000010.1:0-130733 GCF_059091265.1 Arthrobacter sp. THG-b23
CCTGGCCGTGCCCCGCCAACGCGCGGCAGCGGAACTGGCCGACGCCCACCAGATCGCCACCTGCCTGCCCGCCACCCTCGCCGCCCTCGACCACGGCCACCTCGACCTGGACCGCGCCACCGCCATCGCCCGCAAAGGCGCCGGCCTGGCGCCCGAGGCCTTGGCAGGGTACGAAGCCAAGGCCGTTCCCGGCGCCGGGGCCATCACCCTCGAATCCGTTCAGGCCCGGGCCCGCACCGCCCGCGACCGGCTGCACCCCGAACCCCTCGAAACCCGGCACCGGGCAGCGATGGAACGCCGCACCGTCCAGTACCAGCCCCAGGACGACGGGATGGCCGAGCTTTACATCCGCACCAGCGCCGACAAGGCCCTGCTCGCCTACAACCTCATGCAGGCCCACGCCCGCAGACTGCAGACCGCCGACGAAACCCGCACCCTGGGCCAACTCCGCGCCGACGTCTTCACCGACATGCTTCTCCGCTACCCCGGCCACGCCTACCAGCCCGCCACAAACACCAAAACCACCGAAACCGCCAACGGCGAAACAGCCGCCAACGGCGAAGCAGCCGCCAACGGCGAAGCAGCCGCCAACGGCGAAGCAGTCGCCAACCAAGCGGCAAGCGGTCCGGGAACAGCAACCGATTCCGGAACGGCAATCGCCACCGGCGGAATTGCCCCCAGCAAAGCATCAGCCGACCCGGGACTAGCGACCGATTCGGAAACGGCGGCCGGATCCGAAACCTTAGCCGCCACCGCGCGGACTGTACCGAGCACCACCAAAGAAACAGGCTCAGAGGTCCCGGCCGCCACCGGGACAGCGCCAGACGCCGCCCGAGGGACCGCAACCACCGGGATGGCAATGCAGGGGCGCTGTACCTGCGGGGGCGGGAACGTGACCGCCTCCGTCGCCGTCACCGCGCCCCTGCACACCCTGCTCCGACTCGCCGAAGAACCTGGCGACCTCACCGGCTATGGGCCCATCCCGCCCGGAATGACCCGCGACCTCGCAGCCCTGGCCAAGTCCTGGCTGACCGTGCTCACCGACGACCACGGCAAGGCAGCCGCCGCCGCCAAAGACCTGCGCCACCCGCCCGAATGGCTCAAACGCCTCGTCCGGCTGCGCGACCGCCACTGCCGCGACTACGGCTGCACCATCCCCGCCGACCACTGCGACATCGACCACACCATCGCCTGGGAAGACGGCGGCAAAACCGTCCCCGAAAACCTCAGCGCCAGATGCAAACCCGACCACAAAACCAAACACCACGCCGGCACCACCGTCACCCAGGACCCCGACGGAACCCTCCACTTCACCACCCGCTCCGGCCACACCCACACCACCACCCCCGACGACGGCTGGACACTCACGCTCCCCTCGGCGCCCAGCGAAGGAAATGCCACGGAAAGCCCCGACGACGGAGCCAACAGCTCCCAAAGCAACACCGGCGGCGACGGAGATGCCACAGAAAGCCGGGACGAGGGAGATGCCACTGAAAGCCCGGACGACCGGGCAAACAGTCCCCGAGACGAGAGCGGTGGCGACGGAGCCGCGGACGCGGACGACCCGTGGGACGGTACCCCGCCACCGTTCTAGGTACTCACCGATCTAGATCTCCGTCAGGGGAGCGGCCTGTCGCTCCGGGAAGTTTCCCAGCTGGCCGGACCGCTGCTGCCGGCTTCGTATTCTTCCAGCGGAACCTCGTCCTTTTCCCAGGCCCTCAGCACGGGCTCGACTATCCGCCAGCAGTCCTCGGCGATATCCCCGCGGACGGACAGGAGCGGGTCGCCGCGCAGCACGCCTTCCAACACTTCGCCGTAGGGCAGCAGGTCGGCCGAGTGCAGGTCGGCGCTCATGACCGCCCGGTCCAGCGTGAAGATGTCGCCCGGACCGTTCACGTCGATCTCCAATTGGAGGGTTTCCGGTCCGAGGCCAATCCGCAGCCGCGTCGGGGCGTCTATGCCCTTGAAGCCCGTTGGCAGGTGGTTGACCGGTTTGAAGGTGATGATCACTTCCTTCTGCGGCTTGCCCAAAGCCTTTCCCGAGCGCAGGATGAACGGCACGCCGGACCACCGGGAGTTGTTGATCGAAACTTCAACCTCGGCCAAGGTCTCGGTCTTCTTGGCCGGGTCCACGCCCTGTTCGGCGGCGTAGTCCGGGATATCGCGGTCGCCGATCCGACCGGCCGTGTAGCGGGCGCGCCGCGTGCTCTTCGCGAAATCCGGGTTGACGCTGCTGGCACGGAGGACGCTGCCGATATGGTCGCGCAGGTCCCGCTCATGGATGGTGGCCGGGGCGTTCAGGGCGGTCAATGCCATCACCTGCAGCAAGTGGCTCTGGATCATGTCACGCAGCGCGCCCGCGCCGTCGTAGTAACGGGCGCGGCCCTCCAAAGCCAGCGACTCATCGTAAAAAATCTCGACTTTGGCCACATGTTCATTGCTGAGCAGCGGCTCCAGCAGGCGGTTGGCGAAGCGCAGGCCGAGGATGTTGAAGACCGTCGCCTTGCCCAGGAAGTGGTCCACCCGGTGGATATGGTCCTCCGGCACCAGCTTCAACAGCGTCTTGTTCAGCGATGCGGCCGATTCACGGCTGGAGCCGAACGGCTTTTCCAACACCAACCGGGTCCCCTCCGGCACGTCCTCGGGCCGGAGTATCTCGCAGGCTTTCTGGCTGACCGCGGGCGGCAGGGCAAAGAACACGGCAACCGGGCCATCCAGTGCGGCCAGCAATTCCGCCAGGGCACCTTCCGCAGTCACGTCCACCGAGTGGTACCGGGTGTTTTCCTGGACGTTGATCAGTTGCCGCCGTCCGTCGTCGTTCGCGGCACCTGCGCAGGCATCGAAGGCGCCGCGGACGCGTTCCTGCCACCTGCCCTCGTCCCAGTCGTCCGAGCCAGCGCCCACCACTTTCAGTCCGCTGGTCCTGCCTTGGGCGATCAATTTGCCCAGCCCGGGCAGCAGCAGCCGGCCGGTCAGGTCGCCGGAAGCCCCCAAAATCAGCAACGTCCGGATCTGCAGCGGCCCGTCGGCAGCGGGGGAGGACTTGGCCTCGGTGTGGGTCTGTTCCTGTGTCTGGGTTTGTTCAACGCTCACCTTTCCCACCTTGCCACGGCTGTACCGTTGGGGGGAACGGTCTGTCGGCCGCGGGAACACCCGGCCGCCCGGCGTACTCCTTGCCCGCCCGCGGCGTCCTCCTTCACGGGCCGGCCAAAGGCACTAGGTCCGCACGAGCGTCAACCGGGGTGGCCGGCGCGACTGCTGCCGCGGCCAGTTGATACCCTTAAGTGCTGAACTCCGGCGCGGCCCGGGGACTGTGAACCAGATCGACGAAAGTAGACACGGCGCGTGTTCAATTCACTCTCTGACCGGTTGGCCTCAACCTTCAAGAATCTGCGCGGCAAGGGACGGTTGTCCGAGGCCGACGTCGACGCCACCGTACGCGAAATCCGGCGTGCCCTGCTCGACGCCGACGTCGCCGTGCCCGTGGTGCGCGAGTTCGCGGCCCACGTGAAGGAACGCGCGCTCAGCGAAGAAGTCTCCGCGGCGCTGAACCCCGCGCAGCAGGTCGTCAAGATCGTGAACGACGAGCTGGTCAACATCCTGGGCGGCGAGACCCGGCGCATCAAGCTGGCCAAGACCCCGCCGACGGTGATCATGCTCGCCGGCCTGCAGGGCGCCGGCAAGACCACCCTGGCGGGCAAGCTGTCCAAGTGGCTCAAAAGCCAGGGCCACAGCCCGCTGCTGGTGGCCGCCGACCTGCAGCGCCCCAATGCCGTCACCCAGCTCCAGGTCAACGGCCAGCGCGCCGGCGTGCCGGTCTACGCCCCGCACCCGGGCGTGCAGTCCGAGTTCGACGCCGTTACCGGTGATCCGGTGGCCGTGGCCCGCGACGGCGTGGCCGAGGCGCGGCAAAAGCTCTACGACGTCGTCATCGTGGACACCGCCGGCCGCTTGGGCGTCGACGCCGAGATGATGCAGCAGGCGGCTGACATCCGCGCCGCCGTCAACCCGGACGAAGTGCTCTTCGTGATTGACGCGATGATCGGCCAGGACGCGGTCAACACCGCGCAGGCCTTCAACGAAGGCGTCAACTTCACCGGCGTGGTCCTTTCCAAGCTCGACGGCGATGCGCGCGGCGGCGCGGCGCTCTCCGTTGCCTCGGTGACCGGCAAGCCGGTGATGTTCGCTTCCACGGGCGAAAACCTGGACGACTTCGAGATCTTCCACCCGGACCGGATGGCCAACCGCATCCTGGACATGGGCGACATGCTCACCCTGATCGAGCAGGCGGAGAAGTCCTGGGACAAGGGCGAAGCCGAGCGGATGGCGCAGAAGTTCGCCGACCAGGAAGACTTCACCCTCGACGACTTCCTCGCCCAGATGCAGCAGATCCGCAAAATGGGCTCGATGAAGAAGATGCTCATGATGATGCCGGGCGCCGCCAACATGCGCCAGCAGTTGGAGAACTTCGATGAACGCGAGATCGACCGCGTGGAGGCGATCGTCCGGTCGATGACCCCGCACGAGCGCGTTGCCCCGAAGATCATCAACGGCTCCCGCCGGGCCCGCATCGCCAAGGGCTCCGGCGTGCACGTCTCCGAGGTCAACGGCCTGCTGGAGCGCTTCGGCCAGGCGCAGAAGATGATGAAGAAGATGGCTCAGGGCGGCGGCATCCCGGGCATGCCCGGCGTGGCCGGTCCGGGCGGCTTCGGCGGCGCACGGAAGAAGCAGCAAACCGCCAAGGGCAAGAAGAAGGCCCGCTCCGGCAACCCGGCCAAGGCGGCCCAGGAGCTGCGCGAGGCCGAGGAGCGCCGCAAGAACAAGGCCTCCATTCCCGCGGGAAGTGCCTTCGGCGCCCCGCAGGACGGGCAGGACTTCGATCCGTCGGCGCTGAACCTGCCCAAGGGCTTCGAGAAGTTCCTCGGCAAGTAGCCGCGAAGACTGTTCCGCTGCACGTAAGTGCCCCGTCGTTATCCGGCGGGGCACTTTCCATGCGCCGGCGGGGGCGCTTGCCCTGCGCCGCGCGGCACTTTGCATGCGCCGGAAGGTAAGCTGGTTGTCGAATCGTTTCACCGTGGACACGGGACCGGGTGATCACGCGGATCGTTGGCCGGGCGGCACTGTTCGCCCCGGCGAGCATCGGTCCCACCCGCGGCAGCGCAGCGAAGGAGTTTTGTGGCAGAGCAGGCACGCGGCGCCGACGGCGGCAGGCCCGGAACGCGGCGGGACACCGTCGCGGTGATCGTGCGCAGTGTGGGCGGTTCCGTAGTGCTGGTGAACAATCCCGGCGGTCCCACTCTGCCGGCGGCGCCGGTCCGGCCCGGCGAGGACCCGCGGGCGGCAGCGGCCCGGGTGCTCGCCGAGTCCTCCCTGCTCGTACCACCCGGACGCATCCTGGCGCTGGATTACCAGCTGATGGACGGCGAAGCCGCGGAAGCCATCACCTTTGTGTACGACGGCGGAACGTACGACGGCGGCGAACTCGCCGCCGGTGCCGGGGGACAGGCGGTCTTCCTGCCCGTCGAGCAGGCCGAGGCCGTCCTGGACCCCGCGCAATCCGCCCAGCTGGCCGCGGGGCTCCGCGCCCACGAACTGCTCACCGTAGTTGAACTGCGCCACGGACAGGTGCTCCGGACCGGGCAGCTGCGCGTCCCGGAACGCGAATTGGTGCCCCACGTCTGGGCGCTGGAGGCCGCCGGAGACTCCAAGGGAACCGTGGGTTCCGGCGTCTAGTATTTCTCCCATGGCAGTCAGAGGCAGCGGAGAGCGGGTGGTCTTTGTCCACGGCACCGACAGCTTCGGAGCCGCTGCCTGGCCGCACCAGCACCGCCTGGCCGGACGCTACGACTGCCTGTTCGTGCGCCGCCACGGGTTTGACCCGCAAACAGAACCCCGCCCGACCGACTTCGACGAGGACGCCCGGATCGTCGGCCGGCATCTGGGACCGGGCGCCCACGTCGTGGCCCACGCGCAGGGCGCCGTCGCGGCGATGATGGCCGCGGTCGAGCACCCGACCAGGGTGCACTCGCTCACGCTGTTCGAACCCGCTTGCCTATCCCTGACCGCGGACTTGCCGGCCACCCGTGCCTACCGCGAACGGCTGGAGCCGTTGTTCGACGCGCGGCGGGAGCTGACCGACGAGGAATACCAGCGCGCCTTCGTCCGGCTGGTGGTCGGCGCCGAGGCGCTGCCGCTGGCCTCCGCGGCCGACCGTGCCCAGGCGACGCGCGTCCGGCTGCAGTCTCCGCCCTGGCAGGCGCCGCTGCACATCGTCCCCGGCTTGCCCACCCTGGTGGTCACCGGCGGCTGGGAACCGCTGTACGAGGAAGTGGCCGAATACCTGGCCGGGACCGGCGCCGTCCACCGCCACGCCGGCGGGCACCACCGGCCGCAGGACACCGACCGGGGCCATGCCCTGCTGACGGCCTTCCTGGCCGGGGCAGCACTGCCGGACTGATCATTGGTTGCTAGCGTTGAGCTATGAATGAATCAGGCTGGGAACCAGCGTCAGGACAGCTGTGGTGGCCGTGGCCGCTGGACGAAGCCGGCGTCGCGGCCCTGCAGCAGCAACTCACCGACCGCTCGCTGCTCGGCGCCTTTGCCGGCGGCGCCCCGCAGGCAGGCGACAGCGTGGTCTCTGTGCTGCTGGCCGTGAACGGGGAACAACGCGCCGCCGTCCTGGATCCGGCCGGACAGGCAGTGCCGGGGCCCGACGTCGCGGCCTTGGTCCGCGGGCTCTCCGCCGACCTGGGGGCGGCCGTGGAGATTGACGGCGTCGAATACGAGGCACCCGCACCGGATGCTGCGCTGGAAGTGGACGCCGTGCCGGAACCAGACGAGGCCGAGGAGTCCGCAGTGCCGGACGCGGCCGAGCTGCGCACCGTGCTGGTGGGCAAGTTCCGGCGCGAGGACCTGATGATGTTCGGCGCCCTCAACGGCGTGGAACTCCATGTCCTGGAGCCCGACGCGGGCCGTCCCGACGGGGCCGCACCCGGCCAGCGGATCGTGTTGGTCTATGGGGAGGCGGCGCCCGGGCTCTACAACTGGCCGGCCTCGGCCAAACCGATCGTGGCGCTGATGGACCTGGACGGCTTCCGCGCGGTCGAGGCATGGCTGCCCGGCACGCGGAGCGACCCGGACACCAGCTTCTGGCATGCCTGGGAGGCACCGGCCAAGCCGTTCCCTTCGGCGTCCCGGGCCGACGCCGAGGCGCTGCGGCTGCTCGGCCGGATTGTGCATCCGGAAGGACCCGACACGCAGCGGCTCAGCGATGTGCTCGGCCTGGAACCGGGCGCCGTCGAGGGGCTGCAGGAACTGATGGCCTCCCCGGACGAGCCCGGGATCCTGGCCCGCGCGGGCCAACTGCTGCAACTGCCCCCGGTCGCCGCCCGGCTCGCCGAAGGGTCGCTGCAGCCCGACCGGGTCCCTGGGATGGAATCGATCCCCGTCCAGTCGATCGGCAAGGCACTGCTGGAACTGGCCAGCACCCCGGCGGAAGGCAGGGGACCGTTGGCGGCGTGGCAGCGCGCCGTCGTCGCGCGCCCCGGCCTGCTGGCCGGCAGTGCCGCCGCGGCTGCCACCGGCGCCGCCCTGCTGTTCCGCGCCGCCGGACGCCGGCCCGCCAGCTCCCGGTTCTTGCGGGCTGGCGCCCTGGGGCTGGTGCTGCAGGCGGCCGGAGACGTGGCGCTGGGCAGCTATCTGGCGTACCGGCGCCGCCGCTGAGCCCGGATGCGGCGGCCGGAGCCCCGGACTGGAATAAACGTGAAGCTTCAAGTATTGTTGATTGCATGAACATTCAAGTAAATCCCCAGGACCTGCTCTCCGGCGACCTCAGCATGGGCACCGTGATGCTCAAGGTCGGCGACATGAAGAACATGACCAACTACTACCAGCAGGCGCTGGGGCTGGATCCTGTCTCGGAGGGACTGGGCGGGGTTTTCCTGGGCCGCGGCACCACGCCGCTGCTCCACCTGGCTCCGGCCAACGGGCTGCAGCTGCCGTCCCGCGGCGAGGCCGGGCTGTTCCACACCGCCTTCCTGTTCGAGAACCAGTCGGACCTGGCCGCCACCGTGGCCACCGCGGCGCAGACCGATCCCTCCAGGTTCGCCGGCAGCGCCGACCACCTGGTCAGCGAGGCGTTCTACTTCACTGACCCGGAGGGCAACGGCATCGAGCTCTACTGGGACCGCCCGCGCGACCAGTGGTCCTGGAATGAGACCGCCGACGGCAAGGAGGTCCACATGGACAGCCTGGCCCTCAACCCCCAGACCTACCTGCAGAGCCACCTGACCGAGGAGTCCCTCTCCAGCCAGCGCGAGGCCGGCGCCGGAATCGGCCACGTGCACCTGCAGGTCGGCGACACCAACGTCGCCGAGGAGTTCTACGTGAAGACCCTCGGTTTCGAACGCACCGCCGGCTGGCACGGCCAGGCGCTGTTCGTCGCCGCCGGCGGCTACCACCACCACATGGCCATGAACGTCTGGAACAGCCGCGGGGCCGGGCCGCGCAAGGACACCCTGGGGCTGGGCGAGGTGCTGATCCACGTGCCGACCGAGGACGAGGTCGGCGCCCTGACCGAACGCCTCACCAGCGCCGGCATTGCCAACCACCACACCGGGGCCGAGCTGCGCTTCGAGGATCCGTGGCGCAACCAGCTGCGCGTCGCCGTCGGCTGAGGCGGAATTCCGCCCGGTGCGGCTAGGCTGAAGAGGAACCACTTGGTCTAGCCGCGGAAGGACCTGCAGATGTCCGGAACCACCGAAATCTTTGTCGCCACCCACGATGTCGCCGTCCGGCGCGCCGCCGAGCTCGAGGCCAGCGTCGACTCCCGTGGGGAAACCGACGGGCCAATGGCCCAGGTCGAGGATGCGCCCAGTCTTCGCCTCAACGGGGTCACGGACCTGGAGATTGAAATCCTCGGCGGCCTGGCTGCCAAGGCCGTCGGCGCCGCCGGCGGCGAGGCCCTGGACATGGCCGACGTCTCCAGCGACTACCTGATGGTCGCCCCGGATGCCATGGTCCAGTCGCTGGCGGAACTGCTGACCTACACCGACGACGACGGTGCCTCCTTGATCCCGGAGGTCGCCTCCCGGTGGGCCGCCGAAGAGGACATGCCGTTCAGCGGCGCCATCGCCGAAGACAACGTGCGCCGGATCGCGCAGCTGGCGTCGCAGGCGGAGCAGGCCGAACGCCAGCAGCTCTACGTCTGGTCCACGACCGCCGAAGCCTGACGTTCCCGGGCCCAACGGCCCCGGTGCCCGCCGCCAAACCGGTGGCAACGCGCCGCCGTCGCCAAGTCGCGCGGATTGGTTCCTATCTGGCACAATAGACAGGTACTCGATCTGCGCGGCCCCTCTCTCCGCGTGTGTATCTTGTCCTTTGAACCCCAACCATGGCCCGCCCCACGGGAGCAGACATACGGGTTCGCCCATTTTCAGAACCAGGAGTGACCACAACAGTGGCCGTAAAGATTCGCCTTAAGCGCTTCGGTAAGAAGTTCTCTGCCCACTACCGCGTCGTTGTCATGGATGCCCGCGCCAAGCGCGACGGCCGTGCCATCGAAGAGATCGGGCAGTACCACCCGACCGAAGAGCCCTCGTTCATCGAGATCAACTCCGAGCGTGCCCAGTACTGGCTCGGCGTCGGCGCCCAGCCGACCGAGCAGGCCGAAGTTCTGCTCAAGATCACGGGCGACTGGCAGAAGTTCAAGGGCATTGAGGGCCAGGAAGGCACCCTCAAGACCAAGGCTGCCAAGGAGGCCTTCGTGGCTCCCGAAAAGGATTCCGTGATCGTCCCCGAGGCCATCACCCCGAAGGCCAAGAAGGAAGAAGCTGCCGAGGCTCCGGCCGAGGAAGCAGCCGCAGACGAAGCCGAAAAGGCTGAGTAATGCTGGCCGAAGCGCTCGATCATCTGGTCCGCGGGATCGTCGACAGTCCTGACGACGTCAAGGTCACGCAGAAGAGCAACCGCCGCGGTGACATCATCGAGGTGCGTGTTCATCCGGAGGATCTGGGCCGCGTCATCGGCCGCCAGGGCCGCACTGCCCGCGCACTGCGCACGGTAGTGAACGCCTTGGCCGATGACCAGGTCCGCGTGGATGTGGTCGATACCGACCGCCGCCGCTGATCCGGATCGGCGCCCGCCCGGCATCGAGCCGGGCACCCATTCCATAACCTCCGGCCCCTGTACCAGATAATGGTCCAGGGGCCGGACGTTTTTCTTCCAAAGGAGTCTGCATGCAGGTACAAGTTGCCCGGATCGGCAAGCCGCACGGCATTCGGGGCGAGGTTACGGTCCAGGTGCTGACGGACGCTCCGGCCGATCGCTTCGTTCCCGACGTCGAGCTGACCGTGGAGCCGGCCGGCCTGGGGCCGCTGACGGTGCGCAGTGCCCGCTGGAACAAAGACATCCTGCTGCTGGGTTTCCATGAAGTCGCCGACCGTAACGGTGCCGAAGAACTCCGCGGCGCCAGGCTCTTCGTCGACACCGAGGACGTCGAAGACGACGACGACGCCTGGTACGAACACGAGCTCGTCGGCCTCGACGTGCGCATCGGGGAAGACGTGGTCGGCAAGGTCTCCGGACTGAACACCATGCCCGCCCAGGACCTGCTGATCGTGGAGGACCTGAACGGCGGGGAAGTGCTGGTGCCATTCGTCGAGGAGATCGTGCCGGAAGTGGACGTGGAAGCGGGCTTCGTCCGGCTCACGCCGCCGGCCGGGCTGTTCGAGCTGAACTCGCCGGATGCGCAGGAGACCCCCGACGACGGCGAGGGGGAGCGCTAGGTGCGCATCGACGTCGTCAGCATCTTTCCGGAATACCTGGCGGCGCTGGATTTGTCGCTGATCGGCAAGGCGCGCCAAGACGGGCTGCTGCAACTGCAGGTCCACGACCTGCGCGACTTCACCACCGACCGCCACCGCACCGTCGACGACACCCCGTACGGCGGCGGCGCCGGCATGGTCATGAAGCCCGAGCCCTGGGCGCAGGCGCTCGAGTCGGTCGTTATTGCCGCGGACTCCGGCACAGACCTGCCGGCCCGCCCGGATCCCGCGGCGGACCGGGTCCCCGAGCCCGCCGCCGCGCGACCCGTCCTGATCGTCCCGTCCCCGGCCGGCGAGGTCTTCAACCAGGCCCTCGCCTACGAGCTCGCCGCCGAAGACCACCTGGTCTTCGCCTGCGGCCGCTACGAAGGCATCGACGAGCGCGTCCTCGACTGGGCGGACGGGCATTTCCGGGTCCGCCCGGTCAGCCTCGGCGATTACGTGCTTAACGGGGGAGAGGTGGCCGTGCTGGCGATGGTCGAGGCCGTGGGCCGGCTCATTCCCGGCGTCGTCGGCAACCCCGACTCGCTGGTGGAGGAGTCCCATTCCGACGGGCTGCTGGAGTATCCGGTCTACACCAAACCCTCCGACTGGCGCGGCCGCGGGATCCCGGAGGTTCTGCTCAGCGGCAACCACGCCAAGATCGCCCGGCACCGCCGCGACGAACAGCTGCGCCGCACCGCCGAGCGCCGCCCGGACCTGATCCTGGCACTGGATCCGGAGACCCTGGACAAGCAGGACCGCGCAACCCTGGCGGAACTCGGCTACACCGTCACGCCCGATCAGGTCGTGCCGGTTCCGTCGAGGTCAGCGGATGCCGTCAGGAACACCCCCCATACCTCCTGACCTCGCAGGCGGAGCCGTGTTTCGGCGCAACTGAATTTTTGGCCGCGCGGAATTAGAGCTTGGGGCGTGCCGTGTGGCAAAATAGAGGATTGTGTCCGCTGGGCACGTTCCTGCCACAGGGGGAGCGTTGCCAACAGTTGGACTCTCCGGCCGCCGATTCCCGGATGGCCGGTTCTTGAATTTCGGCAGCGACGGTTGCAGGCATGTGCCTGACCGTCGCGCCGTGACCAAAGTGAATGACCTGTGGCGTTCACCAGGAGTGAGCAATGCATATCCTCGACTCTGTTGACGCAGCATCCCTGCGCAGCGACGTTCCCGAGTTCCGCGCCGGCGACACCGTCAAGGTGCACGTGAACATCATCGAAGGCAAGACCGCCCGTATCCAGGTTTTCCAGGGTTACGTCATGGGCCGCCAGGGCCATGGTGTCCGCGAGACCTTCACCGTCCGCAAGGTTTCCTTCGGCGTGGGCGTGGAGCGTACCTTCCCGGTACACTCCCCGATCATCGACCACATCGAGGTCGTAACCAAGGGCGACGTGCGCCGCGCCAAGCTGTACTACATGCGCAAGCGCCACGGCAAGGCAGCCCGCATCAAGGAGAAGCGCGACTTCGGCACCGCCAAGTAAAGTTGCCCACCGGCAACTTCTTGACCTAGGCAGTGCAGCACCTCTCTGGTTCCCCCGAAGCTTCGGGGGAACAACCAAGACGCCGGCCCGGACTTCCGGGCTGGCGTTTTGTGTTGGCCGTCGTGGCCTGCGCCGTGGTGCTCAGCGCCGTCGTGCGCGCCACACTGCTGGACGTGTACTACATCCCGTCCGGGTCGATGGAGCCGCTGCTGGAGACCGGCGACCGTGTCCTGGTTTCACGCACCGACTACCACTTCGGCGGGATCCGGCGGGGCGACCTGGTGGTCTTCGACGGGCGGGGCTCGTTCGCGCCCTTCAACAGCGGCAATTCCCCGTTCGTGGACGCCCTCCAGCAGGCCGGCCAGTGGCTCGGGGTTGCCGGGAGCGACACCATCTATGTGAAACGGGTGATCGGCCTGCCCGGGGACTCGGTCGAATGCTGCGGTCCGGACGGGCGCCTGCTGGTCAATGGCGAACCGGTCCAGGAGGATTACCTTTTTCCCGGCGACGCGCCCAGCGAGATGAAGTTCTCCGTCCAGGTGCCCGAGGATAGATTGTGGTTAATGGGGGACCACCGGTCGGCCTCGGCCGATTCGCGTGCCCTCCTCGGCGCGCCGGGCGGCGGCATGGTCCCCGTCGAGCGCGTCATTGGCCGCCCGCTGAGCATCATCTGGCCGCTCGACCGGATGGCCGGGCTGGACCGGATACAGTTGGATGCCCAGCCAGCGGAGAATCGAGGATAGTGAGTATGGACCAGGACCCGAAGGATACTGGCGGGTACCAGCCGGATGCCTCCGGGCCGCGGAAGCGCGAACGCCAGAGCGAACGCAAGAGCGCCGGGCGGAACTCCCTGTTGTCGTGGCTGAAGGAGATCGCCACGATCGTCGCGGTCGCCGTCGTCCTTTCTTTCCTGATCAAGACTTTCCTCTTCCGCGCCTTCTTCATTCCGTCGACCTCCATGGAGGACACGCTGGAGGTGGACGACCGGATCTTCGTGAACCTGTTGGTCCCGCAGCCGTTCGAGCTCAGCCGCGGCGACGTGGTGGTTTTCCAGGACAAGCTCAGCTGGCTGCCTCCGAACGGCGTGGACGACGCCGGCAACTGGTTCCAGCAGATCCTCACCTTCGTCGGGCTGATGCCTGATGCGTCCCAGCAGCACCTGGTGAAGCGCGTCATTGGCCTTGGCGGCGACCAGGTGGTCTGTTGCGACGCCGATGGCCGCATCTCGGTCAACGGGGAGCCGCTGGACGAGGATCCCTACCTTGCGCCGGGCTCGGACAACACCCGGATTCCCTTCGATGTGACTGTGCCCGAGGGTAAAATCTGGGTCATGGGCGATAACCGGAACCATTCCGCGGACTCGCGCGAACATCAGGACGAGGCGTCGCAGGGCTTCGTGGACCTCGAGTCCGTCGAAGGCAAGGCCAGCGTCATCGCCTGGCCGCTGGACCGGCTGGGCTTCCTGGGCAATTATCCGGAAGTGTTCGACGGCGTCCCGGAACCGTCCGAGGCGTCCGGCACGGAGAAGCCGGCCATGGCCCGGCAGGACGAGACACAGTGACCGGCAGGGCCCCCACGCTGCGCTTTGAGCGGTCCTTCATCGAGGCCGGCCATCGGCTGGTCGCCGGTGCGGACGAAGTGGGCCGCGGAGCCCTGGCCGGACCGGTCAGTGTAGGGATGGTGGCCATCGACGCGACCTCGGCCAAACAGATCCGCGGCGTCCGCGACAGCAAACTGCTCAGCCCGGCGGACCGGGTGGCCCTGGTGCCCAAGATCCAGAAGTGGGCGACGGCCTACGGGGTGGGGCACGCCAGCGCGGCGGAAATCGATGCGCTGGGCCTGATGGCGGCCCTGCGGCTGGCCGGTGCGCGCGCCTGGGGCCAGGTGCTGGCCACCGCCCGACCGGACATCGTGATTCTCGACGGCAACCACGACTGGCTGTCGGCCGGGGAACCGTCGCTCTTCGACGACGTCGCGCAGCCCGGCTGCGACGCGCCGGTGCGGACCAGGATCAAGGCGGATCTGCAGTGCCTCAGCGTGGCGGCCGCGAGCGTGCTGGCCAAGGTGGAGCGCGACGCCATGATGACCGGCTACGCCTCCGACTATCCGGACTACGCCTGGGACATCAACAAGGGCTACGCTACTCCCGCGCACCGCGCCGCCCTGCAGGGCATCGGCCCCTCGGAGCTGCACCGCAGAAGCTGGCGGCTTACCCCCGAGCAACCGCTGATGCCCGCCGTCGAACTCGCGGAGTAAACGCCGCCGGGCAATCTGGGGCAGGATGGATACATGAGCGCCGAAGACCTTGAGAACTATGAGACCGACATGGAGCTGCAGCTCTACCGGGAGTACCGCGATGTCGCCGGCCTGTTCAGCTACGTCGTTGAAACCGAGCGCCGCTTCTACCTGGCCAACCACGTGGACCTGCAGGCGCGCTCTGCCGACGGCGAGGTCTACTTCGACCTGACCCTGCAGGACGCGTGGGTCTGGGACGTCTACCGTTCCGCCCGGTTCGTTAAATCCGTCCGCGTGATCACGTTCAAGGACGTCAACGTCGAGGAACTTGCCAAGAACGACGACCTCACCCTGCCCAAGGACGGGCTCGGCAGCTGACGGGCTACTGGCCGCCGACGCCGTCCAGGGTGATGTAGGTCTTCCGGACGGTCTCGTGGACGTCCCACGTGCCTTTCCAACCGGCGGGCATGACAACGGTGTCGCCGGCGCGCGCTTCCACCGGCGTCTGCCCCTCCGCGGTGATGGTTACCCGCCCGGTCAGGATCTGGCAAACCTCGTGGTAGCCGTCCCGCACCGCGGTGAACAGACCGGGGGAGCACTCCCAGACGCCCACGTTCAGGCTGTCCGCGCTCCAGACCTCCCGGGATGCCTCGTGCTGGCCTTCGGTGACCGCCGTGGGCTTGGGCGCGGGCGCTCCGAGCACGGCGCGGGGCGCCGAGGGGAGGTGGATGGTGTCGATGGACATGGTTGATCCTTTCTCAGGGATGATCCGCGCTGGTCGAGCAGGCCGTTGCTTCCGCTGCTCGACCAGCGGGAGGTACTTCAGGCGCGGCCGGAGATGAGGTCTGCGGCCTTGGCGATCGGGGATGTGGACGTGCGGCCGGAGTTTTCCGACTTGTCTGCGGCGTAGTACGCCGCGTACAGGGCTTGGACGGCAATCCACCGCAGCGGTTCCACTTCCCATTTGCGCACCCGGCGGTTCACCCACGGCATGGTGGTCAGTTCGCTCTCCGAGCCCAGGACCAGGTCCCGCAGCGTCCGGCCGGCCAGGTTCGTCGCGGTCACGCCGGTGCCGACGTACCCACCGGCCCAGCCGATGCCGGTCTCCCGGTCCAGTCCGACGGTGGCCTTCCAGTCGCGCGGCACGCCCAGCACGCCGGCCCAGGCGTGGTCGATGCGTGCACCGCGGGCCGCCGGGAACATGTCATGCAGGATCGCGGCCAGGTTCTGGATGGTTTCGGGCTGGGTGGCCCCGTCCGTGTCGGTCTTGGAGCCAAACCGGTAGGGGACGCCGCGTCCGCCGAGCGCAATCCTGTTATCGGCCGTGCGCTGGGCGTACATGTAGGCATGCGCCATGTCGCCCACGGTGTCGAACTCATTCCACCCGATTGCGGCCCAGACGTCGTCACCGAGGGGCTCGGTGGCGATCATCGACGAATTCATCGGCAGCCATTCGCGGTGCGACCCCTTCAGGTTCGCGGTGAAGCCCTCCGTCGCCCGCAGGATGTACTCGGCCTGGACATTACCTTTCTCCGTCCGCGCCAGACGGGGGCTGATCTCGGTGACGGTGGTGTCCTCGTAGATCCTCACCCCGAGTGCTTCCACCCGCTCCGCCAGGCCGCGGACCAGCTTGGACGGATGGATCCGGGCGCAGTGCGGCTGGTGAACGGCGCCGAGCGTGCCGGCGATCCGGACCCGCTCGTTGCTTTCCGCCTCGCTCAGCAGGCGGACGCCCGCCTCGGGCCACTGGGCTTCGGCTGCGGCAAAGGCCTTGAGCCGTGCCAACTGGGCCGGGTTGCGGGCCACGTTCAGCTCCCCGCCCTTTCGGACACCGGCGTCGATGCCCTCCGCGCCGGCGACGGCGATGACCTCATCCACGGTCTCGTTCAGCAGCGTCTGGAACCGGCCCACCAGCGCACGGCCGTGCGCCTTCACGTACTGGCCGCGGCCGCCGGTGATGCTGTTGGTCAACCAGCCGCCGTTGCGGCCCGAGGCACCGAAGCCGGCAAAGCGGCTCTCGAGCACGACGACGTCCAGCTCCGGCCGGGCCTTCTTGAGGTAGTACGCCGTCCACAGCCCGGTGTAGCCGGCGCCGACGATGGCGACATCCGCCGTCGTGTCCCCGGCCAAGGCCGGCCGGGGCGCGGGCAGCCCGCCCTCGGCAAACCAGAAGGAGACGTTGCCGTTGACCGTCGAGGCCGTCTCGTTGATTAGCTTTTTGCTCATGGTGTTGTTCCTAGGTCGTGGAGACGAGATCGGAGTCTTCGAGCAGCACGCCGTCCTGGGCGGACCAGTAGACAAAGGCATCGTCTCCGGGCTTCAAGCCGTTGCTTTCGGACAGCGGGGTGCGGACGATGCCGGTGGAACCGTCGGCCAGCTGCAGCTCGTATTTGTGGCCGGAGCCCAGATAGATGTTCTGGACCACCTTGACCGGGACGGTGACGGCCCCGCCGGGAGCTTCCTCCGCCTTCGGTGCGACGCGCAGCTGTTCGGGCCGCAGGACCAGGGCGCCCTTGCCGGAGACGCTCCGGCCCGCGGGGCCGCGGAGCCTGGCCCCGTGGAAGTCCATGGACCACTCCCGGCCGGATGTATCGACATCGGCACGGAAAATGGTGGACTCGCCCATGAACTGGGCCACGAACAGGCTGGCGGGGCGCTCGTAGAGCTCCGCGCTGGTACCGACCTGCTCGATCCTGCCGTTGTTGAAGATGGCGATGCGGTCGCTGAGGATCAGGGCTTCCTCTTGGTCATGGGTGACGAAGACGAAGGTGCGGCCGACTTCCTGGTGGATCCGCTTGATCTCCAGCTGCAGCTTCTCCCGCAGGTTCTTGTCCAGGGCGCCCAGCGGTTCATCCATGAGCAGCGCCCGGGGATTGAAGACCATGGCGCGGGCGAAGGCGACGCGCTGCTGTTGGCCGCCGGAGAGTTCGCGCGGGTAGCGGTCCTCATAGCCGGACAGGCCGACGGTCTTCAACGCCTCGCCAATCAGCGTTTTCTGCTTGGACTTGGGGGTCTTGCGCTGCTGCAGCGGAAACGCGATGTTCTCCGCGACGCTCATGTGCGGGAACAGCGCGTAGTGCTGGAAGACGACGCCGAGCCCGCGCTTGTGCGCCGGCACGTTGTCCACGCGCTGGCCGTCGATTTCGATCGAGCCGCTGGTCAGGTCGGTGAAGCCGGCCACGAGATTCAGCGTGGTCGTCTTGCCGCTGCCGGACGGGCCCAGCAGCGTGATGAATTCACCGGGCTCGATGGTCAGCGACACGTCATCCACCGCGGTGGATTTGGCATAGCGCTTGGTGACATTCTGGATCTCGATCCGGGTGCCGGCCCCGGTGAGCTTACTGGACACGTTTCCTCCTACGCATACTGAGCAGCCCGACGGCAATGATGATTGTCGTCAAGAGCATGATCATGGTTGCCGCGGCCGCGATGGTCGGGTCCGTGTCCCTGGTGACGGACGAATACATCTTGACGGGCAGCGTTTCCAAGTACGGACTTTTGATGAAGATGGACAACACGACCTCGTCGAACGAGGTCACGAAGGCGAAGAGTGCCCCCGAAACGACTCCGGGCAGAATGGCCGGCAAGATGACCTTCAGGAAGGTGTTCCACCGGTTCGCGCCCAGGCTTGCGGCCGCCGTCGCCAACCGCTGATCGAAACCGCTGAGGGCCGCCGTAACGGAGACGACCACGAACGGCACGGCCAGGACCGTATGGGCCAGCACGAAACCGGTCAAGGTGCCCAGCATCTGCAGCCGCAGGAAGATCGCGTAGATGCCGATGGCCAGGATGATCGCAGGCACCACGATCGGGGCCAGCAGCAGCGCCTGCACCGTCTTGGCGGCCCGGCGCCGCACAAACTTTTGCAGGCCCATGGACGCCGCGGTGCCGACGACCGTCGCCGCGACGGCAACGATGACGCCGATCAAGATCGAATTGCCGAGGGCCGACATCCACGCCCGGTCGCTGAAGAAATTCTCATACCAGCGCAGCGACCAGCCCGACGGCGGGAAGCTCAGCGAGGCCTTGTCCGTAAAGCTCAGCGGAATCACGATCGACGTCGGCGCAATCAATATGACGGCCACCAGTCCCGCATAAACCAACAGCAGGGACCGGGTCAGCACGGAATGTTTCACAGCAGCCCTCCTTCATCGCCGGCGGCACGTTTGCTCTTGCGCAGCAGCAGCGCCAGCAGGCCCAGCAGCAGCAGGGTGGCAACCAGCAGGATGACGCCCAGTACGCTGCCGCGCCCCCACTGAAGCTGGCCATTGACCTGCACGTAGATGTATTGCGAGATCAGCATCTCGGACGGCGAGCCGAGCAGCGCCGGCGTGATGTAGAAGCCGAGCGCCTGGATGAAGACCAGCAGGGAGCCGGACACCACGCCGGGCATGGCCAGCGGCATGAAGATGCGGGTGAAGGAGACGAAGGGAACGGCGCCCAGGCTGCTGGAGGCCTGCATCAACCGCAGGTCCACGTTCCGCATCGACGCATACAGCGGCAGCACCATGAAAGGCAGCAGCACCTGGACCATGCCGATCAGGACGCCGGTGGTGTTGCGGATCATTTCGAATGGCCCCAGTCCCAGGAACCCGAGCATGCCGTTGATCAGGCCGTTGTCCTGCAGCAGGATGATCCACGCGAAGCTGCGGATCATCAGCGACGTCCAAAACGGTATGAGGACGATGACGACCAGTGCGGCGCGCACCTTCGGGCCGGAAATCACCATGAAGTACGCATACGGGTAGGCCAGCACCAGGCAGATGGCTGCGGACAGCAGCGCCACCCACAGCGTGCGGCCGAGGACGGCCCAGTTCCCGGCGTTGGCGACAAACCACTCGTAGTTCTGCGGGCCGGGCACGGGGTCCGCTACGCTGCGCCACATTGCCTCTGCCAGCGGATAGGCGAACACGCCGACCATCAGCGCCAGCGCCGGCAGCAACAACAACAACGGACTCAGCCGTGTGCGCCTGCCGGCCACCGGCGCCGCACCCTCGCCATTCCCCGTCCGGCCGGCCGAGGCTGCCGGCCGGACGGGGTCTTTGACTGCATTGCTCATTAGGAGACCCAGGCCGTCCAGCGTTCCAGGGTCGAGGCATAGTTCTCGCCCCACCAGGCGAAGTCGGAAACCAGGACCTTGTCGGCGATCTCCGGCTCGGTGATCAGGAACTTCTTGCCGTTCTCATTCACCGCCGGCTTGGCGTCCACGTGGACCGGGGAATACGACGTTTCCTCCGTGAGCTTCTCCTGCTGTTCCTTGCCCAGCGCGTAGTTGATCAGGGCCATCGAGGCCTTCGGGTTCTTGGCGTTCGTGGGAACGGCGAGGACATCCATGACCACGACGCCGGTCTCCCAGACCGGCTCGAACGGGGCGCCGTTTTCCACGGCTCCGTAGGCGCGGCCGGACCAGACCAGAGCCATGTCCACTTCCTCGGCCTCCAGCATCTGCTGCGACTGGGCACCCGTGGTCCAATACACGAGGCTGTCATTGATCGTGTCCACTTTTTTCAGCGCCCGCTCGACATCGAGCGGGTACAGGTCCTCCTCGGCCACCCCGTCGGCGATCAGGGCGCCCTCCAGGAGGCCGCCTCCGACGTCGGCGCCCTGGACGGCCCGCTTGCCGGGGAACTTCTCGGTGTCGAAGAAATCGGCCCAGCTTTGCGGTGCGTTGCTGAACTTCTCGGTGTTGTACACCATGACCGTGGCGTACTGCATGGCCGGGACGTAGCAGTCGCTGGTCAGGCCCTCCGGGACGTTGGACTTGTCGATGATCGAGAAGTCCAGCTTCTGCAGGAGCTTCCCGCATTGCCCGGCCGCCCAGTTCGAATCGGTGTCGACGACGTCCCACGTCACGTTGTTCGACTCCACCTGTGCCTGGATTTTTGCGTACTCCATCGGCCCATCGGACAGGATGTTCGCCCCGGACTCCTCGGC
The DNA here is from genome assembly GCF_059091265.1 of Arthrobacter sp. THG-b23. NCBI lineage: Bacteria > Bacillati > Actinomycetota > Actinomycetes > Micrococcales > Micrococcaceae > Arthrobacter > Arthrobacter sp. THG-b23. The sequence goes on from NZ_JBNHGM010000010.1 coordinate 20,465, forward strand.
GAACGGCGTCACTGCCGCCGCCATCTGTCCGTCCTGGTACAGCCCGCCGTATGAGGCAAAGGTCATGTTCAGGCCATCCAAGGCGCCGGGCTTGACCGTGCCGGCCTCCGCGGGACCGGTGCCCAGGTCGATGTCGGCGGAGGCCGCACTGCCCCCGCCGCCGCAGGCCGACACGAGCAGGGCAACTGCTGCCGCCATTCCAACCGGCACGGCCCGCCGGCGGCGGGGTGTGGTAACTGCTGACATTATTTCTCCTCTTTCGTGTGGAACGCTGAGTGCGGCAACGCCGGCTGTCCAACTGCGGACCGGCTGCTTTAGATAGTTGGAGGGCTGATGATCCACATGACCTCGGATGTGCCGTGGGCCAGGTTCCGAAGGCCGTGCGGCGTGGACGAGAGGTATTCGACGCTGTCGCCGCCTTCGAGGACATGCGACTCTTCGGAGAGGCGGACCTCCACCCGCCCGGTCAGGCAGACGAGGACCTCCTGCGCATTTCCGTGCGCGTACAGCTCCTCGCCGGTCCCGCCGTGCACGTCGAGTTCGCCGGCGTAGACCTCCAGATTCCGCTGCGGCGAGCCGGTGAGCAGGTACTTGTTGAGGCCGTCGCCGGCATGGAAAACAGGCCGGTCGGCCTTGCGCAGTACCCGGCCCTCGGGCCTGGTGCCGTCGATCAGCTCCGCCGTCGTTGTTCCGAGGGCTTCCGCGATTTTCTTGAGTGTGGCGACGCTGGCGTTCGAGTGCGCGTTTTCCAGCTGGCTCAGGAACCCCGAGCTGACGCCGGTCAGCTGAGCCAGGCTGCGCAGGGAGATGCTCCGCAGTTCCCGGGCCGCACGAATGCGCTGGCCGATCGGCTGCTCGTTATCCGCTGTACCGCTCATCGAACACCTCCTTTAGTCATCCCTAACACGGTGATTTATGTCACTTATCACTGTGTTTAGTAGACCTTAGCCCGGGGGTGCAGCCGAAACAAGCGTTTCACCGATCTTTTTGTGAGGAGCGTCTCGGTCGGTCCCCGGAAGCCTGTGGGCGTGCCCGTGGAAGATTCAACCGGCGAGGTCGGTGCCGAGCTGAAGGCGCGCCGCCGCCAGCAGCAGCGAGTTGATGTAGTCCGGCGTCATTTTCGGGTCTTTCGTGGCCACGGCCATGATCAGGCCGTCGATGAGTGCGACCAGGGTGTCCACTATCTGTTCCACCGGGATTGCGGGGGTGAAGCGGCCGGCGTCCGTGCCTTCGGCAATGGCTGCCCACAGCGCCTGCCGCCACATGATGTTGGTGTGCAGCACCACGGGCTGCACCTCCCGGTGCCGGCTGGCGGCCGCGCAGGATTCCAGCCAGACGGTGCAGTGCTCCGGATCCGTGACCGCACCGGCGAGGAGCGCCCGGACCTTCGCGACGGGGTCCTCCTGCTGCTGCGCGGGCAGCTGCCATTCGGTCGCCCTGCGCTCACACGCGGCGACCAGCATTTCGCGGACCACGGCGTCCCGGCTGGGGAAGTAGTGCTGGATCATTCCGATGGAGATCACGGCTTCCGTGGAGATGTCCCGCAGACGGATCCCGTCAAATCCGCGGGCCGCCAGCAGGCGTTCCGCCGCTTCGAGGATGAGCTGGCGCCGCGGCTGATCCTCGATGGACAGTGCGGGGCCGGGGGCGGCAACGGGGCTCATGTTTTCCCTTCGATGTGCTGTGATACGGTTCACAATAATTCATTATTAACGCTAAGGACAGCGCGCGGAGCGCCTCGTCCATTGCGGCGCCGGACGACCGCATGGCGGGCCCGTGACCTGCCCTCAACTGAAGCGAGGAAACCCATGGACCGGCTCGTAGACCGCACCATCAGCGCGTCCGCTTTCACCCATGAAGCCCGCCAGCCGCTGCCCGCCCGGGCGCGCACCGTCGTCGTCGGCGGGGGAATCGTAGGGGCCAGCATCGCCTATCACCTGGCGGCGGCGGGGGTGACGGACGTCATCCTGCTCGAAGCCAACGTCCTGGGCAGCGGCACCACGTGGCACGCGGCAGGCCTGGTAACCGGCGGGAGGACCACGACGGCGATGACCAAGCTGGCCAAGTACGGCCTCGAGACCTACGGCGCGCTCGAAGAACGCTCCGGGCTCGACGTCTCGTTCCAGCAATCCGGCTCGGTGATGGTGGCGCGGACCGCAGGCCGGGTGGATGAAATGCGCTACGCCTGCGACGTGGCCCGCCAGAACGGCACCGAGGCGGAGATCCTGGAAGCGGCCGGCCTGGGCCGGCTGTGGCCGCTGGCCCGGACCGACGGCGTGCTCGGCGCGCTCTACCTGCCGGGCGACGGGCACATCAATCCCGGCTACGCGGCGCTGTCCTTCGCCAAACTCGCCCACGAGCTCGGCGCCGACCTCCGCGAAAACGTGTCTGTCACCGGCATTCGTCAAGTTCGGGGCCGGGTGACGGGGGTTGTCACGGATCAGGGGACCATAGAGAGCGAACGGGTGATCCTCGCCTGCGGGCTGTGGACGCGCGACCTGGCCGCGACCGCGGGAGCGCATGTGCCGCTGTACGCCGCCGAGCACGTGCACGTGAGGACCGAGGAGATCGACGGCGCCGTGCCCGAGCTGCCTGTCTTCCGGGACCTGGACAACAGCTACTACATCCGGCATGAGCTCGGGCGGCTGCTGGTCGGCGCCTTCGAGCCGGACGGGTTGCCGCGGCCGGTGAGCGAGATCGGCCGAGGCGGTTTCGCAGAGTTCGAGGCCGACTGGGAGCATTTCGCGGGAATCCGCAGCAAGGCCGAGGCGGCGGTGCCGGTACTGGCGCAGAGCCGTTACGACCGCTTCCTCAACGCCCCGGAAAGCTTCACTCCGGATTCCAACTTTGCGCTCGGGGAGACGTCCGAGGTGCGCAACCTCTTTGTTGCGGCCGGCTTCAACTCCCAGGGCATCATTTTCGCCCCCGGCGCCGGCCGGGAACTTGCCGAGTGGGTGATCTCCGGATCGCCCGGCTTCGACGCAGCCGCGGTGGACGTCCGGCGGTTCTCGCGGCACCAGAGCAACCGGCGCTACCTTCATGCACGGACCCGGGAGGGGCTGGGACGCCTCTACGCCATGCACTGGCCGCAGCTGCAGCCGGCCACCGCCCGCAACGTCCGGCGCTCGCCGCTGCACTCCCGGCTCGCCGGGCTCGGCGCCTGCTTCGGGGAACTCAACGGCTGGGAACGGGCCAACTGGTATGGCGACCCCGGGACCGCGCCGGACTATGAATACAGCTACGGCCGGCAGAACTGGTTCGACCGCGTCGGCGAGGAGCACCGTGGCGCACGGGAAGGGGTGGTGCTGTTCGACCTGAGCTCCTTCGCGAAGATCGAAGTGGCGGGTCCGGGCGCGCTGGAAGTCTGCCAGCGGGCCTGCACCGCGGACGTCGACGTACGTGTCGACAAGGCCGTCTACACCCTGATGCTCAACGAGGCCGGGGGGATCGAACTGGACGGCACCGTGACCAGGCTCGGCACCGACAGGTTCCTCGTGGTGACGCCTGCCTTCAGCCAGGACAAGACACTGGGGTACCTGCGGCGGCTGGCGCAAGACAAGGCGGCCGCGGTCTTCGATGCGACGGCCGGCCTGGCGACCATCGGGGTCATGGGGCCCAAGAGCCGGGAACTGCTCAGCCGCGTTTCGCCCGAGGACTGGTCGGACGCCGCCCAGCCCTACACCGAAGGTCGGACCGTGGAGGTTGCAGACGGTTTCGCCTACGCACTGCGGGTGAGCTTTGTCGGCGAACTCGGCTACGAGCTGTACCCGGGCGCGGACACGGCCGTCAATGTGTTCGACGCGTTGTGGGAGGCCGGCCAAGACCTCGGCGTACGGCTGGCCGGCTACCACGCCCTCGACTCATTGCGCAGCGAGAAGGGTTTTCGCCATCTCGGGCACGACATCGGCCCCGCCGACGACCCGTACTCCGCCGGACTCGGCTTCACCGTGGCGCTGGATAAGCCGGGCGGCTTCGTGGGCCGGGACGCGGTGGCGAAGCTGGACCCGGCGGCGCCCCCGTACCGGACCGTGTACGTGGCGCTGGACGACCCGGAGCCACTGTTCGTGCACGACGAGACCGTATTCTGCGACGGCGTGCCGGTGGGCCGCATGACCAGCGGTAGCTACGGCTACACGCTGGGACGCGCTGTTGGGCTTGCCTCGGTCGCCGGGGATGCGGACCTCTCCGGAACATTCACGGTCGAATGCAAGGGCCGGCCCGTCGCGGCCACGGTTTCCCGGCGCCCCTTCTACGATCCGAAAGGTGAGCGGCTGCGCGGCTAGCAGACGGCTTGCTGGTCGAGGCATGACCTGTTCGACCGAGTGCGCCGGGGTGTTCCGACCGTCCGGTCAGCGGCCCAGCGCGGTCGGAACACCCCAGTCGGCGCTTCCCTCGGCCTCGAAGCGACTCAACCGGTAGGGGCTGATGTCAGCCTCGGGCTGCCTGTCCTCGACCAGATCGGCGACGATGATGCCCATCAGCGCCGAATACTTGAACCCCTCGCCGGCATCCCCGCAGGCAACCACGACCCCGGGGAGCGGCGAATCGACGACGAACCTGCCGTCGGGGGTGTCGGTCCAAACGCAGACCTGTGCATCGAGCACATCAGGCTGCAGCGACAACAAATCACGGCGCACCCGTTCCCGGATGATGCCGGTGCGCAACTCATCCGGGGACCTGTCGCCGTCCCCCTCCGTGTAGTGTCGCAGCGGACTGTCCAGGCCGACCTTGTAGCCCACCCCGGGGCTGCTCATCGCGTAGATGCCCGGCGCTTCATCTGTGGGGCCGTCGAAAAAGCAGGGATAGTTGTCGGCGGCGCCCCGCCGATGTGCATTACCGAAGTGGACCACCTGCTCCAGGTACGGCCGAAGCGGCGCGGGCAAACCAAGCTGTGCGAGCAGGACGCCGCTCCCCGGACCGGCCGCAATCACCAACACGTCCGCATCGACGCGCCTGCTATCCGAGAGGGAAGCGCTGACGGTCCCTGCAGCTGCCGAAACCTCCGAGACCGTGGCCCCGTGCAGGAAGGTGCCGCCGGCCGCGGAGAACAGCCGAAACTGAGCCTGCAGGCTCACGTCGGCCAGGACCACGCCGGCGTCCCGCTGCCAGACGGCATCCCGGCCGTCCGGCCTCAAGCCGGGCAGGAACCGTGCAACTTCGCTTGCGTCGACCTCCTCGAAGGGCACCTCTTCGGCGAGAAGGGTCGACCGCAGGCGCGGCAGCGACATCGTGTCGCGCCACAGCAGGCCCTTTCGGTGGTAAACGGGTTGCCCGGCCCTGCTCGAGAGCCGCTTCATGGCTTCCAGCCCCAACCTGGACAGCCGGACCCGACCGGGGTCCGGGTCGGCAATGCGCCACATGCGGGTCGGTCCATAAGAGGACGACAGCGGGTTCGATACGCCGAAGCGGTCGATCAGGGTGACGTGATGCCCCCGACCGGCCAGCTCGGCCGCTGCCGGCAATCCCCACGCACCGGCTCCGACGACAGTTATCCGCACTGCGAGTCCTTCCTGTTCCCTGAACCGTTGCTGTCAGGACCTCCGAACATGTCGGCAGCCCGCACCAGATGACGCGCATGCCGGTGCCCCGAGGCCGAGATAGAGCGCGGGCCAGGGTGTGCCGCGCATCACTTCTTTAGCGTAACTGAGGCTGCCGCCCTGTCCTGCACAGGCTGCCGCCTGGGGTGGGCTGTCCACATCCTGGGGTTACGTGAAGATTCCTTTTGCTGCCCGCCGCCAGGCTGGAGGGCATGAGAGCGAAAGACGAACTGGGCCGGCGCGGCGAGGAAATGGCCGCGGCCTATCTTTCCGGCGCGGGCCAGCGGGTCATCGACCGAAACTGGCGCAGCCCCGACGGCGAACTGGACATCGTGGCCGTGGACGGGGCGTCCATCGTGGTCTCCGAGGTCAAGACCCGGCGCAGCACCGACTACGGCCACCCTTTCGAAGCCATCACCGACGCCAAGGTCCGCCGTCTCCACTTCTTGGGACTCCAGTGGCTGCGCGACCACGGCATGACCGGTACGGCGATGAGGGTGGACGCCGTCGCGGTGCTCTACGGTCAGGGGCGTTGGCCCGTGATCGAGTACATGAAGGACGTCGGCTAATGGGGCTCGGTCGGACGTTCTCGGTGGCGCTGGTGGGCCTCACCGGACACATCGTGGAAGTCGAAGCGGACATCGGCCAAACCCTCCCGGCCTTCATTCTTCTGGGGCTGCCGGACGCTGCCCTGACCGAGGCCAAGGAACGGATCAAGGCCGCGGCGAAGAACGCGGGGGTTCCGCTTAGCAGGCGGAAGATTACAGTCAACCTTGTCCCCGCTTCGCTGCCGAAGAAGGGCTCCGGCTTCGACCTGGCCATCCTGATGGCCTCGCTCCAAGCGGCCGGAGACGTCCGGCCCAGCGGCCGTACCGTTTTCCTGGCCGAAATGGGACTCGATGGGAGGCTCCGGCCGGTCAGGGGTGTACTGCCGGCGGTTATTGCGGCAGTCGAGGCCGGGTATCCGCATGTTGTCGTAGCCGAAGCCAACGCCGCCGAGGCCGCGTTGGTGCCCGGCGCCCAGGTGCGCAGCTTCGGCAACCTCGTTGAGGTGTTGATGGCCTTCGGAGCCGACGCGCACCGGCTCAATCTCGCCCCGTTGGAGCGGTTGCCCTCGTCCGTGCCGGCCACAGCTCCTCCGGCGCCCGCCCCCGACCTGGCGGACGTGGCCGGGCAGCATGAAGCCCGGGCCGCGCTGGAAGTCGCGGCTGCGGGCGGCCATCATTTGCTGCTCGTCGGCCCGCCCGGTGCCGGCAAGACGATGCTGGCCGAACGGTTGCCGGGCATCCTGCCAGATCTTCCCGATCACCATGCCATGGAGGTCACCGCCATCCACTCCCTGAGTGCTACGGCGGCCCCGCTGACCGAACTGGTACGGCGGCCACCGTACGAGAGCCCGCACCACACGGCAACGGCGGTTTCCATCATCGGGGGCGGCTCCGGCATGCCCCGCCCAGGAGCGGCCTCGCGGGCACACCGCGGGGTGCTGTTCATGGACGAGGCGCCCGAATACGACCGGCAGGTGCTCGACGCGTTGCGCCAGCCGCTGGAGAGCGGGCGGCTGGTGGTGCACCGGGCGGCGGGCAGCGCAGCCTACCCGGCACGCTTCCAGCTCGTCATGGCGGCGAACCCCTGCCCGTGCGGGCTCTCCGGGGGCAAGGGTTTGGAGTGCACCTGCACGCCCGACCAGAGGCGCCGCTACTTTGGCAAGCTCTCCAACCCCTTGACCGACCGCATCGATCTGCAGCTGACTCTGCCACGGCTGACGGTGGGGATGATGGCCGCGGGTGCGCGTCGGGAGGACAGCGCGGCCGTCGCCGCCCGGGTAGCGGTGGCACGGACGGCCCAGCGGGTGAGGCTGCAGCCTTGGGGCATCGGGTTGAACGCGGAGATCAGCGGCGAACTGTTGACCGGGAAGCTGCGGCTTCCGGCCGCTATCACCAGGGACCTGGACCGGGCCATGGAATGCGGAGTGCTGACCGGCCGTGGCTACTCGCGTGTCCTGCGCGTTGCGTGGACGCTCGCCGACCTGTCCGGCCTGGACCGACCGGACCGGGACTGCGTCAGCACGGCGCTGGCCTTCCGCCAACAGGTCAAGGCGGCCTGACCATGCCTTCGCCATCTGCGGCCGCCGGCCAGGAGGAGATGACCAGAATGACGCAACTGCCGTCCACCGATGAACGCCTTGCCAGGGCGGCGTTGTCCCGGCTGATGGAGCCGTCTGACTGGATCGGCCAGGCACTGGTCGCCGCTACCGGCGCGCACGACGCCCTGAGAGTCGCCACCGGCCAGATCAAGGCCGGGCATGGTTTGCAGGCGGAATTGCTGCGCGCCCTTGACCGCGAACCCACTGCCGGCAACGCTCAGCCGCTCAACGACGCCCTCGAACGATGGGCGCCGCGCATCAAGGACCTTGCGCCGGAACGCGACTTGGCCGTGATCGGCAGGCTCGGCGGCACCGTGCTCATTCCCGGAGATGCCGTGTGGCCGGGGTCGTTGGCAGACCTCGGGCTGGGCGAACCGCTCTGCCTCTGGGCGCGGGGAAGGTTCACGGACGGCATCCCGGACGTCCGGTCGACGGTGGCCGTTGTCGGCTCCCGGGACAGCACGAATTACGGCAACCAGGTGACCGGCGACATCAGCGGCGGACTCGCGCAGCGCGGCTATTGCGTGATTTCCGGCGGGGCATACGGGATCGACGCGCAGGCCCATCGGTCGGCCCTGGCGGCGGAGACCGAACATGTCGCCACCATGGCGGTCATGGCCGGTGGCCTGGACCGGTACTACCCGGCCGGAAACGAAGAACTGCTCCGCGCCATCGCCAGCCGGGGGATCCTGCTGGCGGAAGTGCCGCCCGGCGCCGCACCAACACGTTGGAGATTCCTGCAACGAAACAGGCTCATCGCAGCGTTGGCCGCCGCAACCATCGTGGTGGAGGCCCGCTGGCGCTCCGGGGCACTGAATACCGCCCATCACGCCGCGGGGCTTGGCCGCGGCGTGGGCGCCGTTCCCGGATCCGTCTACAGCGCGAACTCGGCCGGTACCCACCGGCTGCTGCGCGACGGGAGCGCAACTGCCGTCACCGATGCCGCAGAGGCGGCCGAGCTCGCGGGACCGCTGGGAACAGTGCAGGCCGGGAGCCAAGAGGTGCTCGCGGACCACGACGGACTCGGTGTGGACGACCTGCTGCTGCTCGACGCACTCCCGGTTCGACGGGGAAGCACTGTAGACAAGCTCGCCACCGTCGCGGGGATTCCGGTCCGCACCGTCCTCGCGGGACTCGGCCGGTTGGAAGCGGCAGGACTTGCCGTCCAGGACGCCACTGGCTGGCGCCGCGGGCGCAGGGACTGAGTAGGACGCAGGGAAGGAGGCGCGGCGGCAATTCGGCCACGTTCCCGTGCGCCTCCTTGAGTTCGGCGGGCCGGGCCAGCAAAGTGAGGGGATGAGCTCTGCAGACCAACCCGAACCGCAGGGCACCGAGCCGCTCCCGAAGGCCTTCGACGCGGCCCTGGATGGCTTCGCCCGCTATTTGAAGGCGGAGCGCGCTCGCTCGGAACACACCATCCGCGCCTATGTGACCGACGTCCGGCACCTGCTCGGTTACGCAGCGGAAACCGGTGCCCGGGAGCTGCCGAACATTACGCTCGGGACCCTGCGGTCCTGGCTGGGCGCGATGAACGGAGCCGGCATGGCCAGATCCACGCTGGCGCGGCGCACGGCCACCGCCCGCACGTTCATGGGCTGGGCGCTGCGGGAAGAGCTCATCCACACCGATCCGTCGCTCCGGCTGAAGGCGCCCAAACGCAACGGCTCGCTGCCCACCGTGCTGCGCCCGGCCCAGGTCGATGAGTTGTTCCGGACGCTCGCCGCGGAAGCCGCCGAGGGGGAGCCGATGCCCCTGCGGGACCGGGCGATGATCGAACTGCTCTATGCCACCGGCGTCCGCGTCAGCGAGCTCGCGGGCCTGGACATCGACGACGTGGACAACGAACGCCGGACCATCCGCGTGCTCGGCAAGGGCAACAAGGAGCGCACCGTCCCGTTCGGGCTGCCGGCCGCCGTCGCCCTGGACGACTGGCTGCGCCGCGGCCGCCCAAGGCTCGCCATCGCGGAAAGCGGTCCCGCCCTGTTTTTGGGCCAACGGGGCAGGCGGGTGGACCCCCGCCAGGTGCGCTCCGTCGCGGCGAGGCTCTTCGGCCTGCTTGGCGACACCTCGGCCACCGGGCCGCACGCCCTCCGGCACAGCGCCGCCACGCACCTGTTGGATGGGGGAGCGGACCTGCGGGCCGTCCAGGAGATCCTCGGCCACAGCACTTTGGCGACCACCCAGCTCTACACCCACGTCTCGGTGGACCGGCTCCGCCGCAGCTACCAGCAGGCGCACCCGCGGGCCTGATCCCGGAGACAGGTGGCGGACGCGAACGGCCGCCCACCCGGAAGGGGGCCGCCGAGCGAGCCCCCAAACCGGCTTGCACCAGCGGAACCGGCGACACGCCATAACACATTGGTAGTTACACTGGCGCAATTCGATGCCGTACGGCACAATGAGGAACGAAGCGTCGGAAACAGCAGTACTGACAAGTTCCATCCGTTGACAGGCTGAAGGTCGTTGGGGAAGACGTACCTACAGCAAATGGAGGATGGGATGTCTGTTGTGATGACGCGTGGAGTGCTGTTTGTGCATTCAGCACCTTCGGCGCTGTGCCCTCATATCGAGTGGGCCGTCGGATCCGTCGTGGACAAGCGAACGGATCTCGAGTGGACCCCTCAGCCCGCCGCGCCCGGAATGTACCGGGCTGAGCTGTCGTGGGTCGGGGCGCAAGGGACCGGTGCCATGCTGGCTTCCGCCCTGCGCGGCTGGGCCCACCTGCGCTATGAAGTCGCCGAAGAGCCGAGCGCCGGTGTGGACGGCGGCCGCTGGTCGCACACGCCCGAACTCGGCATTTTCCACGCGATGACCGACGTCCACGGAAATATCATGGTGAGCGAGGACCGCATCCGCTACGCCTACGAAGCCGGTGCCGGCGATCCAGCAGCGGTCTACCACGAATTGTCCCTCGCCCTGGGCGAGGCCTGGGACGAAGAGCTCGAGCCCTTCCGCCACGCCGCCGAAGGCGCACCGGTGCGCTGGCTGCATCAGGTCGGCTAGCCCCGCAACGCCCCCGCAACACCGCATCCTCCATCCACGCAAGAGGGAGGGCGACCGGTAATAACCGGCCGCCCTCCCTTTTGTGCTGCCCGGAGGCAATCACATGATGAACGGTGAACTGCTAGACGTTGCGGAACACGACGACGGCGTTGTGGCCGCCGAACCCGAAGGAGTTGTTCAATGCGACGATGTCGCCTTGGGGCAGGTCGCGGGCAGAGGTGACCACGTCCAGCGGGATCTCCGGATCCTGGTTCTCCAGGTTGATCGTGGCCGGAGCGCGGCGTTCGTAGACAGCCATCACGGTCATGACGGACTCCACGGCACCCGACGCGCCCAGCAGGTGGCCGGTCTGCGACTTGGTCGCGGAGACGGCAACGTTGTCCACGTGGTCTCCGAGCGCGGCCTTCAGGGCGGTGTACTCCGGCTTGTCGCCAACAGGGGTGGACGTGGCGTGGGCGTTCACGTGCACTACGTCGGTCGCTTGTGCCCGCGCGTCGAACAGCGCGGCCTTCAGCGCACGGGTGGCGCCAAGTCCTTCGGGATCCGGGGCGGTGATGTGGTAGGCGTCGGCGGTGACGCCGGAGCCGGCAAGTTCGGCATAGATGCGGGCACCGCGGGCCAGGGCGTGTTCCTCGGCCTCGAGCACCAGTGCACCGGCGCCTTCGCCCATCACGAAGCCGTCCCGGTCCAGGTCGTACGGACGCGAGGCACGCTCGGGGTCGTCGTTGCGCCTGGACAGCGCCTGCATCGCGCTGAACGCGGCGATGGGCATGGGGTGGATAGCGGCCTCGGCGCCGCCGGTCATGACCACGTCGGCCTTGCCGGCGCGGATCAGGTCGATGCCCAGTGACATGGCTTCGGTGCCGGACGCGCAGGCGGAGACCGGGGTGTGGGCGCCGGCTCGGGCACCCAGATCCATGCTGACGGCGGCGGCGGGGCCGTTCGGCATCAGCATCGGTACGGTCATCGGCAGCACCCGCCGCGGCCCGCGGTCGCGCAGGGTGTCCCACGCGTCCAGCAGCGTCCACACGCCGCCGATACCGGTGGCGAAAGCTACGGCCAGGCGGTCGTGGTCCACCTCTTCGATGCCGGAGTCTTTCCAGGCCTCACGGGCCGCCACGACGGCGAACTGGGTGGAGGGGTCCATCCGCTTGGCTTCGACCCGGGTCAATACTTCGTCCGGGCGGTTGCTGGCCTGGGCGGCGAACGTCACCGGCAGCTCGTACTGGGCCACCCAATCATCTTCGAGGGTATGGGCCCCGGAAACGCCCTTGAGGGCATTCCGCCACATCGTGGGGACGTCGCCGCCGATCGGGGTGGTGGCGCCGAGGCCGGTGATGACTACTTTGCGTGCCATTGATTCATTCTCTCAATAGTGATTGGGCAATAAATCCAGTGCGGCGGCCGGACCGGGGGTCACCCGCCGGCCGCCGATCCCGGGAAGCCCGGGCGACGCGGAACTAAGCCTGGGCGTTCACGATGAAGTTGACGGCGTCACCGACGGTCTTGAGGTTCTTGACCTCTTCGTCCGGGATGCGCACGCCGAACTTCTCCTCGGCGTTGACCACGATGGTCATCATCGAGATGGAATCGATGTCCAGGTCATCGGTGAAGGACTTGTCCAGCTCAACAGCCTCCGGGGCCAGGCCGGTCTCTTCGTTGACGATCTCGGCCAGACCGGCCAGGATTTCTTCGTTGCTAGCCATGGTGGCTCCTTTTCTTGTGCTGCCGGACGGTGTCCGGACGGGTTGTCAAACCGCGGTCTGCGGCCTGGTTCTGGTTGGAATGTGGGGGAGGCCCGACTACCGGAAGGCAGTCTACGGCAGGACGATGACCTGCGCGCCGAACACCAGTCCGGCGCCGAAGCCGATCTGCAGGGCGAATCCGCCGGAGAGCCCGGGGTTCTCCTGCAACAGGCGGTGCGTGGCCAAGGGGATGGACGCAGCCGAGGTGTTGCCGGCATCGGCGATGTCGCGGGCCACAACCACGCTCTCGGGCAGCTTCAGCTGCTTGACCATCTCGTCGATGATGCGCATGTTCGCCTGGTGCGGCACGAACGCGGCGAGGTCTTCCGGCTGGAGGCCGGCCGCCTCCAGCGCCTGCTTGGCCACCTTGGCCATTTCCCAGACCGCCCAGCGGAACACGGACGGGCCGTCCTGGCGCAGCGTGGGCCAGAGCTTGTGGTCATTCTCATCGAAGGTGTCCGAGACGGCCGAGAGCGAGCCGGCGGCCTCTGCGGCCAGCGAGAGCTCGCGGACGTGGTTGAGCGAGTGGGTCATGCTGATGGTGTCCCACTTGCTGCCGTCGGAGCCCCAGACCGGCTTGCTGATGCCCGGCGTGTCGGACGGGCCCACGATGACGGCGCCGGCGCCGTCGCCCAGCAGGAAGGAGATCGTCCGCTCGGTGTTGTCGATGACGTCGGACAGCTTTTCCGCCCCGACCACCAGCACGTAGTCGGCGGTGCCGGAGCGCACCAGGGCATCGGCTTGGGCGATGCCGTAGCAGTACCCGGCGCAGGCAGCGGAGATGTCGAAGGCGGGAGCCGGGGTGGCGCCTATCCGGTCGGCCAGGGCAGCGGCGGCCGACGGCGTGGCGTAGGGATGGGAGACGGTGGAGACGAGGACGGCACCGAGCTGGTCGCCGGTGATGCCGGCCTGTGCCATCGCTTCCTTGGCGGCGCCTTCGGCCATGTCCAGCACGGACGTGTTGGCGTCCGCCCGGTGGCGGGTGACGATCCCGGTCCGCTGGCGGATCCATTCATCGGAGGAGTCGATCCACTGGCAGACGTCGTCGTTGGTGACGATGACGTCGGGACGGTACGCTCCGATTCCAAGGATGCGCGTGAAGTCGCGTAGCGGGGTCTGCTGGATGACGGGTGTGCTCACTGCTCGGATTCTCCAGACGTGCTGTTCATGACGGGGGTCTGTTCGGTGTGCTCGGCGATGAACGCCCGGGCTGCTTCCAGGTCTTCCGGCGACTTCAGGGCCATGGTCGCCACGCCCTTCATGCCACGTTTGGCCAGTCCGGCCAGGGTGCCGGCCGGCGGCAGTTCCAGCAGCCCGGTGACACCGACGGACACCAGCTTCTCCATGCACTTGTCCCAGCGCACCGGACGCGAAACCTGCGCGATCAGGCTGTCCAGGTTCTCATCGCCGCCGAAGACGGGTTCGCCGTCGTAGTTGGAGAGCAGGGTCAGCATCGGCAGGGCCGGCTTCAGCTGGGGACGCAGGGTTTCCAGGGCGCTGACTGCGGGAGCCATGTGTTCGGTGTGGAAGGCGCCGGCGACCTTCAGCGGGATCACCCGTGCCTTGGCCGGCGGATTCGCGGCGAACGCCTGCAGCTGCTCGAGCGTGCCGGCGGCCACCGTCTGGCCGCCGCCGTTGGCGTTGGCCGGGGTGAGTCCGGCCGCTTCGATCGCGGCGAGCACTTCGTCCGGGTCCCCGCCGAGCACGGCACTCATGCCGGTCGGCGTCTGCGCCGCGGCACGCGCCATAGCGTTGGCCCGCTCGCGCACGAAGTTCATCGCATCGTTCTCGGTCAGCGCGCCGGCAATGGCGGAGGCCGTAACCTCACCCACCGAGTGGCCGGCGACGACGGTGGACAGGTCGAGGGGCTCATCGGCGGTGAGGGCGCGGGCGGCCAGCAGGCCCGCGGCCACGATCAGCGGCTGGGCGACGGCGGTGTCCTTGATGGTCTCCTCATCCGACACGGTGCCGTGCGTGAGAAGGTCCAGCTGGGCGATGTCGCTGAGCAGTCCGAGGTGTTCGGGCACACCGGGGACCTCGAGCCAGGGATTGAGGAATCCGGGCGTTTGGGAACCCTGGCCCGGGCAGACTATTGCAAGCACGTATTCAAGCTTTCCAAAGAGGAGGCGGTTTCCACGGTGTTTCGGCACACGAAGCTCGCCGAACCGCTTTGTAGGAAGTCTACAAGGTGCCGCAACTACTGCCGAGCCGCCGCGCGGTCCTTCGGGCTCCGCGCGGGAGCCACGAGGCGTCCCACGCCGAGGGCGGTCTGGAGCACGAAGGCCTCCCGCGGCAGCAGCGGATCCCAGCCGGTCACGTCGCATACCCGGCGCAGCCGGTAGCGCACCGTGTTGGCGTGGACGAAGAGTTCCCGTGCCGTGGCTTCCAGCGAATGCCCCAAAGACAGGTAGCTGGAGAGCGTTTCGACCAGCCCATTGCCGGCATTGAGCAGCGGCACGTAGATGTACTTGTAGAGGTCGCGGCGCGCGGCGTCGTCGCCGGACATCACCCGTTCGGGCCACAGGTCGTTGGCCGCGACGGGACGCGGTGCGGCCGGCCAGGCCCTGGCTGCGTTGAGCCCGGCGAAGGCGGCCTGGGCCGAGGTGCTGGCATCCACCAGCGAGCGGGCTTCCGGGCCGTAGACCACCGGCCCGGGTCCGAAGAGCTCGGCCAGCCGCACGAAGGCGGTGTCCTGGTCCGACAGGCCGCCGAGCACCAGGATCAGCCGCTCGCCCTGGATGCCCACCAGCGTGTCCGCGGCGTAGCGTGAGCTGGCGCGGCGCAGCTCGGTCACGAAGCTGGGGCCCGGTTCACCGGGGGAGCCGCCCACCATCACCGTGATGGGGCCGGTGGTCTTCCAGCCGACCGCGGCGATCCGGGAACGCAGCGCGTCGGAGCTTTCGCCGCGCAGGATCGCGTCCACAACGAGCGCCTCGAGGCGGGTGTCCCACGAGCCGCGGGTCTCGGCGGCGCGGGCGTACACGTCCGCGGCAGCGAAGGCGACCTCGCGCGAATAGCGCAGCACCGCTTCGCGCAGCTGGGCCTCGTCGCTTTCGCCGGCGAGGTCCGGCACTTCGTCTTCCACGGCTTCGACCACCACGCGGATCAGCTGCAGGGCGCGCTGCAGGCTGATGGAACGGGTCAGCTCGGTGGGGGCGGTGCCGAAGACATCGTTCATCACCCAGGCCGGGGACGTGGGGCGTTCGTACCACGTCACGAAGGACGCGATGCCCTTCTGCGCCACCAGGCCCAGCGCGGAGCGTTCGTCCGGCCGCAGCCCGCGGTACCAGGGCAGGTCCGAATCCAGCCGCTTCAGGGTCACCGTCGCCAGCGCACCGATCTTGGTCCGCAGCCGTTCCAGCGTTGCCGGGTTGCCGGTGGCCGCCCGATCGCCCTTCCGCCCGGCCCCGGCGCGGCCCCCGCCGGCGGCTGATGCCGACGACGGTGCCTGCCGTGCCGTGGTTTTCTTGGCGGCCGTCGTGCCCGGTGGGGCAGCCGTCTTGGCGGGGTCGGTCCGGGCGTGGGGCATGCAACGAGCATACGCACTTGCCCGGGCAAGCTCCATTCCATCTTTTGTGTGGTTCCTACTAAAACAGGCGGCGGACCCGGCCGGAAAAGGCCAGATCCGCCGCCTGTCTGGTGGCGCGCTTGCCGCGGTTAGGAGTCGCCGCCGGCGTTGCCCGAGGTGCCCGCGTTGACGTCCATCAGGCGGTACTTCTCGAACGCATCCCGGGGCACATTCTGGTCGATCTCGCCGCGGCGGGCCAGCATCTGCAGTGCCCGGACCACGATCGAGTGGCTGTCGATCTTGAAGAAGCGCCGGGCCGCGGCCCGGGTGTCGGAGAACCCGAAGCCGTCGGCGCCCAGGGTCGCGAACTCGTTGGGCAGGTACTGCCGGATCTGGTCCGGCACGGCGGCCATGTAGTCGCTGACCGCCACGATCGGGCCGGTCGCCCCTTCGAGCTGCTGGGCCACAAAGGGCTTGCGCGGCTCGGAGCCGGGGTTCAGGAACGCCTCCTCCTCGGCAGCCAGGCCGTCGCGGCGCAGTTCGTTCCAGCTGGTCACCGACCAGACATCGGCGGAGACGCCCCAGTCATCGGCCAGCAACTGCTGGGCTTCCAGCGCCCACGGCACGGCCACGCCGGAGGCCAGCAGCTGGGTGCGCGGCCCGTCGACCTTGGCCGGAGCCAGCAGGTAGATGCCCTTCACCAGGCCGTCGACGTCCAGTTCCTCCGGTTCGGCGGGCTGGAGGATCGGCTCGTTGTACACGGTCAAGTAGTACATCACGTTGGGATCCGGGTGGTTCCCGCCGTACATGCGATCCAGGCCGGCGCGGATGATGTGCCCGATCTCGTACCCGTAGGCCGGGTCGTAGGTGACGACCGCCGGGTTGGTGGAGGCCAGGACCGGGGAGTGCCCGTCCGCGTGCTGCAGGCCCTCGCCGGTCAGGGTGGTCCGTCCCGCGGTTGCGCCGATCACGAAGCCGCGGGCCATCTGGTCGGCGGCGGCCCAGAAGAAGTCGCCGGTGCGCTGGAAGCCGAACATCGAGTAGAAGATGTAAATCGGCACCAACGGCTCGCCGTGGGTGGCGTAGGAGGTGCCGACGGCGGTGAAAGCGGCGGTGGAGCCGGATTCGTTGATGCCGGTGTGCAGGATCTGGCCCTGCGGGGACTCCTTGTACGCCAGGACCAGATCGCGGTCCACGGAGAGGTAGTTCTGGCCCTTGGGGTTGTAGATCTTCGCCGTCGGGAAGAACGAGTCCATGCCGAAGGTCCGCGCCTCGTCCGGAATGATCGGGACCACGCGGGCGCCGAATTCCTTGTCCCGCATCAGGTCCTTCAGCAGGCGCACGAACGCCATGGTGGTGGCCGCCTGCTGTTTCCCGGAGCCGCGCTTGGCAACCTCGTAGGCCTTGTCCTCGGGCAGGTGGAGCTGCTGGTGCGCGGTCCGGCGTTCCGGCACGGCGCCGCCGAGCGCTGCGCGGCGCTCCATCATGTACTTGATCTCAGGGGTGTCCGGCCCCGGCCTGTAGTACGGCGGCCGGTACGGATCGGCTTCGAGCTGCTCGTCCGAGATCGGGATGCGCAGGTGGTCGCGGAAGTCCTTCAGGTCCTGCAGCGTCAGCTTCTTCATCTGGTGGGTCGCGTTGCGGCCCTCGAAGTGCGTGCCCAGGCCGTAGCCCTTGACCGTCTGGGCGAGGACCACCGTGGGCTTGCCCTTGAACTCGGTAGCGGCGCGGTAGGCGGCGTAGACCTTGTGGTAGTCGTGGCCGCCGCGCTTGAGGTTCCAGATCTGCTCGTCGGTCATGTCCGCGACCATTTCCTTGGTCTGCGGGGTCTTGCCGAAGAAGTGCTCCCGGACGAACCCGCCGGATTCGGCCTTGTAGGTCTGGTAGTCGCCGTCGAGGGTGGAGTTCATGATGTCCACCAGCGCGCCGTCCTGGTCCTTGGCGAGCAGTTCGTCCCACTCACGGCCCCAGGTCACCTTGATGACATGCCAGCCGGCACCGCGGAAGAAGGCCTCAAGCTCCTGCATGATCTTGCCGTTGCCGCGCACCGGGCCGTCGAGGCGCTGCAGGTTGCAGTTGATCACGAAGGTGAGGTTGTCCAGCTTTTCGTTGGCTGCCAACTGCAGGAAGCCGCGCGACTCCGGTTCGTCCATTTCGCCGTCGCCCAGGAACGCCCAGACGTGCTGGTCGGAGGTGTCCTTGATCCCGCGGTTCTGCAGGTAGCGGTTCAGCTGCGCCTGGTAGATGGCGTTGGCCGGGCCGATACCCATGGAAACGGTCGGGAATTCCCAGAACTCGGGCATGGAGCGCGGGTGCGGGTAGGAGGGCAGGGCGTGGCCTTCGCGGGACTTCTCCTGCCGGAAACCGTCCAGGTCCTCCTCGGTCAGCCGGCCTTCGAGGAAGGCGCGCGCATACATGCCGGGGGAGGCGTGGCCCTGGAAGAAGACCTGGTCGCCGCCGCCGGGGTGGTCCTTGCCGCGGAAGAAATGGTTGAAGCCCACTTCATAGAGGGTGGCTGCGCCGGCGTACGTGGAGATGTGTCCGCCCACGCCGATGTCCGGGCGCTGGGCCCGGTGCACCAGCATGGCGGCGTTCCAGCGCATCCAGGCGCGGTAGCGGCGCTCGATCTCCTCGTCGCCCGGGAACTCCGGCTCCTGGTCGACCGGAATGGTGTTCACGTAGTCCGTGGTGGTCACCATCGGCACGCCGACGCTCTGCGCACCCGCACGCTGCAGGATGGAGCGGACAATAAACTGGGCCCGTTCGGTGCCCTGGCTCTCCACCAGACCGTCGAAGGACTCAATCCATTCGGCGGTTTCTTCGGGATCGCGATCCGACAGCTGGCTTGTCAGCCCGCTCAGGATGTGCGAGGTATCTTCTCCTGCGCTCACGTCCAACCTCTCATACGTGCAGATTGTGTCTGCGCCTTACGTGGCATAGCGACCCGGCGCATGGTCCGGCCGGGAGATATTCTTCAGTGCCACTCTAACTGTTCAGGGCATTACAACGCAGCCGGAGCCGCCCGTGCCAGTTGTTACGACGACGGCGGAGGCCGCGCCGCCGTCACCCCGGTAAGGCGCACCGCCGCCGCTCCCGGCAGGCGCACGCCGTCGTCCCTTAAGAAGAGGCGTAAAGAGGCGGCGCGGCGCGGCAAAAATCCGCAGCGGCTTGCGGGTGGCTTGAAGCGACGGCGATTAGGGTGTTGGCTTGTAACTAGCAACACGCCCATCCTCATCGGTGAGGCGAATCAAATACGTTCCATACAGGAGGAGCACAGTGGGCGAGGCCGAAGCCGCCGCGGTAGAGAATGTGGCAGGCAATTTGGGTTTCAAAGACGGGGACCTGATCCAGGAATTCGGCTATGACGAGGACGTGGACTTCGATCTGCGTGACGACATCGAGGACCTCACCGGCTCCGAACTGCTCACCGAGGACGACCACGACGTGGTTGACGCGGTGATCCTGTGGTGGCGCGACGGCGACGGCGACCTGGTGGACGCGCTGGTCGACACGCAGACAACCCTCGGGCCGGGCGGAGTGGTCTGGGTGCTGACGCCGAAGTCCGGCCGGGACGGCTACGTGCCGCCGGCCGACGTCCAGGAAGCGGCGCCGACTGCCGGCCTGCATGTGACCACTTCCGCCGGCGTATCCGGCGATTGGGCTGCCACCCGGCTGGTCAGCAAGCGGACCAACAAGTGACCGCGGAAGCCCCCAGGACAGGGCTGCCCGCACCCGACTTCGAGCTGGCCAACCAGTTCGGCGAACCCATCAGGCTCTCCGCCCTGCGCGGCCAGAACGTCGTGCTGGTGTTCTACCCGTTCGCCTTCTCCGGCATCTGCACCGGCGAGTTGTGCGAGCTGCGCGACGACCTGGGACTTTTCCGCAGCGAGAATGCCCGCGTCCTGGCCGTCTCGGTTGACCATAAGTTCGCCCTGCGGGCGTTTGCGGAGCAGGAGGGCTACGAGTTCGACCTGCTGGCCGACTTCTGGCCTCACGGCGACGTCGCGAAGGCCTACGGCGTGTTCGACGACGACTCCGGCATGGCCCTGCGCGGCACCTTCATCATCGACGCCGAAGGCACCCTGCGGCACGTGATCCGAAATCCGCGCAGCCAGGCACGCGACATCCAGGAATACCACCGCGTGCTGAAAGAGCTCTAACCTGCCATGGAGTTGCTGCGGCCGGCGCTCGAGATCCTGGCTGGACGGCGTCTGGCCGTGTTGACCGGCGCGGGCCTCAGCACCGATTCCGGCATCCCGGACTACCGCGGCCCCACCTCCGTTCCGCGCACTCCGATGACGTACCAGCAGTTCGTGGGCGACGAGGACCTGCGCCGCCGGTACTGGGCGCGCAACCACATCGGCTGGCGGCACATGCACCACGCCGCGCCCAATCCCGGCCACTATGCGCTGGCAGCGATGGAGGAGAACGGCCTGCTCAGCGGCCTGATCACGCAAAACGTGGACCGGCTGCATGAGGACGCCGGCAGCGCGAACGTCATCGACCTGCATGGGCGTTTCGACCGGGTGATCTGCCTGAACTGCGGGGACGTGACCAGCCGCTCCTCGCTGGCGGTGCGGCTGGAGGAACTCAATCCCGCCTACGCCGCCACCGGAGACGCCGGCGACGTCGCTCCCGACGCCGACGCCGAGGTCGCCGATACCACCCGCTTCGTCGTGGCCGACTGCCTGGTCTGCGGCGGCATGCTCAAGCCGGACTTCGTCTACTTCGGCGAGAATGTCCCCAAGGACCGGGTGGCGGCGGCCTACGCCATGGTGGACGACGGCGAGGCGCTGCTGGTCGCCGGGTCCTCGCTGAGCGTGATGAGCGGCCTGCGGTTCGTCCGGCACGCCTCCAAACAGGGCAAACCCGTGGTGATCATCAACCGCGGGGCCACCCGCGGCGACGAACTGGCCGACCTGAAGCTGGAAACGGGCGTCTCCGAAGCCCTCGGCCACCTGGCGGCGGAGTTGCCGGGCCGGCTCCCGAAACCGGCCTGAGACGCGACCAAAGGACTTGCAGGGCCCTTCCGGGCGCCGACCGTTCCGCGTGAGGGGGTCTCAGGTTACAGGTTGCATCGTGTTTATTCGCACGAAAATTTGGTTGGCGTTCACGCCGGTTTATCCGGTAGAGTGAGTCCTCGTGATGTTGCGGCGGATAACGCTCCGCGGTCCCGCTTTCGACATTACAACGGGTCTTTAGCTCAGCTGGTAGAGCGCCACGTTTACACCGTGGATGTCATCGGTTCGATCCCGGTAGGACCCACCGGGCAAACCCCGCACTGTCAGGCAATCAGCCTGGGAGCGCGGGGTTTTTTCGTTCCCAGGCGGTTCTTGAAGTTCCTCCGCTGCCACCTAGTCAGTCTCTGCGCAAAGGTTCCGGTCATCCACGACCAACTGCCCGGTCGCGCACGCCTCTTTCACCTGCATGGCCAACGTTGGGGCGTAGTTAGTAGCTGCGTCTGCCCCCGGCCACCGCGCCCACGCGAACGTGCCGATCAACAGCTGCGCCGCCTCTGCTTCCACACTCGTGGTCACCTCCAGGGGTGGTTTTCTAAGCCTGCAGGAACGAGGCCGGGTGAAACGATTACAATAAACTGCTTCAGTAGCTTTTCGGCCCTACCTCGGGGGAAGCAGTGCCCTTACGTCGCATCCGTACCGTTGCCCGCAACCTTCAAACCGTGGCTGACGGGGTGAAGAAGCTAGCGGTGACCGCCGGGGAGCAAGAGCAGCTGACGGGCCGGCAGAACGAACTCTTGCAGCGCCAGAATGAATTGCTGCTGCGCCAAAACGAACTGATCGTCAAGGAGTTGCAGGAGTCGCGCCGGCACGGCAAGGCACTGGAGAAGATCCTGTCGGAGTCGTACCAGGCGCGCCGCATTCAGGACAGTATGCGCGTCACTATGGGCGCCCCGGTGTTGGATCACATGCAGGCGTTCCTTGCGGAGCGGCAACTGGGCATGGTCGAAACCCTGCAACTCGTGCGGGATGAACGGTTGAGTTTCGCCCGGTTCGGTGACGGCGAGTTCAGGCTGATGACCCGGCTCGCGTACAACTCCAAGTTCCAGCGCAACTCGCATGAGTTGATGGGCGCCCTGCAAGCCACACTGGACTACGGGACCGACAACCCGGACACGCTGATGATTGGTTTGCCGTTCGGTTACCGGGACGTGTTCTGGGGTGGCTTCTATGGTGAGACGTGGCGGCAAATCCACCCGCTCTTGGAGCCGATCAAGCGGTTCGGGAACTCCCATGTTTCCCGCCCGATCTGCTTCAGCGTCCACGGGGCTGAAGCGGTGGAGACGTGGCGTTCCGTGTGGGATGGCCTGAACGTCACCGTTGTCACCGGGGAGGGCTCACGGTTCGAGTTGGCACCCGGCCTGTTCAACTCCGCGGCGTCCATCGGCTTTGAGTACACGGTGCCGCAGGACGCGTTCATGGAACTGCCTGCCATCCTTGACCGTCTCACATCGGATAGTTCCGACCTGATCCTCATCAGTCTCGGCGCGGCCGGCACAGTCCTCGCCAAAGACCTTGCCGCTGCCGGCAGATGGGCGCTCGACATCGGACACCTCAGCAGCAGCTATGAGTACGAGATCCACGACGGGAAATACCCCGAACACTCACCGATGATCCGCGAGCCCCGCTAGACTGCGGTCCCTGGCAAAGTCGTGGGCCAAGATTCGACCGTGTGCCAAAAGAAGCTCGTTCGTATCTTGTCCGTCGCGGTCGCGTTGAACATCACCAAGCGCTGCGACATATCCACGGTGATGGTCCGCACCGTGCTCGCCGCCTCATCCAGGCACCTGTCGTCATGACCCAACCCGCCTTCTTCGACGCAGCAGCGAAACCCGACGACGACGGATCAATGCTGGCCTGACTAATCCGCCCACTCGAAGAAAAACCCGGCGGCTTCCGCACCGGCAGATGGACCCGCTGCCACCGTTGGCTGCTGAACGGCGAACGATGCTGCGTTCGTCCACGGACAGGTCCACCTCGAAGCCGGCCACAAGTGCGCCCAGGACGGGAAGGTCGGAGCCTGGGGCCGGGCCGAAACCGCGCGCCGGCTCATCGACGTCGACTACGTCTTTGAACACCTTCCCTGGGTCAACAGCCTCGACGAGCTGGGCCGACGAATTTGGTGTCACACCCGAAGTCCTCGAAGACCGACGCAACTGCAGCACTCCCGAGGAATAGGAACGTCTCCGGGAACTCGAAGCCGAAGGGAGCGCCTGGTGGGTCGCATAGTGGACCTCTGGCACAACAAAGACCGCAGCCGAACCGCCCGGTATGGCGACGCCCAACTATGGCAGGCAGTTTGGTTCGAGAACGGCGACGTGCGGAAGAAGGCCTTCCCGACGAAGGATGCGGCGCCGAGCGCCCCGACCTGGGTGCAGCATCACCAGATATCCGGCACCTACGTCAATGCGGACCGCGGCATCGTATTCGTCAAGGACCTGATGGCCAAATGGGCGGAACGCTCGTGCATCTCAAAGCCTCGACGGCTGTCGACCACGAAGTACGACGTCGACGCCACGCTGATGCCCGACTGAGGGTGCATGGTCCTCGCGGACATCACCCGGGCCGACGTCCAAGCATGGGTGTCCGGTTTGGCCGAGGCGGCCCGGACCGTCGACACGATCTACGGGCGGTCAACACCTTCCTGAAGTGGTGCGTCGAAGAGCAGTACCTGCGCACGAACCCGGCCACCGGCGTCAACCTTCCCCGCGGCAGGTCGCCGCCCTGAGGCGATCGACGACAGGTACACGGACATGATCTGGCTGCTGGCCACGACCGACCTGCCGATGGGAAGGCGTGCGACTCTGGACAAAGGACGTTGACCTCAGGCGCCGGTGCCTTAACGTCTCACGGGCGGTTACCGAGGCAGGCGGTCGGCTAGTGATCGGAACGCCGAAGCGCCGGATCCACGCGGACTGTCCCGCTGGCCCCTTCGACGGTCGATACGCTGCGCGCCTGAGTCAAGGGTCGGGAGCGGGAGGACCTGCTGTTCACGACGATGAGCGGCCGCGAAATCCCGGCCAACTAATAGTGGAGTGATAGTATTCGCCAAAATTGATACGTGATGTGGGGGAGATCACATGTCTGTCGAATGTTGTCCGGAATGCGGGCATGCACCAGAAAAACCGCAGAGCGCGCTCATACGCCTGCTTTGGCTGAACCCGCCTCTGGGTGTCTGTTACATATCGGACGGCGGGGCAAATCCCACAGGACTGCCAGAAGAGTGCGGGTGCACGTCTGAATATCACTCCGTCCATGCTCTGGGAGCTTAGGGCCATAGCGCCACAATTGATCCGCTTGTGCGTGAGTGCCCTGTTGGTTGGAAGTGACGCCGCATGTTGAGCTGTGATGCACAAACTGAAAGCCTCACCTTTGCTGAAGGCAGACTTGGTCCTTACCCGTCCTGCCCCGAGCGCCGCCCTGGGAGCGCGGGTTTTTTCGTCCCCACGCCCCCGAATGCGCTGAGCCGCAGCCTCCGATTTCTGGATTATGGGTACCGATTCCTGAGCAAATCTTGGGCTTCAGCGGGCGCCTGCGGGTGTAACGTGGGGCTCCCGGTGGTCGCTGCAGGGGGCAGGGAGCCGGATGGATGAGGTAACGGCCCCGCCCGCTGTTGGGGGATGGGCGGGGCTGTCCCTCAGAGTTGGGGATGCCGGCTGAAGTGTTCGTCCGCGCGCACCATCCGACCGCGCCGGAACCCTTTCCCGCGATGCACGCGACACCCGGGCCCGCAGCCGTGTCTTCCACACGGCCCGGCCAGCGGCACGCCGTACTGCCGCGCTGCCGCGTGGTCTCCGGGGGAAATGGGAAAAGCAGCCAGCCATACTGGTCGGTCGCGACGATCCCGGTCCCCGGGATTGCAGTCGATTCACAGCTCCAAAGGGAAAGGCACTGTCCCGCGAGGGACAGTGCCTTTCGGGGCAGCCGTTAGATGGGGGATCAACGGAACTGCCAGGGGATAAGCGGTGCAGCAACCAGGAGATGGGGGCTCCCGGGCGTTCAATGCCACCGCCAAGCCACAGTCTGCCATGACCCGTGGGCATTTCTCAACCACCCTGATTGAACTGTTAAACGTGTCTGTCATTATCAGCAAATCCGGGCCAAAATGCGGCGACAGCCCTACCATTCACGCCCCATCGAACGGTGCTGTCGGGCGTCGATTGCGCCGATCTTATGCCAAGACAAAGCCGCTGCTGCGTCATGCAATAACGGTTAAGCAACGCGGCTTGCCAACCCTCCACAACCGGCCTCCGGTCTGCAACGCTGTACCGATCATGCTGGTTTTCGTGAGGGGCAACAATGGAGAAGTTCTGCCGGAGTGCAGGCCGCACTTTCATCCCTGTGCACACCGCCTCGGCGCGGCGCTGTGCCTGCTGCGGCACGCACCGCCGGCCGTGGTCGGAGGATGCTGGCCGGATGCCCGGGCGGGACCTGCTGGATGAAATCGGCCTTCCCGCGGCAACGCCTCGTTCCTTGACTACCCGCCCGGATCCCGGCGCGGATGCCTCCGCCAGCGTGGGTTTCCCCGCCGAGGACGACGCGGACGATGACGAAATCGACGCCTGGCTGCGCTTCCGGCCCTCGACTGCCGCCAGCGAATGAGTCATACCTAACGTCTGCCCGCTTAGCCGGTGCCGCCGGTCGGGATTAGGCTTGATGAGGAACCTCGGCCCGCTCGGGCTGTACGCTGACGTCCCTGACCGCGGGGACCGCACATATGGAGACTCAATGAGCGCACACATCGGTGTGACAGGTCTGGCCGTCATGGGCGCCAACCTGGCACGGAACTTCGCCCGCAACGGCTACACGGTCGCCCTGCACAACCGCTCGGTGGAAAAGACGGACGCCCTGCTGTCCGCCCACGGCGACGAGGGCGAATTCATCCGCACCGAGTCGCTGCAGGAGCTGGTGGACAACCTGCAGAAGCCCCGCCGCGTGCTCATCATGGTCAAGGCCGGCAAGCCGGTCGATTCGGTCATCGAGCAACTGGTGCCGTTGTTGGAAGAGGGCGACATCGTCATCGACGCCGGCAACTCGCACTACGAGGACACCCGGCGCCGGGAGGCCGCCCTGGCGGAGAAGGGACTGCACTTCGTGGGCATCGGCGTCTCCGGCGGCGAGGAGGGCGCACTCCTGGGCCCGTCCATCATGCCCGGCGGCTCCCGCCAGTCCTACGACTCACTCGGCCCCATGCTTGAAAAGATCTCAGCCAAGTACGACGGCAAACCCTGCTGCAGCTGGGTGGGCACCGATGGCGCGGGCCACTTCGTAAAGATGGTGCACAACGGCATCGAATACGCGGACATGCAGGTGATCGGCGAGGCCTACGACCTGCTCCGCACCGGTGCAGGCCTGGAACCGCAGCAACAGGCCGAGATCTTCACCGCCTGGAACAAGACCGAGCTGTCGTCCTTCCTGATCGAGATCACCGCCGAGGTGCTTGCCCACACCGACGCCAAGACCGGCAAGCCGTTCGTGGACGTCGTGGTGGACTCGGCCGGACAGAAGGGCACCGGCCGCTGGACCGTTGTCTCCGCGCTGGAACTGGGATCGCCGGTCTCGGGCATCGCCGAGTCGGTATTCGCGCGCGGCCTTTCCTCGCAGCGCGGCCAGCGGGCGATCGCCCAGGATGTGCTGGCAGGGCACGAAGAGGACGTCACGGTGCCGCAGGGCTTCGTCGAGGACGTCCGCCAGGCGCTGTTTGCCTCCAAGCTGGTCAGCTACGCCCAGGGCATCGACATGCTCGGCTCCGCCGCCGGCGAGTACGGCTGGGACCTTAAGCTGGACGAAATCGCCTCGCTCTGGCGCGCCGGCTGCATCATCCGCGCCGAGCTGCTGGACGACATCATGAAGGCCTACGCGGGGGATTCCAAGCCGGAGAACCTGCTCTTCGCCCCGGCCTTCGCCGAAGCGATTGGCGCGGCCGTGCCGGCCTGGCGCCGCGTCGTGGCCACCGCCGTCCAGCTGGGCATCCCGGTGCCGGTATTCTCTTCGTCGCTGGCCTACTACGACGGCCTGCGCCGCAAGCGCCTGCCCGCCGCCCTGACCCAGGGCCTGCGCGACCTCTTCGGCGCCCACACCTACGGTCGGACGGACGCGGAAGGCACCTTCCACACCCTGTGGAGCGGCGACAAGTCCGAAGTCTCCGCCGTCGACACGCACTAGGGCTGAGCAAGGGCGAACGCCCCGCACCTGCTGAGGCAGGTGGGGGCGTTCGGTGTTTTAAGCGTGGGGTGAGTAAAGCCATGCGAAGTGATCAGTCGACGGGGAACATCGCTCTAGCGGTGCGGCCTATAACGCCGGTCGTAGTCGCGTCCACGGCTCCGCCGACCACTCCGCCGATAAGCGGTACACCTTTCGCCAAGGTGACGACCGAACGCTTCGTGCCGTACTTGGCCAAAAGCATGAAACCAGCCTTCTTGTTGATCTCGCGAATTAGCGCCACCGGGAGCTTTTTGATCGCCTCCATCGCCACCTTTTCGCCAACCTTGATGCCGACTGTCCTCGCAATCTGTTGTCCATTGGAGCCCACTGCGATGAGCGTGGCCACCGTGCGGACGTGCGGGTCTGTGGGGTCGTACCCTCGCAGGTAGGCGATTGCCGCAGCAAGACGTGCATTGATCACGAGTGCGCCTGCCATGTTCGCGGGGATGGTCACTGGCATCGCGATGAACCCTCCGAGCCCGGTCACGAAACCGTTGACACCGGCAGCTTCCACCGACTCAACAATCAGCCTCTTGATCGCCTTTTCAATATCGTCGTGCTCGTCCGGCCTGACTTTCCGCGTCGGGTCGGCAGTGGGCTCATAGCGGCTTCCTTGAACCCGCGCCAGCCGATCCTCCGCCCACATAATGGAGCCTGTCAGTGGACCGACTCCAGTGTCGATCACTTTGCCCACCAGTTTAACGAGCTGCCCGGACGCTTTCTCTGCAGCAGTCGCCGGCGTCTCATCGGGTTCGAGGACGGTTGCGTCGTCAATCGCGACTTCTGGATCCGAGTCTGCGGCCATCTTTTCTTCAGCGCTAGTTCCGACGTCTGCCTGAGAATGCGATGTCATTTTTGCCTTCCAAGTCTTGTCTGCAAATTGCTGAGCACGAGGGCCTGTTCGACTTCAAGCTTTGTTGCACAGTTCGTCTGTACTATCGACCAGCAGACGTCGATCGTTCGCTTCTACTGGGGTGAAATTGTTATCCTATTCCGGCTTTCTGCCCGCGGGGTCACAATGAACCGAGGCGTAGGTCAATTTTGACAGTCGAAGCGCTTACTCTGTCTTTAGTCCTGATATTGGCAGGGCATGTGAACCTTTAGTTGGGGAAGAGGACATAGATGTCTGATAACGCTGGACGCACTGAAGCCGCTCAATCTTGGCGAAAGAAATCCCTTTCTGCGCTAGCTGTGGTCGCGTTACTTGGCGGTGGAATTATTGCAGCGCCATCCGCCGTCGCTACACCCAGCGGTGGCTTGGATGTGGCCACTACGGTCACCGGTTCGAGGGAGTTATCGGTAACCGGTTCGGTCGTGGCTGGCTCCACCGTCCGTCTGGCTCTCAAGGATCTGGAGCAGACAGCCGACCGGCAAGCCAATTGGTATCTGGACGGAATTCGGTACGAGGCTGACGATACTGACGACTATCCCTTTTCCTTCACCATTCCTTTGGACGCTGTCGGGCAGGAACTCACCGTAGGTGCGTCTGTTACATGGACGGATACGGGGTACCAGGCGTATAGCCTTAACATCGGCACCGTGGTGGGCCAGTCATTCGTGACCGCTCCCCAACCGACTCTGTCCGGCTCTGCGGCGGTCGGCAACACGCTCACGGCCCAAACTGGTACATGGTCGCCGGAAGGCGCGCAGTTCAAGTACCGGTGGCTGCGCAGCGGCAAAGCGATCAGCGGGGCAACCAAGTCGTCTTACACGCTGACTGCTTCCGATCACGGACTTCCGATCGCCGTCAGCGTGACGGCGATGAAGACGGGGTACGCCGCGACAACCACTGTGTCCTCGTCGAAGACCGTTGCAGCCGGCACGATCACCGCACCAAAGGCGGTGTCCATTAGCGGCACCACTCGCGTCGGAAGCAAGTTAAGCGTCCAGGCAGAAACGTGGGCGCCCAAGGGAATTACGCTGTCGTTCCAGTGGCTGCGAAGTGGAGAAAAGATTCCCGGCGCCACAAGACCCAGCTATACGCCTTCCTCCGCAGACCTCAACAGGCTGCTGTCGGTGAAGGCAAGCGCCAGCAAAGCTGGCTACACGACCGTTTCCAAGACTTCTGCGACCAAGAAGATCACAGCGGGCTCTCTCAAGCCGCGTACAGCAGTCAAGGTCAGTGGTACGGCGAAGTACGGGTCCACCCTGAAGGTCGCCGCGCCGTGGCCGAGCGGAGTCACGACCTCGTACCAGTGGTACCGCGGCTCCACCAAGATCAAGGGCGCCACCCAAGCCGGCTACAAGTTGACCAAATCGGATATCGGCCAGACCATGAAGGTTTCAGTCAAGGCAACTAAATCCGGCTATTCCACCTACTCCACATCCGCCAAGTCGGCGAAGGTAGGGAAGGCCACGTTCTCAGCCAAGGCAGCCCCGAAAATCTCCGGCACAAGTCGTGTCGGATCCACGCTGAAAGTCAGCAAGGGCAGTTACTCGGCCTCCCCTTCCTCATACAGCTACCAGTGGTACCGGGGCTCATCAAAGATCAAGGGCGCCACGAAGTCGAACTACAAGCTCACAACGGCGGATGGCGGCAAAACAATTTCTGCGCGCGTCACGCTAAAGCGCAGCTACTTCTCCACGAAGAGCTTCGCCAGCGCGATGGTTTCGATTCCCGTTCCGCCTAGGACTGTTATCAGCCACGACGGCACGTACAAGGTTGGCTCGGGAATCAAGCCTGGGCTGTACAAGGCAACTGGCGCAGGAAATGGCTGCTACTGGGAAACGCTTAACGGGTTCTCGGGATCCTTCGACGACATCAACAACAATTACTTCGGGAGTGCCAATACGTACGTACGCATCACTTCCGCAGACAGAGGATTCAGCACCAGCGATTGCGGCAAATGGACCACTGTTCCAAGCCATGGTGCCCAAGCCAGCAAGATCACCAAGGACGGGACCTATCGGGTTGGTATCGATATCAAGGCCGGCACCTACATCGGCAAGGGATCGGGCGACTCTTGCTACTGGGCAACTTTGGACGACTTCACCGAGGATTTTTACGACGTACGGGACAACTACTTCGGACCGGCCAGGACGATCGTGGAAATCCCCAAGAGCGCCAAAGGCTTCCAAATGCGCGGCTGTGGCACGCTGGTCCGTGAGTAAACACGAGTAAGCCGGCTACGTGGCAGAGGCCCCTCCGAAGTGTAGCGGAGGGGCCTCTCACAGGCTTGATGGTCGAGCCAACCAGCCGACGACGAGGGCTACAGCAGCTCGGCGCGCAGTTGGGCCGCCGATTTGGGGGAAAGCAGGCCGGGCGGTACGTCGAAGACGGTGATGGCGCCGAACCTGCCCTGCTGGTGCAGGCGGTGCACGGCCCGGGCGTAGGCCACCAGGACGCTGGCGGTGAACTCCGGGTTGCTCTCCAGCGTGAGTCCGTACTCGATGACCTGGGCGTGCTCGGCGCTGGTGTTGCCGCTGCGGATGGTCATCCCGCCGTGCGGCATGGCGCTGTGGTCGCGGGCCAGTTCTTCGGCCGAAATGAAATGGACCTCGGTATCGTACTGGTCGAAGTAGTGCGGCATGGTCACGATGGCCTCGCGGACTGCGTCGGCGTCGGCGCCGTCTGCCAGCACGACGAAGCATTCACGGGTGTGCTTCTGCCGCGTTTCCAGGTGCGGGCGGCTGCCGTCGCGCACCTGCTCGATGGCGGCTTCCGAAGGGGAGGTGTACTGCACGCCGGCTGCGACACCGGGTACCCGGCGGACGGCGTCGGAGTGCCCCTGGCTCAATCCGCGGCCCCAGAAGGTGTAGGTGTCGCCGTCGGGCAGGAGGGCTTCGCCATAAACCCGGTTGATGGAGAACATGCCCGGGTCCCACCCGGCGGAAATCAGCGAAGTCTTTCCGGCGGCCCGCGCCGGCGCGTCAACGGCGTCGAAGTATTCCGGGATGCGGGCGTGCGTGTCGAAACTGTCCACCGTGTTAAAGCGGGCCGACATGACCGGTCCCTGCTGCGGGAGGTCTTCCTTGGAACCGCCGCACAGGATCAGCACGTCGATGCTGTCTTCGTGGGCGGGTAGGCCGTCCATGGCGTACACGGCAGTCTCCTTGCGCAGCGTGGCAAGGTCTGCGGGGGACCGGCGGGTGAAGACCCCGGCCAGTTCCATGTCGGGGTTTTTGGCTACCGCGGCCTCCACGCCGCGGCCCAGGTTTCCGTAGCCGGCTATGCCGATGCGGATCGATTCACCCACGGCTTGTCCTCTCGTCCAGGTTCAACGTTTATCAGGCAGCAGTGGACGTTAGATCCACATCGCCGGGTCGATGTATTCGGCCGGGTCGACGGCGGGTTTCGTTTCGCGCTGCGGGTCGCGGTGCCGGAAGGTGGCCGGGATGCCGGTGATGATGGATTCCGGCGGAGCGTCCTTGACCACCACAGCGTTGGCGCCGACGGCGCTGTCCGCGCCGATGACCACGGGGCCGAGCACCTTGGCGCCGGCACCGATGACCACCCGGTCGCCGATGGTGGGGTGGCGCTTGACCTTGTCCAGCGAACGGCCGCCGAGCGTGACGCCGTGGTAGAGCATCACGTCGTCGCCGATTTCGGCGGTCTCGCCGATCACCACGCCCATGCCGTGGTCAATGAAGAAGCGGCGGCCGATGGTCGCGCCGGGATGGATCTCGATGCCGGTCAGGAAGCGTCCCGCCTGCGAGATCAGCCGGGCCGGCAGCCGTAGGGACGGGTTGGCCCACATCCTGTGGGTCAGCCGGTGGATCCAGATGGCGTGCAGCCCGGAGTAGGCCAGGAAATTCTCCACGCGGCCCCGGGCCGCCGGGTCGTGCGACCGGGCGGCCTCGAGGTCTTCACGCAGTCGCGCTAGGAAACCCATGTGCTCTTTCTGATTGAACAGCGCCGCTCGGCGGCGAGGAAGCTGGTTAGCCGCGGATGTCGTCGTACAGGATCGTGGAAATGTAGCGCTCACCGAAGTCGGGCACCACGGCCACGATCAGCTTACCGGCGTTCTCCGGGCGCTTCGCCACTTCCAGCGCCGCCCAGACGGCCGCACCCGAGGAGATGCCGCCGAGGATGCCTTCCTTAATGCCCAGGTCGCGGGCAACGGCGACGGACGCCGAGGTCGGCGCGTCGAGCACCTCGTCGTAAACGCTGGTGTTCAGTACCTCCGGCACGAAGTTGGCGCCCAGGCCCTGGATCTTGTGCGGGCCGGGGTTGCCGCCGGTGAGGATGGGGGAGTCTTCCGGCTCGACGGCGATGATCTGGACGCCGGGCTTGCGCTCCTTCAGCAGGCCGCCGGCGCCGGTTATGGTGCCGCCGGTGCCGATGCCGGCCACCAGGATGTCGACCTGGCCATCGGTGTCGGCCCAGATTTCCTCGCCGGTGGTGGTGCGGTGGATCAGCGGGTTGGCCTCATTGGCGAACTGCTGGGCCCAGATGGAGTTCTCGGTGTTGGCCACGATCTCCTTGGCCTTTTCGACTGCGCCGCGCATCCCCTCGGAACCGGGAGTCAGCACGATTTCGGCGCCAAAGGCGCGCAGCATGACCCGGCGCTCAGTGGACATGGTCTCCGGCATGGTCAGGATCACCTTGTAGCCGCGGGCTGCACCCACCATGGCCAGCGCAATGCCGGTGTTGCCGGAGGTGCCCTCCACGATGGTCCCGCCGGGCTTCAGCGCACCGGCCTTCTCGGCGGCGTCGACGATGGCCACGCCAATCCGGTCCTTGACCGAGTTAGCCGGGTTGTAGAACTCCAGCTTCACGGCGACCTGGGCCTCCAGGCCCTCGGTGAGCCGGTTCAGGCGCACCAGCGGGGTACGCCCCACAACCTGGGTGACGTCGTCGTAAATCGGGGCCATGTTTTCCTGCCTTCTGGCCGTTGGGCCGTTACAGATGGGAGTAACAAAACTTCTTCCACACTAGTCAGCGCGGCGAGCCGTGAGCTAAGCGGTGAGCCATTCGGCGTAATATTTTCGAGCCTTGGCCAGCTTGGGATTGATGATCACCTGGCAGTAGCCGGCGTCGGGATGCTTGGCGTAGAAGTTTTGGTGGTATTCCTCCGCCGGGTAGAACTCGGGCAGCCGCACAACCTCGGTCACGACGGGGTCTTGCCAGTCCGCCTGCACGCGCTCGATGGCGGCTTCGAAGGTCTGCTTCTGTTCGTCGTCGACGTAGAACATTGACGAGCGATACTGCGTCCCGACGTCATAGCCCTGGCGGTTCAGGGTGGTGGGGTTGTGTGAGGCGAAGAACATTCCCAGGATGACGTCTTCGGGCACCACCGTTTCCTCGAACGTCACGGCGACCACCTCTGCGTGCCCGGTCGTTCCGGAGCAGACCGCCTCGTAGGAGGGATTTTTCATGTGGCCGCCGGTGTAGCCGGAAACCACCTCCGTGACACCGCGCGTCCTGTTGTAGACCGCGTCCAGGCACCAAAAGCAGCCTCCGCCAAGCACAAAAGTCTTCATGGCTTAACAATGTCACGGACCCCTCGAATGTTCCCGGGCCGCGAACGCGGGCAGCGGCTGGTGGGCGGACCACCGCGGATGGGGTAGAAAAGGATTCATGGTCGACGACGAACAGCTCCGCACAGGGGATGCCGAAGCCCCCGAGGGAACCAAAGCCCCCGAGGGAACCGAAGGAACCGGAAAAACCGAAACCGCCGAGGATACCGAAGCCGCCGGGGGAACCGAAACCTCCGTGCAGGACGAAGCGCGGCCGAAGACGCCGGTCCTGGGCGATGTGCTGCTGGCCATCGAGGAGCTCTGGCCCGAATCGCTGGCCGAGCAATGGGACGCTGTGGGCCCCGTCGTCGGCAGGCCCTCGGCCGAAGTGCAGAAGGTCATGTTTGCCGTGGACCCGACAACCGACGTGATCGCCGAGGCCATCGAGTGGGGTGCCGACCTGCTGCTCACGCACCACCCGCTGCTGCTGAAGCCGGTCAATTCGGTCGCAACCACCAGCTTCAAGGGAGACGCGGTGCACCGGCTGATCGAAAGCGGCTGCGCCTTGGTCACGGTTCACACCAACGCGGACAGCGCCGTCGGCGGCGTCTCGGATGTGCTGGCCGATGCGCTCGGGCTGCGGGACGCGCGGCCGCTGTCGCCCGCGGACAACGGTTTGCCGGAAGAAGGCATCGGACGGGTGGGGGAGCTGGCCGAAGCCAAGACACTGGGCGAGTTCGCCGAGCAGGTGTTTAGCATCCTGCCCGCCGTCGCCGGCGGAGTGAAGGTGGCCGGCGACCGCAACGGGATCATCCGTAGCGTGGCCGTGTGCGGCGGTGCAGGGGACTCGCTGTTCGATCAGGTCCAGGCCTCGCGGGCGGACGTTTATGTCACGGCTGACCTGCGCCACCACCCGGCGTCCGAAGCACGCGAAGGAGCCGTGGACGGCCGGCCGTACCTCATCGACGTCTCGCATTTCGGCAGCGAGTGGCTGTGGCTGACGCCCGCGTCCGTGGCGCTGGACAATGTCCTCGCCGACCAGGGCTTCACGGTGGAAGTGAAGGTCAGCGTCACCAACACCGATCCCTGGGATTTCGTCCTGACTCCGGGGTAGCAGCGCTTCGTCAGGACTGTAGGCTAGGACGAGGCTGAACCGCAGCGGTTCCGCAGCGTTTTGAAAGGACGTACATGGCGAAGGCACCGGCTTCCGAGCAACTGAGGCTGCTCGACCTGCAGGCACTGGACGGCAAGCTCACCCAACTGAGCCGCCGCGCTGCAGCCACCGCCAAGAACGCCGACATCGACGCGCTGGTGGAGAAGCTGGCCGCCGCCGACTCGTCGCTGGTCGCCCTTAACACAGAGATAGCGGACACCGAACGCGAGTTGAAGCGCGCCGAAGGCGACGTCGAAACCGTCCAGTCGCGGATCGAACGCGACCAGAAACGTCTGGACAGCGGAGCGGGTTCGCCCAAGGACCTGACCGCGCTGCAGCACGAACTGGTGTCGCTGAATAAGCGCCGCAGCGACCTGGAAGACGTGGAGCTGGAGGTGATGGAGCGACTCGAGGGGCTCCGCACCCGCCAGGCCGAACACCAGCAGGCCAACGACCAGCTGCGCGAAGAACTGTCCGGCCTGGAGCGTGCCCGCGACGAAGAGCTCGCCGGCATCGAAAGCGAACGTGCCGCCGCCGCCGCGGAACGCCAGGAAGTGGCCGGCAGCTTCGAGGCGTCCCTGCTGGCCGTCTACGAAAAGACCCTTGCGCATCGGGGCATCGGCGCCGCCCGGCTGTTCCACGGCAAGTCCGAGGGCTCCGGCATGCAGCTCAGCCCCGGCGACCTGGCCGACATCCGCAAGGCCGCCCCGGACGATATCGTCCTCTGCCCCGACTCCGGCTGCATCCTGATCCGCTCGGAGGAGTGGGGCAACTAAAACAATTACGGCACTCCGTTTTGACAATGCCGCTTGACGTCTCGGATGATGATCGCTGCTCGGGCTATTGAGAGTCCGCCAGAATCAGGAGGAATCTCATCCCACAGTTGCTTCGAGACGCGGACATGACAGTAGTCAAAACCAACGCGCGATCCACCGGAATTCGCCTTGACATTCAGGGACTCCGAGCTGTTGCTGTTTCTTTAGTCGTCGCTTACCACTTCTGGCCCGAATTGATTCCCGGGGGCTATATCGGTGTCGACGTTTTCTTCGTCATTTCAGGGTTCCTCATAACCACCCACCTTCTTCGAAGGCCTCCCGCGACTTTTCGTGACCTCGTAAGTTTCTGGGCAAGACGTATTAGGCGGCTGTTGCCGGCCGCATTCGTTGTGCTCGTCAGCACACTGATCATGACACGTCTTATCGCGCCCCCCACATTGTGGGAGTCGGTGGCAGGCCAAGTGGTCGCTTCGGCTTTCTACGTACAGAACTGGGTCTTGGCAACTTTGTCGGTGGATTATCTCGCTTCTGACGAAGTTGGTGGGCCAACTCAACATTTCTGGTCACTCTCAGTTGAAGAGCAGTTCTACTTGGTTTGGCCCGTGCTGTTTCTGGCTGCAGGATGGCTGTGTACAAGGTTGAAGGTCAGCTTCAGGCACATCGTGAGTCTGTTTGTTGTAGCAGTCCTAGCCCTATCGTTTCTTGCGTCCGTGTACTTTACGTCGGCGGAGCCTGGGGCAGCGTACTTCATTACTCCCACGAGAATGTGGGAAATGGCTGTCGGAGGCGTCGTCGCTTTAACCGGGGCCCTCCACAGTGCCAAGCTTTCTCCCCGTGTTTCGAGCCTCGTGGCCTGGGTCGGCCTTGTTGGAATCGTAATCGCCGCCTTCGGTTACAGTTCTGCGACAGCCTTTCCGGGCATGGCTGCAGCCCTCCCCGTGCTCGGCTCCGCCCTGGTGATCCTTGCTAACGCTACTTCGGCGTCATCTCCGCTGATCGTTCTTCGGCACAAGCCGGTCCAGTGGCTGGGCGACGTCTCGTACTCAGTCTATTTGTGGCACTGGCCGCTGCTTGTCCTGCTGCCATATCTCAGCGGCGGGACGTTGGGGTGGATTGATTACATTCTCCTCTGCATGGCTGTCCTGCTGCTGGCGCACCTGACTAAGGTCCTGATCGAAGACCGATTTAGGAGGAGAAACAATAACTGGGATTTGAAGCGCACCTATCGGTTTGCCGTGGCGGGGATGCTGCTTTGTGCCGTGCTTGGAGCGGCCCAAGTCGGGGAGAGCCGATACAGAGAAGCACAAGCCCAGGAAAATTTCGCCCAACTGGCCAACGATTCGAAGTGCCTCGGTGCGGCACAACTCCTCAAGGAAGAGTGTTCAGCTGGCATCGAACTCATCATGGATCCGTCCGTGGCCAAAGCCGACAAACCAGCCGCCTACGAAGATGGATGCTGGAATTCCCCGCCGTTTGATACCCGGAAGTCCTGTACTTATGGTGACGGTTCGGTTCACGTGGCCTTGGTAGGTAACTCACATGCGGGGCATTGGTTGCCAGCTCTCCAGATCTTGGCTGAGGAACACGACTGGACTATAACGACGTACTTGACTAGTGCCTGCAACCAGACTGACGCGCTGGTCGTTTTTGATACCGACGAGAAGACACAAGGGTGTAAACAGTTCGGTAAGTGGGCGCAAGAGCAGACAATCGGGGACGCCTATGACTTAGTCATCAAGTCCGAGTTGTCCGTGCCCGTGCAAGCAGACGGAAAGAGCGAGTTTGAAGCGGCCGTGCACGGTTATTCGAGTTACCTGCAGCGTTGGGCGGCGACGGGTACCAATGTAGTTGTAATCCGTGACACTCCGTATCCTAAGCCTCACATCCCCTCGATTCCGGACTGTGTGGCGGAGAACGAGGACGCCTTATCGGCATGCATGGGGACGAAGGAAGAATGGCTCAAGCCCGATCCGCTGTTCGAAGCGGCAGATCGAGTGAATCGACCGACTATCAGTTCCGTGGACTATACGAATGGGTTATGTGGTCCCGAGTTCTGCAGTGGCGTGAATGGTGGCCTGATCACCTACTTCGACGGATCCCATTTGACGACCACCTTCAGCAAGACTCTTGCCCCCTACCTTGAAAAGGACCTACTGGCTGCCATCGAGGGGTGACCGGAGTTCGGCCGAGGTAGTGGCTAGGGATCAGATCGCTATGAGGCGGCCAGGACGATATTCAGCGCGTGGGCTTTACGTATCGTGCCTTCGACAAGTTCCGCCTGCCAAAGTTCCTGCGCAGCCTTCAACAATGCGTCCGGTGTCTCGGGCGCTATGCCGCGCCTCGTCACCAAGTGGCGGGCGAGTTCGCCACGTGTGTGCTTGGCGAAGTGCGAGACCACGGTGCGCTTTCCGTTCCGCTCCTGGAAAACGTTGACCACTACGGTCCGGGCAGGGTCAGGAGTCCAAGCGGCAGCGTAGGTGCTCGAGCGGCAGTCCACCAGCAGGTGGCCCTCCGCACGGGTGTCCAGCGCCTGGGGGAGCCGCTGCTTCCAATAGGAGGCAAGCTTCCCTATTTCCGGCAGGCCCACGGACATGGACAGCCGGTAGGCCGGAATGCTGTCTGCAAACCCGATCGCGCCCCACAGCGCTGAGATGACGACGACGGCGGCGTCCGCCCTCCGTTTCTGTGCCGCGGTCATGGATTGGTAGCCGAGGGCGTCGTAGAGCACACCGGAGTAGACGGTGTGCGCCGGAGCGGAGGGTTCGTCGTGCAGCCGTGTGTTGCGTTCCACCTCCGCAGCCAGCGAGGCTCCGACGCCCAGATGGGTGACAGCTTCCGGGCTCCGGCTGACGTGGGCCAGGGCCGCCAGCACCTCCTCGCGGGCCGGGTTCAGCTCCGGAAACTGCAGTTCCTGCAGCTCGAATGGGTGTCCCTTGGCGGCAGCAGTCTTCCCTTCGGAAGGCGGAAGAAGAATCAGCACCGTAAGAGCCTACCGTTGCACGGCTCTGCCGAACGAAAGGCGGTCCGCCGCCGTCGTCAGTGAAGGAAAGCGGCAGAAGTGGGAGATTACGGGTGACGGGGGAGCAGGCCGTATCCTGAAGGCGGGACGGGTTGGCTGGGCGATCGCGTCGGGCTGGTTCGCGAGGACGAGTCTGCCGAGGAAAGTCCGGGCTCCACAGGGCAGGGTGGTGGGTAACGCCCACTCGGGGAAACCCGCAGGCAAGTGCCACAGAAAACAGACCGCCAGGACTGCTTCGGCAGGACCTGGTAAGGGTGAAACGGCGGTGTAAGAGACCACCAGCGCCCCGGGCGACCGGGACGGCTAGGTAAACCCCACCCGGAGCAAGGCCAGACAGGGCACGGTCGAGGGCTGCTCGCCCGAGTGTCCGGGTAGGCCGCTTGAGGGTACCGGCAACGGTGCTCCTAGATGGATGATCGCCACCCGGCGGCGGGCAACTGCCGCAGGGTGACAG
Organism: Arthrobacter sp. THG-b23; assembly: GCF_059091265.1. Lineage (NCBI taxonomy): Bacteria > Bacillati > Actinomycetota > Actinomycetes > Micrococcales > Micrococcaceae > Arthrobacter > Arthrobacter sp. THG-b23. The sequence continues at coordinate 59,427 of NZ_JBNHGM010000010.1, forward strand.
AACCCGGCTTACAAGCCAACCCGTCCCACCCCTGGTAGGCGCTGGGGCGAAGTGCTTCAAGCTCGTTCTCAGCCCGCTCTCCCCAGCTGTTGGCCGGCTTCCAGAGGCGAGTGGCTCTCGCAGCCCGGAATATCACTTCGCCGGCGTTTTCCTTACATATAGCGGGCCGAAGACGACAGTGGTCGATACAGTCTCAGCTGGTTCCATCGCCAGCCTGCATCTCTCGCCGGGGGAACTATGAACCGCCCTTCGTTGTCGTTTACTTCGCTCCGCTCCATGTTGCGCGTTGGCCTGACAACAGCAGTCCTCACGACGCTGCTCGCCTCGACCCTGCCCGCCTTCGCTACCAGCGAGGCGGCACCGGTCAGTCCTTCTTCCCATGCGCCCGCACCCGCTGATCCAACACGGGACGGCATGCCGAACAATGGCGAAAGCCCCGTCCCGACCGAGGCCCCGGGCGGCGAAACGGGTCCAAAACCCCAGCCGACACCAACCAACGTTGTTTCTTCACCTTCGACTCCGGCGGACCCATCCGGCGGCGCGTCGGAAGAGCCAGCCGTTCCCGCAACCCCGACGCCTTCGGTGCCCACAGAACGGGAGAAAGCACCAGGGGAGCGTTCAAAAGCACTCGTGCAGCAGAGCGCCCCCGAGGAAGCTCCCGAGACAGATAAGCCGCTGGGAGAGCCACCGCATGTAGCAGCAGGGCAGAAGGCAATCGCCGCGAAGGCCACTGCCTTGAAGCTCAGCCCGGTCAATGACTTCCGCTGCACGCTCAAGGACAACGGCTGCGTCCGTACGTACACGGACGGCGGCGGGAAGGCGCGGATTGGTATCTACTGGTCTTCAGCAACGGGCGCTCAGGCCGTGGACCTTAGGCACGCCATCTACGAGACTTACCGGGCTGCCCAGTACCAAAACGGCAAGTTCGGCTATCCCACCACAGACATGAAGGTCCTCTCCGATAAGAGCGCCTCGCAGCAATTCCAGGGCGGCATCATCAGCTATACGCCCCCGCACATTATCGCCGGCAAGAAGGCCATTGAAGCCAAGGCAAAACTACTCAAGCTGGTTGCGGTCAATAATCCCAACTGCCGACTGGTGGGCAACGGGTGCGTCCGTACCTACAAGCCGTCCTCCAAAAGCACCAAGCGCATCGGCATCGTTTGGACGGCGAAAACCGGTGCACGCACCATGAACCTTCAGCACCCGATCTACAACAAGTTCCGGATCGCAGGCTACCAAAACGGAACCATGGGCTACCCGACGTCCGACCTGAAGTGCGGCCTCAAGTCAAAGGGATGTATCCAGGTCTTCCAAAAGGGAACGATCGCGTACTCGCCCTCAACGGGCGCCAGGATCCTGACCGCACAGATGAATTACAGCTGGAAGGCCCGCGGCAGCCAGAATGGCACGTTGGGCTACCCCTTGCAGGACGCCGTGAAACGTAGCGGCAAGACCACGCAGGTTTTCCAGGGTGGCTCCCTGGTGGCGGCTCGGGTGGGCGCCGTCATGTACCCGAAGAATGAGTGCTGGGCGATCGGCGCGAACAAGACCCGCTACGCGCATAGCTGGGCCAACCGCATCTCCTTCACCATCGCGGAGAAGTACGGAACCTCTAAGGCCAGTTTCATCAACTGCGTGCGTGTTGGCTCCGTCTACAAGCAGGAATGGAAAACGGGCAACGCGACTGTAGGACTCAAGGGCTTCAAGCGGCCGGGAGTGGCATCCGGCCACACCCAGTACCGTTGGTCCCCGCAGGGCAGTTTCACTGTCCACGAAGCGTTCGGTGAGGGTAACCCCGGCACGGACCTTAAGTACAAGAAGCTGAACAAACGGTCCAGGTGGTCCGGGACGCTCGGCTCCTCCTACAACAAGTACTACGAAGCCGGTTCTGTGGGTTACGAACGGTGGCCGGACGAGAACATGTGGTTTTACATGCGTCTTCCCACCGGTGACTACCGCCAAGGTGCGGTGATCGACTACAACCGCGGGCCAGGGCAAACAATTAAGCAGGGCGCGGGGTTCGCCATTTTCCTGCACGCCAATCCCGTTCCGACGGCGGGTTGCATCGCACTGGACCTCAAGAACGTGGTCCGCTACCTCAAGACTGCGGACCCTGGGGACAGGATCATCATGGGGGTCCGGAAGGACATCTTCAAAGCCTGATCCTTTGACTGCCGACGGCGGTGCGTACCTGGGGAGCACCGCCGTCGGTGCGAGGCAGGGGTATCCGTCCGGCCAGCATCTCTTCTGTGAGGCAGTTCACCCGTAACGGTGCATCCGTGCTCCGCGTAGTCTCTAGAATGGATAACGGATAGGCGTTGACCCGCCGCCGATCGACAGTCGGCGACGAGAACGGGCAGATCCACAAAGCTTCCCGCCGGCACTTGGCGGTGGCGTGCCGGGTGGCCGGACAGACTGTCGCGGCCAACCGGCGTCGTCGTGAAAATCCACGGCGGTGACAACCGGGCTCGACGGAGAACCCGGCTGATGTAGGAAGGTAATTCTGTGAACCAGATGTCAGAGTCGGCCCTGGATACGTGGACCAACCGCGAGGCACTTGCCGAAGCGATGATCCCGATGATCGGGCGCTTGTACCGCGAAAACAACGTAGTCACCTCCATCCACGGGCGCAGCCTGATCAACCAGTCCGTGGTGGGCATCCTGAAGGCGCACCGCTTCGCCCGGCAGATTGACGACGCCGAACTGCCGCTGGAAGAGACCTTCCCCGTGCTGCAGGCGATGAGCGAGCTGGACCTCGGCGCAGGTTCCGTGGATTTGGCCCGGCTGCTGGTGAAGTTCAAGAACGAAGGTTCCGGCGCCGAGCTGAAGGACTTCGTGCGCTCCGAGCTGGCGGATATCGTGGGCAAGCGCGGCGCAGACGAGCGCACCAGCACCGACGTTGTGCTCTACGGCTTCGGCCGTATTGGCCGCCTGCTGGCCCGGATCCTGGTGGGCCACTCCGGCGGCGGCCACGGCCTGCGCCTGCGCGCCGTCGTGGTCCGCAAGGGCAGTGACGACGACCTGGTCAAGCGCGCCAGCCTGCTGCGCCGCGACTCCGTGCACGGCCCCTTCGAGGGCACGATCTCCGTGGATGAAAAAAACAACACCATCCAGGCCAACGGCACCCTGATCCAGTTCATCTACTCCAACGACCCGGCATCCGTCGATTACACCCAGTACGGCATCAAGGACGCCATCGTGGTGGACAACACGGGCAAGTGGCGCGACGAGGCCGGACTGTCCCAGCACCTGCAGTGCCCCGGCGTCTCCCGCGTGCTCCTCACCGCACCGGGCAAGGGCAGCCTGAAGAACATCGTGCACGGCGTGAACCACGCAGACATCACCGACGAGGACAAGATCGTCTCCGCCGCCTCCTGCACCACCAACGCCATCACCCCTGTGCTCAAGGCGCTGAACGACAAGTTCGGCATTGCCCACGGCCACGTTGAGACGGTGCACTCCTACACCAATGACCAGAACCTGATCGACAACTTCCACAAGGGTTCCCGCCGCGGCCGCTCCGCCGCGCTGAACATGGTGCTGACCGAGACCGGCGCGGCCAAGGCCGTGGCCAAGGCCCTGCCGGAGCTGGAAGGCAAGCTCACCGGCAACGCCATCCGCGTCCCCACCCCGGACGTTTCCATGGCCATCCTGAACCTGAACCTGGAACAGGACGCCACCAAGGAAAGCCTGAACGAGTACCTGCGCGGCATGTCGCTGAACTCGGACCTGCGCAAGCAGATCGACTACATCGACTCTCCCGAGGTCGTCTCCACCGATTTCGTCGGCTCCCGCCGGGCGGGGATCGTGGACGGCCTGGCCACCATCGCCAGCGGCAAGAACGCCGTGCTCTACGTCTGGTACGACAACGAATTCGGCTACAGCTGCCAGGTGGTCCGCGTGCTCGAGGAGATCGCCGGCGTCAACCCGAAGATCTTCCCGGCCGTGCTGGAACCGGTGGCCGAGACGGTCTGATCGCCCTTAGACGGCAATAACGACGGCGAAGCCGGCGGCATGCGAATGCCGCCGGCTTCTGCCGTTAAGCGGCCGGTGACATCGGTAGACTCTTGCTTAATAACCGGTTTCGTCGCGATGCAGGCGGCCCTGCAGGTTGAAGCGGTCCACGGAACCACTGACGCTATGGCTTTGCGGCGGCGCCGTTCCTACAATGGCCGCATGGTAGAGATGACGCGCTGGGAACGGGCGCAGGTCAATCACAAGGAGGCCCAGCGGCTGCTGGACGCGGCGCAGGACGCCTACGCCCGCGGCAATGTGACGGAAAAGCGCGTGGCCGAACTCAAACGGCTGCGGGACATCGCGCTGGAAGATCTGCACCGCTGCGAAAAGGACCATAGGTCCAGCCTCACTGACAGCTGACCGGTAACTTGCTTCCCTTTAGAGGGAGCTCCGGACTTCGAGCGCGGCGGACGGCTAGTGGCCGAACGGATCGGGATCGACCCCGGGCAGCCAGATGTTGCCGGGGACGCCCCAGCCTTCCCTCTTGATGTTCTTCCGAGCCCGCTTGCCCCACCGTTCATTCAGCCGGTCAATGTACAGCTTGCCGTCCAAATGGTCGTACTCGTGCTGCATTACCCGGGCGAACCAGCCGGTCGCCTCGAAATCCACCGGGCTACCGTCCGCGTCGAACCCTCGGACGCGGGCCCACTCGGCCCGCTTCAGGGGGTAGCTGTGTCCTGGCACTGACAGGCAGCCCTCGTCTTCCTCGTCGGGGTCGGGTTCCGCGCCCGAGACCTTGCCGAGTACCAGGGTCGGATTGACCAGTACTCCCCGCGGCGGGACGTCGTCGTCGTTGGCGAATTCATAGGTGAAGATCCGCAGTCCCACCCCGATCTGCGGAGCCGCCAGCCCTACGCCGTGGGCCTCGTCCATCGTCTCGAACATGTCATCGATGATCGCGCGGAGCTCGTCGTCGAAGCTCTCGACCTCGAGTGCACGGCGGTGCAGCACCGGCTCGCCGGTGATAGTGACGGGGCGGACGGTCATTTCTCTCCTCACTCAGGATGATTCGCCTGGGCATGCGCTGATTAACCATCAGCGCGGGGCGCCGCCGTTGCGGCCGGACATGCGAAGAGCCGCCCCGGCTTCGGGACGGCTCTGCTGCCGGCTGCTGCCGGACCTTCGGGGTGAGTAACGGGGATTGAACCCGCGACCTCCTGGACCACAACCAGGCGCTCTGCCAGCTGAGCTATACCCACCAAGTGCCCTCTTGTTCCTCCCGACAGACCCCGCTCCAGCGGTTTCTGTCGGTCTCCAACCAGTAAGGCAACGCAGACTAGTTTACATGCTTTTCATCTGGCTTTTGCCACTTTAGGTCATTCCCGCAGTGAAAGTGGCGCAGCTAACATTCTAATCCGCGGAAGTGGCGCCGATGCTTGCGGCGATCTTCTTGGCGGTGGCTGAATCCGGGCCGGGGGAGGGGACGAAGACGGCCTGCCGGTAGTAACGCAGTTCATTGATTGAGTCCTTGATGTCGCCCAGTGCCCGGTGTCCCCCGCTCTTGGCCGGCGCTTGAAAATAGGCACGTGTAAACCAGCGGCGCGAGAGCTCCTTGATCGTGGAAACGTCGATGATCCGGTAGTGCAGGTGATCAATGACGCGGGGCATGTCGCGGGCCAGGAAGGTGCGGTCCGTGCCAACGGAATTGCCTGCCAACTGCGCCTTGCGGGGTTCGGGAACCCATGCCGTGATGTATTCCATCACTTTGTCTTCGGCCTCGGCCATCGTCATGCCGTGCGGGAGCTCATCCAGCAGTTTGGACGTGGTGTGCATGGTGCGGACGAAGTCGTTCATTTGGGCGAGGGCCTCCGCAGTGGGCTTGATGACGACGTCGACTCCCTCCCCAAGGATGTTGAGTTCCGAGTCGGTCACCAGGACGGCAACCTCGATGAGCGCGTCGGCTTCGAGGTCCAGCCCCGTCATTTCGCAGTCGATCCAGACAATATGTTCGTTAGAGATTGGCACTCGACAAATGTATCGCGTCAGGGTGCTGGCGCGCGGGACAGGCAGCAGGGAATGCCGAGGCCCCCGGTGCTAACATGCTGAGAGCACCTCAAGCAGGCGTGCCTCCCACGCTGCCTTCGACTGACCGTTCCGAGGCCTGCAGACCACCCCCGCGGCACGCGCCGCACCGGACCAGGTGTACTGGCCCCGGAGTGATTGGACCGCCGAGAAGATGACTGCCCCAAGACCCGCGACTGAACCTTCCAGCTCACGCAGCGGAAGCGTCGTCAAGGAACGGTCTACCCGGAGCATCCTCGAGGGCGCCATCGGTTCGTTCATGATGTTCCTCGGGTCGCTGGGGGTCGGGTGGCTGGCCTCGGTGTCCGAACTGCGGCGCTGGCCCCTGCTGATCTTCCTGCGGGTGGAACTGGTCGGTGTGATCCTCTCGGTGGTCCTGCTTGCCCTCGGGGGCATGATCCTGGTGCGGGCCTGGCTGCGGCTCGGACAGCAGTTCACGGTCTGGGGCGAGTCCGCGCGGCGGGCAACGCTGACCGCCATCGTTGCCTGGGGCACCCCTCTGGCACTGTGTATCCCGCTGTTCAGCCGCGACGTCTACGCCTACATCGCTCAAGGCAAAGTCATGGTCAACAACCTTAATCCCTACGTGGATGGGTACGACCAGTTGCAGAATTATCTGCAGACCGGCGCCGACGACCTCTGGGCACGCAGCCCAACGCCTTATGGGCCGATCTTCCTCTGGATGGAGGAGTTCATCGTCTGGCTCACCGGCGGTCACCCGGAATACTCCATCATCATGTTCCGGATCCTCGCGATCGGCGGTGCCGCGCTGTGCGTCTACTATGGACCGAAACTTGCGGAACTGCACGGCATCAACCCCAACCGGGCGTTGTGGCTGGCCTGCGCGAATCCGTTGTTCCTGACCACCTTCATCGCCAGCATCCACAACGATGCCCTGATGCTGGGGCTCGCCCTTGCCGGCCTCTACTACGCGGCGAACCGACGGGTATTGCTGGGCATCTTGCTGGTGACACTCTCCATTGGCATCAAGCCGATCACCCTGATCTTCCTGCCATTCGTCGGCCTGTTGTGGGCGGGCAAGGGAGCCAGTTGGCCGCGCAAATTCGGCTACTGGGCCCTGACGGCCGGAATTTCCTTCGGGCTGCTGGCAATTCTGGGAGCGATAAACGGGCTGGGATTCGGCTGGGTGGGGGCCTTGAGCCAGCAAGGAGCCGGCCTGATGATCTGGTATGCCCCGGTCGGGCTGCTGGGGATCTTCCTGGGGCTGGTCTCCGGCGGATTGGGGTTCGACGGCGCGATGGTGCAGTCCGCCGTCTACACGGGTGGCAGGGTAGTGGCCGTGCTAATTGTTCTCTACACCATGTTCCGCGGCAGCTACGACCGGATTGTCCGTCGGCTCGCGCTGGCGCTTGCCGCCGTGGTGTTGCTCGGCCCGATGATCCAGCCTTGGTACATCGTTTGGCTGCTACCGCTGTTTGCGGCCACAGGGATCCGGAATGACTGGCAGGTACAGACTGTCTACGCGGTGACGTCCTTCCTGATGATCTACGCGATCACAGACCAGCTGGACATCTTCCCCTACATCGAATTCGACCTCGACATGGCGCGGCTTCTCGCCTGCATCGTGGCCGTCGCCTTCGCGCTGTACCTGGTGTTTCTGGATCCGAAAACCCGCAAACTCTTCCGCAAGAAATACGCCGACTCACACGACCAGCGACTCTTCTGACGCGCTCGGCAACCGATCTAGGAGAAACAGGGCATCATGACCGACGCCGAACACATCATCGCCGCCGACTTCGACGTCACCGATTGGGTGCCGGAACCCTATGAAGTCGAGGGCACGAGCTCGGACCTGAGCCGGGTCCGCGTGACCAAAGTATTTGACGGATTGATCACAGGCACCAGCCGGGCAGAACTGCTGATGGCCGGTAACAGCACCGGTGCCGGATACGTTGCATCCGAAGTGTTCACCGGCTCTGTTGATGGGCGCGAAGGCACGATGGTGATCCAGCACTGGGGCCTCGCCGAGGGCGAAATCGCTGCCAGCGACGGGCACATCATCCCCGGCTCGGGCACGGGTGCGCTGGAGGGAATTGGGGGGAAAGCCCTCTACGTGCAGGACGCCGCTGGCCAGCACAGCCTTGAACTGCGCGTGTCCTTCCGGGAGGGCGAATCCACGGTTCGGGGCTGAATCATCTAAACTCGGTAGGTGCACCGCCGGCGCCTCCGGGACGGCGACGCCGCCGTCCACCTGTAAGTAAGGGAAACTACCTGGCATGAGCCTTGCCGAATATGCGAGCGAAAACCGCCTCCACCGAGTCGGTGCCCGGCCACCACTTTTCCGCTACCTCTCGGAAGCATGGGCCCGACGTGACTTTGCCATCGCCATGGCGAGGGGCAAGATCGAGGCTTCCAACCAGCGCAACAGGCTTGGCATGCTCTGGGTGTTCATTAAACCCACGCTGAACGCGCTGATGTACGGGGCAATCTTCGGCATCCTTCAAGGTGCTAACAGGCCGGAAAACTTCCCGATGTATGTAGTGATCGGCGTTTTCCTCTTCGAGTTCTTTGCCACTTCGATGAACAACGGCGCAAAGTCGATCACAGGAAACGGCGCCCTGGTGCAGTCTCTGGCCTTCCCACGCATAACGTTGCCCGTCTCCACCGTGATCCAGAATCTGATGACACTCGTGCCGATGCTCGCGGTGATGTTCGTCTACATCCTGATCTTGGGTGCGCCGATCAGTGTGGAGTGGCTGCTGATTATCCCGTTGGTTGCTATCTTCACTGTATTCAACCTGGGCGTAGCACTCATCGGCGCCAGACTTACGGTCCACGTCAGAGACCTGACCCAATTACTCCCTCTCGTCACCCGGATCCTCTTTTACACCTCCGGCGTACTGTTTGCCATCGATCGCATTCTGGCCGCGGCACCGTGGGCGGTGCGACTGTTCGACTTCCATCCGCTGCATGAAATCCTCTCCATCGCCCGAGGGATTCTGATGCCTGGAATGGACTACGATCCGATGTACTGGCTCTACTTTTCCGTCTGGTCCGTTGCGGTCTTCCTTGCCGGAGTCTTGTTCTTTTGGGTAGCTGAGGAGCGGTATGGCCGAGTCGACTAAGACTGGAGAAGCGTTGATTGGCACAGATGCGGCCGGAGCCGCCCGCAAGCCCGTCGTCGTCGTCGATGATCTGCATGTGAAGTACTACGTCCATGCCGGGGGAAAGCCCGTGAAGGGCACCGGGCGGTCGCTGCTGCAGCGGGGAGCCGGCAGGCTCCGTACAGTCCACGCCTTGAAGGGAATCTCCTTCACCGCGTACGAAAATGAATCCATCGGGGTCATTGGCTCGAACGGATCCGGCAAGTCCACGCTGATGCGGACGCTCGTCGGGCTGACCCCTCCAGCGCAGGGTGCCGTCTACGCCTCCTCTCGTCCAAACATGCTGGGAGTGGGCGCGGCCTTGATGCCGGACCTCTCCGGGGAAAAGAACATCCAATTGGGCGGGCTCGCGCTTGGGTTCTCCAAGCAGGAGATCACAGGGCTTCGGGACGACATCGTCGAGTTTGCCGAGTTGGAAGAGTTCATCGACCTTCCCATGCGGACTTATTCGTCAGGAATGCAGGCGCGGCTGAAATTCGCCATCGCTGCATCGAAGCAACACGAGATCCTCATCGTTGATGAAGCCCTTGCGGTCGGCGACCAACGGTTCCGGCAGAGGAGCGAGGCCCGCATCCGTGAAATACGCGAGAACGCCGGCACCGTCTTCCTTGTCTCGCACTCGATGAAATCGATATTGGATACCTGCAGCAGGGTCATCTGGATCGACAAGGGCGTTCTGGAAATGGACGGCGACCCGCGAGAAGTCGTGGACGCCTACAAGGAGTCCAGGAAATAGTGACTTCTGCACCCGTCTTGCCTCCGTTGGAGGAGTGCCCTGGCGTGTCCTACATCATGCCCGTCCTCAATGAGGCGGCGCACATTGAGGATGCGGTCCGCAGCATTCTGAACCAGGAATACGCAGGGCCTAAGGAAGTGGTTTTAGCGCTGGGGCCTTCAACGGATGGCACGAACCGGATCGTGGCGGACCTGCAGGCGCGGGAACCGCGGTTACGCAGCGTCACCAGCCCCACCGGCCGCACCCCGGCCGGACTGAATCTTGCCCTTCAAGCCTCGAGTCATCCGGTCGTCGTCAGGGTGGATGCCCATACGGAACTTGAGCCCTACTACACGAAGCGCGGGGTGGCAACGTTACGGCGGACCGGTGCAGCTGATGTCGGTGGGCTCATGGACGCCCGAGGCAACACTCCCTTTCAGCGAGCAGTCGCAGCCGCCTATGTTTCGCCCTGGGGGCTCGGTGGTGCTGCGTATCACAGCGGCGCACCGGAGGGCCCGGCAGAATCTGCCTATCTGGGCGTCTTCCGACGCGAGGTCTTTGATGAAGTCGGATTATTTGAGGAATCGTTGTGGCGGGGCCAGGACTGGGACATGTGCCTGCGCCTGCGCCAAGCCGGCTACACGGTCTGGTTCGACCCGGGGCTGAAGGTCGTCTATTGGCCGCGCGCGCACTGGGGAAAGCTGGTACGGCAGTTCTACGCCGCGGGGATCTGGCGGGCAGAGCTGGCTAACCGGCACAAGGAAGGAAAGTCGGCGAGGCACTTCCTGCCGCCAGTACTGGTTGCCGCGTTGAGCGTCGGCGTTGCTTCCGCCAGCATGCTCGCCACTGGCACCGCCAAGACGTGGCCAGCAAGCCTGCGGGTTCTGGCCGGGGGAGCGGCCTCCGTCCCCGCGCTTTACACGGCGGGCGTCACATACGCAGCAGCCAACATGCCAGGCGACCTTGGCAGGCCCGAACGCATACGACTGCTGGCGGTGCTGCCAGGAATCCATATCAGTTGGGGGCTGGGGTATCTCCGCGGACGGCTGTTCGGAGCAGTAGGCACAGTAGACACCAGCCGGAGGACATCGTGACCGCCGTTCAGCGACCGGCACGCCCTACTCTGGAGCAGCTCCGCTCCGTAGCCCAGCCGCCAGAGGTCCGAAGCAGAAAAAACGCTGAGCACTGGACAGCCGAGCTCTATCTCCGGCATATCTCCATTTACCTCACAAGCGTCTTGGTCCGCACACCGATCTCCGCGAACGGCGTAACAGGCCTCATGATTCTGTCGGGGTGGGCGATTTCCGCATCCCTGCTGATTCCCGGAATCTGGGGACCTCTGCTGGCGGTCTTCTTCTCGCAGCTGCAGTTGTACTTCGACTGCAGCGACGGGGAAGTAGCGCGCTGGCGCGGAACACAGAGTCCCAAAGGAGTCTTCCTGGACAAGATCGGCCACTACACCACAGAGGGCCTGATCCCCGTCGCGCTCGGGTTGCGCTGCCTGGGAGACTTCGGCCTGCCGGGCCGCGATCCGGGGCAGGCCTACCTCCATCTGTTCCTGGGTGCGCTGCTGGCGTTCCTGATCGTGCTGAATAAGTCCCAGAACGAAATGGTTCATGCTTCTCGGGCACTGGCCGGAATGGGCAAACTGCCCGATACGGCAGAGGCTAAAGCCGTACCTGCCGCGTCCTTCGTCGGCAGGCTCCGTCGGCTTGCCCGATTCCTGCCCTTCCACCGAGTGCTGCATTCGGTGGAGATGAGTCTATTGGTCCTGGCCGCGGCCATCGTGTCGTTGGTCGTCGGGGAGCAGGTGTTGGGGGAACGCGGGTTGTTGTACGTTTTGGTGCCCGCAGTCTTGTTCGTGAACATCGGTCATTTCGTCGCCATCATGGCCTCGCCAAGGTTGCAAAAGTGAGTGACGTGCGACAAGACATGACTCGGCATGAGCCCGGCTTTGGTGTGGTGATCTTGACGCAGGGTACGCGCCCGGCCGAGCTGCAGCGAGGTTTTGAATCGTTGCAGCGGCAGCAGGGTGTAAGCCTAGACGTGGTGGTGGTCGGCAACGGCTGGAAGCCAGACCACGTTCCGCCAAGCTTCAAGACCCTGCACATCGAGGAAAATATTGGAATTCCCGCTGGACGTAATGCAGGTGTCCCGCTCGTGGAAGGGGAGTACCTTTTTTTCCTCGACGACGATGCCTGGCTGCTCGACGACGACTTCCTTGCCCGTTGCGTTCAGCTGTTCCGTGAGCAGCCCCAAATCGGCATGATTCAACCGCGGATAGAGGATCCGGAGAATTCTCAGGCGCCACAACGTTGGATCCCCAGACTACGCAAGGGGAGCCCGTCCCAGTCAAGCAATGTTTTCTCAGTCGTCGAAATGGCGATCGCCATGCGCCGGGATGTCTTCGACAGGACGCCGGGCTGGCCCTCTACTTTCTGGTACGCACACGAGGGCATCGAATTCGCTTGGCGCGTATGGGACACCGGCTTCCGCACCTGGTACGCGGGGGACCTTCGCGCGGGACATCCAGTCATCGATCCTCGGCGCCACAAGGAGTTCTACCGACTCAATGCCCGCAATCGCGTGTGGCTGGCAAGACGAAATCTTCCTTGGCCTGTCAGCTGGGCCTACGTGGCGTCCTGGACTATCATTCAGACGATCCGCTCGGGACGACGTCCCTCTGAATTCCGGCCGTGGTTAGCTGGTTGGTGCTCAGGCTGGAGACAGAATCCGTGGGGACCGCAGGAGCGGCCCCGGAAACTCAAATGGCGGACCATTCTCCGCATGGGAGCGGCAGGTCGGTGGCCAGTCATGTAGCCCTGTGTTCAGCTGAGGCTAAGCCGACAACTGACTACACTTGCATGCGGAAGCAAGCGATGTAATAGGAGATTTCGAGGTATTTTATGGCAAAAACCGTTCTCACATATGGAACGTTCGACCTGTTCCATATCGGTCATCTGAACATCCTGAAGCGGTTGAAGAGCCTTGGCGACTGTTTGATCGTGGGGGTCTCGACCGACGAGTTCAACGCCGTCAAGGGCAAGAAGCCTATAGTGCCGTTCGAGCAGCGTATAGAGATTGTTAGGTCGATCCGTTACGTCGATAAAGCTATTCCTGAAAACAGCTGGAAACAGAAGCGCTCGGACATCGAAGAGTATGGTGTCGATGTCTTCGGGATCGGCGAAGACTGGAGAGGTAAGTTCGACGACCTCGGAGACAAGGTCGAAGTAGTGTACTTGCCGCGAACATCCGGCATCTCCACGACCGAAATGAAACGAGTTCTCAGCGCGTTTGACGAAAGGCACGTAGAAGAATTGAAACGCACTTTGGACAGCATCAGCCAGATAGTGAAAGAGTTGAGTTAGTCCTTTGAATCTAATCAGTCAATCGAGAGACAAACTGCAACTCGGAGTGAAATTGCGCAATTCTTCGACAATCCAGAGAATCACACGAAAGGTCAAGAAAGCCGCGGCCTCGGAGCTCTATGCTAGGGCGCGCAAGCAGCCTTTGCGCAAAGGCACCGTCCTTTACGAGTCCTTCTCTGGCAACGGAATGTTGTGCAATCCTCAGGCGATTTTCAGTCATCTACTGACCAATCCTGATTATGCGCATTTGAAGCACATCTGGGTACTGTCGTCGCTCGAGGAATATAGCCGCACCGTAGACAAATATAAGGACAACAAACGCGTCAGCTTCGTGCGGTACGGATCTACCGACTATTACGAGGCGTTGTCGACGAGTGAGTATCTCATTAACAATGCCACGTTTCCCTGGCAGTTTTCCAAACGTCCCGGACAGAAGTACATCAATACCTGGCATGGCACGCCTTTGAAAAGGATGGGTTATGACATAGCCGGGGGTGGCCCAGACACGCGCAATATTATCCGTAACTTTGTCCAAGCCGACTATCTTGTATCGGCCAACAAGTTCATGACGGAACAGATGTACCTCGATGGCTACCGGCTTAGGAACCTATATCAAGGTGCAATTGTTGAGACTGGATATCCGCGGATAGACCTGCATTCTCAAGTCGATCGCGTGGAGTTTTTCGACGAACTAGCTCAGCATGGAATCCGGGACGATGGTCGGAAGATCATACTATACGCTCCCACCTGGAAAGGCGGCTCCTTTTACGAACCGTCTAATGATGCTGCTGCACTGCACCGGACCGTCAACGAGTTAGAGAAGCTTATTGACCCTACCCGCTACCGAATACTGCTGAAGATACATCAGGTGGTTTATGGGGCGGCTGCACAGAACGCAGATCTACGAGGCTACCTCGTGCCGAATGAGCTGCCTACAAACAGCATGTTGAGTTTCACGGACATTCTTATTACAGATTATTCCAGCATTTTTTTCGATTTTTTGGCTACGGGGAGGCCGGTACTTTTCCATATTCCTGACCTTGAGCGGTATTCCGGTGATAGAGGTCTGTACCTCCAGCCCGAGGAGCTTCCTGGCCCGGTCTCCACTACGACCTTCGAGTTGGCTCAAGCTATCGATGAAACGGAACGACGTGTCGCCGGCCAAATCATTGACCCCGCGACCGAGGATCGTTATATGGCTGCACGAGAGCGATATGCGGCGAAGGAAGACGGACATTCAACTGGGAGACTAGTTGATGTCGTTTTCAATGGTAGGCACGATGTGGAAGGCGTGTTTACAGACCACCGAGATGAACGCGAACGGATATTGGTTTACCTCGGGGGTCTGGCATCAAATGGGATCACGACTTCTGCGCTGAATCTTTTAGATAACATTGATTACACCCGCTTCGACGTTTCGGCCTTGTACTCGTACAGTCGCAACGCAGACAAGATGGGTAACGCTGAACAGATAAATACTAACGTCAGGCTTTTCCCGCGTCAGGGACACCCGAACGTCGGGATTAGCGATCGCAAGAAGTACCGCAGATTGCTGAAGGAGGGGATTGCGCCCGACCTCGACTTTCTGCACTCGGACCAGCCAATCTGGGATGAGGAATGGTATCGATGCTTCGGCGACTCTGAATTTGACTACATTGTCGACTTCAGTGGTTATGCCCCCTTCTGGTCTTATTTGTTATTGCGTGGCAAGGCGAAGCATCGTTCCATCTGGCTTCATAACGATCTGAAGTCTGACTCTCAACGCGAGGTGAACGGCAAGAAGAACCTAAGGGAGCATCTTGAAGCTGTTTTTACGGGCTACAAGCACTATGACAGTTTAGTTTCAGTGTCCGATGAACTCAGCAGACTCAATCGACAGCACCTGTCGCAGTATGCTGACGAAGGAAAATTTGTTTCTGCCCCCAACACGGTTAACAGCGCAAAAATCATGGCCTTGACCTCACCGTCTTACGAGCGGCTTACCGGGACAGCTAAATCTCTTGACACTCCCGCCTTCTCTGATCTTCCCAGCGCAGTACGCGCCTTGCGCGACCTGTATGCCACGGAGGACATCGCCTCCGAAGCGAATCGCCAGTCGTGGCTGGAAGGATTCTTTCCGATAGACAAGACGACGACGACGTTCGTATGTGTCGGCCGCCTTTCACCCGAGAAAAACCATGCGAGACTCATCGAGGCATTTAGCCTGGTACATCTGGCAGACAAAAACACGCGGCTACTTATCGTCGGCAACGGGCCTCTCCTCCAAGACCTGGAATCGGTCGCGGCGCGGCATGGTGTCTCTGATTCGGTGGTTTTCGCGGGGCAACAATCCAATCCCTATGCGCTCATGAAAGCGTCTGATTGTTTTGTTCTTTCTAGCGACTATGAGGGCCAGCCGATGGTCATCTTGGAAGCCAAGATACTAGGGCTGCCCATTATCACTACCGCCTTCGGTTCTGTAGCCAGTGCTGTGCCGCCGGGAACGGGGCTCGTTGTTGAACGGTCAGCCGAGGCGCTGGCGCGCGGCATGCGCGACTTTCTGGATGGGAAGGTTCCTTCATCCGAATTCGACGTGACAGCATACAACCGCTCAGCACTGGAGCAATTTTACGCCGCTATAGGTGCTCGGGTTGGCAATAACGACTTTGACCAACTCGCGGCGGCCTTGCAGCAGTCCTAACTAGGTATGCTGTCCGACGACACCCATGTTGTGAGCAGATTTCCCTGCGTTCGATGTACCAAGTCCAAATGGAGGCAGCGCTCTTGAACCCGAAGCCAAAGTCAAATTTTGCAGCCCAGTTATTGGGTCGCGTTGTCCCTAAATCGAGTCACGGTGCTAAGGAACGGCAACAACACATGGTTATCAAGTCTGCCGACGTCGCGGTATCGGTCATCGTTCCTGTCTTCAACGCTGATAGGTATATAAGCGAGACGATCGACTCGGTTCTTAGCCAGGCCCTTCCTCTTGGTGCCCTAGAGCTCATCATCATCAATGATGGTTCGACCGACTCCACGGCTGCGATCATCGACGCTGCAGCGGAGGCAGACGAGCGAGTGCATGTAGTCCATCAGGAGAATTCTGGAGGCCCTAGCGCTCCAAGAAATACTGGACTGGATAGAGCGAGGGGGCGCTACGTATTCTTCCTCGACAGCGACGACGTGTTGGCCCCCAACAGTCTGGAGGCAATGACAAATGTAGCGGAACGTGAGGGATCGGATGTGGTTTTGGGGCGTTTCGGAAGCCTGAATGGTAGACACGTGCCGGATCATATGTTCCGCAAAACTGTGCTGGACGCTGACGTGATAGAGACGAATGCATGGGACAGCTTGGGCCCGATCAAGCTTTTCCGGAGGTCGCTGATCGAGTCCCTCGGGTTGCGTTTTGCTGCAGACCAATGGATTGGAGAGGACCAGCCATTTACTGCTGCAATGTATCTCAACGCGTCCAAGGTGTCGGTGTTAGCAGACCGAACCTACTGCTACATCCGTAAGAGGGACGATGGGCAGAATATTACAACGCGAAAACAAACGTTGGCTGACAAGGCTAAGACGACCACTCGACTAGCGGCGGTCGTTGCACGATACACGGAACCTGGGCAGCGGCGGGACCGGTTGATCCGGCGTGTATTCACCTCCACGTTGCCGGCTGCCTTGGGGCACCTTTGGGTCTCTGCAACTGACGAGGAACGCCGCGAGTTCTCAACTACTGTGTGCGAAGGGTTGAGGCCGTTCTATACGGCACGGGTAGAAGGGTATTGCACTGTCATTGGTCGGATGAAGAACGACCTATTGTTCAGAGGGGAGACTGGGGCGCTCACAGCCCTCGCCGAGTACGAGGCGGCGAATCGCGGCATATCGTGTTCGATCGAAATGGGCCAAGTATTCATTAGGATTCCTGATGAAGTCGCTCGCCTAGTTCCTGAACGCCTGCGTTGCGATGTGGGTGTACCTGGTACAACCCACAAACTTACCGAACTGCGAACACAGGATTCTAGCTTCGTTATATGCGGATATGCAGGCTTTAGCGGCGTGGACGTCCCGCCGACGCATGTGCGGGCTTTCGTAGTCGAACGTGGATCATCTGAAGAACACGAACTTCCTGTCCGTCATTTGTCCTCTCGGCGAGTTGGGGCGACGCATGTTCGTGAATTCTTTATTGAGACGAACCTTCTTGATGTATTCTCTGCTACGGATTCTCCGGATGGCGCCTGGGGATTGTTCGTCGATATTGCCCGGGACGGAGTCTCCCAGCGTATACGTTTCGGTAAGTACAACACGGGCCTTGTAGACGAACGTCTAGGTGTCCGTGCTTCAAACTCCAATGGTACTCAACGCAATATCATCGCCTACTTTAATGCCGGGCACCGAAATTTGACTTTTGATATCGGCGGTTCTGTCCACAAGAGTGCCGCGGTTATAGACGTGCTTGGCGTTGCTCAAGACACTGGGGAAAGGACGGTCCGGTTACGTGTCGTAACACGGATATGTCCAGCTCCCGCAACTGCGCCGGAGTTTATAGACTCTTCTGCCCACGTACTCGGCTCGCGCCAGGTCGGCGATGGAGTCTATGAGGTTGATTACCCACTAGGCGACAAAACCGTTCCGGTAGCCATCCGGGCAAAAGTGTCCGAAGTAACTCACGACCTGCACCTTCCGACACCGACCTGGCTAGAGGCTGGGCCGTATGAATTCTCGAGAGACAGCGAAGGAAGGCTCGTCGCACGCCCAAATGCCGCAGCCATATCTACCGATCCGGCAGACAACGGAAACCACGGTCAGGCCTTGAACGTCTATTGGTGGGACGGGAAGCCGAATTTCGGAGACGTGATTGGACCATGGTTGGTCGAGATGATGACAGGCAAATCCGTGGTTAACACAAAGGGCAAGCGTGAGATCGGGAATACGCTCGTGACCGTAGGTTCTCTGCTCAATCACTTGGACCGGGGCGGAATGGAGATCTGGGGCACCGGACTGATTGCTCCGATGGGTGAGGAATCGGTGAAGCGTCTCGCCCAACGACGTCCCAAACAAATACATGCAGTGCGTGGAAAAAAGACACGGGACGAGTTGGTGTCCAAACTCGGTTGGGATGTTCCCGAAGTATACGGTGATCCTGCACTATTGCTGCCACGGTTCTACAAGCCTGCTGCCCGGCAGAACGGTAAGAAGCGTATTGCGGTGTGCGCCCACTATGCGCACAGGGCGCACTTCCCGCCGTCTGACTCCGCAGTGGTTGATTACCTTGATGTTGCCAGCCATCCAGCCGAAGTGATCGACAGCATCGCGAGCTCATCAACGTGTATATCAACATCGCTTCATGGAATAATCATCGCTCAGGCATACGGTGTCCCATGGGTGTGGCTTAGAATCGAGGATAAGCCGTTGGTCGGCGACGAGTTCAAATTTGAAGATTTCTTCTCAGTCATCGATCGGGATCAAGTATCGAAGCTCTCTGTAAGCATCGAAGAACTCCAGAGTTTGAACTGGCCGAAGATCGCACGTACGGCCAAGTTACCGCGCAACCTGAGTACTTTCGATGATCTACTAGACGCATTCCCTCAGTCTTGGTAGCACCGGATTAATTCAACTGGGATGGTCGCACGCAGGTCTGTGCTGGTCGGTACTTGCGCTTCTATCGCGTCGGAGGCCGAAGGTGCGTCGGATGGCGTCCGCAGGCGGGTAGAGGAAGAAACGTAAGAGCCCCTGTGACATCATGGTGCACGGAATCTGTTCCTGACCTACGCCGCTGGTGGTTACTTACTTGCAAGGGCATTGAGAATCGGGCGTTCTAGATAGGGGGCAAGGGTTAGCGCGTACGTAGCCGTGATGTGGGAGGCATCAAAGTAGGTGACCACCGACCCCACCACTGCAGGGCACGAACCGTCAGAGCAGAAGTAGCCGTCTAGATTAACGGTGCTGATCCTGGAGTGGTTCAGGTCATGGGCTGCCGAGGTAAGGGGGTCCATCCAATGCCACTCGGCGGGCGTGCCCGAGCATTTCTGAGGATTGCCTGGGTTTTCGGCGAGGCAGTCAGGAATCGAATCGACGGTTTTGCCGGGGTAAGGCGGATCCTTGATCACGAGGACGCTGGCGCCGCTCTCCGCCCAACGGGACAAGAAGTTTCGGTAGCCGTCAACAGCAGGTTCTTCGGTATTGGCCCACGATTTTCCCTGAACCGGGATGGACTGACGTTCGGACGTGACGATCAGATCAAACGCATCGCCGGATGTTTCATCCAGCACCCACTCTCCGTAGGCGGAGCAATTGGCCGTCTTCTCCTGGGTATCGAATTGTAGAGGGACCGACGTCGGGTTGCACCTTGAGACCAGATAGGTGGAGATCGTCCAATCGTTCCGCTCGGCCAACACTTGCAGCGCCGGCAGCCATTGACCGGCGTGTGAGTTTCCGACGAGCGCCACCTTGGTGGGCCCATCCCCGTAAATGCAAACGGGACGGCCAGTGAACGGTTGGTTCGACCAGCAGCCGTCAGCGTAGGCATCAGCCCTGTCGTCTTTGGCGAGTGATGGCTCGGGTACTACTGGTGCATGAGGGTCCGGGACGCACTCGTCAAAGCCTCGGGCGATGGCAGCGGCACCAAAGCACGGATCGCCGGTATTAAGCGTGACAGCGAGTTGTTGTTCTGCTTGCGTAGTGCGTTGCTGGACTTCGACTAGTTGCGCGCCGCCCACCGCCGTGAGCAGCACAATGCCAGCAGCCGCGAATCCGTACGTGGGCGCTAGCCTGTTTTGGCTGGATGGGAATCTAAAGCGGTCCTCTATGAACGTTTTACTTAGGCCTGCCAACACTAGTGTCGCTGCCAAGATTATCGCCTTGTCCAGCCAGCCAAGTTCTCCTCCGCTGACGTACGGCAGCAAGACGATCAAGGGCCAGTGCCAAAGATATACCGAGTAGGAAACATCACCCAGCCACTGGACCGGCCGGTTCCTCATCAGCGCGGTGGGGGAGAGCCTCCCCTCAGCGCCTGCAAAGATTACCAACGCGGTGCCCGC
Organism: Arthrobacter sp. THG-b23; assembly: GCF_059091265.1. Classification (NCBI taxonomy): domain Bacteria; kingdom Bacillati; phylum Actinomycetota; class Actinomycetes; order Micrococcales; family Micrococcaceae; genus Arthrobacter; species Arthrobacter sp. THG-b23. The sequence goes on from NZ_JBNHGM010000010.1 coordinate 79,687, forward strand.
GACCGGCAGCAGCGCGGTGTATCCCGGGAACGGCGTGGACCCCGTGTACAGCACACCGGCAGAGAGGATTGCTGCAACCCCGATCCACGCGAGAGTTGAACGAGCAGGGCTTTGCAGGTTTGCCGCAGACTTTGGTGCTACTAGAGCCACGAGACCGCCCAAGCCCAGTTCCCACATGCGGGTCGGCGTGACGAAATACGCGCTGCCCGGTTCAGAAGCGGTGGCGGTGACGGAATAAGCCAGAGAGAGGACGACGACGAGGGATACCGCGGCCAGGAGAAGTAACCGTGCATTCATTGCGCGTTTCGACGCAGACCAGAAGACGACGAGCACGAGGACCGGCCAGAGGAGGTAAAACTGCTCCTCTAGCGACAAGGACCAAAAATGTTGTGTGGGGGTGGGGGCGTTCTCTGCAGCTAGATAGTCGATCGAACTTCCGGCCAGCATCCAGTTCTGCACGTACAGTGTCGACGAGACTATCTCTTTCGCAATTGCGCCCCATTGCGTGGGCGGGGCCACCAACCTCGACACGGCGGCGGTGGCCGCAAGGACGACGAACGCTGCCGGTAAGAGCCGGCGAATCCTGCGCCCCCAAAAACCGGTCAACCCGTGCCAGTCGGTTGGAGGCTGTCTGACCAAATGGGAAGTGATCAGGAAACCGGAGATCACGAAGAAGACATCCACGCCGACGAATCCGCCCGTTAAACGTTCAGGCCAGAGGTGATAGGCAACTACCAGAGCCACGGCTATTGCACGAAGCCCCTGGACGTCGCTGCGAAGTGACTCCGCATGTTTTAGATGCGGAGCGCCGACGCCAGTCTCAGCTGCTAACGTGATGTCAAACTCCTGTGAAACAAGAGACGCCGAGGCGTACTCTCAACATCAAGTTGCTATCTTCTCGCACCGGTTCGTTTAACCCGAAATGTACCCACCCGAATCAAGAGCGCATTGCTAAGCTGGCGCAAGTCGGGTAGCGAGCAGCGAAGTGCCAGTTGCGAGATGATCAGTCGAGGACGTTCGGGGAAGGCAAGTCATGCGCCTTGGACTTAAAGGCCGTGTGGCCGAAGTTGTTCCGCAGCGTGTGATGCAAGCTGCTTTTCATGCGTTTGCAGGGAGGGCTCCACACCAGCTGCTTCGTTCGCTCACACCTGCACTCTGTCGAGATGATTTGTGCGCCTCGCTTCCCTTATCTGCACGATGCGGCGTCCGCTCCCTCGATCGCTACTCGGCGAGGGATGTGCGTGATGCAACAAGCAGAGTGGTGCTTCAGGCATTGCTAGCAGCGAACATCGATTACCGGGTGTTGCCATCCAACGGCGGCGCGGCAAAGATGGTGGAAATAGCAACCCACCATTGGTCCTCCGCTCTTGCCGCCATTGCGGCGGCGGTCGTCGGCCGCCCCTTTTTGATCAAATCGAACGGGAAATCCATTCCCGTGTCCGGAGACTGTAGTCCCGTGCCATCAATCGTGTTCGAAGCGGTAGGGCATGGAAATAGGGTGTTGGGCGACCACCGTTTGGGCGTCGGGTTGCTGCCTGGTAAGTCTGGCCGCCCTGATATGCCCGAGCTAACTTCGGTTAGTTTTCCCATAGACGTGGTCTACACGTGGGTGGACGGTAAGGACCCGGCGTGGCAGCGCAGCATGGTTCAAGCCATGGCCGCTAGCAGACAGTCGCACAGGAACGTTACTGCCGTTAACGAAGCGCGCTTTTTCTCCCGCAGTGAACTTCGTTATTCACTGAGATCGCTGGATTATTTTGCACCTTGGGTCAACCATGTGTACGTGGTCACGGCGGGGCAGAGGCCACAATGGCTGTCAACGTCTAACGGACGAATCACCGTTGTGGACCACCGAGATGTTTTTACGGATCCCGATGCCTTACCTACGTTCAACTCGCACGCTATCGAGACTCAACTGCACCATATCAGCGGTTTGTGTGAACACTTTCTCTACATGAACGACGACGTATTCTTTGGGCGTCCCGTGGCTCCAGAAATGTTTTTCCATGCGAACGGTCTAACCCAGTTCTTCATGTCGGAGCATACGGTGGAATTCAACCCGCCGTCTCCCGAGGAATTGCCCGTTGATAGCGCGGTAAAAAACAACCGTGCGCTGCTGGAAGCGTATTTTGGGCGAACGATCGAACGGAAGTTTCGCCATGTTGCCCACTCTCAACGCGTGAGCACCTTGTCAAGCTTGGAGGCGGAGTATCCCGAGGAGATGTTGCGTACACAGCGGAGCAAGTTTAGAGACTGGACGGATGTCTCCGTGCCGTCGTCTTTGTCCCACTACTTCGGATTTGCGATTGGTGCGGCTGTTCCAGGAGAAATTTCCTACCGATACTGCGACGTTAATGACCCATCTGCTCAAGCCAAGTTACTGCGCTTGCTGTGGCTAAAAGACGCCGACGTGTTCTGCCTTAATGAAGTCGATAGAACTGGGGCGAACAGCCTAAAGGTGGATTCATTGATTAGTAGCTTCCTTGACGCCTACTTCCCCGTCCCCAGTACCTTTGAAAGCGAAAAGTGATGACACGAGCTTCCGGCGGCCTGCGGGGTGCAGCGTCCGCTGCCCGCAGGGTTGCCTACAGAGGCGGTGGGACGGCGAGGGAGGACTTTCATTCGCTGCGCCTGGAGCAGCGGGGCCCGGTTTTGCGTGCCGGGTTCAGTGTTTCCACCAAACTTCGGCCTGCCTCCCTGTGGAGCAAGAATGCGGGCGGCAACTGGACCAAACTTGCCGACGTAACGGAGGCCCCCGCCGCAGCACGAAGGGAAAGCCGCAGCTACGCCGTCCAGCTTGACTTGGCGGACCTGGCGCGGCCGGCCGCGTCTCTCCCGGAGGGCGAGGACGGTGAAACCCTGGGTCTCTTCGTCCAGTTTCGGGCGGCGGCCAAGGACCTGCCGAGGTTCAGCACCAACATCCTCGACGAGGATCGGGGGTTCCCTGTCCTGACGGAGGCCAGCGGGAAACGGTACGCCGACATTCAATCCGCGATGACCGACGGTTCGTTGGCGCGAGACAAGACCATGACGGCGTGGGCGTCATTCGGACGTTTCGCCGACACAGAAGTTGGTTCACTCCGAAGGGTCGTGGTCCAGGGGAGCACCTTTGAACCCTACATCAACCGGCTCGGACTGCTGTCACTGGCGGCAAACCGGCCGTTGAAGCCGTATAACGCCGTCTACGTCCATCGGTTGGCCGTGCACAGGGGAAGGGTGGACCTGCGGGCAACGCTGGTCACCCGCCATGGCGAGGCTGAAGCAGTGGAGTTGATGCTGCTTGGGCGTGAGAGTGGAGCCCGCTACACTTCAACGGCCGTATTCGTGTTGGATGCCGAGGCGACCCGGCGCAAATACGGGCTCCGTCGATACAAGGTGCATGCCCTCTTGGACTTGCGCGCCGTCCCCAACGAAGAATTAGCGCGCGACGAGATTCTGGATGCCTGGCTCCAAATCCGTGCGGTAGGTGCAACCGAACCGCAGCGCACCCGCGTGGGACGTACCCGATACGTTACGCGTAAACTTAGCCGTCCCGGATGGCAAAAGCGGGGAGACAAAACGCTGGCCATCACGCCCTACTACACCTTCAAAGCCAAAAACACGTCTTTCCACGTCGAACTCATGGATACCGATGCCTTCGAATTCTTGCGGGAGCAGACCCGGAAAAGCCGGCTGCTGGAGGCCCAGACCGACCGCAAGCCAGTCTGGCTTGTGGGGGAGCGTCCCTACAAGGCCCAAGACACCGGACTGCATTTCTTCCGCTACATGCGGCGGGAGCACCCTGAAATCGACGCCTACTACGTGATCGACCCTGCGTCGCCGGACCTCCGCAACCTGGACGGGCTGGACCACGTGGTGAATTACCGCTCCAAGGAACATTTCGAGCTGGCTCTGCGGGCCGAACGGTTCATTGGCTCGCACCATCCCGACTTCCTGTACCCCACGTGGCTCCCGCAGTTTCGCATGGCAGTGGGAGGCGTCAAGGTGTTCCTGCAGCACGGCGTGATGGGTACCAAATGGATGGTCCCGAACTACGGCAAAAAAGCTCCCGGATTCGACACCGACCTGTTCATGGTCAGTTCAGAACGGGAAAAGGAATACATTGTCAGCGACTTTGGCTATCCGCCCAAGGACGTGCTGGTTACCGGCCTGTCGCGGTTTGACGCGCTCTTCGCCGGCGACGTGTCGGTGCGGCCGAACCAGATCCTGATTATTCCGACGTGGCGGGACTGGCTTCAGAACCCGGATCAGTTCGAAGAGTCCGAGTACTTCCAGGAGTGGAACGCGCTGCTCCACGACGAACGACTGCGTGCCCTGGTTGATAAGCACGACGCCGAGGTGATCTTCTGTCTGCATCCGAACATGCAGCAGTTCCGGCACCACTTCTCGGGGGCACCGGCGCGTGTTATCTCGCAGGGCGAGGTGGACGTGCAGTACCTGCTCAAGGAAAGCGCTGTCCTGCTGACCGACTACTCGAGCGTGGGCTTCGACTTCAGTTTCCTTGAGAAACCGGTGCACTACTTCCAGTTTGACCGCGGGCGGTTCCTGGGACCGCAAGGATCCCACCTGGACTTGGATGAGGAATTGCCGGGCGAAATTGCTTTTGCCCGGTCCGCCGTGCTGGATCAGCTGGAGTCCACGCTGCTGCGCGGCTGCACCCCTAGGGCAGCGAGTGTCGCCCGATCCCGCCGTTTCCTGGCCTTCCGGGACACCAATAACTGCCAGCGGATCTTCGAAGCGGTAGCGGAAGCCCGCCCCGCTGAACCCCGGTGGAAAAAAGCCATAGACCCGGAGCTGTTGGAACGGTTGTTTGGCAGGTTCCGACGCAGCCGCTTCTATTTCCCAAGCATGCGGCGGATGTTCGCCTTGGTTTCGAAGACGCCTATGGACACGGACCTGATGGTGTTCGAGTCCGGGCTGGGAAAACAGTATGCCGACAGTCCGCGCTATATCTACGAAGAGCTGCTGCGGCGGGGGGACAGCCGCCGCAAGGTCTGGGTCTACCAAGGGAAGCTACCGGCGTCCGACCCCAATACCACAGTGGTGAAGCGCTTGTCCCCCGGATATTACTGGTATCTGGCCAAGGCGAAATACTGGGTTAATAACCAGAATTTCCCGCACTACCTTCGGCGTCGCAAGGACGGGGTCTTTATCCAGACGTGGCATGGAACGCCACTCAAGAGGATGGTTCACGACTTGGACACCGTCCATGGCCGGGATCCCGGCTATATCTCCCGCGTGGACGCAGCCATCCGGCAGTGGACCACGCTGCTTTCACCCAGCTCCTTTGCTACGGAAGCGTTCAGGAGTGCCTTCCGCTACACGGGCGAGGTTGTGGAGCTGGGGTACCCCCGCAACGACATCCTCGTGCGACCGGACGCCGAGCTGCGTTCCGCCGCCGTCCGGCGGAAACTGGGCATCCCTGAGAGCAAGCGTGTGGTCCTTTACGCTCCGACCTTCCGGGACGACCAGTCGACCGGCACGGGACGGTTCCGGTTCGAATTGCCGTTCGACGTGGAAGCCTTCAAAGACCGCTTCGGTGACGACACCGTGCTGCTGCTGCGCATGCATGTGCTGGTCAGCGACGCCGTGAAGATTCCGGACGAGGCACGCGCCTGCGTCTATGACGTCTCCAAGTTTCCCGAAATCCAGGAACTCTACCTGGCCAGCGACGTCTTGATTACCGACTATTCTTCGGTCTTCTTCGACTACGCCATCCTGCAGCGGCCCATCATCTTCTATGCCTACGACCTGGAAAATTACCGCGACATTCTGCGCGGTTTCTACCTGGACTACAACACCCAACTGCCCGGGCCTGTGACACAGACCGAGGACGAACTGTTCGACGCGATAGATGAGAGCCGTTCGAGTGACCCTGCGCGCGAGCTAAGGCTCAAGAATTTTGTGGCCAAGTACGCACCGCGCGACGACGGCAACGCCGCCGGACGCGTGGTGGACCGCTTGCTGTCTTAGGCCTCCGGCTGTTCCGAGAGGATCTTACCCACCGCGCTGACGAACCGCGCAGTGCTCGCGCCCGGCGCAGTGTCGCCGAAGTAGTGGGCGATTAGCTGCAGTTGGTCGGGGTCGATTCCGCCTGCTGCGGCCTCGGCCAACAGCGCAGGCGTCCGTGCCGCCTCGGACTGGTCAATGAGCCTGGTCTTGGCGGCCACGCCTTGTGCATCGATGTGGGCACCGGGGTCCGCAGGCTTCGTCATGAGCAGGGGTTTCCGGCCCGGAAGCCAATCCAAGGCCATGGCAGAGATATCGCAGATGCACAGGTCCGCTTCCGCCATGGCGGCTGAAAAGTCGGCAGCCGTGTCCACCCGGTGGCCCGCTGGCTCCGCCTTTTCCGCAGAGACGATCATCTTTTCAATTTCGTGCAGGGCGGCACGGTGGGCGGCGAGCCTGCTGCCGGTCCGCGGATGCGGCCGGAAGACCAAGCGGTAGCGGGCATCAGCCAGGATGGAGCCGACAATCTCCCGTCCATGGCTGGCCAGCGAGCCGTACGCCATGGCCGGGCGGTCCCCTTCCCAGGTGGGTGCGTACAGTACGGTGAGGCGTCCGCCGTCGTTCTTAGTTTGCGGCGCAGAAGCGGCGAAGTCCAGTTGCGGCCGTCCCACTTCCACCAGGTGGGACTCATCAAACCGTTGAAGGGCGGTGAGGATGCGTTCCCGGGAGGCAGGGCCCGCGATGAAGGCGAAGTCATAGGCCTTCAGCTGGTTGGAGACCATGGACACTTTGTCGCTCTCCCCGTGGCTCAGGTGCACATGCACTTGGGCCGGCAGGCGGAGAACCGTGAAGTTATCCCGGTTGTTATTGACGTAGAACACCATCCGGACGCCGGCGCGTTCGATGAAAGCCTCCACCTCCGCGATGCCCTTGGTGAGGAACACCGGCAGGGGGGAATCAGGGAGCAGTTTCGCCGCCGTGGCTGGCCGGTGCACCAGAACCGCGACCCGGTGGCGCTCTGCCAGCTTCGCCATGGGAGCCAGCCATTGCCTGACCTGATAGGCGCTGTCCGGGTCGTCAGCGAAGTACAGGACGCAGTCGTACCGGTTGCCGGCGTCCCTGTTGGCGCCGGCCAGCCGGGTTCGCACGCGGCGTTCCGTCAGCACGCTGTTGGCCTCGGTGAGGATCCGGGCGGCGAGAGGCTGAAGGCGGGACGCGATGGGCAACAGTGAATCCTGACGTCGGAGGGGTGGACCTACTTGAACAGCTTAGAGCTTCCCCACGTTGCGCCGTTTGGCCAAACCGTCGTTCGTCATGCCGTTGCCCCGGTACAGCCACATGGCGCCCGCGCCGGTCGTGGCCAGGAGATCCACCTTCTTGTCGGAGGTGGTGTCGCCGGGTCCGAGGATTTGGTTGTACTGTTGCCATCCACCGCTGGCAATCTGCCGCTCGGCGTTGAACCAGGCTGCCGAGGCGTTCTTGGCCGTGCGTCCCTGTCGTAGCCAAAGGGTGCCGTCGGCTTTGGTGGCCACCACGTCGACAGTGCCATTGCCGTCATAGTCGCCGACGCCGACAATCTGCGAGTAGTTCCAGCCCGTGGCGATACGTGTGCGCGAGCCGTGCTGGCCGTTGCCCGGGCCGGCGTACAGCCAAGCCGAGCCGTCAGGGCGGACGCCGAGCAGGTCGTTCTTGCCGTCGCGGTTGACGTCGCCCGTGCCTACCAGTGCCTCGAACTGGTTCCACCCGCGGGTGCCGATCTTCACCCGGCGCTTATAGCCTTCGCTGGATCTGCTGACGGTGCCAGTACCGGCGTAGAACCAGAGGGTTCCGTTGGTCTGCCGGGCCACGAGATCGTTCTTGCCGTCCCGGTTATAGTCGCCGACGCCGACTATGGAGCTGTAGATGTGCCAGCCATGCCCGATCCGTTCGGGCGTGCCAAAGGTTCCCTTGCCGGTACCGCGCACCAGCCACAGGGTGCCGTCCGCCTTACGGCCGATCAAATCACTGTGGCCGTCGCCGGTGAAGTCGCCCGGAGTGACTACGGTGTCGAACTGCTTCCAGGTGCTGCTGACCAGCGTCCTGGCGTTGTAGCCCTTGGAGTCGACCATCTGGGTGCCTTTGTAGAAGCCCAGCGAGCCATCGGGGCTGATGGTTAGGAGATCGTTTTTCTTGTCCCGGTCGTTATCCCACACTCCGAGGATGTCTGCGAAGGACCTCCAGCCCCAACCGATCTTGCGGGCAGCGGCGAAGGTGCGGGCGCCGGTCTTGCCAGTTCCTGCCTGCAACCACAGCGTTCCGTCTGCCTTGGACGCCAGAACGTCCACTCGGCCGTCGCCGGTAAAGTCACGAGTGGCGACGAGTTTCGTATAGCTGCCCCAGCCGCTGGCGATCTGGCTGCGGTTTCCGGGTTTACCGTTGCCGGGGGCCGCGTAGAGCCAGACCGTGCCGTCGGACCGCCGGGCCAGGAGGTCGTTGGTGCCGTCGCGGTTGAGGTCGCCGGGGCCGATGATGTGGGTGAAGCCGTTCCAGCCGCTGCTGCCGATGCGCACGCGTGCCTGGAAGTCGCCGTTACCCTTGCCCTTGTACAGCCACAGCGACCCGTCGGTCTGCCGGGCTAGCAGGTCGTTCAACTTGTCTCCGTTATAGTCCCCGGTCCCGATTAGGAGGTTGTAGATTTGCCAGCCGTCGCCGATTCGGGACGGCGACTTGTAGCCGCCCGAACCGTTGCCGGGGTAGAACCAGAGTGAGCCGTCCGTCCGTCGGGAAAGCAGGTCGCCGTTTCCGTCCCGGTTCAAGTCGCCCGGTGCGGCGTAGCGCTGGGTGCGATCCCACGTGATGGTCCGGTTGCGGGCGAAGTTTTGCAGTTCGGTGTAGGAACCCCGCCACACATTCGAGTCGCCCGAGTAGGGGCCCGTCGAGCTGTACTGCCAAATGTCGTAGGAAGTCCAGCCGGCCGGCAGCCAGGGGGTGCCGGTGGTGTAGTGCGCGACGTGTAGCGGGTGGTTCTTGAAGGCCGTGCTGTTGCCGGTGCACTTGTTCCACCAGTCCGCGGTGGTGTAGATGGCGGGGAGGCGGCCGGTGCGGGCCTTGATGGTGTTCGAGAAGTCCTTGATCCAGTTGACCATCGCCGTCGGGGACATGCCGTAGCAGGTGTTGCCCAGTTCCGGGTAGGGGTTGTATTCGATGTCCAGCAGGGGCGGCAGGGTCTTTCCATCGGCGGACCAGCCGCCGCCGTTGTTCACCATGTAGTCCGCCTGCGCCTTGCCCGACGAGACGTTGGGGATGGCGAAGTGGTATGCGCCGCGAATCATGCCGACGTTGTAGGAACCGGTGTACTGCGACGGGAACAACGGGTTTTTGTACCTCAAGGCCTCGGTTGACTTTACGTAGGCGAACCGCGCCCCGTAGTTCCACTCGGTTTTCCAGTTGACGTTGGGCTGGTGACTGCTGACGTCCATGCCCTGGACCCCGCTGGGCTTCCATCTGGTGCGGCTGAACGAGGGGAGCGCCGCGGGTGCCGCAACGCTGGTGCGTTCGATGTCGAGGACTTCCAGCTGAGCGTCGAGTTCTGCCAGCACTTCCGGCTGTTCCAGTTCCCGCTCACGTTCCCGGCGCTGCTGGAGACCTTGGCCCATGTCGGCGCCGTGTTCGCCCTGCAGGGTCTTCAGGAGCTCAAGGAGTTGTTCCTGGCTGAGCTCCTCGACCGGCACCTCGACGGATTCCGGTTCGTCTTCCGTCAGGGTCGTGTCGCCGGCTTCGGGGGAGGGCTGGGGCGTGGCTTCTTCCGGGGCGACGGCGGGGGAGGAAGGTGGTGTGCCCTCAGCCGGTTGTTCGAGGCCCGGCGTAAGTCGGGTTTCTTCGTCGATCTGCGGCTCATTGCCGGCCGAGTCGCCGGGCGCCAGATCGGAGGGCGAAGGTGACGCCGTTCCCAGGCCGGTGGCCGCGGGGGCCTGCAGCAGGGCGCCGTCGGGTGTCGACGCCTGCGAGTCCGGTGCTGGTTGCTGCAGGTCCTGTGCGGATGCACCGGGGGCCATCAGGAGGCCCAGCGCCATTACGACGGCGGTTGCGCTGGCCAAACGAGCAGTGGCTCGCTGGTTTCGTTTGGGAGAGGCTGCGGGGCTGCGGAAGCTGGGCATGAAATGCTCCGGACAATAGGGCACGAACGGGCCGGGTCAAGAGAGCCGCAACCTCCGGTCAGCAAAGGCGAAGCGTCGGCTCAAGGTAGGTTAAACGTTATCAGCCGCATGGGCAAAACGTTGAGCGAGAGGCTGCGTTTCCATGAAAGTCGACAACTGTTAGCCCGCTGTTACTGTGCGCTGCTGCCTCTCATGCGGCGCGCCGCAAGGCGGGCGGGAGCCGGGGCGCCGGGACTCGGCGGCGGGCGGCGGGTTAGTCTTGGGGCTTTCGGCCGGCTGGTTGGGCAGGTTTTCCCGGAATTTCGAGGTGATAACCGGTGCCCTGCTCACCGGCTAGCAGGCGTTCGAAGGCGAATTTGTACAGCTTGCCCATCAACGCGAAGGTTTGTGGCCCGGGGCCGACTTATCCCTAGCGCCGCTGCTTCCTGCCCGGGTTTTGCAGACAGAAAGCATTGAGCTCCGCGGCCGAAGCAGCGCTGGGCGGTGGGAGTGCGAAGCCGGGCTGGTGGTCCAGGATCCTTGCGATGCGGCCGTGCTCGTCCAGTCCGAGCGGCAGGTCGCAGCCGGTCCGGGCCGAGGTCCTCGATGGCCGCGGGGATTTCACTGGCGTGGAACCGGACGTAGTGCTCCTAAACATCGTTGCGGAAGTAGGCAGAGGCCAGACCGAAAGCCCCCGGGAACCGTGCATCGCGGTGCTGTTGTCCCCATCTTCGTTGCGCGGGCCGAGCCGGCATATCTTGTTGCGCCCCGGACAGGAATCGAACCTGCGACCAAGAGATTAGAAGGCTCCTGCTCTATCCGCTGAGCTACCGAGGCTGGTGGCCGGCTACTGTTCACCCACTTGTCCACTCCAATTTCGGAGTCTCCAAATGTGTCCAGTGAGTGCCCACTCTCGTGGACGTCAATGCGGCCGGTGCTTAGTCTAGCAATTCGTTCAAGGCCGGGCGCGATGGCGGCCGCGGCCGTGCGTCCGTCGTCGCCCAGGGCTACGGCGCAGTGCCCCAGTAGAGAAGGACGTACCGATCTGACCCCGTTCGGTCCTGCCGCCCATAGCCCAGGCTGCGCCGTCGGGCGGGCACAGACTCCCGTAGCCGCGCATCCGGCACCCAGCCCCCGGAAAGGACCTTGCTACTGGTCGGTTCCGGCGTCGGCCCCACCGTCGGCCGCGTTGCCCTGCCCATCTAAACCTTGCTCCGGGATCTCTTCCGGTGCTGGTGTCTGGCTCGGCTCCGGTGCCTGGCTCGGTTCCGGGGCAGGCTCGGTGGTCTGGCTCGGTTCCGGCGCTGGGGCCGGGTCCTGTTCGGTGCCGTTCGATTCGCCATTTCCCGGCTCTTCAGTTTCGGTTGAGCTGTTTCCGCCGACCGCAGGATCGTCCGTGGTCGGAGCGTCGTCGGCCGCACCGTCTTCGGTCTTGGCGGGGTCCTCGTCCTTTTTGGCCGGCGCGTCCGTTTGATCCGCGGCCTCCTGGTTGCCGCCCAGGGTGCCAAGGGTCGTCGTGTGGGGGCTCGAGGCACGGTCGATACCCGTCGTAGACGAGACCAGGCTGGAGATGGGCTGGCTGGTGCCGATTTCCACCGCGGTAATGCCGACCATCGCGATGGCGAAGGCCGCGGCGCTAGCCAGTCCGACCTTGACCCATGTCATCGGGGCGATGGGCTTTCTGGCAGGTTTAGTGGGCGGTTCGATCGCTTCGGACGGGGCGCTGGCGGCCACCTTCTCGACCTCCCGCAGGGCCCCCACACGAGCCTTGGGGATTTTCTTCAGGGCCACAGTGGCGGCCGAACTCAGCGTCCGGGCATAGAGCGCGGCGCCCACGGTGGCGACGACGGAACCGAGTGCGGCGCCGATCAGCGTTCCGGCGACGCCGAGAAAGGACCCCACTACTGCGGAGGTCACCGCGGCCAGCGCCGAGGCGATAGTTTGGGCGCCACTCAGTCCGAGAAAGGGCTTGGGCTTGTCGTCGGCAGCGGAATCGTCAGGCATATTGGTACCTAGTTCGGTCGGAGATTATTACGGATAGGTAACGATACCTGCACGCGGACGGTTCCCGGCACGGCCCGTGCTTGCTTGAGACGCTGCTCACAGACAGGGGCGGGGAGGGGCGTTCCCGGTGTGCCGGGCACGATGCGTCTGCTGCTGTGTCCACGTGGTCCCACCCGTTCTCCACAAGGACACCGTCCGGCGCCGCGGTCCACATGCCGCGCGGACCGCTTCACCGCAGGTGCCGCAGCGGCGAGGCTCGATGGTGTCGGCAGGGCGCCGGCGCTTACAGCGGACGGGAGAAGAGCATGAGCGACTACATTACGGTGCGCGGGACGGTCGGAACCGACGTGCAGCAGCGGCGCACGCACGGCGGTGATGCGGTGGCGGAGTTCCGGCTGGCGTGCTCGGGGGACTGGTTGAACCGGGAGACCGGCGAGTGGGTCAAAGGGCAGACCAACTGGTACACCGTTCAGGCCTTCCGGGGGTTGGCGGAGAACCTGTGGCGCAGCCTGGCCAAGGGCGATCCGGTGGTGGTCAGCGGCAAGCTGAAGCTTCGGCAGTGGTCAACCGAGGACGGGCGGCGCGGCACTGCTCCGGAGATCGACGCCGACACCGTCGGCCACGACCTGCGCCGCGGCTCTGCCTCGTTCACCAAAATCGCTGCGCCGGCAGCGATGCGCGAGGTCGCGGACGCCGGGCAGGGCGGCGCCGACTACCGTGCGATGGCCCTCGCCGGTGCCGGCGTCGAGGACGGGAATCGGGCCGACGGAGAGTTCGGCCTCGAGCCAGGCCTGGGCGGCAGCGGCGGCAACGCCGACGGGGACCGGCAGGAGGAGGCGCAGCTGCCCCGGGCGAGTTGATCGGCTGGTGGAGCCTTGCGGGCTGCCGGGACACGGGGATGCGGTGCGGCAGAATATGTGATCATGCCGCGCAGCGACTAGCCTTGAGGGCATGGCGGAATTCATTTACACGATGTCCAAGGCCCGCAAGGCCGTTGGCGACAAAGTCATTCTGGACGACGTAAGCATGTCGTTCTTCCCCGGCGCCAAGATCGGCGTCGTCGGCCCCAACGGTGCGGGCAAATCCACGATCCTGAAAATCATGGCCGGCCTGGACACCCCGTCCAACGGCGAAGCCAGGCTCAGCCCCGGCTACACGGTCGGCATCCTGCTGCAGGAGCCTCCGCTGAACGAGGAGAAGACGGTCCTGGGCAACGTCCAGGAAGGCGTCGGCGAAATCTACGGCAAGATCCAGCGCTTCAACGAAATCTCGGAAGAGATGGCCAGCCCGGATGCCGACTATGACGCGTTGCTCGAGGAAATGGGCAAGCTGCAGGAGGCCATCGACGCCGCCGACGCCTGGGACATCGACTCCCAGCTCGAGCAGGCCATGGACGCGCTGCGCTGCCCGCCCGGCGACGCCGACGTCACAGTGCTCTCCGGCGGTGAGCGGCGCCGCGTGGCGCTGTGCAAGCTGCTCCTGCAGAAGCCCGACCTGCTGCTGCTCGACGAGCCCACCAACCACCTCGACGCCGAAAGCGTGCTCTGGCTCGAACAGCACCTGAAGTCCTACCCCGGCGCGGTCCTCGCCGTGACCCACGACCGGTACTTCCTCGACCATGTGGCCGAATGGATCGCCGAAGTGGACCGCGGGCACCTCTACCCCTACGAGGGCAACTACTCCACCTACCTGGAGAAGAAGCGCGCCCGGCTCGAAATTCAGGGCAAGAAGGACGCCAAGCAGGCCAAGCGCCTGACCGAGGAACTGGACTGGGTCCGCTCCAACGCCAAGGGGCGCCAGACCAAGTCCAAGGCCCGCCTGGCCCGCTACGAGGAAATGGCTGCCGAGGCCGAGCGCACCCGGAAGCTGGACTTTGAAGAAATTCAGATCCCGCCGGGACCGCGGCTCGGCCAGCTGGTCATCGAGGCCAAGGACCTGTTCAAGGGCTTCGGCGACCGCGAGCTGATCAAGGACCTGTCCTTCTCGCTGCCGCGCAACGGCATCGTTGGCGTGATCGGCCCCAACGGCGTCGGTAAGACGACCCTGTTCAAGACCATCGTCGGACTAGAACCGCTGGACGGCGGGGAGCTGAAGATCGGCGATTCCGTCAAGATCTCGTACGTGGACCAGTCCCGCGGCGGCATCGATCCGAACAAGACCCTCTGGGAGGTCGTCTCCGACGGGCTCGACCACATCCAGGTCGGCCAGGTCGAAATGCCGTCCCGTGCCTACGTCTCCGCGTTCGGCTTCAAGGGCCCGGACCAGCAGAAGAAGGCCGGCGTGCTTTCCGGCGGTGAGCGCAACCGGCTGAACCTGGCGCTGACCCTGAAACAGGGCGGCAACCTGCTGCTGCTCGACGAACCGACCAACGACCTGGACGTCGAAACGCTCTCCAGCCTGGAAAACGCGCTGCTGGAATTCCCCGGCTGCGCCGTGGTGGTCTCGCACGACCGCTGGTTCCTGGACCGGGTGGCCACGCACATCCTGGCCTACGAAGGCACCGAGGAAGAGCCGGCGAACTGGTACTGGTTCGAGGGCAACTTCGACTCCTACGAGCAGAACAAGGTCGAGCGGCTCGGCCCGGACGCGGCCAAGCCGCACCGGGTGACGCACCGCCGCCTGACCCGCGACTAGCAGAGATGAATGGAACGGCCGGGCCCCACAGGGAGCCCGGCCGTTCCATTTGGTCAGCTATCTGGCGCAGGGGAGGCCAGCCACTCCGGCCTACGGAATGCGGATCATGCCTTCCTGGGCGACGGTCGCGACGAGTTCGCCGGCCCGGTTGAAGATTTTCCCGACGGCGAGGCCGCGGGCACCGGAGGCACTGGGGGAGGACTGCACGTAGAGCAGCCAGTCGTCGACCCGTACCGGGCGGTGCCACCACATGGCGTGGTCCAGGCTGGCGACGCTCATGCCCGGAGTAACCCAGCTGACGCCGTGCTGGCGCAGGATGGGTTCCAAGAGCGTGTAGTCGCTGCCGAAGGCCAGCGCGGCCCGGTGCAGGCCCTGGTCGTCGGGCAGCGGCCCTTTGGTCTTCATCCAGACGGCGTTGACCGCCTGCCGTTCGCCCTTGGCCTGCACGTAGAGGGCGTCCTGGACATGGCGGACGTCGAACGGGCGGTGGTAGGCCATGTGCCGGGCTACCGGGTGGTCCACCTTGCCGAGCAGATCCGCGGTGCTCGGCAAGGTTTCCGGGTCCGGGATTCCGTCGGGGAAGTCCTCCTGATGTTCGAGCCCCTCGGCCGGGGCCTGGAACGAGGCGATCATGGACAGGATCGGCACGCCGTTCTGATAGGCATGGGTGCGGCGGGCGGAGAACGAACGGCCGTCGCGCAGTCGTTCGACGCCGAAGGTAATCGGCAGGTCCGCGTCGCCGGCGCGCAGGAAGTACCCGTGCATGGAGTGGATGGGCCGGTCCGGTTCCACGGTCCGCACGGCCGCGATGACGGATTGTGCCAGCACCTGGCCGCCGAAGACCCGGCCGCGCGGCTGCTTTTCGGAAACGCCGACGAAAATCTCCTCGTCCGTGTTCGCGCCGTCGGCATCGGAGAGGTCCAACAGCTCCAGCAACACCGCCGTCGGATCGGCGTGTTCCTCAATGGCGGTCATGTAGTCTCCTTGCCGGTTACCCGCGGGTACGAACACCTCCGACAGTAGTTGGCACCGCTCAACCGCTCAACTCCGAGGCGTCCCGCGTGCGGGAGCACACCAGTGAGTCAGCACGCAGGTTAGTTGCGGCTCCCGCGCTTTGAGAGGATGGCATCATGCCTACCGTTCCGCACGATGCCCCAAGGTTCCCGATCCAGCTGAGGTTCAGCGACATTGATTCCTACGGACACGTGAACAATGTGACCTACCTGGGCTATCTGGAGACGGCCCGGGTGCTGCTGCACCAGCTGCGGCCGGAGCTGCCGGCTACCGCCGGCCACAAGCCGGGTACGACGCTGCGTGAACTCGGTGGCGCCGGAAACCAGACGCTGGTGGGACGGCAGGAAATCGAGTACCGGGTACCGCTGGACTACCGGACCGAACCGGTGCACATAGGCGTCTGGGTGACGAGGATCGGCACTTCGAGCTTCGACCTGGGCTACGCCGTCGTTGACGCCGTCACAGGGGAGACCGCCACCGTGCATGCGCTGGGCGCGTCGACCATGGTGCTGGTTGCTGCCGAGACGGGACGGCCGGTGCCGCTGCCGGACGCGTACCGCGCCGCCTTGCAGCTGTGGGCCGGGCCGCCGGTTCCGTTCCGCAACAGTGCACATGCTGCCGGCACGGATCAGGAGGGCGCACAGTGATGTCCACCGGAACGCCCGTCCTGCAGTTGGCCGATGCCCAGGTTGCGGCGGACTTGAAGACGTTCGTCAGCCGGTCCCGTGCCGCCGGCGACGGCGCCATCCACCTGCAGGCGTTCGGCAGCGTGCTGGCGGCCTACGTGTGCATGATGCGCCCGCGGATTCTGGGCGAGGCGACGCCGACGATCCTGGGGCTGCGGGTCATGCCGCTGTCGGCGCCGGCCGCCGTCGAGGAGACCGTCACGCTGGCCTCGGTCGGAGACCGGCTGGCCAGGATGGGGAACGAGGAAACGGGCCTGGCCCTCCCGCCCACGACTGTGACGGAATCCTGGACGGGTGTGCTGCCGCCGCGTTCCGGGTGGGAACACATCGGCAGCCTGCAGTCCCAGGTGTTGGAGGAGGCTGCCCGGGAGGGCATCCGGGAGATATCCGAGGCCCTGCCGGACAACCCCGGACAGCTCATCGTCAACAACGCGCGCAGCACCGTCTGGAGCCGGCCGCTGTCGGCGGCCGGCGGGCTGCCCGAATCGGCGGAGTTCCCGGCCGGCGCGGCGTTTGCCGCCCTCACGCTGGGCTTCCTCGACGAGAACCCGGCCGCCGTGTACCGGAACGGCCGCTGGCTGCGGCTCAGCACCGGCCGCGGCCACGTGCTGGTGCGCAGCGGCGCCTCGCTGTAACGGAGCGGGCGGCGCCGCAGGAGCAGGTCAGGCGCTGTTAACCATGGAGTGGGCGGCGCGCTCGAAGTAGTCCCAGAGCGTCTGTTCGTGCAGCGGCGGCAGTTCGAGGGCATCGACGGCCCGGCGCATGTGCTTGAGCCAGCGGTCGCGTGCGTCGAAGTCCACCTTGAACGGCTGGTGCCGCATCCGCAGCCGCGGGTGGCCGCGCTGTTCGCTGTAGGTGCCGGGGCCGCCCCAGTACTGTTCCAGGAACATCCGCATCCGGACCTTGGCGGGCCCGAGGTCCTCCTCGGGGTACATATGACGCAGCACGTCGTCCTCCGCGATCCCGTCGTAGAAGACGTCCACCAATTTCACGAACGTTTCGTGCCCGCCGACGGCGTCGTAGAAGTTGTCCGTGTACGCGGGCTGCTTGAACGCGTTCGCGGCGGCCGGCGCCGGGGTCAGCGTGGCCAGCGGCTGGCCGAAACGGGACGAAAGGGCCGCGCCTTGGGCTGGCTGGGCCGAACCGGGGTGCGCGGCGGGCTGTTCGGGGGTCTGGGGTATTTCGCTCATCGATGGTCTCTGTTCGCTGATGCTGTCGGGAACCATTGTCTCAGCCCGCGACGACCCGGGGTTCGTGGTTGACGGGGAAGTTCACGCTGCGCGCAATGAAGCAAACCTTGTTGGCATCCGTATGGAGCCGCTGGGCGAGTTCGGCCTGGCCCGGATCGGCGATGGACACCCGGGGCCGCAGCGTCACGGACGTGAATTCGCCGCTGCCGTCACGGTTCAGGCGCAAGGTGCCCTCGGCGTCGTCGTCATAGGCCGTCACCACGATCCCGTTCTTCACCGCGACGTGCAGGTAGGAGAGCATGTGGCACTGGGACAGGGCCGTGAGCAGCAGCTGTTCCGGGTTCCAGCGGTCCTTGTCGCCGTGGAAGGTGGGGTCGGCGGTGCCGGCGAGCTCCGGCAGCCCTGCCGCGCGCACCACGTGGTCCCGTCCGTAGCCGCGGTAGCTGGCGGTGCCCTCGCCGCGGTTGCCGGTCCAGTGGAGGGAAACTGCGTAGCGGTGCTCGGAAAGGTTCATGCCGCCATTAAACCCCGTGCTCCTGCCACCCGGCACAACACGACCCTGTCCGTTCTTATACAGGGGCCCACACCTCCCGGACCTCTCAGCGGCAGGCGGTGATTTCGTAGAGCGCCGCCGTGCCGTGGGAGGCGATGAGGCGGAAGCCGCGGGAGAAGTCAATGTCGTGGAAACCCGGCCATTGGTGTTTTTCGCTGTGCTGGTAGCCGCGGATCGGCTGGTCGTCGTACAGGTGGGTGGCACCGGTGCTGTGCAGCGCGTCGCAGACCTGCGGATCGGACACGATGTCGCGGAAATGATGCCGCAGGTAGTCCTTGTCCGCGCTGCCGGCGCTGCTGACGTTTTGGAAATAGACGGTCCGGTGGCCGGTGAGGGAGTAGATGTAGGGCAGGCCGTTGAAGGGATCGCCGATGACGATGGCGTCGTCGGGCAGCAGCGGGTCCAGGGAGCGGATGAACTCCTGCTCGTCGCCCAGCAGCGCGCGCCCGTCGTGCTGCTCGGTGATGCCGTAGCGGATCGAGGCCGCCTCAACCCGGACGTCGTGCCGGAAGCCGCCGGAGGCGACGAAGACGGCGGCCATCGCGGCGAACGCCAGCGCCGTGGCCACCGGACGGCGCGAACCGGCCTGCTTGCGGGTCTGGATAAGCCCGGCCAGCAGCGTGCAGAGCCGTTGCAGGGCCAGGGCGGCGAAGACCACGCCGAAAGTGTGGACCAGCGGCGCGAGCCGCGGCGGGTCGGTGTACCAGAAGCCGCTGAGCCAGCGGAAGGGGCGGTCTTCCGGGCCGGCCGCGAGGATGAAGAGCACGATGGCGGCTGCCATGCCCGCAACGGCCGGTCGGGCGCGGCGGATGAAGCAGGCCACCACCGTTCCGGCCGCCATGAGGAGCCCGACGACGACGGCGTAGCTCTCCGGGGTGGCGTCGGCGCTGTCCGGCTGGCGCGGCAGGTCGAAGAACAGCCACGCCAGGGCGTCAACCCAGCCCGCGGTGGAGCCGCGTGGATACGATACGACGGCGGCCACGAGGTTTGAGGTGGCCAGGACGAACGCGGCGGCAGCCGCGGCGGCCGCCAGCAGGCCGACCGCCGCGTAGAAAAGCCCGCGGCGGCTTCGCCAGAGCCGGGCCAGGCGGAGTACGACGAAGCGCGCCAGGTAGATTCCTCCGAGCACGAGCAGGCTGCCGAAGGCGGAAGGGTGGATCCACGTCGCGCCCACAACGACCATCGCCAGTGCGGTGAGATCCGCCGTCGTCCTTCCGTGCCCGTTGCGGGACGGGGGAGCTTCGCCGGCCCCTGCCGCGGCCGGAGCGGCAGTACGGACAGCGGTTTCGGCGCCAGGGTTGGCCGCGCCCGGAGAAACGGGACGGACAGCGGTTGCGCTCCGGGCGCCGGCGGCAACGGCATGCGTCTTCGCCTCCGTGGGCAGCCGGTACTGCAGTTCGATGCCGAGTGCGAGGATTGCCGGCAGCAGCGCGGCCGCGAAGCCGTTGGGCCACTGCCCGGCACGGAACATCTGGACAACCGGGAAGGCCAGCATGGAGGAAGCTATCACCGGCGCGAGGACCCACACGAGCGGCCGGGCGGGGAACAGCGCCCGGGCCAGCAGGGCCAGGGAGGCCGGCCACATCAGGCAGCCGATCATCAGGCAGGCCAGGTTTCCCGCCGTCACTACGTCGCCCGGGACCAGCGACACCATCGCGTGCCAGCCGGCGGGATAGAACGACGGCGGTGCCCCGCCGAAGATCGGCCAGATGCTCCAGGGGCTGGCCTGGCCGTTGTCCTTGATCCATTGCAGGACGTTGACGTGGTAGGTCGGATCCCAGGCCTGCGAGACGCGGTGGATCGAGCCCATGGCCTCCAGCATCACTGAGCCCAGGATCAGCGCCGCGAGGGCGAGGGAGGCCGCCAGCAGCCAGGCGGTCGCGCGCGGCACGTCGAGCCGCGCCGCCGGGGGAGGAGCGATGACCCGCCCGAGGAGCCAGCACCCGCCGATGCCAAGCGCCGCCAGCAGGGCGGCCGAGAGCAGGTTCCAGCGCGCCCCGGTCGCCAGGCACACCATGGTGCCGGCCGCCGCCAGCGCCGTACCGGCGGCCGGGGCCAACACGAGGGCCCGGACGGCGGGCTGGCGCAGCGCCCGGAGGGCCAGGAAGCCGGGAAGGTAGAAGACAGCGAGCATGACAGCCAACTGCCCGGCAACTGCCATCAGGACTCCCTTGCGCCATCACCCGTTGTGGAATTGTAGATCCGCGCGAGTACAGGCGCAGCACCTCGCGGGGAATGCTCATGGAACCGTAGGGGAGGCAGATGTCGTGCCGGTGAACGGCGGGAGAACGCACCCTGGTGTCCGGGCACCTTGCGGAAACGGTGCTGCCCGCCGAAACGAGTGCTTCGGCGGGCAGCGGGTCGGTGTGAGACGACGCTCTTCGGGCTACCGGTCGGCGGCCTGGGCCTTCAGGGCACGGACGATGCCGTCCTTGTTTTCCAGCACCAGGCGGCGCAGGGCGGGGGAGCGGTCGGCCAAGGACTCCAACCAGGCGTCCGTGGCGTCCACGGTGGCCTGGGTGGACAGCTGCGACGGGTACAGGCCGACGACGATCTGCTGCGAGAGTTCGTGCGTGCGGGTGTTCCAGATGTCTTCGATGGCGTCGAAGTACTTCGCGGCGTAGGGCTCCAGCAGCGTGGTGTCATGCACGCGGGTGAAGCCGGCGATGACCGACTGCTGGGTGGCGTTGGGCAATTCGCCCTTGACGACGACGGACTCCCAGGCCGCCGCCTTCGCCTCGGCGGTGGGAATGGCGGCTCGCGCCAGGGCGGCCGCCCGCTGGCCGGTGGCGGTCTGGTCCCGCTCGAGTTCGGCGTCGATCTCGGCCTGGCCGAAGCGGCCGCCGGCCACCAGCGAGGTGAGCAGTTCCCACCGCAGGTCGGCGTCCACGGTCAGCCCCTCCAGCGTGCGCTCGCCGGAAAGCAGCGCGGCCACGGTGTCCAGTTGCCCGCCGGTCTGGGCGTGCACGGCGAAAGCCTTGGCGAACTGCAGTTGCGAGTCGGACCCCTCGGCCGCCTCTCCGGCCAGCTCCCAGAGCCGGTCGGCGGCAGCGACGGTCAGCCGCTTGCGGTCGTCCGGGTTCACGTAGAAGGTTAGCGTGGTGGCCAGCTGGCGCAGCAGCACCAGCACCACCGAGGAGTCCGTCTCGTAGGCGATGTTGTTCAGCACCAGCTCCGCGTATTCGCGGGCCGGGGTCTCGCCGTCGCGGGTGGCGTCCCAGGCCGAGCCGAGCACCAGGGTGCGCGGCAGCGACGCGGTGAAGTCCTTCAGGTGGCTCTTGGAGGTGGCCAGGGACACCTCGTCCAGCCGGATCTTGGCGTAGGCCAGGTCGTCGTCGTTAAGCAGCACCAGCGCGGGACGGGCCAGCCCGGCCAGCTGCGGCACCTCGGTGCGCTCGCCGTCAACATCGAGTTCCTCGCGGTGCGTGCGCACCAGCTTGCCGGCGTCGTCGAGGTTGTAGAAGCCGACGGCGAGCCGGTGCGGGCGGATGGTCGGGTAGCCTTCCGGCGCGGCCTGCAGGATGGCGAACGAGGTGATGGCGCCGTCGTCGTCGGTGGAAATCTCCGCGCGCAGGGTGTTCACCCCGGCGGTCTCCAGCCACTTGGCGGACCAGTCCTTCAGGTCGCGGCCGCTGGAGGCCTCGAGCTCGCCCAGCAGGTCGGCCAGCTCCGTGTTGGCCCAGGCGTGCTTGCCGAAGTACTCGCGGACGCCGGCCATGAACTCCTCCTGGCCCACCCAGGCCACCAGCTGGCGCAGCACGGAGGCGCCCTTGGCGTAGGTGATGCCGTCGAAGTTGACCTGCACGTCCTCCAGGTCCTTGATCTCCGCGGTGATCGGGTGGGTGGAGGGCAGCTGGTCCTGCCGGTAGGCCCAGGACTTCTCCATCGACGCGAAGGTGGTCCAGGCGCCCTTGTATTCGGTGGCCTCGGCGGCGGCCAGCGTGGACATGAATTCGGCGAAGGACTCGTTCAGCCACAGGTCGTTCCACCAGCGCATGGTCACCAGGTCGCCGAACCACATGTGCGCCAGTTCGTGCAGCACTGTGATGGCCCGGCGCTCCACCATGGCATTCGTGGGGCGGGAGCGGAACACGTAGTTCTCCAGGAACGTGACCGCGCCGGCGTTCTCCATGGCGCCGGCGTTGAACTCCGGCACAAACAGCTGGTCGTACTTGGCGAAGGGGTACGGGGTGCCGAACTGCTTCTCGTAGAACTCGAAGCCCTGCCGGGTGAGGGTGAAGATGTTCTCCGCGTCCATGTACTGCATCAGCGACTTGCGCGCGAACACGCCCAGCGGGATGGTGCGGCCGTCGGAGCTGGTCAGCTCGCTGCGCACGGACTGGTACGGGCCGGCGATCAGCGCCGTGATGTAGGAGGAGATCCGCGGGGTGGGCTCGAACACCCAGGTGGCGGCCGCACCGCCGTCGTCCGTTGGTCCCACGTGCCGGGGCGCCGGGGTGGGGGAGTTGGAGATGACGTCCCAGTGCGACGGCGCGGTGACGGTGAAGCGGAAGGCCGCCTTCAGGTCCGGCTGCTCGAAGACGGCGAACATGCGGCGCGAATCCGGGACCTCGAACTGGCTGTAGAGGTAGACCTCGTTGTCCACCGGGTCCACGAACCGGTGCAGGCCCTCGCCGGTGTTCATGTAGAGCGCGTCGGCGTCGATCTCCAGCACGTTGTGCTCCGCCAGATCCGGCAGCTGGATACGCACGCCGTCGGAGACCTCGGCAGGATCCAGTGCCTTGCCGTTGAGCGTGACCGAGCGGACGGTGTCCGTGACGGCGTCGATGAACGTGGAGCCGCCGGGCGTGGCGGTGAAGGTGACCACGGTGCGCGAGCCGAAGACCTTGTCGCCGCGGGTGAGGTCCAGCGTGACGTCGTACGACTCCACGCGGAGCAGTTCGGCGCGGGCGCGCGCTTCGTCACGGGTGAGATTCAAACCTGGCAAGTTCGCCTCCAGAAGTACTTAGGTGTCCCGGCTGGGCGGGACCGGACGGTGTGCGTGGCGGGACGCGATATGAAACAACCCTTGCACAATGTGGCCATTGTCTCACCGCAGCGGGGTGCCGCGCAGCAGTTGCGCCAAGAAAGGCGAATAGTTGCGGGCGGAGGCGGCCGGCGACGCATGCCCGCGGGCCGACCCATGGCCGGCGCCCGGCGCCCGGCGTCCATGGCGCGGAGCCGGGGCCAAGCGCCGCGGGCGGCCTCAGCCGCCGGCGAGGACCTTGGTCCAGGCGGAGACATAGCCGGGTTCGTCGAAGCGGTGCAGGGTTTCGCGGCTGGAACGGGAGAACCGCGAGCGCAGTTCCGGGTCGCGCATCAGCGCCAGGATGCCGTCGGCCAGCGCCTGCCGCTCGCCGAAGGGCACCAGGAAGCCGTTCTCGCCGTGCCGGATCACATCGCGGGGGCCGTAGTTTGCGTCGTAGGCGGCGACCGGCACGCCGAAGGACATGCTCTCCAGCAGGATCAGCGGGAAGCCCTCGGACGCAGACGTCAGCACCGTGGCGCAAGCGGTGGCGTAGATGTCCGCCGGGCTGTTGGTGAAAGACGGGAAGCTGACCGCGGCGCCGACGCCCAGTTCGTCGATGAGCGCCTTGACCGCTCCTTCCTCCTCGTCGCCGTAACCGAAGCCGAAGACCTCCAACCGCGCCCGGGGGTTGGAGGCGTGCACCAGGGCGAAGACCCGGATCGCCTCGTCGGCCCGTTTCTTCGGGTGCAGCCGGGCCACCATCACCAGCCGGTTCGGATCGGTGGCGTGCTCCGGCGCCGGCTGCCCTGGCGCCGGCTGCCCTGGCGCTTCCGCCCGCGCCGGCTGCCCGGGCTGTCCCGCCGGCGCCGGCTGCTCCGGCGGCGCCAGTTGGCCGATGGTGTGGAGCCGGTCGGCGTGGCCGAATTCGGCGGCGATGTCTTCGCGCTGCGCATCGGTGTGCAGCACCACCCCGTCCCAGCCGCCCAGGTTGTCCAACAGCCGGCGCCAATTGCGGCTGACACCGGATCCCGCGACGTACGGCGGCTCCAGGTGGTTGCTGTGCACGGCGGCGATGCGCCGTAGGTTCGGATGCCTGACGCTGCCGACCACATCGTCCAGGTTCCGGCCGGGCAGGTTATTCAGGTTCTCGCGGAATTCCGAGGTCAGTACCGGCGCGTCTTCTCCGGCCAGCAAGTGTTCGAAGGCGTGCCGGTAGAGCTCGCCCGGGTCCGCAAAGGTGAGGGCATCGCCGTCGTCGCGGGCCACGCCGTCGAACAGGTAGCTGCGCCCCCACTTGGGTGAGCCGGGATGGTGCGTGATGGTCAGGAAGCAGCGGCCGTCGCGGCCGATCAGGCGCTGGGCGGTGGGCGTCTTGGACGACTCCTGGAAATGCTGGACCAGCACCAGACGGCCCTGTTCGTCCATCTCCTCCCGGCGAAGCCGCGCGCGGTTCGGGGCCAGCCGTTCGACGGCGGCCACCGTGCCTTCGGGGTGGAACCGCACGTAGCAGTCCTGGATCCCGTCGCGGAAGTACCCGAAGGCCAGCCCAGAGTTGCCCACCGGCACGATGTCGTAGTCGTCCTCGGGCGGAGGCTGGACCGGTTGGCGGGTTTCCGTCCCGGGGCTCGGATCCAGCCCGTACAGGACGCTGCGGACCTTGACCTCCGGATGCAGATGGCCGTCCGCCTTGAGGCCGGCCACATCGCTGGCGAGCCGGTGCTGCAGGCCCAGCACTTCGATCCAGACCTGTTCGGCCGCCCCGTTCCCGGCCAGCGTGTTGGCCCGGGTGCGCACCGCCTTGACCAGGCCGCCGCGCTTGAGCGCCAGGGTGTTGACGGGAAAGTGGACGGTGAGCGGCACGATGGCATCCTGTCGTCAGGGATGCCGCTATTGTTGCGGCCAGCCGGGCGCTAGTAAAGGGGCGGACGACGGCGGGATGGCCGCCGGTAGCCTCTCTGTCGGCCGCGCCGCCCGTCAGTTCGTGCGCGCCGCCGGTCAGTCCTGCGCGCGCCGCCGGTCAGCCTCTATCGGCCGCGCCGCCGGTTAGCCCTGGGCGGCCGCCACGGCGAGGTCGTGTTGCTCCGCCGCAGTTTCCAGCAGCCGTTCGGCCAAGAGCAGGGCCGTGCCCGGGGCGTCTTGCCGCAGCCGCCCATAGCCCTCCGGCGTGAGTACCTCCACGAGGACCTTCCCCTCGGCCTGCACATGGGTCCGGGGCGGAGTTCCGCCGAGGCCCCCAAAGCTGGTTCCGGCCGAGAAATACCGGGCGGCATGATTGTCCCCGGGATCGGTGGCGGCCGTGCGTGCCTGCCCCTCCATGACCAGGATCAGGCCCGCGCCCGGCTCGCCCGCGGAAACGATGGCCGCGCCGTCGTCGTACGTTCGCCGCTCCAGATACCCCGCGAGCGTCTCGCGCTCGCCGGCGGGCAGGGAGCCGACCACCGGGTGATCATGCAACTGCAGCCGCCCGCCGGCCGCCGGCTGTCCTCCGTACCGGTCGATGAGGCGGTTTTCGCACCACTGGGCGGCAGCGTCCAGGGGACGGGAACGCCGTCGGCCTGTCGCCCGTGCCGGCCTCTTCCGCGGACAGCAACCGGGCCGGGTCCACGAAGATCAGCAGGCAGGGATCCGACGTTTCCTGCAGCCGCAGGAACATGGTCTTGGTGCGGCTGCCGAGCTCGTCCAGCCGGCTGATGTCGATCACCAGGACCTCATGCGTCGCGGCCAGGTCCGCGGCCATCCGGATGACTGTCTCCGCTTCCGGGAAAAGCATGTCGCCGTGGACCTCGAGGAACCGCACCGTGTGCCCGTGTTCGGCCAACACGGCCAGCTCCGGCGCGGGGCGAACCCGCGGCGACGGTTTCCCGGCCAGGTGGTAGTCGGAGCGGATAGTGGACCGGGCGCTGCGGGCGGCATGGATGAAGTGCAGCCCCAGCTCCGCCGAGAGTTGTCGGCACGCCTTGGTGCCGCGGACGCTGTTGCCGTGCTGGTCGAGCCGCGGCGAAAAGACAGCGAGCCCCAGCTGGCCAGGCAGCACCGCCAGGATGCCGCCGCTGACCCCGCTCTTGGCCGGCAACCCGATGCCCGCCACCCAGTCGCCGGCGTCGTTGTACATGCCGCAGGTCGTCATCACGCTGAGCACGTGCTCGGCAATCCGGGGCGTCAGGACCTCCTCGCGCGTGATCGGGTTGACCCCTCGGTTGGCCAAGGTGGCCGCCATGATGCCCAGGTCGCGGCAGGTGACGCTGAGGGCGTTCTGCCGGAAGTACAGGTCGAGGGCGGCCTCGGTGTCGTGTTCGATCACGCCCTGGCTCTTCAGCAGGTAGGCGATGGCCCGGTTGCGGTCACCCGTACGGAGCGCGGACTCGTACACCTTCCGGTCCATCCCGAGGTCGCGTCCGGCGTAGGCCGAATAGCTGGTCCGGAGCCGCTCGAAGGCTTCGTCACCGTAGCGGTCAACCACCAGGGCAGAGGCGGCGATGGCGCCGGCGTTGATCAACGCGTTGCGCGGCCGGCCGGTATCCGCTTCCAGGCTGATCTCGTTGTAGGCATCCCCGGACGGCTCCACGTCGATCTTCTCCCGCACGTCCTCGAAGCCGTGCTCGGCCAGCGCCAGGGCGTAGGTGAAGGGCTTGGAGATCGACTGGATGGAGAATTCGGACCGCGAATCGCCGGCCTCGTAGGTGCGTCCGTCGGCCATGGTCATGCTCAGCGCGAGCAGATCCGGATCCTCGACCCCCAGCTCTTCCGGACCGCCGGCCAGGGACCCGTCGGTGTTGCCGGCAAGACCGGCAAGGATGGACTCAAGGTAGTCACTGATCACTGGCTCCATAGGGGCACACTATCGACGGCGGACGCGGCCCGATAGGGGAGCGGCACGCCGGGCTGCGGTGAATGGCCGGGGCGAAGACGCGTCGCCGGCCCTGCTCCAGTAGGCTGGAAGCCGCCATTCTTCCTCCCCGCACGCCACAGAAGGACCCGTACATGCGCGTTCACATTGCCACCGACCACGCCGGCCTGGATCTGAGCCACCACCTGATCGACCACCTGGCCGGCCAGGGCCACGACGTCGTCGACCACGGCCCCACCGCGTACGACCCGGAAGACGATTACCCCTCGTTCTGCATCCGCGCCGCGCTCGCCGTCGTCGAAGACCAGTCCGCCGGCGTGGAGGCGCTGGGCATCGTGCTCGGCGGCTCGGGCAACGGCGAGCAGATCGCGGCGAACAAGGTCAAGGGCATCCGGGCCGCGCTGGCCTGGAACCTGGACACCGCCAAGCTGGCCCGCGAACACAACGACGCCAACGTCGTCGCCGTCGGCGGCCGCCAGCACAGCGTGGAGGAAGCCACGGCCATCATCGAGGCGTTCCTGGCCGAGCCGTTCTCCCGCGCCGAGCGCCACGTCCGCCGGATCGGCAAGATCGCGTCCTACGAGACCACCGGCGACGTCCCCGCCTGATCCGGGAACCGGTCATGCCCGAAGGCCATTCAGTCCACCGCCTGGCACGCCAGTTCCAGGACGTTTTCGCCGGCGAGCGGCTGGCCGTCTCCAGCCCGCAGGGCCGGTTCGCCGCCGGTGCCGCCCGGCTCGACGGGGCGAGGCTGCTGGCCGCGCGCGCGCACGGCAAGCAGCTCTTCCTGGACTTCGACAACGGCCTCCTCCTGCGCGTCCATCTGGGCCTCTACGGGGCGTGGAGCTTCGGCGGGGATGAGACCTTCCGCGGCGCCTCCAGCATCGGGGCGCCGCGCCGGGTGGGGGAGCAGGAATCGTACGACGACGGTGCTCCGGTCACGTACGCCGGGCCGCCGGAGCCGGTGGGCCAGGTGCGCGTCCGGCTGGTGTCCAACCACGGCTGGGCCGACCTGCGCGGCCCCACCGCCTGCGAGGTGCTCACGCCCGAGGAGGCGTCCGCCGTCGTCGGCAGGCTGGGGCCGGACCCGCTGCAGGATGTGGCGGACCGGGGTGCCGAGTTCGTCCGCCGGCTGACCTCGAAGCGCACCGCGGTCGGACAGCTGCTGATGGACCAGAACGTGGTGGCCGGGGTCGGCAACGTCTACCGGGCGGAGACCCTGTTCCGCCGCGGCCTGAACCCGTGGCTGCCCGGCCAACAGGTCCCGCCGGCGGAGGCGGGGCTGCTGTGGGCGGACATCGTGGAGGTCATGCGCGACGGGGTCCGCGACGGCAAGATCATCACCACCCGCCCCGAACACCGGGATGCCGGCGCCGGCCGGTCGCTGCCGGTCTGGCCGGACAACGCGCACTACGTGTACAAGCGGCAGGGGATGCCGTGCCGGCTGTGCGGCACACCGGTCGCCGTGACGGAGATGGCCGCCCGCAACCTGTACTGGTGCCCGGCCTGCCAGCGGGCCTGAAGCGTTCGTGCCGCAGCGGTGCTGCAGGCCTGGTTCGTCGTGCCGCAGCCTGCCTGCCTACGCCGCCGCCGCGTTGCTGCAGGCCTGGTTCGTCCTGCCGCAGCCTGCCTGCCTGCGCCGCCGGCGCGTCCACGCAGCCCACCCGGATTTTCGGCGAGGGCAGGGTTTATCTGCGAGGGCAGGGTCTATAGCCCCTGCTCTCGGCGATTAACCCTGCCATGGAGGAGTCGGGGTAGGGGCGCATGGTCGCTGCGTCGCGGCGCCCGCCCGATTTGTCGAACGGGCCCGCCCTCGTGCTAAAGTTTCATCGTCCTCGGGGATGTAGCTCAATGGTAGAGCCTCAGTCTTCCAAACTGATTACGCGGGTTCGATTCCCGTCATCCCCTCGCGTCAGGGAGGCGGCCCAGCACGGGCCGCCTTTTCTGTTCGCAGCCGATGCAGTCATGCGACGTGTGTCAGCGGCGTCCGGTTGCACGGTGATTGTGCAGCAGGCCGCGAATGCCCGTAGACTTGCGTGTGCACTACGGGGCGTAGCGTAGTGGCTAGCGCGCCTGCTTTGGGAGCAGGAGATCGCAGGTTCGAGTCCTGTCGCCCCGACTCTGTATTCTTGGTGCAGATTTAACCCCAATAGCTATCAGGAGTTCTAACGCTGTGAAGAGCGCTGTCGAAAACCTCACCCCTACCCGGGTCAAGCTCAATGTTGAGGTCCCCTTTGAGGAACTCAAGCCCAGCATCGACGCGGCGTACAAGACCATCGCGAGCCAGATCCAGGTTCCCGGCTTCCGCAAGGGCAAGGTTCCGGCGAAGCTGATCGACCAGCGCGTGGGCCGCGGCTACGTGATCGAGACGGCTATTAACGAGGGGCTGAACGGCTTCTACCAGGGCGCCGTCGAAGAGACCGGCATCCGCCCGCTGAGCCGCCCCGAGGTTGAAATCACCGAGGTTCCCGACCCGGCCGCCACCGAGGGCCAGCTCGCCTTCCACGTTGAGGTCGACGTCCGCCCCGAAATCGAGCTGCCCGAGTACTCCGGCCTCGAAGTCACCGTTGAAGCTACCGAGGCTTCCGAGGAAGACATTCAGAAGGCGCTGGACGACCTGCGCGGCCGCTTCGGCACCCTGAAGACCGTTGACCGTCCGGCCGTTGCCGACGACTTCATCACCATGGACCTGTCCGCCACGGTGGACGGCGAAGAGGTCGACTCGGCCGCGGACCTGTCCTACCAGGTCGGCGCCGGCACCATGCTTGAGGGCCTGGACGAGGCCGTGACCGCGCTGAGCGCCGGCGAGGACGCCACGTTCGAGACCAAGCTGGCCGGCGGCGAGCACGCCGGCAAGGACGCCACGGTCACCGTGAAGGTCAAGGCCGTCAAGGAGCGCGAGCTTCCAGAGGCCGACGACGACTTCGCCCAGCTGGCCAGCGAGTTCGACACCATTGCCGAGCTGAAGGAAGACCTGGCCAAGCAGGCCGCCGACGCCAAGGTCATGGAGCAGGGCGTCGAGGCCCGCGACAAAGTGCTGGACAAGCTGATGGAACTGGTCGAGGTTCCGGTTCCGGACTCCGTCGTCGAAGAGCAGATGGAACAGCACTTCCGCCCGGAGAACAGCCACGGTGAAGACCACGACACCGAGGAGCACCGCGCCGAGGTCCGCGAGAACACCGAGAAGGCCTTCCGCAACGAAATCGTGCTGGACGCCGTGGCCGACAAGGAAGAGCTGGGCGTCAGCCAGGCCGAGCTCATCGACTACATCGTGTCCTCCGCCGGACAGTACGGCATGGATCCGAACCAGTTTGCGCAGTTGCTGGACCAGTCCGGCCAGGTCGGCATGATGGTGGGCGAGGTCCGCCGCCGCAAGGCCCTGGCCAAGGTGCTGGAGCTGGCCAAGGTCACCGACACCAACGGTGCCGAGGTGGACCTGAGCGACTTCGTCCGCCCGGCCGGCGAAGAAGAGCCGAACGTCGAAGACATGATCCAGGCCGCCGAGGCCGAAGCCGCCAACGCGGAATCCGCCGAGGAAGCTCCGGCCGCCGACGAGGCAGCCGAGGAAGCCCCGGCCGCCGACGAGGCAGCCGAGGAAGCCCCGGCCGCCGACGCCGAGAAGAAGTAGGCGGCAGCAGGTACTGCTGCCGCACGGACGGACCGCCGGATCCCCTTCACGGGGGACCGGCGGTCCGCCGCTTTAACTCCCACGGACGACGTAACTCCCACGGGACGACTTAACTCCTACGGACGACGCCGGTGCCCGGCTCCGGTGCGCGGGTTTCCCTCCATAGTCGGCGGTGACGGTGCCGGAGGAACCGGGCCCGCTTTCACAACAGGAGCGGGGGCGGCCGTGCCGGTGGAACCGGGCCCTCGCCCGGGCATGGTGTGCCCGCCGAAGGGGGCTCCGCCGTCGTTATTTCTGCTGGAGGCAGAGCGCTTTCCCGCGCCATCACAGGCCTGATGCGCCGTCAGCGAACAGCGCGCCGTGCGGGAGGAATCGGGCAGCGGAACACGTTACTGTCCAAGTAGGTAAACGACCTTAGGGCCACCGGCGACGGTAGTGCCCGGGGAAGAAGCGAGAGGTATTTCAGCATGTCGAATGAATCCGCCACTCCGAGAATGGCTTCGGTCGATGCGGCCAGCCGCGAAGACTACATCTACAACCGCCTGCTCAAAGAGCGCATTATCTGGCTGGGCTCCGAGGTCCGCGACGAGAACGCCAACGCCATCTGCTCGCAGCTGCTGCTGCTCTCCGCGGAGGACCCGGAGAAGGACATCTACCTCTACATTAACTCGCCCGGCGGGTCGGTGACCGCCGGCATGGCCATCTACGACACCATGAAGTTCATCCCGAACGACGTGGTGACCGTGGCCACCGGCCTGGCCGCCTCCATGGGCCAGTTCCTGCTCTCCTCGGGCACGAAGGGCAAGCGCTACGCCACCCCGCACGCACGCATCCTGATGCACCAGCCCTCGGGCGGCATCGGCGGCACGGCGTCCGACATCAAGATCCAGGCCGAGCTGATCCTGCACATGAAGCAGGTCATGGCCGAGCTGACCGCGGAGCAGACCGGCCAGTCGGTGGAGCAGATCCTGATCGACAACGACCGCGACAAGTGGTTCACGGCCGAGGAAGGCCTGGCCTACGGCTTCTTCGACAAGATTTCGGCCCACGCCGGCGGCGTTTCCGGCGGCGGCGGGACCCAAAGCGGCTCCGCCTCCCAGGATTCCTGAGCCCACGCGCCACCGACCCGAATACAAGCAGGAGAATCTCATGGACTACAACTTCGGTGCCGCTGCCGGCGGTTTCGCCGCCAACATGCCGCAGAACCGCTATGTGCTGCCCCAGTTCGAGGAGCGCACGCCCTACGGCTTCAAGCGCCAGGACCCCTACACCAAGCTGTTCGAGGACCGAATCATCTTCCTGGGCGTCCAGGTCGACGATGCTTCCGCCGACGACGTCATGGCCCAGCTGCTGGTGCTTGAGTCGACGGACCCGGACCGCGACATCACGATCTACATCAACTCGCCCGGCGGGTCGTTCACCGCGATGACGGCGATCTACGACACCATGCAGTACATCCGCCCGGAGATCCAGACCGTGTGCCTGGGCCAGGCGGCCAGCGCCGCGGCGGTGCTGCTGGCAGCGGGCACGCCGGGCAAGCGGCTGGCCCTGCCGAACGCCCGCGTGCTGATCCACCAGCCGGCGCTGGGCGGCGGCGAGCACGGCCAGGCTTCCGACCTGCAGATCCAGGCCGACGAGGTCATGCGGATGCGCAAGTGGCTGGAGGACGCGCTGGCCATGCATTCGGGCAAGGACGCCGCGCAGGTCAACAAGGACATCGAGCGGGACAAGATCCTCACGGCCGCGGGCGCCCTGGAATACGGGCTGATCGACCAGGTGCTCGATTCGCGCAAGATCCACAAGCCGGCGATCACCAAGTAAGTATCGTAAAATAGTGTCAATGCCTGCACTGCCCGTGGCGCGTCATATCGCACCACGGGCAGTGTTGTTACTGAAACTGTCGGCGCAGTGAATTAGAGTTGTTGTCAGCTGGCCTCGGCAGCGCAGCGCCTGCCCGGCAATAGTCGGGCGGCGCGGCCGCCGCGGCAAGATGCCGACGTAGACCAAGTAAGGGGACGGATATGGCTCGCATAGGTGAGAGCGCTGACCTGCTCAAGTGCTCTTTCTGCGGCAAGAGCCAGAAACAGGTCCGCAAGCTGATCGCCGGCCCCGGCGTGTACATCTGCGACGAATGCATCGAGCTCTGCAACGAGATCATCGAGGAGGAGCTGGCCGAGGTCTCGGACCTGGGCAGCTTCGAACTGCCCAAGCCGCGGGAGATCTTCGACTTCCTGCAGGAATACGTGATCGGCCAGGAGCCCGCGAAGCGCGCGCTGGCAGTGGCGGTCTACAACCACTACAAGCGAATCCAGTCCGGGCATGCGCCCAAGGGAACGGCCAACCTCTCCGATGCCAGCCCGCTGGAGGACGTGGAGGTCTCCAAGTCCAACATCCTGCTGATCGGCCCCACCGGCTGCGGCAAGACCTATCTGGCCCAGACGCTGGCCCGCCGGCTGAACGTCCCGTTCGCCGTCGCGGACGCCACGGCGCTGACCGAGGCCGGCTACGTGGGCGAAGACGTGGAGAACATCCTGCTCAAGCTCATCCAGGCCGCCGATTACGACGTGAAAAAAGCCGAGCAGGGCATCATCTACATCGACGAGATCGACAAGATCTCACGCAAGAGCGAGAACCCTTCCATCACCCGCGACGTCTCCGGTGAAGGCGTCCAGCAGGCGCTGCTGAAGATCCTCGAGGGCACGGTCGCGTCCGTGCCGCCGCAGGGCGGCCGGAAGCATCCGCACCAGGAATTCATCCAGATCGACACCACGAACGTGCTGTTCATCGTCGCCGGCGCCTTCGCCGGGCTGGAGGAGATCATCGGTTCGCGGGCCGGCCGCAAGGGCATCGGCTTCGGCGCCCCGCTCAAGGACGCGGCGGGGGAGAAGGACAGCTACGGCGAGGTCATGCCCGAAGACCTGCTGAAGTTCGGCCTGATCCCGGAATTCATCGGCCGCCTGCCGGTGATCACCACGGTGTCCAACCTGGACCGGCCGGCACTGATCAAGATCCTGACCGAACCGAAGAACGCCCTGCTGCGCCAGTACCAGAAGATGTTCCAGTTGGACGGCGTGGAGCTGAGCTTCGAGCAGGAGGCGCTGGAGGCCGTGGCGGACCTCGCGCTGGAACGGGGCACCGGGGCCCGCGGGCTGCGCGCGATCATCGAAGAAACGCTGCAGCCGGTTATGTTCGACCTGCCTAGCCGCGAAGACATCGCCTCCGTCGTGATCACCGCGGACGTGGTGCTGAACAAGGCGGAACCGGCGCTGATCTCCCACGACGTGGTCGCCAAGCGCCGGAACAAGTCGGCCTGACACTGCACTGCTCCGGACCACCGGACGATCGATCGAGGACCAGACAAGGGGACACACTATGGCCCGGACCGCCGGAAGCGCAGAGCTGCTCACCTGCTCGTTTTGCGGAAAGAGCCAAAAGCAGGTGAAGAAGCTCATCGCCGGCGGCGGCGTGTACATTTGCGACGAATGCGTCGGGCTGTGCAACGAACTGCTGGAGGAAGAATTCGGCGCCGGTGCTGCCTCCGAACTGCTGGAGCTGCCCAAACCCCGTGAGATCTTCGGCTTCCTGCAGGAGTACGTGATCGGCCAGGAACCGGCCAAGCGTGCCCTGGCGGTGGCGGTGTACAACCACTACAAGCGCATCCGCTCCGGCCACGCTGCCCCGGGCAACGCCGGCCTGACTGCCGCCGGCGGGCTCCAGGACGTGGAAATCGCCAAATCCAATGTCCTGCTCATCGGCCCCACCGGTTGCGGCAAGACCTACTTGGCCCAGACGCTGGCCCGCCAGCTGAATGTGCCGTTCGCGGTGGCGGACGCCACGTCGCTGACCGAAGCCGGCTATGTGGGCGAGGATGTGGAGAACATCCTGCTCAAGCTGATCCAGGCAGCCGGGAACGACATCAAAAAGGCCGAGCAGGGCATCATCTACATCGACGAGATCGACAAGGTGACCCGCAAGGGCGACGGCCCCTCGATCACCCGCGACGTCTCCGGTGAGGGCGTGCAGCAGGCCCTGCTGAAGATCCTGGAAGGGACCGTGGCTTCGGTGCCGCCGCAGGGCGGACGGAAGAACCCGCAGCAGGAGTTCCTCCAGATCGACACCACCAACATCCTCTTCATCGTCGCCGGCGCCTTCGCCGGTCTGGAAGAAATCATCGGCTCCCGGGCCGGACGCAAGGGCATCGGCTTCGGCGCCCCGCTCAAGGACGTCGTCGCCCAGCAGGACAACTACGGCGAAGTCATGCCAGAAGACCTGCTCAAGTTCGGGCTGATCCCCGAATTCATCGGCCGCCTGCCGGTGATCACCACCGTGGCCGAACTCGACAAGCCCGCGCTGATCCGTATCCTCACGGAGCCGAAGAATGCGTTGATCCGCCAGTACCAGAAGATGTTCCAGCTGGATGGCGTGGAGCTGGCCTTCGAGCAGGACGCACTGGAAGCGGTGGCCGACCTGGCCCTGGAACGCGGCACCGGCGCGCGTGGCCTGCGGGCGATCATGGAGGAAACGCTGCAGCCGATCATGTTCGACCTGCCCGGCCGCGATGACATCGCCACCGCCGTAATTACCGCGGAGACGGTCCTGGCCGGGGCGGACCCCACCCTCATCCCGCACGACGTCGAGGCCATCCGCCGCCGCGATTCCGCCTGACCGTCCCCGTATCCGGGCGCCGCTGCACGGTACCTGCCGCGTCGGCGCCTGCCGCGTCGGCGGAACAAAACCGCCGGCGGGGCGGTTACCCACAACAGTACGTATAACCAGTCCTTCTGAAGGAGCTTTTGCCGTATGTCTGAAAGCGCTGCACCGTCAACCGTAGATTTCTGGTTCGATCCGGCCTGTCCGTTCGCCTGGATCACCTCCCGCTGGATGCTGGAGGTGGAGAAGGTCCGCGACGTCAAGGTCGACTGGCATGTGATGAGCCTGGCCGTGCTCAACGACGGCCGCGACGAGCTGCCGGAGGAGTACAAGGAGTTCCTGAAGAAGGCTTGGGGCCCGGTCCGCGTGATCATCGCCGCCCGGGAACTGCACGGCGACGCCTACGTGGGGAAGCTCTACGACGCCATGGGCACCCGCATCCACAACGAGGGCAACAAGGACTATGAGTCCGTGACGGCCGCCGCGCTGGAAGAAGTCGGCCTGCCCGCCGATCTGGCCCGTTTCGCCACCTCCGACGAATATGACGAGCAGCTGCGCGCCAGCCACGAAGAAGGCATCTCCAAGGTGGGCGACGAGGTCGGTACCCCCGTCGTGGCCTTCAACGGCACGGCCTTCTTCGGCCCGGTGCTGACCCGGATCCCGCGTGGCGAGACCGCCGGAAAGATCTTCGACGGCGCCGTGGCACTGGCCGACTTCCCGTACTTCTACGAGATCAAGCGCTCCCGGACGACCAGTCCCGAGTTCGACTGATCGGTATGGGTCCGGCCGGGCGCCGCATGCGGAGGTCGTCCGCGGGACCCGTAACGCCGCTGGCCGACACGCCGTGGTTGCGGATAACAATTTCGCAAAACTATGGCGTGTCGGCTTGCGCAGGAGTATAAATATCTATACGCATCCCCCAAAAGATGCGGGACCGAACACCAAAGATTCAGTGACAAGTAGTGGACTAGCTCCACAAACTGCCAGCCTGTGACGAGGCTCGGAAGACCTGAAGATCGGCGGAGTTCGCGAGACCCAAAGCGTCACCTTTGGATCAAAGAGTCGAAGCCCCACCAACGGCTAAACGCTGATGGGGCTTCCCCTCGTTAACGGGCCGGAACCGGTTGCCGAACGGCCTGGTACCGGCTACCCGAACGGCCTAGGGCCTGCTACACGGCCGGCCGGAAACCGCGGCTACTCGGCCGGGGCCTCGGCGGCTGCCAGCTCGACCTTTGAGACCGTCAGCTCACCCTCCGCCTCGCTCAGCAGGATCTCGCGGGCATTGCCGGCGGCCTTCAGGTCACCGAGCCCGGCCTCAAGCTGGGCCACCTGGGCGGCCGACCCGGTGATGGTCGCGGTGAGGACCTCGGTGCGCTGCTTGACCTTCGCTTCGGACTTCGCCTTGCGGATGCCGCCCAGCGCCTGGCCGACCGTCCCGAGCAGCCCCGTGTCGGCGGCGGAGGCAATCGGGGCCAGCCCCGCCGTCGTCGGCCATTCGGCGCGGTGCACCGAACCGGCACGCCACCAGCTCCAGACCTCTTCGGTGGCGAAGGGCAGGAACGGTGCGAAGAGACGCAGCAGGGCATCCAGCGTGGTGGCCAGGGTGGCCAGGACCGAGGCCTGCTCCGCCTCACCCGCGGCACCGTACGCGCGGTCCTTGATCAGCTCGACGTAGTCGTCGGTGAAGGACCAGAAGAAGCTTTCGGTGACCTGCAGGGCGCGGGCATGGTCGTACTTCTCGAACGCGGCCGTCGCGGTCTCCACCACCTCGGCCAGCTGGCCCAGCAGCGACTTGTCCAACGGATTGGTGACCACGGCGTCGTCGTCGGCAAGCACCGAAGCCTCGGTGGCACCCAGGTTCAGCACGAACTTGGAGGCGTTCAGCAGCTTGATGGCCAGGCGGCGGCCGATCTTCATCTGCGCGACCTCGTAGGCGGTGTCCGCACCCAGCTTCGCGGAAGCCGCCCAGTAGCGCACCGCGTCCGCGCCGAACTGGTCCAGCACGTCGGTGGGAACCACCACGTTGCCCTTGGACTTGGACATCTTCTTGCGGTCCGGGTCCAGGATCCAGCCGGAGAGCGCCGCGTGCTTCCACGGCGCGCAACTGTTCAGCGCGTCGCCGCGCACCACGGTGGAGAACAGCCAGGTGCGGATGATGTCGTGGCCCTGCGGCCGCAGGTCGAACGGGAAGACGTTGTTGAAGAACGACTCGTCCCGGCTCCACTTGCCCACGATCTGCGGCGACAGCGACGAGGTGGCCCAGGTGTCGAGCACATCGGCGTCGCCGATGAAGCCGCCGGGCTGGTTGCGCTGCGACTCCTCGTAGCCCGGGGCGGGGTCCGCGGCCGGGTCCACCGGCAGCATCTCGTCGGAGGGCACCACCGGGTTGTCGTAGTCGGGATTGCCGGAGGCATCCAGCGGGTACCAGACCGGGATCGGCACGCCGAAGAAGCGCTGGCGGGAAATGAGCCAGTCGCCGTTGAGGCCTTCGATCCAGTTCTCGTAGCGCGAGCGCATGAACGCCGGGTGGAACTCGATCTCCCGGCCCCGGCTGATCAGCCGTTCCCGCCGGTCCGCGTCCCGGCCGCCGTTGCGGATGTACCACTGCCGTGAGGTGACGACCTCCAGCGGCTTGTCGCCCTTTTCGTAGAAGTTGACCGGGTGGGTCATCTTCTGCGGCTCGCCGTCCAGTTGACCGGCCTCGGACAGCAGCTCCACGATCTTCTCCTTGGCGGAGAAGACGGTCTTGCCGGCCAGCTCGGCGTAGTTCGCCTTGCCTTCCTCGGTGGTGATCCACTCCGGAGTGTCGGCCAGGATGCGGCCGTCGCGGCCCACGATGGAGCGGGTGGGCAGCTGCAGCTCCCGCCACCACGTCACGTCGGTCAGGTCGCCGAAGGTGCAGACCATGGCAATGCCGGCGCCCTTGTCGGGTTTGGCCAGCGGGTGCGCCTTGACCTCCACCTCCACGCCGAACAGCGGGGACTTCACGGTGGTGCCGAACAGCTTCTGGTAGCGCTCGTCGTCGGGGTTGGCCACCAATGCCACGCAGGCGGGCAGCAGCTCGGGGCGGGTGGTCTCGATGTGGACCTTTTCGCCGTCGGCGGTTTCGAAGGCGTAGCGGTAGTAGGCGCCGGGCATCTCCCGGTCCTCGAGCTCGGCCTGCGCCACGGCGGTGCGGAACGTGACATCCCAGAGCGTGGGTGCTTCGGCCATGTAGGCGTCGCCGGAGTTCAGGTTGGCCAGGAAGGCGCGCTGGGAAACGGAGCGGGACACGTCGTCGATGGTCCGGTAGGTCAGTTCCCAGTCCACGGACAGGCCCAGGGTGCTGAAGAGGTTCTCGAAGACCTTCTCGTCCTCCACAGCCAGGGTCTCGCAGAGCTCGATGAAGTTCCGGCGCGAGACGACGTCGAAATCGCGCTGGTTCTTCGCGGGCGTGGCCGGCGGCTGGTAATCCGGGTCATACGCCACCGACGGGTCGCAGCGGACGCCGTAGTAGTTCTGCACCCGTCGCTCGGTGGGCAGGCCGTTGTCGTCCCAGCCCATCGGGTAGAACACGTTCTTGCCGCGCATCCGCTGGTAGCGGGCCAGCACGTCGGTCTGGGTGTAGGAGAACATGTGTCCCACATGCAGCGAGCCCGAAGCCGTCGGCGGGGGAGTGTCGATCGAGTAGACCTGCTCCCGCGTGGTCTCGGGATTGAACTTGTAGGTCCCCTCCTCGCGCCAGCGCCGGGTCAGGGCGTCCTCAAGGCCTTCGAGGGCGGGCTTGTCGGGAACGTTAACGGTAACGGGCGTGTCTGTGCCCGGGGTATGTTCTGCCATGCTGGCCATTCTTTCATGCCGGGCACGGAATGAAGATTCTGCACGACGGCGGTGCAGCACCCCGTTGCCCCGGCCGCCCGGCTCGCCTCGAGAACCGGGCGGGCGGGGCACCACCCGGTTGCCCGGCCGGCCCGGCCTACCCGCCAAGGCGAGCGATGCGTAGGATGCGGCCATGGCGAACGTTCACATCAAGCGCGTCTACGAACCCGCAAACGACGGCGACGGCTACCGGGTGTTGGTGGACCGGATCTGGCCGCGGGGCATCAAGAAGGACGGCGCCGGTGTGGACCTCTGGCTGAAAGAGGCGGGAACCTCGGCCGAGCTGCGCAAGGAGTTCAGCCACCGGCCGGAGAAATTCGACGCGTTTACCGTCGCGTACCGGAAGGAGTTGGACGGTTCCGAGGCGCTAAAGCGTCTGGTGGAACTCGCCCGCGAGCATCCGAAGCTTTGCCTTCTCTACGGCGCCAAGGATGAGACGCACAATCAGGCGGCTGTGCTGCGGGACTTGATCCTGGAAGAACTTGGCGGGGAATCCGGCTGACATGCCGCGGCGGATGGGGGAGTTGCTTGGTGTCGGCGGCCCGCGAGTGCGGGTGACTCGAGCCGGGAGCCGTGGCACATGGCGCGGTGCCGTCCTGGCCCTGGTGGGCGCGGCGCTTCTGGGCGGTTCCATAGCGGGCTGCGGGATTTTCCCCGGGCTCGTTGCACCGCCGTGTCTCCCGCCGGAGTACTCGGTGAGCCCTGCGGAGGCGATCTCAGGGCAGGCTGTAACGGTGTCAGCGCCGGACGCCGACTGTGACCCGCGCTACGGCAGTGACGCGCAGATAGAAGTGATCGTGACAGATGCTTCCGGTGCAGAAGTCGTTCACGAAACCGCTCCGATGAACGACGGCGGCGGCTTCACATACGCGTTTGTCGTCCCCGAACAAGCGGCCGTCGGTGAGGCGGCCGTGACAGCCACGCCCCACAACGTCGACTGGTGCGATGACACAGGCCGGAACAACCGGGTCGCGACCGTCGCCGTCGTCCAACTGGAAAGGGCCGCCTGCGCGATCCCCGTGAAGCCGCTCACCATCACGCGCTGAAACGCGACCAAACCAGCCAGCCCGGCATTGTCTCAGTACCGCTGCCTCCGGCCGGTACGCTGTGAATCATGACCAGGCGCGCAATAGTCACCGGAGCAAGTTCGGGTATCGGGGCAGCCACCGTGCGGGCTCTGCGGAACACCGGGTGGGACGTCGTGGCAGTCGCCCGCCGCGCCGACCGGCTGACAACCCTCGCCCACGAGACTGGCGCCGTCGCCATGCCCGCGGACGTAACCGACCAAGCTTCAGTGGACCGGCTCGCAACGACGGTCTTGGCCGACGGCGGGATCGACGCGCTGGTGAACATCGCCGGTGGCGCCTTTGGGGTGGATTCCATCGCCGAAGGAAAGCCGGTCGATTGGCAGAAGATGTACGAGGTCAACGTCCTCGGCTCCCTGCGGATGATCCAGGCGTTTCTTCCGGCCTTGCGCGACAACGGTGAAGGCTCGGTCGTGCTGCTGACCTCCACAGCGGGGATCGTGGCGTACGAAGGCGGCGGAGGTTACGTGGCCGCCAAGTTCGCCCAGCACTCGATGGCCGGCACCCTGCGCCTGGAAGAAGCGGAACACAACGTGCGCGTGATCGACATCCTCCCGGGCCTGGTGCAGACGGAGGAGTTCTCGCTGAACCGGCTCGGGGGTGACCGGCAGGCGGCCGACCACGTCTACGCCGGTGTGGAGAAACCGCTGCTGGCCGAGGACGTCGCCGACGTCGTGGCCTACTCGCTCAACCTGCCGCATCACATAAACCTTGACCAGATCGTCATGCGTCCGGTGGCACAGGCCGCCGCCCACAAATTAATCCGGAAGTAGCAAGAGCGAAACCGGGCGATTCCCCTTGTACTTGTACTTGGACGTCTGGACGAGGGACGCCAGACTCTCCGATTCTTGCCGTGGTGGGCGGCTTTGTGCGCGCGCTGATTTATTAGGGTTAGCGAATACCAGTGGCCGATTTGTCCGCCAACCCTCTACACGCGCAGACTCGTTCTCCAGAAGCGCCGCTTGTCCTCTAAACATGCCGACCCTCCCTCCACAGGCGTGCAGCGGCCGGCAGTTTTGCACTTACGTCGAAGATCCGTTCTACCCGTGATGCGCGGTGCGTAGCGTTGAAGTATGGCAGCGGAACCGTTGGACGAGGCACAGGAGCCGGAGGAACAATCCGGCATTCCTGCCCTGCCCGACGGCGGTGTCCCCGCCAGTGAATTGCGGGCGGAGGATTGGCAGGAGCTGGGTCCGGCGGAACTGGCCGGTCTGCTCGCCGGAACGGATCCGGGAACCTTGGATGATTGGTCAGCCCTGGAGTACCTCAAAGCGGTCCGCAAGCATGAGGCGTGGGCCCAGTCGCGGCGGTTGCGAGCCGTGCACCGCATGGCGGTGCTGCGCCCGGCCACTGGCGCCGATGCCGGGGCGCCGGACGGAATTTCCCGCCACGCCGCCGCCGAACTCGCACCTATCCTGGCCGTGCGTCGCGAGCGGGCCGCTGCCGAACTGGCCGACGCGCAACAGATCGGCACGTACCTGCCCACCACCCTCAGTGCCCTGGACGCTGGAGAAATTGATATGTCCAGGGCCGTGGCGATTGCCCGGAAAGGCATGGACCTGACGCCGACCGTCATGGCCCACTATGAGGCCAAGGTCGTCCCCGGCGCCGGGACCATCACGCTGGAATCCGTCCAGGCCCGGGCCCGCACCGCCCGCGACCGGCTGCACCCCGAACCCCTCGAAACCCGGCACCGGGCCGCGATGGAACACCGGACCGTGCAGTACCAGCCCCAGGACGATGGAATGGCCGAACTCTACATCCGCACGTCGGCGGAGAAGGCGATGCTGGCCTACAACCTGATGCAGGCCCACGCCAGGAAACTGCAGACCGCCGACGAGACCCGCACCCTCGGCCAACTCCGCGCCGATGTCTTCACCGACATGCTCCTGCGCTACCCCGACCACGCCTACCAGCCGGGGGCCACGGTACAAGGGAGCGGCACCGCTGCCGCAACGGCATTGGCGGAGGCGACCGCCGAACCAGCCACCAGGCAGGCAACGTGCGGACCATGCATCTGCGGCGCCGGGAACGTCACCGCGTCCGTCGCTGTGACTGCGCCCCTTGCAACCTTGCTGCGGCTCTCCGAAGAAGCCGGCGAACTCACTGGCTACGGGCCCATCCCGCCGGGCATGACCCGCGACCTTGCGGCGCTGGCCAAGTCCTGGCTGATCGCGCTCACCGACGACTACGGCAAGGCAGCCGCCGCCGCGAAAGACCTGCGCCACCCGCCCGAATGGCTCAAACGCCTCGTCCGGCTGCGCGACCGCCACTGCCGCGACTACGGCTGCACCATCCCCGCCGACCACTGCGACATCGACCACACCATCGCCTGGGAAGACGGCGGTAAAACCGTCCTCGAAAATCTCAGTGCCAGATGCAGACCCGGGCACAAAACCAAACACCACGGCGGCACTGCCGTCACCCAGGACCCCGACGGGACGCTGCGCTTCACCACCCGCTCCGGCCACACCCACAGCACCACTCCCGACGACGGTTGGTCACTCACCGACCCGACAACACTTAGAAGCCGCGCCGCCGCCGCTGCCAACGGACATGAAGCCGCCGCTGCGGACGGGCATGAAGCTGCCGCTGCGGACGGGCATGAAGCTGCCGCTGCGGACGGGCATGAAGCCGCCGCTGCGGACGGGCATGAAGCCGCCGCCGCGAACGGACATGAAGCTGCCGCCGCGGACGGGCACGAAGCCGCCGCCGCGGCCGCCGGGAACGCACATGAACCCGCCGCCGGGAACGCACATGAAGCCCCCGCCGCGAACGCGCAGGAAGCCGGGGAAGAAAGCATGCAAGAGAACCGGGAACCGCAGGGACCCCCGGATGACAGCCCGCCACCCTTCTGAGGACGGAACAGCAGCACCCGTCTGGGCCCAGACGTTCGGGCCAGACGTTGGCGCTGATTGGGAGGCCTGACGTCGCTTCACGAGTGAGCGGCATGTGGTGCACGGACGCGTTGGCCACCCACCGGACGAACAAACGGTCCGGGAACGATGCCGGCTTTTCGCCGCGTTTCGACAGCCGCGCCGCCGTGGCCGTAAACTTGAGTCATCAGCACTGACCCGGCCATCACCGGTGAGCTTCCGGAAGAACAGCGCAGGCCAACATCCTGGGCCCAGTAGAACCGGACGGGTATGCCCGTCACAGCAGCGAAAGAGTGGCTGTCCCTTTGCGCCGGTTCCGGCGCATCAGGCCAGCAAGTGAGGTGGTACCGCGGGTTCCGCCCCGGCAGCACGGTGAGGCTTTCCAGCCGCACCGGAGGCACCGGAGCAGGACACGTCCTCGCAGAAGTACCCACACTTGCCGAGCTGTCTTTTCAGGATGACGAACATGCCACAGATCTATCCCAAGGCTTCCACCGCCGGCGCTGCCGCTGCCGAGAGCTCGCCTAAGTTCCCCGAGATCGAGGAGCTGGTGCTCAAATACTGGCAGCAGGACGGTACCTTCCAGGCCTCCGTCGATGCCCGCGATGCCGGCAGCGACGGCAGCAACGAGTTCGTCTTCTACGACGGCCCGCCCTTCGCCAACGGCCTGCCGCACTACGGCCACCTGCTCACCGGATACGTGAAGGACCTGGTGGCCCGTTACCAGACGCAGCGCGGCCACAAGGTGGAGCGCCGCTTCGGCTGGGACACGCACGGGCTGCCGGCCGAGCTGGAAGCCATGAAGCAGCTGGGCATGACGGACAAGCAGCAGATCCTGTCCATGGGCATCGACAAGTTCAATGACGCCTGCCGCACCTCCGTGATGAAGTACGCCGACGAATGGCAGGAGTACGTCACCCGCCAGGCACGCTGGGTGGATTTCGAGAACGACTACAAGACGCTCAACGTCGAGTACATGGAGTCGGTCCTCTGGGCCTTCAAGCAGCTGCATGAGAAGGGCCTGACCTACCAGGGCTTCCGAGTGCTGCCGTACTGCTGGCGGGACGAGACGCCGCTGTCCAACCACGAGCTGCGGATGGACGACGACGTCTACAAGATGCGCCAGGACCAGACGGTCACGGTCACCTTCCCGATCCGCGCCGACGGGTCGGACAACGCGCTGGCGGCGGAGCTCGCCGGCGTCAATGCCCTCGCCTGGACCACCACGCCGTGGACGCTGCCCACCAACGCAGCCCTCGCCGTCGGGCCGGAGATCAGCTACGCGGTGCTGCCGGCCGGCCCCAGCGGGACGCAGGCCGCGGGGGAGAAGTTCCTGGTGGCGGAGGACCTGCTCGGCTCCTACGCCAAGGACCTGGGGTACGACGACGCCGCTGCCGCCACCGATGCGGTGTCGGCCCGGTACTTGGGCTCCCAGCTGGCCGGGCTGCGCTACGAGCCGCTCTGGGACTACTACGCCGACGCCGGAAAGTGGGGCACCGGGAACGCCTGGCAGATCGTCGTGGCCGACTACGTGACCACCACCGACGGCACGGGCCTGGTCCACCAGGCGCCGGCGTTCGGTGAAGACGACCAGAAGGTCTGCGAAGACAACGGCATCCCCGTGATCGTCTCCGTGGACGAGGGTGCCAAGTTCCTGCCCTACTTCGCCGAGGGCCCGCTGGCCGAGATCGCCGGTGTGCAGGTGTTCGAGGCGAACAAGCCGATCACCCGCGTGCTGAAGGCCGAAGGCCGGCTGGTCCGCCAGGCCAGCTACGAGCACAGCTACCCGCATTGCTGGCGCTGCCGCACGCCGCTGATCTACCGCGCCATCTCCTCCTGGTACGTGGAGGTGACCAAGTTCAAGGACCGGATGGTCGAGCTGAACCAGCAGA
Organism: Arthrobacter sp. THG-b23; assembly: GCF_059091265.1. NCBI lineage: Bacteria > Bacillati > Actinomycetota > Actinomycetes > Micrococcales > Micrococcaceae > Arthrobacter > Arthrobacter sp. THG-b23. The sequence goes on from NZ_JBNHGM010000010.1 coordinate 124,637, forward strand.
TTAACTGGATCCCGGAAAACGTGAAGGACGGCCAGTTCGGCAAGTGGCTGGAGAACGCCCGCGACTGGTCCATCAGCCGCAACCGCTTCTGGGGTTCGCCCATCCCGGTGTGGGAATCGGACAACCCGGAGTACCCGCGCCGCGAGGTGTACGGCTCGCTGGCCGAACTGGAGGAAGCCTTCGGCACCCTGCCGCGCAACCACGACGGCGAGGTCGACCTGCACCGCCCGTTCATCGATGAGCTGGTCCGGCCCAACCCGGACGACCCGACCGGCCAATCCATGATGCGCCGCGTGGAGGACGTGCTGGATGTCTGGTTCGACTCCGGTTCGATGCCCTACGCCCAGGTGCACTACCCGATGGAGAACAAGGACTGGTTCGACAGCCACAACCCGGCTGACTTCATCGTCGAATACATCGGCCAGACCCGCGGCTGGTTCTACACCATGCACGTGCTCGCCACCGCGCTTTTCGACCGCCCGGCCTTCCGCAACGTGATCAGCCACGGCATTGTGCTCGGCTCCGACGGGCAGAAGATGTCCAAGAGCCTGCGCAACTACCCGGACGTGTCCGAGGTCCTGGACCGCGACGGCTCCGACGCCATGCGCTGGTTCCTGATGGCCTCCCCGATCCTGCGCGGCGGCAACCTGATCGTCACCGAACAGGGCATCCGCGACGGCGTCCGCCAGGTGATGCTGCCGCTGTGGAACGTCTGGCATTTCTTCAAGCTCTACACCAACTCCGCGAACAACGGGGCGGGCCATGAGGCCGTCTCCGTGCTCGGCGACACCGACCGGATCAAGGCCATGGAGTCCCTGGACCAGTTCATCCTGGCCAACACCGGGGACCTCGTCCGCGACATGACGGCGGCCCTGGACGCCTACGACGTCTCCGGCGCCTGCGACGCGCTGCGCGACTACCTGGACACGCTGACCAACTGGTACATCCGCCGTTCCCGCCAGCGGTTCTTCGACGAGGACCGCGACGCGTTCGACGTGCTCTACACAGCGCTGGAGGCGGTCTGCCGCGTGGCCGCTCCGCTGTTGCCGCTGGTCACGGAGGAGATCTGGCGCGGGCTGACCGGCGGGCGTTCGGTCCACCTGACAGACCTGCCCGACGCCGGCGCGTTCCCACAGTTGGCCGAACTGGTGGAGTTGATGGACACCACCCGGCAGATCTGCTCGTCCGGCTCGAGCCTGCGCAAGGCCGCGAACCTGCGCGTACGGCTGCCGCTGGCCTCGCTGACCGTGGTGGTTCCGGGCGCCGAACGGCTCTCCGGCCAGTACGCCGTGATGATCCAGGACGAGCTGAACATCAAGTCCGTCCGGCTGATCGACGCCGCCGACGCCGCCCCGGAAGAGTTCGGCATCTCGCAGCGGCTGGTGGTCAACGCCCGTGCGGCCGGCCCACGGCTGGGCAAGAACGTGCAGCAGGCCATCAAGGCCGCCAAGTCCGGTGACTGGTCAGTGGACGACGCCGGTGCCGTCACCGCCGGGGGACTGCTGCTGGAACCGTCGGAGTACTCACTGGAAACCGTCGTGGCCGGGGACGCAGCGGGCGGCGCCGCCGTCACCATGCTCCCCGGCGGCGGGTTCCTCGTGCTGGATACCGCCGTGACCGCCGAACTGGAGGCCGAGGGCGTGGCCCGCGACTACGTCCGCGCCATCCAGCAGGCACGCAAGGACGCCGGCCTGGTGGTCAGCGACCGCATCCGAACCACGGTGACGGCGGACCAGTCCGTCCTGGACGCGCTGACCCTGCACCAGGGGCTGGTCTCGCAGGAAACCCTCACCGTGGACCTCGTCCTGGTGGCCGGGGACGGCGACGCCGTGTCCGTGGAAAAAGCCGGATTCTGAAGGGGCACCAAACCATGAGTGATGAATTCGGCGTCGAGAGCGTCTACGCGGAACTGCTGGGCCGCGCCCCGGAAAACAAGATGGAACCACGCATGGAACCGCTGTTCCGGGCGATGGACATCCTGGGCGAACCCAACAAGGCCTTCGCCAGCATCCACCTGACCGGCACGAACGGCAAGACGTCCACGGCCCGGATCATCGAGGCCGGGCTGCGGGCGCACGGACTGCGGACCGGGCGTTACACCAGCCCGCACCTGTCCAAGGTGACCGAACGGATCAGCATCGACGGCGAGCCCGTCGCGGACGAGACGTTCGTGCGGGTCTGGGACGAGATCCGGCCCTACCTGGAGATCGTCGACCAGGAGCTGAACGCGGAGGGCGCGCCGCGGCTGACCTACTTCGAGTGCGTGACCATCCTGGCCATCGCCATCTTCGCCGACGAGCCGGTGGAGGTGGCGGTGATCGAGGTCGGCCTGGGCGGCATCACCGACGCCACGAACGTGGTGGACGGCCAGGTCTCGGTGATCACCCCGATTTCGCTGGACCACACCGACCTGCTCGGCGACACCACCGAGGATATTGCGCGGGAAAAGGCCGGCATCATCAAGCGCGGCGGATACCTGGTCAGCGCGGCCCAGCCACTGGACGCCGCCCAGGTGCTGCTGGAGCAGGCGCGGGACCTTCAGGTGCCCTTCCGCTTCGAAGGCGTCGAGTTCGGCGTCGAGTCCCGCAAGGTCGCCGTCGGCGGCCAGCAGTTGACGATCAACGGGTTGGCAGGCCGCTACCAGGACCTGATGCTGCCCCTGCACGGCGCGCACCAGGCCCAGAATGCCGCGGTCGCCGTGGCCGCGCTGGAAGCGTTCCTCGGCGGCGGCGAAAAGGAGCTCAACGTGGAAGTCCTGCGCGAGGCGTTCCTTGAAGTGACCTCGCCCGGCCGGCTGGAAGTGGTCCGCACCGCGCCGACCATCATCGTGGATGCAGCCCACAACCCGGACGGGATGAAGGCCAGTGCGCAGGCCATCCTGGAGGCGTTCCACTTCAGCAAGCTCATCCCGGTGGTCGGCGTGCTGCAGGAGAAGGACTCCGTCGGCCTGCTGGAACAGCTGCGCGAGCAGCTCAGCGACCTCACCGACGAAATCTGCGTCACCGAGTCCAACTCCCCGCGGGCCATTCCCGCCGAGCAACTGGCCGAGGATGCCATGGCCGCCGGGTTCCCCGAGAACGCAGTGCACATCGCGCCCCGGCTGGACGATGCCATCGAATGGGCCGTCGGCCGGGCCGAAGCCGACAACGACCTCGCCGGCGGCGTGCTGATCACCGGGTCCATCACCCTGGTCGCCGACGCCCGCATCCTGCTAGGAAAGTAACAAGATCCATGGCCAAACTGACCAAAGCCCAGCGCGAGTGGCGTCCGGACATGCCGAAGAAACGGCGCTCGATCAAGACGATGTTCGCCTCCACCGTGTTGTTGCTGGAAGCCTTCGTCGCCTTTTTCGCCACCCTGGTGGTGTTCGGGCTCTACCGGGACGACGTGCCGCCGGCGCTGATCCTCGGACTGGGGATCGGCTTGAGCGTCCTGCTGGTGCTCTGCTGTGCCCTGCTGCGCCGCCCGGCCGGCTACGCCATCGGCTGGGCGATGCAGGTGCTCCTGATTGCCACCGGCATCGTGGAACCGGTGATGTTCGTCGTCGGCGTGCTCTTCGCCCTGTCCTGGTGGTACGCCGTGCGCACAGGCGGCCGGCTGGACCGCGAGAACGCGCAGCGCGACGCCGAACAGGCGGAATGGGAACGACTGCATGGCCCGGAGGCAGGCACCGCGGACGACGCCGGCACCGTGGACGAGGCCGGGCGCTGACGACGCCGGCACCGCGGACGATGCCGGGCGCTGACCTGTGCTGCGCGCGCGTCCCGTAGGATTGAACGGGGTTTTCGGAGCTAATCGTGAAGCGAATGAGGAGAAATTGTGAGCGTTGAACGCACACTGGTACTGGTCAAGCCCGACGGCGTATCCCGCGGTCTCACCGGCAGCATCCTGGCCCGCATCGAGGCCAAGGGCTACACACTGGTCGAACTGAAGCTGGTCAACGCCACCCGCGAACTGCTGGAACGGCACTACGAAGAGCACGTCGGCAAGCCGTTCTACGAGCCGCTGGTCGAGTTCATGCTCTCCGGCCCGCTCGCCGCCGCGGTGTTCGAGGGGCACCGGGTGATCGAGGGCTTCCGGTCGCTGGCCGGCACCACCGACCCCACCACCGCCGCCCCCGGGACGATCCGCGGCGACTTCGGCCGCGACTGGGGCGTGAAGGTGCAGCAAAACCTCGTGCACGGTTCCGACTCGCCCGAGTCCGCCGCGCGCGAGATCGGCATCTGGTTCTCCTAGACGCTAAAAGCCGGCAGAGGCCGCGGCCCCGGACGGGGACGCGGCCTCTGGTGTATCCGGGTCAGCCCGGGAAGCTACCCGGGTCAGCCCAGGAAGGCGTCAATGAAGGCCAGGAAAATGGTCCCGGCCGTCACGATCCACAGCAGGGCCGTCAGGGTCCAGGCCCAGCTGCCGGCGAAGCGGACCACCGCCGGCGGCGCCTTGATCACGCCGTGCGCCAGGTTCCGCGCCGTGGTGTGCACCAACAGCGGGATCATCGCGGCCCACACGCCCATGCAGTACAGGCACAGGATGTGGATGTCGTAGAGCGCCTGGCTCCACAGCCAGACGACGAAGATGAAGCCCAGCGTGACGCCGATCTGCAGGCCAACCCAGTACCACCGGCGGAACCGCGCCCCCGCAAGGATCGCCACCGCCGTCGTGATGGGAACGGCGAAGGCGACGATCCCGATCAGCGGGTTGGGAAAACCGAAGAGCCCGGCCTGCCAGTGCAGGAACACCTTGCCGCAGGAAACCCAGGGGTTGATGTCGCAGCTGGTCACGTGGCCCGGATTCTCGTAGGTGGCCAGCCGTTCCAGGACCAGGATGCCGGACATGACCCAGCCGAACACGCCGGTGGCCAGCAGCAGCCAGGCGAAGGGTTTCTCCCGGGCGACGCCGGAGACCTCGCTGTCCGGGAGTTGGCCGGACGCGGTCGCGGCCGGGGAGGTGGAGGTCTGCGCTTGGGTCTGCACCGTTATCCTCGGGCTAGGGGACATGTGGCTCGATTCTACGCCGGAGCGATGGGCCATTACTCACCAAATCGCACCCGGTGTGAGAGAATGATCGTGGCTAATAGCAGCCCCACATGCTGCTGTTGGTCCAGCGACAGGCTTCCAGGTCCGTCGGCGATGCTTCCCGAACAAGGAGCCCATCAATCCGGATGGGCGCTGGGAATCCGCCGGACGGCCCTGCCGGTGAAGAGAAGGTTACGGCAGACGGAAAAGCGCCGCTGGTCCCCGGGTGTGCCGCGCCCCACGTGATGGCGCGAGCTCGGGTGATACCAAGACGACTTTCGGTGTCGGGCAGCCCAAGGCACCCGGATACCCGGCTACATGCCCCCGAGGGCACCGGGATGTGGCCGGTGCCGCAAGGGTTGGAGCACAACTTTAAATGGACAATGAACAGGTAATTCCCGCTACCTCCTCTCCGATCGACGTGCCGGAGGTACCGGCCAAGAAACCGCCGCGGCCCCGCCGCAAGCCCACCGTGTCCGCACCGTCGCAGGACCAGCTGGACGTTGATGTGCCTGCAGCGGCGGCCACTGCCCCCAACAACGACGGCGATGCCTCCGCCGCTTCCCCCGCGACCGCCGCGGCGCCCGACGCCGCGATAGCCGCCGGGGAGCAGCCCGCGGGTGAACAGCCCGCAGGCCAGGATCCCACCGGGCAGGACCCCGCAAGCGGCCAGCCGGCCGAGGCTGCTCCGGCGACAACCCGCGTCCGCCGACCGCGCAAGACCGCGGCCCAGAAGGCCGCCGAAGCCGCGGCCGCCCAGGCCGCGCCGCCGGAAGATGCCGCCGCGGCGGAGCCGGGCACCGCCCCGGCAGCCGCTGCTGAACCCGCCACCGACCAGCCGGGCGAAACGGCTCCCGTCAAGACCCGCACCCGCCGGCCGCGCAAGACCGCCGCCGACAAGGCCGCCGAGGCTGCGGCAGCGGAAACCGTTCCGCAGGACGGGACCGGCGCACAGCCTGCCGCCGAGCCGGTCGAGGCCGACGCCAGCCCGGAGGCAGACGGAGCGGCGGAGCCCGCCGAACAGCCGCCCGGCCTCCGAGAGACCCCACGAGGACGACACATACCCGAACCGCTCGAGTCGGTGC
>NZ_JBNHGM010000011.1:0-104979 GCF_059091265.1 Arthrobacter sp. THG-b23
CGGCCGGGACCGAGCCGGGCTGGAAGACCGCCCGCGAACAGGCCCACCGCACCAAAGTGCTGAAACAACACAGTGTGGAGGACATCTGGGTCCGCCGTCTCTACACCGCCCCCGGGACCGGGCAGCTGCTGGGGATGGACTCGGCCGCCCGGAAGTTCCCCGACGGGATGCGCCGGATGATCCTCGCCCGCGACGCCGTCTGCGGCAGGCCCTGGTGCGACGCCCCGATCCGGCACATCGACCACATCCTGCCCTGGTCACAAGGCGGCAAAACCACCATGGCCAACGGCCACGGACTCTGCGAACAATGCAACCAGTCCAAGGAAGCCGAAGGCTGGACCTCCCGCCCCATCGACGGACCACACCACACCGTGGAAACCACCACCCCCACCGGACACACCTACACCTCCACCCCGCCACCACTCCCAGGCACGCCGTCACCCGGTTCAGACGCAGCCCAAGCGCCCCGCGCCCGGAGCCGGACCGCGCATTCGGAAGGTTACAGCAGGTCGGTCCCGTCGCAGCGCACCTGTACCGGGTCGGGGACGCGCTTGGCGGACAGCGCCGCCTTGCGGTGACGGAGCGCAGCAGTCACGCGGGCGCCATCCTGATAGCTGAAGAACAGCAGCAGGCGGTGCTCACTGCTCTCCCCCGGTCGGGCCGGCAACTCAACGGGTCCGACGCTGCGAAGGCTGCCGCTGAGCTCAAAATCCGCCATGAAAGCTTCAATGCCTGAGGGCTTCCCTGTCAGGGCGGCGATCCTCACGGCCGGGGGAAGCTGAAGCTCGCGCCGCAACTGCATCTCCCTGGCTGCGGCGCCGGTGGGGTCCCACCGAACCAAGGGCGCCACAACGGCATCCTGATCGGCGGTGACTACCACCAGCCCCCCTTCCGACGCCGGCTGCACCAGCGACGCTGCGCGGAACCATCGGCGCAGCACGTCTTCGGGGGCGCGAAGGGACTCGCGGCTGAGCATGGCGTTGCCATCCAGCAGCAACGCGGCCGCGTAGCCGCCGGGCGCCACCGGCTCGGCTCCCGGTGTTGCGACCACCAGGGCTTTCCTTGACTCGACCACAGACTTGATGTGTTCCCCCGAAGAAGACACGACCGTCGCCCCCGGGAACGCACGTCCCAGTTCTTCTGCGGTACGCAGGGCGCCGACTGCAGAGGCGCGGAGTCGGTGGGACCCGCATTCGGGACAGGAATAGTTCGTGGCCAAGCGGCCGCACCACCGGCAAGCCGGAGCCGCCGCGCGCCCCGGCTGCGCCAGCGGCCCGTTGCAGTCGGTGCATCTGGCGGGCGTGCGGCAGTCCTGGCAGGCAAGGGCAGGTGAGAAGCCGGTCCGCGCCACCTGGACCAGCACCGGACCGCGTTCCAGGCCTTCCTTGGCGGCCCGCCACGCGGCCTGCGGCAGACGGGCATGGCGCAGCATGGGATCGCGTTCCTGTTGGAACGAATCCGCGGTGTTGAGGATGCGCGGAGTCGCCTGGCGCAGGAACGGCCGGGCGGGCGTGAGCGCCGACGCCCAGCCGCTCTCAACCAGCCGCTGTGCTTCGCCGCTCCGCGAGACACCAGCGAACAGGGCCGCGCAGCCGGCCTGCGCCGTGCGCAACAACAACACCTCGCGGGCATGCTGGTAGGGGGAACGCTGCTCCAGCAGCAGGTCATCGCCGTCGTCCCACATGGCCACCAGGCCCAAATCCTGCACCGGGGCGAAGGCGGCCGAGCGCGTCCCGACGGCCACGAACACCTCGCCATGCAGCAACCGCAGGTAGTTCCGGTAGCGCGGCGTCGGCCCGTCCTCGGCAGTCAGGCGGACAAACTGGTCCGCGCCGAGGACGCGCTCCAATTCGGCTTCCAGCCGCGCCAGGTCTTTGGCGTCCGGAACAACGACGACGGCGCCGCGGCCGCTCTGCCGTACGCTCGCCACGGCGTGCGCTACTTGGGCTGCCCACGAAGCAGGGCCGTAGGACTTGTGGCTGGCCAACACGGCCCGCGGGGCGGCGCCCGACGCCAGCTGGGCCAGAAAGTCGCCGGCGCCGTCATAACCGGCGAAGGCTTGCTCCGCCTCAGCCGTAGCTGCCGGGTCGGCAGTAGCAGCGGTGGCAGCCGGAGGGGCGGCGGCAACCGGAGCAGCGGTGGCAGCCGGAGGGGCGGCGGCAGCCGCGGCATCCGTGGCGACGGTGGTAGCCGCGTGGGCATCCACGGCCGGCTGGGCCTCCGCTGCCGCAGCGTCGGTCGCCCAGGCGGCGAATTCCTTATCCACCTTGGCGACGCGGGGCGGGATGGCGGCGCGCAGTACGTCGCTGACGTTTCCGGCGTAGCGCTCGGCCACCGACGTGGCCAGCCGGAGCAGTTCCTCGGTCAGCACCGGCTGCGCGGAAACCACCTTGGCCAACGGAGCCAGCTTGACCCCTTCCGGCACCTCGGACGTGCGGCGGGTGATGTACCCGCTCATTTCCTGGCCGCCGAACCGGGCCTTGACCCGCGCGCCGGGAACAGCGTCGGCGTCCAAATGCTCCGGCACCAGATAATCGAAGATCCGGTCCAGATGCGGCAGCGCCGTTTCGATCAGCACCCGGGCCACCGGATCGGTCGCCGCCGCCGGCGAGGTGCCCGGCGCCTGCTTGGGGGCACCGAAGCCCTGCAGCAGGCTCAGCTGGTGCGGATCAGGGCCCATCAGGCTCAGGCGTTGAAGTAGCTGCGCAGTGCGTCCGCCCGGTCGGTCCGCTCCCAGGTGAAGTCGGCATGTTCACGGCCGAAATGCCCGTGTGCCGCGGTCTGCTTGTAGATGGGCCGCTTGAGCTCCAGGTCGTCGATGATGCCCAGCGGACGCAGGTCGAAGACTTCCTCGATCGCCTGGGCGATGCGCGCCGGATCAACGGTCTCGGTTCCGAACGTTTCCACGTAAATGCCGACCGGCCGCGCCATCCCGATGGCGTACGCGATCTGGATCTCGGCACGACGGGCCAGTCCCGCGGCCACCACGTTCTTGGCCACCCAGCGCATGGCATAGGCGGCGGAACGGTCCACCTTGGACGGATCCTTGCCGGAAAACGCGCCGCCGCCGTGACGGGCCATGCCACCGTAGGTGTCCACGATGATTTTGCGTCCGGTCAGCCCGGCGTCGCCCACCGGCCCGCCGATCACGAAGTCGCCGCCCGGATTAAGGATGTAGCGCACGTTGGTGGCGTCCAGGGAACTGGTCGCCAGCACCGGCTCGATGACGCGCGAGGCGAGGTCCGCACGCAGATGTTCCAGGTCCACGCCGCCTTCATGCTGGCTGGAAATCACGACCGAGTTAACGGACACCGGCTTGTCGCCGTCATAACCGATGGTCACCTGCGTCTTGCCGTCGGGCCGCAGATACGGCAGCGTCCCGTCCTTCCGCACCTCGGTCAAACGCTCGGACAGCCGGTGCGCGAGCCAGATCGGTGCGGGCATCAGGACGTCGGTCTCGTCGCTGGCATAGCCGAACATGATGCCCTGGTCGCCGGCGCCCTGGGCATCGCGCGCGTCGATACCGGTCCCCTCGCGGGTTTCAAAGGAGTTGAAGACCCCTGAGGCGATCTCCGGCGACTGCTGGCCGATGGAAACCGAGACGCCGCAACGCGCGCCGTCAAACCCCTTGTCCGAGGAGTTGTAGCCGATCTCCAGGATGGTATCGCGGACGATCTGCGGGATCTCCACGTAGCCCTGAGTGGTAACCTCGCCGGCCACATGTACCAGGCCGGTCGTCGTCAGCGTCTCTACGGCTACCCGCGACTCGGGATCCTCGCGCAGCAGGGCGTCGAGGATGGCGTCGGAAATCTGGTCACAGATCTTGTCCGGATGGCCTTCGGTCACGGACTCGGACGTGAAGAGCCGCAGATTGCTGTCAGAAGAAGTCACAGACATACCTTACTTGCTGGCGGGGACCGCCACGGAACTGTAGACGCGGCCCCGAAGGCCCGGTCATGGAGCGAAACAGTAGTACACAGGGGGTAACGGGTGGTCCGGTTACCGCGGCATGAGGGAGATGAAGAAGACGCGTCTTCCGCTCCCCCCAAGCGGCACAAGCAGTGGCAGCCCGGAGCCAGTGTCGCCCCTGAGGCAGTGTCAACCCGGAGCCGGCGTCAGCCTGAAGGCAGTGTCAGCCCGGATGCCCGGAAGCAGCATCAGCCGGAGAGTTCGGCGGTGATGCGCTCGATGACCACGGCCGCCGCACTGTCTTTGCTGCCGCGGTGGGTCTGCGGTTCGACGCCGCTGCGTGCCAGCACCGTGATCTCGGTGTCATCCTGGCCAAACACCAGGTCGCGGCCCACTCGGTTGAGCACCAGCAGGTCGCAGCCCTTCCGTTCGAGCTTGCTGCGCGCATAGTCGAGCACGTCGCCGCGGTCGTCGCCGGTCTCCGCCGCGAAACCGACGATCAGCGGCGCCTCGCCGGAGCCGCGCTGCTGCACGACCTCCACCAGGATGTCCGGATTCCGCACCAGCGTGATCACCGGGTCCTCGGCGTCGTCGCGCTTCTTGATCTTGGTGTCGGTCACTTCCGCCGGCCGGAAATCCGCCACGGCGGCTGCCATGATGACGACGTCGGAGCGCGCCGCCGCTTCGAGCGTCGCCTCGCGCAGGTCCAGGGCGGTCTCCACCGAGCTGGACTTGAGCCCGTCGGGAATATCCACCTCGAGGTGGGCGGCGATCAGTTCGACCTCCGCTCCCGCAGCCGCCGCGGCGCGGGCCAGTGCCACGCCCTGCTTGCCGGAGGACCGGTTGCCCAGGAAGCGCACGGGGTCCAGCGGTTCGCGGGTGCCGCCGGCAGTGACCAGGACCCGCTTCCCGGCCAGCGGACCGGGTTCCGGAGCCGCGAGCCCGGGCACGGCCGAGTCCTCCGGCGCCCAGCCGGCCTCCGCCGTCGTCCGGGGTTTCAACGTTCCGTCGGCGAGGCCTGCGGCGATGAAATCGTAGATTTCCGCCGGTTCGGGCAGCCGGCCGGGGCCGGTGTCCTTGCCGGTCAGGCGGCCTACGGCCGGGTCCATCACCGTGGTGCCCCGGCTGCGCAGCGTGGCCACGTTCGCCGCGGTGGCTGGATGCTGCCACATTTCGGTGTGCATGGCTGGCACAAAGACCACGGGTGCGGTGGCCACCAGCAGCGTGTTGGTGAGCAGGTCGCCGGCCAGGCCGGCGGCGGCGCGTGCCAGCAGATCCGCGGTGGCCGGGCACACGACGACGAGGTCCGCGTCCTGGCCGAGGCGGACGTGGTTGACCGACTCGACGGCATCGAACACGCTGTTGCTCACCGGGTTGCCGGAGAGGGCTTCCCAGGTGGCGCGGCCCACGAACTTGTCGGCGGCGTCGGTCGGGATGACCGTCACGTCGTGGCCGGCTTCCTTAAACAACCGAAGCAGGGATGCCGACTTGTAGGCGGCGATGCCGCCGCCTACGCCCAAAATGATCCGCATGCCTGCCCCGGTGTTAGACGCTGGTTACTCTGCGGCCTTTTCGACGGGCTTGCTGACCAGCAGGCCCTCGTTGATTTCGCGCAGTGCGATGGACAGCGGCTTCTCGTTCAGCTTGGTGTCCACCAGCGGGCCGACGTACTCGAACAGGCCTTCGTGCAGCTGCGAGTAGTAGGCGTTGATCTGGCGGGCACGCTTGGCACCGTAAATCACCAGCGCGTACTTCGAATCCGTTGCTTCCAGCAGGGAGTCGATCGGCGGGTTGATGATGCCTTCGAGGTTGGTCGACACTAAATCTCCAATGGGTTCCGGGACGTGTTCTCTGTACCCGCTCAGCGCGGGTGCGGGACAAGTCCCATCAATGAAACGAGCTCGTCTGCCGCCCGCTGGACATCGTCGTTAACGACGGTGAAATCGAACTCGGGCTCGGCAGCAAGTTCCAGTTTAGCGGTTTCCAGCCGGCGCTGCTGTTCTTCGGGTGTTTCCGTGCCGCGGCCCACCAGTCGGCGGACCATTTCCTCCCAGCTGGGCGGGGCCAAAAACACGAACGTGGCATCCGGCATGGACTCCTTGACCTGCCGGGCGCCCTGCAGGTCGATCTCCAAAAGCACGGATTTGCCGTCAGCCATGGCCTCCTCCACGGTGCGCCGCAGCGTTCCGTAGCGGTTCCGGCCGTGCACGAGGGCCCACTCGAGCATGTCGCCGGCGGCCACCAGCCGGTCGAACTCTTCGGGGCCGACGAAATAGTAGTGGACGCCGTCCTGCTCACCGGGCCGCGGTTCGCGGGTGGTGGCGGATACCGACAGCCAGACGTCGGGGTAGTTGTCGCGGATATAGGTGGAAACGGTGCCCTTGCCGACGGCCGTGGGGCCGGCGAGAACGGTCAGGCGGGGTTTGTCGGACATATCTTCCATCTGTTACTGGGATTTCAAGTGGTCTATCAGGGCTCGCCGCTGGTGGATGCCGAGCCCGCGCAGCCGGCGGCTGGGCGCAATGCGGACCGTCTCCATGATGGCGGCCGCGCGGACCGGGCCGATGCCCGGCAACGCTTCGAGCAGTTCTGCCACACGCAGCCGGCCGACCGATTCCATCGACGCGGCCGCCTCGATCACCTCGGCAACGGTCATGGCGCCGGATTTCACTTTGGCCTTGATTTCCGCACGTTCGACCCGGGCGGCCGTCGCTTTCAGCCGGGCGGTGGTGCGTTCGCTCTCCGTCAGCGGTCGAAGACCCACAGCTCCTCCAGACAATCCGGCCCGCGGACAAGATGCCGGGCGGGCACATTGGGCATGAATTGAACTTACCAGAACCGCAACACGGCGGCTCAGGGCCGCCGCCACGCCCGGCTGTTCGGCACAGGAGGTTAGACGGGCCAGCCCCGGCCGCCGCTCAGCCCGCGAGGCCCGACAAGCCGGCCAGGGTGCGGTCCGCGGCCCCGCGCAAGGCGGCGGTGTCCGGGCCGGCCTGGAGGATGTCCCGGCTGGAGGTGGCCAGGACATTCCCGACGGCGGAACCGAAGGCCGCCGCGATGTCCGCCCCGGTGGCACCCTGTGCGCCCAGCCCGGGGGCCAGCAGCGGCCCGTTGACCGCCGCCAGGTCCAGCCCGAGCCGTTCCATCACCTCGGCCCGGACCGTGGCGCCGACCACCAGGCCGACGGAGCCCAGCTCGCCGGCGCGGCCGGCCTCCGCGTTGTCGGCGGCCGCCGCCTCCGCGATCCGGGCGGCCACGGACTCGGCGCCGCCGACGTGCTGCACGCTGGCGCCCTCCGGGTTGGAAGTCAGCGCCAGCACGAACACTCCGCGGCCGGTTGCCGCCGCCAGGTCCAGCGCCGGCCGCAGCGATCCGTACCCGAGGTAGGGGCTGAGCGTCACGGCGTCGGCCGCCAGCGCCGAGCCGTCGCGCAGCCACGCGTCGGCGTAGGCGGCCATGGTGGAGCCAATGTCGCCCCGCTTGGCGTCGGCAATCGTCAGGGCGCCGGCCTGGGCCGCCGCCGCCAGCAGCTTCTCCAGCACCGCCAGGCCGGCCGAACCGTGTCGTTCGTACAGCGCCACCTGCGGCTTGAGGGCGGCAGCCTGCTCCCCCACCGCGTCCAGCACGGTGAGGGAGAAGCGTTCGAGCCCTTCGGCGTCGTCGTTCAGTCCCCAGGCGGAGAGCAGCGACGGGTGGGGGTCAATGCCCACGCACAGCGGCCCGCGGGCCTCCATCGCCGCCCGCAGCCGCTGCCCGAAGGTGGCTGGCTGCGGCCGGGCGTGCGGCTCAGGCATAGAACGCGGCCTTCAGGTTCTCCGCGTGCTCCTGCAGGCTGGTCACGTCCCACTCGTACTGGCGCATCGCTTCGATGGCCTGGATGGCGGCACCGAACTCGGACACGGTGGTGATGATCGGGGTTCCCACCGACGTCGCCGCAGCGCGGATCTCGTAGCCGTCGCCGCGGGCCTGGCCGCCGGACGGGGTGTTGAGGATCAGCCCGATGCGGCCTTCGGTGATGAGGTCGACGATGGTGCCCTCGCCCTCGTCGGAGCGCCCTTCGGCGATCTTGCGCACGGTGGTGGACTGGATGCCGTTGCGGCGCAGCACTTCGGCCGTGCCGCCGGTGGAGAGGATTTCGAAGCCCAGGTCCACCAGCAGCTTCACCGGCATGATGATGGAGCGCTTGTCGCGGTTGGCCACCGAGACGAACACCTTGCCGGACGTCGGCAGGGCGCTGCCGGCCGCGGCCTGGCTCTTGGCGAAGGCCGTGTCGAAGTACTTGTCAATGCCCATGACCTCGCCGGTGGAGCGCATCTCCGGGCCGAGCAGCGAGTCGACCACGGTGCCTTCGGGCGTGCGGAACCGGCTGAACGGAAGCACCGCCTCCTTCACCGCCACCGGTGCCTCCAGCGGCAGCCGGGAACCGTCACCGGTCTCCGGCAGCACCTTGTAGACGCTGCGCAGCATGGCGATGTCAACTCCGGTACCGATCAGCGCCGCGGCCTTGGCCAGCTGCACGCCGGTGGCCTTGGACACGAACGGGACGGTGCGCGAGGCGCGCGGGTTGGCCTCAATCACGTAGAGCACGTCGGCGGCCAGCGCGAACTGGATGTTGATCAGGCCGCGCACCCCCACGCCCTCGGCGATGGCGGCGGTGGCGTTGCGCACCCGGTCCAGCACGTCGGCGCCCAGGGTGATCGGCGGCAGCACACAGGCGGAGTCGCCGGAGTGGATCCCGGCCTCCTCGATGTGCTCCATGATGCCGCCGACGTAGAGGTCCTTGCCGTCGTAGAGGGCATCGACGTCGATCTCGATCGCGTCTTCCAGGAAGCGGTCCACCAGCACCGGGTGGTCCGGCGTGATCTCGGTGGCATTGGCGATGTAGCGCGACAGGTTGGCCTCGTCGTAAACGATCTCCATGCCGCGCCCGCCCAGCACGTAGGACGGGCGGACCAGCACCGGGTAGCCGATCTCGTCGGCGATCTTCTTGGCTTCCTCGAAAGACACGGCGGTGCCGTTCTTCGGGGCGATCAGGCCGGCCGAATCCAGCACGCGCTGGAACGCGCCGCGGTGCTCGGCCAGGTCGATGGCTTCCGGCGAGGTGCCGAGGATCGGGATGCCGGCGTCGGCCAGCGCCTGGGCCAGCTTCAGCGGCGTCTGGCCGCCCAGCTGCACGAACACTCCGAGCACGCCGCCGGTGCGCTCCTCCGCCGCGATGACCTCCAGCACGTCCTCGAGCGTGAGGGGCTCGAAGTACAGGCGGTTGGAGATGTCGTAGTCGGTGGAGACGGTCTCCGGGTTGCAGTTGATCATGACCGTCTCGTGCCCGGCCTTGCGCAGCGCCATGGTGGCGTGGACGCAGGAGTAGTCGAACTCAATGCCCTGGCCGATCCGGTTGGGGCCGGAGCCGAGGATGATCACGGACGGCTTCGCGTGCAGCTCGACCTCGTCCTCCTCGTCGTAGGACGAGTAGTGGTACGGGGTGTACGCGGCGAATTCGGCTGCGCAGGTATCCACCGTCTTGAACACCGGACGGATGCCCAGCGCGTGACGGACCCCGCGGACCACGGCCTCGCTGGTGTGGCTGAGCTTGCCGATCTGCTCATCGGAGAAGCCGTGCCGCTTGGCCAGCCGCAGGATGTCCTCGGTCAGCGCCGGCGCGCGGCGGATTTCGGTGGCCACTTCGTTGATCAGCTGCAGCTGGTCCAGGAACCACGGGTCGATCGCCGTGGCTTCGAAGACCTGCTCGACCGTGGCGCCGCCGAGCAGCGCCCGCTGCACCATCGAGAGCCGCTCGGTGGACCCGACTCTGGACTTGGCCAGCAGTTCGGGCACGTCATAGTCGTTGACCGGGTCGAACTCGAGCTGCGACCCCTTCTGCTCCAGCGACCGCAGCGCCTTCTGCAGCGCTTCGGTGAAGTTGCGGCCGATAGCCATCGCCTCGCCCACGGACTTCATGGTGGTGGTCAGCGTCGGGTCGGCCGCCGGGAACTTCTCGAACGCGAAACGCGGCACCTTGACGACGACGTAGTCCAGCGTCGGTTCAAAGGCGGCCGGGGTCTGCTGCGTGATGTCGTTGGGGATCTCGTCCAGCGTGTACCCGAGCGACAGCTTGGTGGCGATCTTGGCGATCGCGAAACCAGTGGCCTTGGAAGCCAGCGCCGAGGACCGGGAGACGCGCGGGTTCATTTCGATCACCACGACGCGGCCGGTGTCCGGTTCGATGGCGAACTGGATGTTGCAGCCGCCGGTGTCGACGCCGACCTCGCGGATCACCGCGATGGAGATGTCGCGCAGCTTCTGGAACTCGCGGTCGGTCAGCGTCATGGCCGGGGCCACGGTGATGGAGTCGCCGGTGTGCACGCCCACCGGGTCGAAGTTCTCGATCGAGCAGACGACGACGACGTTGTCGTTCTTGTCGCGCATCATCTCGAGCTCGTATTCCTTCCAGCCCAGGATGCTCTCTTCGAGCAGCACCTCGCTGGTGGGGCTGTACTGGATGCCGGCGCCGGCGATGCGGCGCAGGTCCTCCGCGTTGTAAGCCATGCCGGAGCCGAGGCCGCCCATGGTGAAGGACGGGCGCACCACCATCGGGTAGCCGAGTTCCTCGGCGGCGGCGAAGGCTTCGTCCATCGAGTGCACGATCACGGACTTGGCGGATTCGGCGCCGCAGCGCTCCACCACGCCCTTGAACTTCTCCCGGTCTTCGCCGAGTTCGATGGCGGCGATGTTGGCGCCGATGAGCTCCACGTTGTACTTGTCCAGCACGCCGTTCTTGTCCAGCGCTATCGCTGTGTTCAGGGCGGTCTGGCCGCCCAGGGTGGGCAGCAGGGCGTCCGGGCGCTCCTTGGCGATGATCTTTTCGACCACCTCCGGCGTGATCGGCTCCACGTAGGTGGCATCGGCGAACTCGGGGTCCGTCATGATGGTGGCGGGATTCGAGTTGACCAGGATGACCCGCAGGCCCTCCTCCTTCAGCACCCGCAGCGCCTGGGTGCCGGAATAGTCGAACTCGGCCGCCTGTCCGATCACGATGGGACCGGAACCGATGACCAGGACGGACTTCAGATCTTCTCTCTTGGGCATTACTTGCTTTCCTTCGTCGTCTCGGAAGCGGTCCCGGTCTGGGTTCGGCGGGAGTTCATCAGGTCGGTAAAACGGTCGAACAGGGGCGCCGCATCGTGTGGCCCGGCGGCCGCCTCCGGGTGGTACTGGACGGAGAAGGCGGGGATGTCCAGGCAGTTCAGGCCCTCGACGACGTCGTCGTTCAGGCAGACGTGGCTGACTTCGACCCGGCCGAAGCGCTCCTCCGGGGCCAGCGTGGGCCCGTCGAGCGGGGCGTCGACGGCGAAGCCGTGGTTCTGCGAGGTGATCTCGACCTTTCCGGTGCGCCGGTCCATCACCGGCACGTTGATGCCGCGATGGCCGTAGCGCAGCTTGTAGGTGCCGAAGCCCAGGGCGCGGCCCAGGATCTGGTTGCCGAAGCAGATGCCGAAGAACGGCAGGCCGGCGTCGAGCACCTTGCGCAGCAGCAGCACTTGGCGGTCGGCCGTGGCCGGGTCGCCGGGCCCGTTGGACATGAACATGCCGTCGGGCGAGACGGCCTGGATGTCTTCGAAGCTGGCGGTCGCGGGCAGCACGTGGACCCGGATCCCGCGCTCGGCGAACCGTACGGGGGTCATGGCCTTGATGCCCAGGTCGAGGGCGGCGACGGTGAACCGCGGCTCCCCTTCCCAGCCGTGGTCGGCCGGTTCGACGACGTAGGCTTCCGTGACGCTGACCTCTTCGGCGAGCCGGGCGCCTTCCATCGCCGGCTGCGCGTTGACCTCGGCCAGCAGCTCCGCCGCGGGGCGGGCGGCCGCGTCGCCGGAGAAGATGCCGGCCTTCATCGCGCCGCGTTCGCGCAGGTGGCGGGTCAGCGCGCGGGTGTCCACGCCCTGGATGCCCACGATGCCCTGGTTGACCAGTTCGTCGTCCAGGCTGCGCTCGGAGCGCCAGTTGGAGGGCCGGCGGGCCGGGTCGCGGACCACGTAGCCGGCCACCCAGATCTTGCGGGATTCCGCGTCGTCGTCGTTCACCCCGGTGTTGCCGATGTGGGGCGCGGTCTGCACCACCAGCTGGCGGGCGTAGGACGGGTCGGTGATGGTCTCCTGGTAGCCGGTCATGCCGGTGGAAAAGACCGCCTCGCCCAGCGCGGTGCCCTGTGCGCCGTAGCTGCGGCCGCGGAAGGTCCGGCCGTCTTCGAGCACCAGCAGCGCCGGTGCGGAGAGGTAAGTTGTTTCTGCGCTCACGATGTGTCCTAGTCTTCCTGTACGGCGGGTAGGTATGTCTGCAGCTGCGCCAGCAGCGGTTGTTTCTCGGCGGCCTGCCGGGTGCGGAAGGCGGTGTCGACCTCGCGCTCCCCCAGCTTCCACGTGATCACGGCCAGGCCCTCGGACTCCACGAACTTGCCCACCATGCCGCTCTCGGTCCGGACGTCGGAGATGCTTCCGGCCGGAATGTAGAGGTCCGTGGAGCCGGGTCGCTCGATCAGCACGCCGTGCGGATAGGTCCGCAGCGCCGCCTTGGTCCGGATGCCGAGGCCGTGGACGGCGACGCGGTCCAGCCAGTCCCCCGCCGTCGTCGTGACCACGTACATGCCTTCGTAGTAGCCGGTCGGGTTGGCGGTGTCCGCCGGGACGTGCGGCAGCGGCGCGATGTCCCGCTGCCGCTTGAGCCGGTTGCGCCAGCCGACGGCCACCAGCACCATGAGCACGAGGGCGACGGCGAGCATCACCAGGCCGGCCTGGATCTGGTCCATGTCAGGCCTCCTCTGCCGGGCGTGCCGGGGTGTTCAGGGCGCCGTCCAGCACGGTGGGGTGCCCGTTGAGGAACGTGGCGACCACGCGGCCGGGCAGCTCCCGGCCGGCGAACGGCGAGTTCCTGCCCTTGGTGGCCATCGCGGAGGGGTCCACCGTCCAACGCGCCGCGGGGTCCACCAGGGTGATGTTGGCGGCCGATCCGGCGGCCAGCGGTTGGCCCTGCCCGGCCAGCCGGCCGATGCGGGCCGGCATGGCGGAGGTGATCCGGGCGAAGTCGGCCCAGCCGATCAGGCCGGACTCGATCATGGTGTGCTGCACTACGGACAGCGCTGTTTCCAGCCCTGTCATGCCCATGGCTGCCTGGGCCCATTCGCACTCCTTCGCCTCGGAAGGGTGCGGCGCGTGGTCGGTGCCGATGACGTCGATGGTGCCGTCGGCCAGGCCGGCGCGCAGGGCCTGCACGTCCTCGTCCGTGCGCAGCGGCGGGTTGACCTTGTAGACCGGGTCGTAGCTGCGGACCAGTTCGTCGGTCAGCCACAGGTGGTGCGGCGTGACCTCGGCGGTGACCTTGATCCCGCGGGCCTTGGCCCAGCGGATGAGCTCCACCGATCCGGCCGTGGAGACGTGGCAGACGTGCAGGCGGGAGTCCACGTGCTGCGCCAGCAGCACGTCGCGGGCGATGATGCTCTCCTCCGCGACGGCCGGCCATCCGGTCATGCCCAGCACCGCCGACACGGTTCCCTCGTTCATCTGTGCCCCGTCGGTCAGCCGCGGCTCCTGGGCGTGCTGGGCGATCACGCCGTCGAACGCCTTGACGTACTCCAGCGCGCGGCGCATCAGCACCGGGTCCGAAACGCAGATGCCGTCGTCGGAAAAGACCCGGACCCGGGCACGGGAGTCGGCCATCGCGCCGAGCTCGGCGAGCCGTTCGCCGGCCAGGCCCACGGTCACGGCGCCCACCGGGCGGACGTCCGCCCAGCCGGCGGTCCGGCCCAGCGTGTATACCTGCTCGACCACGCCGGCCGTGTCGGCGACCGGCGTCGAGTTGGCCATGGCGTGCACGGCGGTGAAGCCGCCCAGCGCCGCCGCCCGGGTGCCGGTCTCCACCGTCTCCGCGTCCTCGCGGCCCGGCTCGCGCAGATGCGTGTGCAGGTCAACCATGCCCGGCAACGCGATCAGCCCGTCGGCGTCGATTTCGACGGCGCCGGCCGCGCCCAAGGCGGTGCCCGCCTCCACAATGGTCCCGCCGCGGAGCAGCAGGTCGGCACGCTCCCCGCCGGTCAGCGAAGCCCCGCGGATCAGGTAGGTGGTTTCGCTGGACTCGGTCACTTGGCCTCCTGGGTGGCGGTGGGAGCGGGGGCGGCGGATTCGGTGCCGCCGGAGAGCAACAGGTAGAGCGCGGCCATCCGCACGGCGACACCGTTGCGTACCTGGTCCAGCACAGTGGACCGCGGCGAGTCGGCTGCCGCCGATGAGATTTCCAGCCCGCGGTTCATCGGGCCGGGGTGCATGATGATGGTGCCGGCGCGGCCGGAGGCATCCAGCGCCGCCAGGCGGCGGTCGTCGAACCCCCAGCGGCGCGAATACTCCTGCGTGGACGGGAAGTAGGCGGCGTTCATCCGCTCCCCCTGCACGCGCAGCATCATGACGGCGTCCGTGCCCTCGGCCAGCGTGGCGTCCAGGTCGTAGCTGATCGTGCACGGCCACTGGCGGCTGCCCACCGGCAGCAGCGTCGGCGGCGCGACCATGGTGACCTCGGCGCCGAGGGTGCGCAGCAGCCACAGGTTGGAGCGGGCCACCCGGGAGTGCAGGATATCCCCGACGATGGCCACCTTCATGCCTGCCAGGTCGCTCCCCGTCGACGGGATGCCCGTGAGTTTGGCCCAGGTGCGCCGCAGCGTGAACGCGTCCAGCAGCGCCTGGGTGGGGTGTTCGTGGGTGCCGTCGCCGGCGTTCACCACGGCGGCGTCGATCCAGCCCGAACCGGCCAGCCGTGCCGGGGCCCCGGAGGCCCAGTGCCGGATGACGACGGCGTCCGCGCCCATCGCTTCCAGGGTCTGGGCGGTGTCCTTGAGCGATTCGCCCTTGGAGACCGACGACCCCTTGGCGGCGAAGTTGATGACGTCGGCCGAGAGCCGCTTGGCGGCCGCCTCGAAGGAGATGCGGGTGCGGGTGGAGTCCTCGAAGAAGAGGTTCACCACGGTGCGGCCCCGCAGCACGGGCAGTTTCTTGACCTCGCGCTGGGAGACGGCTGACATCTCCTCGGCAGTGTCCAGGATCTGCACCGCGTCCTGCTTGGCCAGGTCGGCGGTGGAGAGCAGGTGTTTCATGCGCTGACGTCCTCGATCACTACTTCGTCGGTGGCCGGCGCACCGTTGTTGGTGTCGGTCTCGGCCAGCCGGACCCGGACCTTCTCCTTGGAGGAGGTGGGGAGGTTCTTGCCGACATGGTCGGCACGGATCGGCAGCTCGCGGTGCCCGCGGTCCACCAGGACGGCCAGCCGCACGATCCTCGGCCGGCCCAGATCCACCAGGGCGTCCAGGGCGGCGCGGATGGTGCGCCCGGAATAGAGTACGTCGTCGACCAGCACCACGACCTTGTCGTCGATGCCGTCTGCCGGCAGCTGGGTGGGCAGCGGGGAACGCGTGGGATGGCGGCGCAGGTCGTCGCGGAACATGGTCACGTCGAGCTGGCCGATGATTTCTTCGGCAGCGACGGAGGGGTCGGCGGCGGCAATTTTGGCGGCCAGCCGCCGGGCCAGCGGGTAGCCGCGGCGCGGGATGCCCAGCAGGACAAGGTCCTTGGGGCCTTTGTTCGCCTCGAGGATCTCGTGGGCGATACGGGTCAACGCGCGGTTGATGTCCGCTTCGGCAAGTACAACGCGCGACGATGCCGGCTGCTGCGCCGGGGAGTCCGTGTTCATCAGTTGCCGCCTCCTTCCCCGCCTCACTGGACGGAATTTAAAGGTTGCTTGCGCCCTCAAAATTACCACGGCCGGGTCGGCACGCAGCGTTCGTGACGGCTGTGCGACGGCCATCCGCGGACGATGTGCCCAAGCTCACCCGCGGGAGGCCCAAGCTCACCGCGCCGGCAGGGGTGGCCAACGCGCAGCGACGGCGGATGCCCCAGCGGGCACCCGCCGTCGCGCGTGGGGATGGTGGCTGTTAGGCCGGAGTCGGGGATGGTGGCTGTGAGGCCGGAGTCAGGCCAGGAGCGTGGGCTTGAGCTGCTGCAGCCGGCCCAGGAGTCCGTTGACGAAGGAGGGCGACTCGTCGGTCGACAGCGTTTTGGCCAGTTCCACGGCCTCGCTGACAGCTACGCCGTCGGGGACGTCGTCGTTGTAGAGCAGTTCCCAGGAGCCGACCCGCAGGATGATCCGGTCCACCGCGGGCATCCGTTCCAGTGTCCAGCCCTGGGCGTAGGTGGCCAGGAACTCGTCGATGGTCGGCTGGAGCGCGGCGACACCCTCCACGATCTGCGCGGTGTAGGGGTTGATCACCTGGTCGGTCTTGCCCCGCCCGGCCAGCGCCTCGGCGGCGGACACGCCGCGCTGTTCGGCTTCAAAGAGGACGTCGACGGCCCTGCGGCGGGCCTTGCCGCGGGCAGAAGTGGGAGCACTCACTAGTCGTTGACTCGTCCCAGGTAGTCGCCGGTGCGGGTGTCGACCTTGACCTTGGTGCCGGTCTCCAGGAACAGCGGAACCTGGATCTGGTAGCCGGTCTCCACCGTGGCGGGCTTGGTGCCGCCGGTGGAACGGTCGCCCTGCAGGCCGGGCTCGGTGTAGGTGATCTCCATGACCACGGAGGCGGGCAGCTCGATGTAGAGCGGGATGCCGTCGTGCATGGCGATGTTGACCTTGATGTTTTCCAGCAGGAAGCTCTCGTCGTCGCCGACCACGGGACCGGGAACGGTCACCTGGTCGTAATCCTGCACGTCCATGAAGACGAAGTCGTCGCCGTCCTTGTACAGGTAGGTGTAATCGCGGCGGTCAACCGTGGCGGTTTCGATCTTCAGGCCGGCGTTGAACGTCTTGTCCTGGATCTTGCCGCTGACGACATTCTTGATCTTGGTGCGCACGAACGCACCGCCCTTGCCCGGCTTCACGTGCTGGAACTCAATGACGTTCCACAGCTGGCCGTCCAGCTTCAGCACGGTGCCGTTCTTGATGTCGTTGGTTGTGGCCACAGTTTCACTTTCGTCGATGATGGCGGGCCGCGGGCGGAAAGTCCGCCCGGCCCGGAGCGAAGTCCAGCAGACATTCTACCTGCTGGCGGGTTGCCGCCCGAAGGCGGCGGCAGCGGCCGGGGCTACTCGGCGATCTCCTGGTAGGCGGCGAACAGCAGCGAGGTGTCCGGCACTTCCAGGATCCCGGGCTTGGCCAGGCCGTCCAGCACCACGAACCGCAGCAGGTCCCCGCGGGCCTTCTTGTCCCGCTTCATCCCGTCCAGCAGCGCGGCCCAGCGGTCGCGGCGGTAGGTAACGGGCAGTCCGAGCGACGTCAGGATCGCCTGGTGCCGGTCGGCGGTGGCGTCGTCCAGCCGGCCCACCATCCGGGACAGCTCGGCGGCGAAGGCCAGCCCGATCGACACGGCCGCGCCGTGGCGCATCTGGTAGCGCTCGGCCAGCTCGATGGCGTGGCCGAGGGTGTGCCCGTAGTTCAGGAACTCGCGGCGTCCCGACTCGCGCAGGTCGGAGGAGACTATGGCGGCCTTGACCCGGATGGACCTTTCGATGATCTCCCGCAGCTGCGGCGTGCCGGCGGTGCTCGCGGCCTTGGGATCGGCCTCGATCACCTCCAGGATGGCCGGGTCGGCGATGAACCCGCACTTGACGGCTTCGGCCAGCCCGGTGACCAGTTCGTTGGGCGGCAGTGTCTGCAGCGCGTCCAGGTCGGCCAGCACGGCGGCCGGCGGGTGGAAGGCGCCCACCAGGTTCTTGCCCTCGGCGGTGTTGATGCCGGTCTTGCCGCCCACCGCGGCGTCCACCATGCCCAGCAGGCTGGTGGGGATGTGCACCACCTTGACGCCGCGCAGCCAGGTGGCGGCCACGAAGCCGGCCACGTCGGTGACCGCCCCGCCGCCCACGGCCACGATGGCGTCCGAGCGGGTGAAGTCGTTCTGGCCCAGCACCTGCCAGCAGAACGAGGCCACCTGGATGTGCTTGCCCTCCTCGGCGTCCGGAATTTCGGCGGTCAGCGCCTCCAGCCCGTTGGAGGCCAGGTCCTCGCGCACCGCGTCGCCGGTGGCACGCAGCGCCCGCGGGTGGATCACCAGGACCTTCCGGACCCGCTCCCCCAGCACCTGCGGCAGGCGGCCCAGCAGCGCGTGGCCGACGACGACGTCGTACGCTTCCTGGGGCGTGTTCCCGGTGACCGGGATGGTGGTTGCCTCGGCGGTGTTGCTCACTGTTCGTGCCTTTCATCAAGCAGTTGTCTGAGTTCGGCCAGCAGTTGCTGCTGTGTCTTGCCGCGGGTGTCCAGCACCAGGTCGGCCAGGCGCTCGTAGACCGGCCGGCGTTGCCCGAAGGTCTCGATCCAGCGGCCCACGGGGTCGCCGGCCAGCAGGGGCCGGCCGGTGTCCTTGATGATGCGCGGCCGCACGGTGTCCACGTCGATGTCCAGGAAAACCACGGTGCAGTCGGCCAGCAGTTGCTGCGTACCGGTGTCCAGGATGGCGCCGCCGCCCAGCGACACCACGGCGGGCGGCTTGTTTGCGGCGAGCAGCGCCGCCACTTCGCGGGCCTCGAGCTCGCGGAAGGCGTGCTCGCCCATCGAGGTGAAGATGGCGGTAATCGGCCCGTGCCGTTCGACGAGCCGCTTGTCGCTGTCGGCGAAAGCGAGGCCGTGCCGGCTGGCGAACTGGCTGCCCAGCGTCGACTTGCCGGACGCCATCGGGCCGATCAGGACCAGGTGGCGCCGCAGCTTGAGCGGCTGCCCGGCTGCCACTAGCGGCCGATCGAATCCAGCGACTCCGGGATCGCTGCCAGGTAGGACTGGAGGTTGCGTGCCGTCTCGCTCACGGAGTCGCCGCCGAACTTCTCGGTCACCGCCTCGGCCAGCACCAGGGCCACCATGGCTTCGGCGACGACGCCGGACGCCGGCACCGCGCAGACGTCCGAACGCTGGTGGTGGGCCTTGGCCGGCTCTCCGGTGGTGACATCGATGGTGGACAGCGCGCGGGGCACCGTCGCGATCGGCTTCATCGCCGCGCGGACGCGCAGCGTTTCCCCGATGCTCATGCCGCCCTCGATGCCGCCGGCCCGGTTGCTGGCCCGCACGATGGTGCCGTTCTCGTCGCGGACGATTTCGTCATGGGCTTCCGATCCGCGGCGGGCGGCGGTGAGGAAGCCGTCGCCGACCTCCACGCCCTTGATCGCCTGGATCCCCATCAAGGCGGCGGCCAGGCGGGCGTCCAGCCGGCGGTCCCAGTGCACGTAGCTGCCCAGTCCCGGCGGCAGGCCGTAGGCCAGTACCTCGACCACGCCGCCCAGGGTTTCGCCGTCCTTGTGCGCCTGGTCCACTTCCAGCACCATGGCCCCGGACGTCTCCGCGTCGAAGCAGCGCAGCGGATCTTCGTCCAGCGCCAGGACATCACCCGGCCCGGGCACCGGGCGGCCTTCCGGAACGGAGACCCGGCCGACCGCGGTGGTGTGGCTGACCAGCCGGATGCCCAGGGCGGCGAGGAATTTCGCGGCCACGGTTCCCAGGGCCACACGCGCCGCCGTCTCCCGGGCGCTGGCGCGTTCCAGCACGGGGCGGGCTTCGTCGAAGCCGTACTTCTGCATGCCGGTGAAGTCGGCGTGGCCCGGCCGCGGCCGGGTAAGGGGGGCGTTGCGGGCCAGGTCCTCCAGTGCGGCCGGATCGACCGGATCGGCGGACATCACGGTTTCCCACTTGGGCCATTCGGTGTTGGCGACCTCGATCGCCACCGGGCCGCCCTGGGTCAGGCCGTGGCGGACGCCGCCCACCAGGGTGACCTCGTCCTTTTCGAACTTCATCCGGGCACCGCGGCCGTAGCCAAGACGCCGCCGGGCCAGGGCATCCTGGACCTCGGCTGCGGTCAGTTCGACGCCGGCAGGGACGCCTTCGATAATTCCTACCAGGGCCGGACCATGGGATTCACCGGCGGTTAACCAACGCAACATGGATTCAATACTGCCATGCATCGGCGGGCTGTTTAGCGCCGCGGTGCACCTACCGCGTCACACATCACATTTGTGACTTCGGCGGCGTTGGTGAAGCGATCGCCCGCGAACAAGCGCACCTGCTCCACGGCCTGGTAGATCAGCATTTCCAAACCATGGACCACCGACCCGCCGTGGCGCTGCCAGACGGCCGCCAGCTCGCTGGGCCAGGGATCGTAAGCGACGTCGAGCAACACGCGGCCGCTCCGGTCCGTTCCGGCCTCCGCCGCCAGCTCCGCGGCCAGGGAATCGGCGGCCCGCGGCGGCAGCGTGCAGACCACTGTCCCGGCCCGCCGCAGCACGGCGGCCGCCTGCTCCCACCCGGCCACCCGCAGCGGCAGGCCGAAGTGGCGGGCGATGCCTTGCACGCTCCCGGCGCTGGCCGGGTTCCGCAGGCACAGGGTCACCTCGGACGGTTTCAGGTCCGCCAGCGCGGCGGCGGCCGCTGCGGCGGTGCCGCCGCCACCGAGGATCACTGCCGGCACGCCCTCTGCGACACCGCCGTGGCGCAGGGCACCGACGATGCCGGCCACGTCGGTGTTGTGACCGGAGAGCGTCACCCGTCCCTCGCCGTCGTACTCGGGAACCACGGTGTTGAGCACTCCCAGCAGGTCCACGAGTTCGCTGACCCGGTCCATCTGGCCGACCATGGCGGCCTTCAGCGGCATGGTCACCGACAGCCCGGCCCAGTCCCGCTCCGCGCGCAGGCCCTGCACGAACTGCGGCACGCGGTCCGCGGTGACATCGATTGCCCGGTAGCTGCAGTCAAAGCCGATCAGCTCATAGGCGGCGCGGTGCAGGGCAGGCGACCGCGAGTGGCCGATCGGATGGCCGAGCACCGCCGCCTGGAGCTGCCGGGCAGCGGGCCGCCTCCCGGCAGGCCCGCCGTCCGCGGGACGGGCGGTCAGCTGCACCGGCCCTCTTCCTGCTCGCTGCACCACTGCTGGTATTCCTTGGTGTACGCGTTGTGCTCTGCCAGCGTCTCGGCGAACTTGGTCTCGCCGGTGTCCAGGTTGACCGTCACCCAGTAGTAGTAGGGCACGTCGGCCGGGTTGGCGGCCGCGTCGATTGCAGGTCCGCCGGGCGAGTTGATCGGCCCGGCCGGCAGCCCGGTGTGCGCGTAGGTGTTGTACGGGTTCGACTTGTCGGCCTTTTCCTCGGGCGTGATGTCGTAGCCCTTCCGGCCCAGCCCGTACGTGACCGTGGCGTCGGACTGGATCAGGCCGTTCGTTTCGGTGTTGTCAGGCTTCAGCCGGTTCTGGATGGCCCCGGCGACCTTGGCGTAGTCGGCCTCGCCGGCCTCGGCTTCGATGATGCTGGCGATGGTCAGCACCCGGAACTGATCCTGCGGGTCGGTGATGCCGTCACTGGTCAGCCGCTCCTTGGTGTTGGCGACCAGTTCCGCGATGATGTCCTCCGCGGTGGCGTCCAGCGGCCAGCGGTACTCTCCGGGGAACAGGTACCCTTCCAGGTTCCGTGCGTCCTCCGGCAACCCGAACTGCTGCGGATTCTTGGCCAGCTCCGCGAACTCGGAGGCCGGGATCTTCGTGCCCTTGCTCAGGGCGTCGAAGACCTCGTCCTGCCGCCAGGTGCGGTTAATGGCAACGTAGGAAACCTTCTCCCCCACGTCCGCGAGCAGGATGGCGGCCGCGTCCGCGGCCGGCAGCTTGTACTGCATCTGGTAGTCGCCGGGCTGGACCTCGCGGCCGTTCGCCTGGCTGGCCAGCTCGCCCAGGAAGATTTCGCTGTTGGAAACGATGTCCTTTTCCACCAGTGAACCGGCGATCGCCAGCGGACCGGCCCCTTGTTCCACGGTGAAGGTCACCTGCCCCTCCCCGGGGCCGGCATAGTCTTCGGGACCGCCGCCCATGCCGAGCAGGTTCTGCAGGAACAGCACCACGCCGACCAGGCCAGCGGCGAAGACCGCGAACACGACCAGCATGATCGTGTTGCGCCGGCGGCGCGCCCGCTGCTTGCTGCGGGGCTTGCCCTTCCGGCCCGACGCCGGCTCATCCTCGAAAAAGTCCAGGCGGCCGTCGTGGTAGATCTGTGCGTCGTCCTGGTACGCGCCGGCGTCGTCGGCCACGTCCCAGTCCTGCTCCGTTTCGCCGTCCGCGGCAGGGACCTGCTGGTGGACGACGGTGGCCGGTTCCGGTTCGTCCCAGCCTGCGGCGGCCGGTTCGTCCGGGAGGCCCGGGGCGGACTCGTCCCGCCCGGCGGCGGCCGGTTGGTCCCGGAGGCCGGGGGCCGGCTCGTCCCGCCCGGGGGGAACCGGGGGCGCGGCTGCGGCGGGGTGGGCGGGCGGCTCGGGCCAGGCCTCGTCCGCGGGCGCTTCCTCCCATTCGGGTACCGCGTCGTCGTCCCAGTACGGCGGGACGGTGTCATCGAAGCGCGGGTCAGCGGCCGGGCGGCCGCGCACGGCGCGCCGGGATGGCAGGTTGTTCCAGTCGTCGGGGTGCTTGCTCATGTCCCGGGGTCCCCGCTTCGGTCATGTCCGTGCGAAATCGTCGGCTCCTCATGGCTGGCATCCGGCACATGGCTGCCGGCGGGCGGTGCGACAGGTGTCCCCACGTCCTGCCCTTGGGCCCGTTGCATGTCAATAGCCTGCTGCAGTATACCCACCGCAGCTACCTGATCAACTACTTTACGATGTTGACGCGTATCCATGCCAGCCTCCCGCAGTCCGCGGTGCGCCGCTACGGTAGTCAGGCGCTCGTCGATCAGGTTGACCCGGGCAGCCGACCCCGCCACAGCCAGGGCTGCGGCCAGCTTCCGGGCGTAGCCGCGGGCCATTTCCGTGGAGGCCGAGTCCCCGCCCGACAGCGTCCGCGGAAGCCCGACGAACACCTGCACGGCGTTCCGCTCGGCGGCCTCGCGCACCAGGACCCTGACGTCGCTGTCTTTCTTGGCATCGCGTTTCAGGGTGCGCACCGGGGTGGCCAGGATCCCGTCCGGATCGCAGCTGGCCACGCCCACGCGCACCGCACCGACGTCGACACCGAGTTTGGTGCCGCGCGGATAATCGGGAACAGACACAGGACGCCCTAGCGGTTGGCGACCGCGGCCGTCACGGCGGCCAGTGCCTCGTCGATCTTGGTGGCATCGGACCCGCCGCCCTGGGCAACGTCGTCCTTGCCGCCGCCTCCGCCGCCCAGTACTCCGGCAGCGGTCTTGACCAGGGCGCCGGCCTTGACGCCCGCGGCACGGGCGGCCTCATTGGTGGCCACCAGGATCAGGGGCCGGCCGTTGGCCACTCCCGTCATGGCCACGGTCACCGGGTCGGAGCCCAGCCGCGTCCGCAGGTCCAGGGCCAGGCTGCGCAGGTCGTCGGCGCCGCTGAGTTCGCCGGCATTGTGCGCCAGCAGCCGCACTCCTGCCACGTCCTGGGCCTGGGCCACCAGCGAGGCGGCCGAGGCGGCAAGCTGTTCCTTGCGGAGCTTGTCCAGCTCCTTCTCCACGGACTTGAGCTTGGCCAGGGTGGCGGCGATCCGCTCGGGCAGCTGGGCTCCCGGCACTTTGAGCATTTCGGAGAGTTCGTTCACCAGCGCGCGCTCGGCGGCCATGTGGCGGAAGGCCTCCATGCCCACGAAGGCCTCCACGCGCCGGTTGCCCGAACCGACCGATGCCTCGCCCAGCAGAGTCAACGAACCGATCTGCGAGGTGGCCTCGACGTGGGTTCCGCCACAGAGCTCACGGGACCACGCGCCGTCGATCTCTACCACGCGCACGGTGTCCCCGTAGGCCTCGCCGAACAGGGCCATGGCGCCCAGCTCGCGGGCCTGGGCCAGCGGCATGATGCGGGTCTGGACCTCGAAGTTGTTGCGGATGGCCAGGTTCGAGACCTCTTCGACCTCCGACTTGGCGGCGTCGGAGAGTCCCTCGCCCCAGGAGAAGTCGAAGCGCAGGTAGCCGGCTTTGTTGAAGGAACCACGCTGCAGCGCCTCCGGGCCCAGGATTTGGTGCAGGGCCGCATGGATGATGTGCGTGCCGGTGTGCGCCTGCTCGCCGGCCTGGCGGCGCTGGGCGTCGACGGCGGCCTGCACCGTGGCACCGGAGGGCAGTTCGCCCTCGCGCACCACGGCCTTGTGCACGCTCAGGCCCTTGACGGGCTTCTGCACGTCGAGCACCTCGACCACGAACCCATCACCGGTGATCAGTCCGACGTCTGCGGCCTGTCCACCGGCCTCCGCGTAGAACGGGGTGGCTTCCAGCACCAGTTCGATTTCCTCGCCCTGGCCGGCGAAACCGCGCACTTCGCCGCCGCGGACGATGCCGCGGACCGTGGATTCGGTGTTGAGTTCGTCGTAGCCGGTGAAGACGGTCTCGCCTTCGGCGAGCATCTCGCGGAAGACGGTCACGTCGGCGTGGCCCAGCTTCTTGCCGCGGGCATCGGCCTGGGCGCGCTGGCGCTGTTCGGCCATCAGCGACCGGAATCCGGCCTCGTCCACCTGCAGACCGGCTTCCTCGGCCATCTCGAGGGTCAGGTCGATCGGGAAGCCGTAGGTGTCGTGCAGGGTGAAGGCGTCCTCGCCGGAGATCGGCTTCGCGGCAGCCTTGGATTCCTTCACGGCCTCTTCAAGCCGTGCGGTGCCGGAGGCAATGGTGCGCAGGAACGCCTTCTCCTCGGCGTAGGCGATCCGGCTGATCCGCTCGAAGTCGTCGGCCACTTCCGGGTAGGTGCCCTTCATCGCGTCCCGGGAGACCGGCAGCAGGTCCGGCAGGCAGGCGCGTTCCACGCCGAGCAGGCGCATGGCGCGCACGGCCCGGCGGATCAGCCGGCGCAGCACATAGCCGCGGCCCTCGTTGGAGGGGGTCACGCCGTCGGAAATCAGCATCAGCGCGGAGCGGATGTGGTCGGCCACCACGCGCAGCCGCACATCGTCGCCGTGGTGCGGGTCGTCGTCGGACTCGGCGCTCGTGTACTCCTTGCCGGAGATCTCCGCGGCCTTGTCCAGCACGGGGCGGACCTGGTCCGTCTCGTACATGTTCTCCACGCCCTGCAGGATCATCGCGAGGCGTTCCATGCCCAGGCCGGTGTCGATGTTCTTCTGCGGCAATTCGCCCAGGATCTCGAAGTCTTCCTTGCCGATGCCCGCACCGCGCTGGTACTGCATGAAGACCAGGTTCCAGATTTCGATATAGCGGGTCTCGTCGGCGATCGGGCCGCCCTCGATCCCGTACTCCGGGCCGCGGTCGTAGAAGATTTCCGAGCAGGGCCCGGCCGGGCCGGGCTGGCCGGTGGACCAGTAGTTGTCCTTCTTGCCGGACTTCTGGATCCGCTCGGCCGGGACGCCCACCTGGTCGCGCCAGATGGCCAGTGCTTCCTCGTCCTCTTCGTACACGGTGATCCAGAGCTTCTCCGGGGGCAGGCCGTAGCCGCCCTGCTCCACCGGGCTGGTCAGCAGTTCCCAGGCCATCGCGATGGCCCGTTCCTTGAAGTAGTCGCCGAACGAGAAGTTGCCGCACATCTGGAAGAACGTGCCGTGCCGGACGGTCTTGCCGACTTCTTCGATGTCCGCGGTGCGGATGCACTTCTGCACGCTGGTGGCGCGCGGGTACGGCGGCGTCTCGCGGGCGGTCAGGTACGGGATGAACGGCACCATGCCGGCCACGGTGAAGAGCAGCGAGGGATCCGGCGACACGAGGGACGCCGAGGGGACCACGGAATGGCCCTTCTTCTCGAAGAAGTCGAGCCAGCGGCGGACAATCTCATGGGATTTCATGGTGCCTGTGTCTTACCTTCCGGGGTGCAAAACGGTTGTGGGGGCCGGGCAGCGGCTTCGGTGACCGTAGAAAAACTTATCGCTTGCGGACGTCGTCGGCGGAATCGATGCCGAGGGCCAGGCGCAGGTCGGTTTCACGTTCCTGCATGCCGTCGCGGACCGCGTCGGCGAAGTTGGCCACGGAGTCGGCCACCTGCGCCAGGGCACGGTTCAGTCCCGCCGGGCCCAACGCGTCACGCGTTTGGGACACCTTGCGCACCGCGAGCACGCCGATCGCCGCACCGGCGGCCATCCAGATCATTCGCTTCATATCGGTTCCTCTTTCCCGTTTAGCGGCCGCGGCGGCGCTTGCCCTCGGGCGCGCCCTTGCCGGCGGCATTGAAGGCGCTGCGCACGCCGTAGGAGAAAGCGGCCACCTTGATCAGGGGCGAGCCCAGGGTCGCGGAGACCAGCGAGGTCAGCGCCGACACGTTGGCGGAGGCGTCCGAGACGTGGTTGGAGATCCCGTCGACCTTCCTGAGCTGTTCGTTGGTGGTGCTCACCGTAGTGGTGACTTCGCCGATCAGCGGCGTGGTGCCGTCGCTGATTTCCCGGATTGCCTGGCGCAGTTCGTCAAACACCTTGCCGAGCTTCCAGACCGGTATGGCCAGAATGGCCACCAGCACCGCGAACACGCCCGCGGCGATCAGACCGGCGATATCTCCACCTGACATGGGCTCAAACGCTCCTATTTGCTGGTTAATGGCGTACTCCGGTTCCGCGCGCAGCGTGGGCGGGCCATCCGCTGCTTAGGTCCGGCTAACGACGGCGGGGCGCACCTTGACGAAGGCACCATCCCGCCACTGACAACACCTTACCTACTGAACAGCCCGCGGCCGATGCCGCGGGCTGTTCAGCGCCGCCCCCGCGCACGGGGGCGGCATCTCGCAGGTGCGGTCCCGGGGTTTCACGCCCGGGACAACGGGCCTAGCGAGCGTAGTATTCGACCACCAGCTGCTCTTCGCAGGTCACGGGGACCTCGGAGCGCTTGGGGCGGCGGACCAGGCGGGCCTGCAGCTTCTCCAGAGCGACATCCAGGTACGCCGGAACGTTGGGGAGCACGTCGCGGTGAGCGCCGGCAGCTGCCACCTGGAACGGGGGCATCTTCTCGGAGCGCTCGTGCACGTGGATCAGCTGGCCTTCGGAAACGCGGAAGGACGGGCGGTCCACGCGCTTGCCGTCAACCATGATGTGGCGGTGCACCACCAGCTGGCGGGCCTGGGCAATCGTGCGGGCAAAGCCGGCACGCAGCACCAGGGCGTCAAGACGCATTTCCAGCAGCTCGATCAGGTTTTCACCGGTCAGGCCGGCGGTGTTGCGGGCTTCCTCGAAGACACGGGTCATCTGTGCTTCGCGGATGCCGTACTGGGCACGCAGACGCTGCTTCTCGCGCAGACGTACGGCGTAGTCACTGTCCTGCTTGCGGCGGGCGCGTCCGTGCTGGCCGGGGCCGTACGGACGACGCTCCATGTACTTCTCAGCCTTGGGCGTCAGGGCAATGCCAAGGGCACGCGAAATGCGGACCTTGCGGCGGGCTCGTGTGTTGTTAGCCACGATGTCCTTCCAGTTATGTGCGGTGCAATGGTTTGCTGGCCTCCATGTATCGGAGAGCGTTGGTCAACCGCTACCTTCAGCTACAGTCCGTTCGCGGCACGCGTCTGGCCCCACCTCTGATTTGATCCGGGGTTTGACGGCGCGTGAAGAACGGCTTGCCAGTCAGCCAACCATTCTAGCAGCAGCTCGGGTTGCTGCCGCACGCTTCGGGTGGGCACGGTCCGCGGGCTGCCGCCACCCGGTCGACCCCGTCCGCGGGCGGTGCCGCCTTCACCGGCGTGCCGGGCGCGTGTGGCTATCTGAAAGTCTCAAGTGCTATGCCTACAAAGAACAGGACCTAGAAGAAGCCCATGAACCTTACCGTCGGAACATCGACGAAGGTGAAGCCTTCCTGCGAAATTCCTTTGCTCTCCTTGTACATACGGGACCAAGCATTGGCTGCACCATTGAGGTCCCTGAAGATGCAGAGACCAAAGAGAAAGAATGAGAGTCCGGCGGCCCCGAAAACCAGCAGCACCAACCATTCCGGACCCTTGAGTAATGCAACGACGAAGGCGAGGAGGAAGAACCCTAGGAAACACAGGAAGAGGGCCTTTGCAGGCTGGGGCGTCTCGACGACCTGGCGCTTGATGAGACGGATGGTTCTGATGGCTCCTCCTTCAGTCGAGGAAACCGCACGGAGCGCTCTGCCCCTTCCGAGTCCCCACGTGCCTCGAGAGTACGCCTGGCGCGGCTTCACCACGCGCATCATCCTGTGTGTGTTCACCCTTCTATGTCCAAGGGATTGACCGTCAGGCCAACGCCTTCGCGCCGTCGTAGGCGGCGCGTTTGTTGAGTTTTTGGGCCCGTTCATACCGGCGCGTGGTGCGCGGGTCCGCATGGCCCATGGAGTCTTGGAGGTCGTGCAGTGCGGCGTCCGCGGTTGCACCCGTCGCCGGCTTCCGGCCCCGCCGTTCGTGCGGACCGGCAGCTTTTGCCTAGGCTGGGTCCATGCGAGCCATTTTGCAGCGCGCCAGCCGCGCCAGCGTCAGTGTCGACGGCGCCGTGGTGGGCGCCCTGCCCGGTCCCGGACTGGTGGTGTTGGTCGGCGCCACCCACACCGACACCACGGACGACGCCGTGGCCCTGGCACAGAAGACCTGGCAGCTGCGGATCCTCGACGGCGAGCAGTCCTGCGCCACGGCAGGCGCCCCGCTGCTGGTCGTCAGCCAGTTCACGCTGTACGCCGATACCCGCCGCGGCCGGCGGCCGTCCTGGTCGGCGGCCGCCCCGGCGGCGGTCGGCGAACCCTTGGTGGAGGACTTCGTGGCGGCGCTGCGGGTGCTCGGCGCGCGGGTGGAAACCGGCGTCTTCGGCGCCATGATGGAGCTGGAGCTGGTGAATTCCGGCCCGTTCACCATCAGCCTGGACACCGAGGACTTCGGCAAGCCGCGCCGAGACTAAGCTGCGCACGGCCGGCACCGCCGTCGTTAGTCGCTGCGCACCGCCGTCGTCAGTCGCCGCGGATGATCTTCCGCAGCCGGTCCACCCGGGGGGAAATTTCCCGTTCCGCGCCGTTGGTGGTCGGTTCGTAGTAGTTCCGGCCCACCAGGTCGTCGGGTGCGTACTGCTGGGTGGCAATCCCGTGCGGGGCATCGTGCGAGTAGATGTAGCCCTTCCCATGGCCCATGCCCTTGGCACCGGCGTAGTGGGAGTCGCGCAGGTGCACGGGAACTCCCTGGCCGCGGCCGGCGCGCACGTCCGCCACGGCCGCGTTGATCGCCGCATAGCAGGCCGGCGACTTCGGTGCAGTGGCGATGTGGACCACGGCCTGGGCCAGCACCAGCCGGGCCTCGGGCATGCCGATCAGCTGCACGGCCTGCGCGGCGGCGACGGCCGTCTGCAGCGCCGTGGGGTCGGCCATGCCGACGTCCTCGGACGCATGGATGATGATCCGGCGGGCCACGAACCGCGGGTCCTCCCCCGCCTCCAGCATCCGGGCCATGTAGTGCAGCGCCGCGTCCACGTCGGAACCGCGCATCGACTTGATGAAGGCGCTGGTGATGTCGTAGTGCTGGTCGCCGGCGCGGTCGTAGCGCAGCGCGGCGCGGTCCATCGCACGCTCGGCGTGGCCGAGTTCGACGAGGACCGGGGCGCCGTCCTCGCCCGTCCCGCCGGATTCGCCCCAGGCCACTCCTGCGGCGGCCTCCAGCGCGGTCAGGCCGCGGCGCGCATCGCCCGCGGCGAGCCGGACCAGGTGTTCCAGCGCCTCATCGCTCAGGGCCACGCGCCCGGCCAGCCCGCGCTCGTCCGTCACGGCGCGCACCAGCAGGGCTTCGATGTCGTCGGCGGTCAACGGCTTCAGCGTCAGCAGCAGCGAGCGGGACAGCAGCGGCGAGACCACGGAGAACGACGGGTTCTCGGTGGTCGCGGCGACCAGCACCACCCAGCGGTTCTCGACCCCGGGCAGCAGCGCGTCCTGCTGCGCCTTGTTGAAGCGGTGGATCTCGTCCAGGAACAGCACGGTGGTCATCCGGTGCAGGTCGCGGGCGGTCAGCGCCTCGTCCATCACCCGACGCACGTCCTTGACGCCGGCGGTGATCGCCGAGAGCTCCACGAACTTGCGGCCGGGGCCGCGGGCGATCACGTGGGCCAGCGTGGTCTTGCCGGTGCCGGGCGGACCCCACAGGATCACCGACGACGGCCCCGCCGGACCGGTGGCCGCACCGCCGGCTGCCAGCAGCCGCAGCGGCGATCCCGACTGGAGCAGGTGCTGCTGGCCGACTACGTCGTCCAGCGTGCGCGGCCGCATCCGGACCGCCAGCGGGCTGCGCGGACGCCCCGATCCGGCGTCGCCGTCGGACACCGGTTCCCGGCCGTCGCCGTCGTAGTCTTCGTCGTCGCCTGCGGCCGCACTGAACAAGTCACTCACACGGTCAAGGCTATCGTTCCCCCCTGACGCCCCGGGCACCGCCCGGCCCTACTCCCGGAAGTCGATGCGCATCACGGCGCGGCGGGGCGTCGGGCGGGTGACCTCGCGGAAACCCGCCGCGCTAAAAATGCTGTGGCTGCCCACGTACAGTTCGCCCCACGTCACCTGCTGCCCGGGCTTGGGGATGAGCGGGTAGCCCTCGATCGCGCGGGCGCCGTTCCCCTTCGCCCAGTTCACGGCGGCGGAAGCCAAGGCCCGGCTGATGCCGCGGCGCCGGAAGCCGGCCCGGGTGGTGAAGCACACAGCAGCCCACACCGTCCCATCGTCGGGGTCTTCATCGCGGCCGGCCCACACCACCCTGCTGGTGCGCAGACGCCGGTACGCCGTCCGGGGTTCCACCGCGCACCAGCCTGCCGGTTCGCCGTCCAGGTACGCCACCAGGCCGCTGGTGGAACCGGCCGCGGGATCACCGCACCGGGTCTCGGCCCGGAGCCGGAGAGCCCGGTCCTCGACCAGCTCCTCCCGCCACTGAGCCGCGGGCGTCTGGAACCACTGACATTGGCACCGCGCCGCTTCACCGCGGGCACCGAAAACCGCCTGCAGGTCGTCCCAAGAGGCCCGGTTTGCCGGGACGACGGCGACGCCGCCACCGGTAGCTGTCTGCATGCTCCCAGCAGACAGCACGGCGGGCACGCACCGCAAGAGGTGTGCGCGCCCGCCGTCGTGCGTCAGGGAGGTTAGAGTGCCCGGCTACTCCGCCTTGGTTCCGGCCTCCTTGGCCGCGTCCTTGGGCTGCGGCTTGGCGTCGACGCCGGCTTCCTTGCGCTGCTGCGGCGTGATCGGTGCCGGCGCTGCGGTCAGCGGGTCGTAGCCGCCGCCGGTCTTCGGGAAGGCGATGACCTCGCGGATGGACTCCTCGCCGGCCAGCAGGGCAACCACGCGGTCCCAGCCGAAGGCGATGCCGCCGTGCGGCGGGGCGCCGTACTTGAAGCCCTCCAGCAGGAAGCCGAACTTGGTCTGCGCGGACTCCTTGTCCAGGCCCATCACCTTGAACACGCGTTCCTGCAGGTCCCGCTGGTGGATACGGATGGATCCGCCGCCGATTTCGTTGCCGTTGCAGACGATGTCGTAGGCGTAGGACAGCGCCGACTCCGGGTCGGTGTCGAAGGTGTCCATGAATTCCGGCTTGGGCGAGGTGAAGGCGTGGTGCACGGCCGTCCACTTGCCGCCGCCCACGGCCACGTCGCCCGAGGCGACGGCCGCTTCGGCAGGCTCGAACATGGGCGCGTCGACCACCCAGACGAACGCCCAGTCGCCCTCGTTGATCAGGCCGGTGCGGTGGCCGATCTCCACGCGCGCCGCGCCCAGCAGCGCGCGGGAGGCGGCACGGTCGCCGGCGGCGAAGAATATGCAGTCGCCGGGGTTGGCGCCCACGGTGCCCGCGAGGTTCTCGCGCTCAAAGTCGGTGAGGTTCTTGGCCACCGGGCCGGTCAGCTCGCCGTCCTCCTGGACCAGCACGTAGGCAAGGCCCTTGGCGCCGCGCTGCTTGGCCCATTCCTGCCAGGCATCCAGCGTGCGGCGGGCCTGCGAGGCTCCGCCGGGCATCACCACGGCACCCACATAGGGCGCCTGGAAGACGCGGAACGTGGTGTCCTTGAAGAACTCGGTCAGCTCGGTCAGCTCCAGCCCGAACCGCAGGTCCGGCTTGTCCGAACCGTACTTGTCCATCGCCTCGGCGTAGGTCATCCGCGGGATCGGCGCGGTGATCTCGACGCCGATCAGCCGCCACAGGGCCTGCACGATCCGCTCGCCGAGGGCGATGATGTCGTCCTGGTCCACGAAGCTGGCCTCGATGTCCAGCTGGGTGAACTCCGGCTGGCGGTCGGCCCGGAAGTCCTCGTCGCGGTAGCAGCGGGCAATCTGGTAGTACTTCTCGAAGCCGCCCACCTGCAGCAGCTGCTTGAACAGCTGCGGGGACTGCGGCAGCGCATACCAGGCCCCCGGGGCCAGGCGCGCCGGGACCAGGAAGTCGCGGGCGCCTTCCGGCGTCGAGCGGGTCAGGGTCGGGGTCTCGATCTCCACGAATCCGTCGCCGTGCAGGAGCTCGCGTGCCACCCGGTTGGCTTCCGAGCGCAGCCGCAGCGCCTTCGAGGGGCCCGGCCGGCGCAGGTCCAGGTAGCGGTGCTTGAGGCGGGCTTCCTCGCCCACCTCCACGTGCTCGTCCACCTGGAACGGCAGCGGATCGGCGGTGTTGAGGACGACGACGTCCTCCGCCATCACCTCCACCTCACCGGTGGCGAGGGCCGGGTTTTCATTGCCCTCCGGGCGCTTCTCCACGGTGCCCTTGATCTGCAGCACGTATTCATTGCGCAGCGAATGGAACACGTCCTCCTCGCGGACCACTACCTGCGCCACACCGGAGGCGTCGCGCAGGTCCAGGAACGCCACACCACCGTGGTCGCGGCGGCGGGCCACCCAGCCGGCGAGGGTAACGGTTTGTCCGATGTGCTCGGCCCTGAGGGTGCCGAGGTCGTGTGTGCGCAGCACAACAGTCCTTCCGGTAGAACGATTCGCTCATCTGTTCGCCGCCCGCTGTTTACCTCGTGCGGTGGCGGGGTACGGCTATGGTGAGTGGAGATGTAGACGAGTTTACCGTTGATCAAGCCGCGCCCCGGACCTCGACTACCGCCGTGCGGCAGGAAATGGCCCGGACCGGCCGGTCGGCGCCGGGGCGCAGCGGGCAAGGAGCTGGAGCAACCGTGAGTAGTGAATCGTCGCTGGAACGCCGCCTGGGCGGAGTCGATGCGACCACCGTGGGCGTCGGATCCATGATCGGAGCCGGCGTCTTCGTCGTGTTCGGTCCCGCGGCTGCCGCCGCCGGTCCCTGGCTGCCGCTGGCACTGGCCATCGCAGCGTTTGTGGCCTATTGCAACGCGGCGGCCAGCGCGCAACTGGCCGCCCTCTACCCCACCAGCGGCGGCACGTATATCTACGGACGGAAGCGGTTGGGCGAATGGCCCGGCTTCCTGGCCGGCTGGAGCTTCGTGACCGGCAAGATTGCCTCCTGCGCGGCCATGGCCCTAACCTTCGGCCTCTACGTTTTCCCGGAGTATGCCACCGCCGCCGCCGTGGCCGCCGTCGTCGTGCTGACCTCGATCAACCTGCTGGGCATCACCCGGACCGCCTGGGTAACCCGGTGGATCGTGGCGTTCGTGGCCGCCGTGCTGGTTTTCGCAATCGTTGTGGCCTTCGACGCCGATCCGGTCGGGGCTCCGGCCGGGCAGATCGCCGCGTCGCCGTACGGCGTGCTGCAGGCCGCGGGGCTGTTCTTCTTCGCGTTCGCCGGCTACGCCAGGATCGCCACGATGGGCGAAGAGATCCGCGAACCGAAGAAGCTGATTCCCGTGGCCATCTTCTCCGCGCTGCTGATTACGTTCGTGCTCTACATGCTGATCGGCCTGGGACTGCTGCGCTACCTGGGACCCGAGCTGCTGGCGGAGAGCGATGCCCCGCTGCGCGCCGTCATGGAGGAGGTCGGAGGCGGCGTGGGCACCACGGCCATGGCCATCGCCGCCGCCCTCGCCAGCCTGGGCGCCCTGCTGGCGCTGATCGCCGGCGTCGGCCGGACCACCTTCGCCATGGCCCGGGAAGGCGACCTGCCGCGCGTCTTCGCCACGGTGGGTACCCGTTTCAAGGTTCCGTGGGCGGCGGACCTGGTCGTGGCCGCCGTCGTCATTTTCCTGCTGCTCACCCAGGATGTGCTCGCGGTGGTGGGGCTCTCCAGCTTCGGCGTGCTGATTTACTACAGCGTCACCAACGCGGCCGCCCTGACCCTCGACGAGCGGCCCTGGCACGCGCCAAAGCTGTTGAATGTTGCAGGGCTCGTCGGCTGCCTGCTGCTGGCCTTCACCCTGCCGGTCACGTCCGTGCTGATGATGGTGGCCGTGCTCGGCGCGGGCGTGGTCGGCCGCGCGGCGCTGGCGCCGGTCCGCCGCCGCCCCGGCGCCTGAGCCGGGCCGGCAACGCGGCCGCCGTCAGTGGGCGGCCGCGGTGATCTGCGGGGCCAGGTCCTCCGCCGGAGGGGTCCAGACCGCCGGATCGGCCGCGGCCTGGTCGCCGGAGCGGATGTCCTTGACCTCGTGGCTGAGGCTCCCGTCGTCGGCCAGCGAGGTGAACCAGACGAAGGGGATGCCGCGGCGGTCCGCGTACTTGATCTGCTTGCCGAACTTGTCCGCCTTCGCGGCCACCTCCACGCTGATGCCGCGCGAACGCAGCTCCCCCGCCACGTCCTGGGCCTGCGACCAGCTGTCCTCGTTCGCCAGGGCGATGAGCACCGTCGTCGGCACCTGGCGGGACGCCGCCGCGAGCTCCTGTCCCAGGATCCGCATGACGAGCCGGGTCACGCCGATGGAGAGGCCAACGCCGGGAAAGGTCCGGTTGCCCTTGGCCGCCAGCGCGTCGTAACGGCCTCCGGAGCAGATGGAGCCCAGCTGCTCGTGGCCCACGAGGACGGTTTCGTAGACGGTTCCGGTGTAGTAATCCAGGCCGCGGGCGATGCTCAGGTCGGCCAGCACCTTGCCCGGGGCGCGCCGGTGCGCCTCGCCGATGACTTCCTCCAGCTCGGCCAGACCGGTGTCCAGCAGCTCGTGCCGGACACCGAGCGCCCGCACCTGGTCCACGAAGGAGGTGTCCTCGGTGCGGATGGACGCCAGCTTCAGCGCCGCCTGCGCCTGTTCGTCGGTGGCGCCGAGTTCTTCCTGGAGCAGTGCGGCGACCTTCTCGGGACCGATCTTCTCCAGCTTGTCGATGCTGCGCAGCACGCCGACGGTATCGGTCAGGCCGATGCCGCGGTAGAAGCCTTCCGCCAGTTTCCGGTTGTTCACGCGAAGCTTGAACTCCGGGATGGGCAGCGCGCTGAGGGCCTCGACGATGACCAACGCCAGTTCGACGTCGTAGCGGAACGGCAGCTCGCCGTCGCCCACCACGTCGATGTCCGCCTGGGTGAACTCACGGGCCCGGCCCTCCTGCGGGCGCTCGCCCCGCCAGACCTTTTGGATCTGGTAGCGACGGAACGGGAAGGCCAGGTGGCCGGCGTTCTCCACGACATAGCGGGCGAACGGCACCGTGAGGTCGAAGTGCAGGGCCAGCTTGTCCTCGGCCTTGCCCTCGGATTCGTCGGCCTGCAGGCGGTGCAGGCCGTAAACCTCCTTGTCGATCTCGCCCTTGCGCAGCAGCTGGGCCACGGTTTCGACGGCGCGGGTCTCGATGGAGGAGAAGCCGTGCAGCTCAAACGTCCGGCGCAGCGAATCCAGAACATGCAGCTCCACAAGCCTCTCCTGCGGAAGCCATTCCGGGAAGCCTGACAGGGAGGCCTTGCGTGCCATATGGACGTATCTCCTAGACATGAGGGGTAAGGATGAGGCGGGTGCATCGAAGCCGGCGGCAGTGCGGAGGCACCGGATCGCTAGACTGGCTGCTGGACCAGT
This sequence comes from Arthrobacter sp. THG-b23, assembly GCF_059091265.1. Lineage (NCBI taxonomy): Bacteria > Bacillati > Actinomycetota > Actinomycetes > Micrococcales > Micrococcaceae > Arthrobacter > Arthrobacter sp. THG-b23. The sequence goes on from NZ_JBNHGM010000011.1 coordinate 35,606, forward strand.
TTAAGGCCTGCCACGGCAGCGGAACCAAACGCGCTGCCGGGTGACGCCCCGACGTCGGGCGGAGCCGTTCACCGCAACGACCAGGAGGAGCTTTGGCCCGGAGCCGTCATGACCGCGAAACCCGGCGCCGCATTGCCCGGATGGAGGCCAAGCGCGACCTGCGCCGGCAGCAGGCGGCCCGGCGCAAGCGCGACAACATTATCGGCGGCGCAGCAGTGGCGGCCCTGGTAGCCGGTGGCGTGATCGTCCAGTTGACCGTGTTCGCCTCGAACCCCACTCCGTCGGAGGTGGAACAGGTCCGCCAAGGCCTCGAAGACCCGCAAGGCGTTGCCTCGCCGCAGCCCTCCGCCAACGCGGCAAACATTCCGTCGCCGGAGATCGCCGAGGGAAAGGTTTTCAACGGCACCATCGCCACGAACGAGGGCGACATCGGCGTAGAACTGGACGGCAACGTGGCGCCCCAGGCGGCAGCGGTCTTCAGCACCCTGGCCCGGGACGGTTTCTTCGAGGGCAAGACCTGCCACCGGCTCACCACCGCCGCCAGCATGGGCGTTTTGCAGTGCGGTTCCGTGGACGGGGCGGGCGGCGGCGATCCCGAATACCAGTGGGGCCCGGTGGAGAACACCCCCGAAGACGGCGTGTATCCGGCCGGCACTATTGCCGTCGCCCGCGGTGCGGATACCTACAGCAACGGGACACAGTTCTTCATTGCGTGGAAAGATTCGACGATCCCGCAGGATACCGGCGGCTACACGATTATGGGTAAGGTAACGGAAGGGCTGGACGTCATCGAGCAGATCGCGGCCGGAGGCGTCGAGGATGCCGACAGCCAGGACGGCCCGCCTAAGATACCGGTAACAATAGAGTCGTTCACCCTCCAGTGAGCACCCCACCACGTTGGTGCCGCTGAACAGGCGGCGCCAGGCACAAGCGAAAGAGTTCTAGCGGTGACACCCAGTCAGCAATCCGACGAAGCAGCCCAGACCGCCGTAACCGAACAGACCGCAACCGGTCCGGCAGCGGAACAGGCCCCGATCGAACAAGCCGCAAGCGTTCCGGCAGCCGGACAGGCACCCGCCGAAGAGGCTGCGTACGCGCCGGAGGCGGCACCCGCCGAAGAGGCTGTGCAGGCGCCGGAGGCGGCACCGGCACAACAGGCTGTGCAGGCGCCGGAGGCTGCTGCACCGGCAGAACGGGCGCCGGAGGCCGGCGAGCCCGCCGCCACCGAGCCCCCGGCCGCCGCGCAGCAGCCGGCCACCGAGGAAAGGGCGCCGGCAGCGCCGGGGCCTTCCCCCAGCGCCACGCAACCGGCGGGCAAACCGGTCCCGAAGCCCGCCCCGGGCCCCAAGCCCACGCCGGCGGCCATGCCGGGAAAGATTGCTGCCGCTGCTCCCGCCCAACAGGTCATCCCCGTTCCGGCGGTCGCCTCCACGCCGCTGTCCGAAGCTTCCAAGTGGGCGCGGGTCACCGACGACGGCCACGTGTTCCTGCTGCTCGACGGACAGGAGCACCCTGTCGGGCAGTACCCGGACGCCAGCAAGGACGAGGCGCTGGCCTACTTCGTGCGCAAGTATGACGACGTCGCGGCCCAGGCGGCGCTGCTGGAACAGCGGGTGGAAGCCAAGGCTCCCTCCAACGACATGCACAAGACCCTGGAGCATCTGAAGGCCCAGGTGGCCGAACGCCACATGGTGGGCGACGTGCCCGCGCTCGAGTCCCGGCTGGCCGAACTTGGCACTGCCATCGGCGAGCTGCAGAAGGCCGAGAAGGCAAGCCAGGAAGCCCTGCGTGCCGCCGAACTGGCGGCCCGCGAAGCCATCGTCGCCGAAGCGGAGGAAATCGCCGGCAAGGACCCGTCGTCGGTGCAGTGGAAGACCAGCAGCGCCCGGATGAACGAACTCTTCGACGCGTGGAAGTCCGCCCAGAAGAACGGCATCCGGCTGGGGCGCAGCACCGAGGACGCACTGTGGAAACGCTTCCGCTCCGCACGGACGGTCTTCGACCGGCACCGCCGCGCGTTCTTCAGCCAGCTGGACAGCGACAACGCGGCGGCAAAGGCCGCCAAGGAAGCCCTGATCGCCCGGGCCGAAGAGCTTTCGACGTCCACCGACTGGGGGCACACCGCAGCCGAGTACCGGAAGCTGATGGACGACTGGAAGGCTTCCAAGCGCGCCAGCCGCAAGGATGACGACGCGCTGTGGGCGAGGTTCCGGGCGGCGCAGGACAAGTTCTTCGCCGCGCGCCAGGCCGCCAACGAGGCGATCGACCAGGAGTTCGCCGCCAACCTGGTGGTCAAGGAGGCGCTGGTCGCCGAGGCCCAGGCGCTGCTGCCGGTGACCGACCTGTCCGCAGCCAAGAAGGCCCTGCAGTCCATCCGCGACCGTTGGGAAGAAGCCGGCAAGGTCCCGCGCGGTGACATGCAGCGGATCGAGGCGGGCCTGCGCAAGGTTGAGGACGCGGTGAAGGCCGCCGACGACGACCACTGGCGCCGGACGAACCCGGAGACCAAGGCCCGTACCAACAGCGCGCTGTCCCAGCTTGAGTCGGCAATCGTCGGGCTCGAGGATGACCTGGCCCAGGCCGAAAAGGCCGGCGACCAGCGGCGGATCGCCAAGGCCCGCGAGGCCTTGGATGCCCGCCGCCAGTGGCTCGATACGCTGCAGCGCTCTGCGGAGGACTTCTCCTAGCGGGTAAGCCCTACACAGCCGAAGGGCCCCCGAACGCTTTCCACAAAGCGTTCCGGGGCCCTTCGGCTGTCCCGGACCATTTTGGCATGCTGTCTGGCATGACCCGTCAACCTCCCGCCGCTCCGGCGGCTGCACGTAACGCCCAGGCCCCGCCGGCGGTACTCCGACCGGGGCATCCCTTCAGCCGCAGCGAACTTGAGTGCATGCGCCTGGACGGCCTCCTGGTCAACGTCTATGGTTCGGGGTTCGCCTTGCCGTGGGACCAGATCACACCCCGGCACCGCGCGGCCGCCGCGTACTACAGCCTGCCCGAGCATGTCCGCCGGAAAGTGGTGCTGGGGAGGCTGACGGCGGCATGGGTTTACGGCTGCGCGCCGGCCCCGCAGAAACTTTCGGTGCTGCTGGACCACCGGCACCGGACCACGTCGCAGGGCCGGTACCGCCTTGCCCTGATCCACGAAGTGACGCTGGGCCCCCTGGATACCGTGACAATCGGCGGGGTCCCGGTCAGCACACCGCTGCGGACCGCGCTGGACGTTGCCCTGCACGCACCGGACCCGGACGCTGTCCCCGTGTTGAGGGCGCTGGCCGGAACCAGCGGGCTCGGCTGTCCGCTGGACGCCATCCGCCAGGCAATCGAGGCCCGGCCGAGACTGCCGGGCAAGTCCCGGGCGCTGCAGCGCCTGGACTCGGCGATGGGCGCAGCCTGACAGCGGGAACGTTCTGCCCGGGGGACGCGGCGGGGCGTCCCCGCCGTCGGGTGGATCAGCGGCGCTGGGATCCCGAGCTGCGGTACACGTCGTACACGCCGTCGATGCGCCGCACCGCGCTGAGCACATGGCTGAGGTACTTCGGGTCGCCCATCTCGAAGGAGAACCGCGAGATCGCCAGCCGGTCGCTCGAGGTGTGCACCGTGGCGGAGAGGATGTTGACATGGTTCTCGGCGAGCACGCGCGTGACATCGGAGAGGAGGCTCTTGCGGTCCAGCGCCTCGACCTGGATCTCCACCAGGAACACGCTGGACTGGGTGGGCGCCCACGCGACGTCGACGATCCGGTCGGGGCTTTCGCGCAGCTCGGCCACGTTGCGGCAGTCGGAGCGGTGCACCGACACGCCCGAGCCCCGGGTGACGAACCCGACGATGGGATCCGGCGGGACCGGGGTGCAGCACCGGGCCAGCTTGACCCACACGTCGCCGACGCCGACGACGGTGACGCCGGAGTCCGGATGCTTCGGCCGCTTGACCGTCGTCGGGAGGGACGGCTCGGCCTCCTCGACCGCTTCCCGTCCGCCGAGCAGGCCGACCAAGTGCTCGATCACATTCTGGGCGGACGTGTGGCCGTCGCCCACGGCGGCGTACAGCGCTGACACGTCGGCGTGGTGAAGTTCCTGCGCCACCGACATCAACGCGTCGTGCGTCATCATCTTCTGCAGCGGCAGGTTCTGCTTCCGCATGGCTCGGGTGAGCTGGTCCTTGCCCTTTTCGATCGCCTCTTCGCGGCGCTCCTTGGTGAACCACTGGCGGATCTTGTTCCGTGCCCGCGGGCTCTTGACGAAGCCCTGCCAATCCTGGCTGGGGCCGGCTCCCTCGGCCTTGGAGGTGAAGATCTCCACCCAGTCGCCGTGGCTGAGTTCGCTGTTCAGCGGGACCAGCTTGCCGTTGACCCGGGCACCGATGGTGCGGTGGCCAACTTCGGTGTGCACGGCATAGGCGAAGTCCACCGGGGTTGATCCGGCCGGCAGCGCCATGACTTCGCCCTTGGGGGTAAAGACGAAGACTTCCTTGGCGTTGATTTCGAACCGGAGGGAGTCCAGGAACTCGGCGGGGTCGCTGGTCTCCTGCTGCCAGTCAACCAAACTGCGGAGCCAGCCCATGTCGCCGCCGTCGGCCGGCCCGCCGCGGGCGATGTCCTTGTACTTCCAGTGGGCCGCGACGCCGTATTCGGCGCGGCGGTGCATTTCATGGGTGCGGATCTGGATTTCCACCGGCTTGCCGCCCGGACCGATCACCGTGGTGTGCAGCGACTGGTACATGTTGAACTTGGGCATGGCGATGTAGTCTTTGAACCGGCCGGGCAGCGGGTTCCAGCGCGCATGCAGGGCCCCGAGCGCCGCGTAGCAGTCGCGGACCGTGTCCACCAGGACCCGGATGCCCATCAGGTCGTGGATGTCGTCGAAGTCCTTACCCCGCACGATCATCTTCTGGTAGATCGAGTAGTAGTGCTTCGGCCGGCCGGTGATCGTGGCCTTGATCTTCACAGCGCGCAGATCGTCGCCGATCTTGGTGCGCAGCGTTGTCAGGTACTTCTCGCGTTCGGGGGTGCGCTCCCCCACCATCCGCACGATCTCTTCATAGACCTTCGGATGCAGGGCCGCGAAGGAGAGATCTTCCAGCTCCCACTTGATGGTGTTCATGCCCAGACGGTGGGCCAGCGGGGCGAAGATCTCCAGGGTCTCGCGGGCCTTCTTCGCCGACGACTCCGGGGAGACAAAGCGCCAGGTCCGGGCGTTGTGCAACCGGTCGGCCAGCTTGATCACCAGGACGCGGATGTCCTTGGCCATCGCCACGACCATCTTGCGCACGGTCTCCGACTGGGCCGCGTCGCCGAACTGCACCTTGTCCAGCTTGGTGACGCCGTCGACCAGCATCGCGATCTCGGGACCGAACTCCGCCTTCAGGTCGGCGAGAGTGTACTCGGTGTCTTCGACGGTGTCGTGCAGCAGGGCGGCGGCCAGCGTGGTTCCGGTCATGCCCAGTTCCGCGAGGATCGTGGCTACGGCCACCGGATGCGTGATGTACGGGTCGCCGCTCTTGCGTTTCTGCCCGCGGTGGCTGCGCTCGGCCACCACGAACGCGCGGTGGATCAGGTCGAAGTCCTCGCGCGGGTTGTTGGCCCGGACGGTGCGCAGCAGCGGCTCCAGGATGGGCGAATAACTGGTGCCGCCCCGTCCGGCCAGCCGGGCAAGCCGGGACATCGTCCGTTCCCGGCGGCCCGGGAAGGCATGGCGGACGGGTGCGGTGCCGGGGATTTCGGAGGCCGCGGGCACGACAGAAGGACCAGGATCCGGCTTCACGCCGGCATCACTGGCCTGGTCCGTCGACCTAAGGTGTTCGGCCAACTTTCCCGCCCTTCCCGATTGATCCTGGAACGACGCTACAGCCTTTGGTCCGCCGGCGGGCGGCGCACGGCCCAGCACTGTTCCGGAAAAACCATTCTATGCCCGTCCGGCGGCCCCGGCGTCCCGCTGCAGCGTCATACCGCGGGGGCAGCCTCGGTGCGGCGCCGTTCTTCCACCTTCTTGGCCTGCTTGAGCAGCGCCGGTTCCTTTGCCCGGAGCCGCGCGTACATTGGCGCCGCAATGAAGATTGTGGTGGCGGTGCCGATGATGATGCCGATGAACAGCGCCAGCGACACGTCCTTCAACGTGCCGGCGCCGAGCAGGAACGCGCCGATGAACAAGATGGCGGCGACCGGCAGGACGGCGACCACGGAGGTGTTGATGGACCGGACCAGGGTCTGGTTCACGGCGAGATTGACCTCTTCCGCGAAGGTCCTCCGGGTGGACTTGTCCAGGTCCTCCGTGTTCTCGCGGATCTTGTCGAAGACCACCACCGTGTCGTAGAGCGAGTACCCCAAAATGGTCAGGAAGCCGATGATCGCCGAGGGCGTCACCTCGAAGTCGCTCAGCGAGTAGATGCCGGCGGTCACGATGAGCACGACCACCAGGCCGCTGAGCGCGGCGACGGACATCTTCCAGGTCCGGAAGTACAGCGCCATCATGATCGCCGCCAGCACAACGAACACCACGAGGCCCCAGATAGCCTGCCGGGTCACGTCGGCACCCCAGGTAGGACCGACGAAGGAGGACGTCACCTGGTCGGCGTTGACGTCGTAGGCTTCGACCAGGGCGTCACGCAGTTCCAGGGTCTGGTCGTCGTCCAGCCGCTCGGTCTGGATCCGCATGGTCCCCGGGGCGATGTTGGTCACGCGGGGATCTGCATCCGCGGCGACTTGGGCCACGGCAGCCTCGCCGGGACCGACGTCCGTGTTTTCCACGTTGGAAACGGTGAACTCGGAACCGCCGCGGAAATCGATGCCCAGGTTGAACCCGCCCTTGACGAACGGCACCACGATGGACAGGAGGATCGCGGCGGCGGCAATGCCGAACCAGAGCCTGTACTTGGAGACAAAGTCGTAGGAGCGCTTGCCGGTGTAGAGATCGTTGCCCCACTTAGCAAAGTTGGCCATTTAGTTGCTCTCCTTGTCGGACCCGCGGCCCGCGCCGCTGGTGGCGCGCTGCTTCTCGGCCGCCCGGCGTTCGGCGATGGTCTGGCGGCGGTCGGCTTCGGCGGCCGCCGCGGCGTTCTTGGCCCGCACAGGCGCCTTGCGTTCGCCGGGCTGGCGGATCCGCCCTGCCCCGCGGTACAGCGGCACTGCATCCAGCAAGCGCGGATCCAGGCCGGAGAACCGGTGGCCCTCGCCGAAGAACTTGGTGCGTGCCAGCAGCTGCATGGTCGGGTGCGTGAACATGAAGACCACCAGGAGGTCGGCCACCGCGGTTAGGCCCAGCGTGAAGGCGAAACCGCGCACGTTGCCCACCGCCACGAAGTAGAGCACGACGGCGGCCAGCAAGTTGACTGCCTTGGAGGCCAGCACGGTTTGCCGTGCACGCTTCCAGCCGTTATCCACGGCCGAGACCAGGCCCCGGCCCTCGCGCAGTTCGTCGCGGATACGTTCGAAGTAGACGATGAACGAGTCGGCGGTCTGGCCGATCGCCACAATCAGGCCCGCGACGCCGGCCAAGGACAGCCGGTAGTTTTCGGTCCAACCCAGGATGGCAATCGCCAGATAGGTCATAATTCCGGCCACCACCAGCGACGCGATGGTCACGAGGCCGAGCATGCGGTACTGGAAGATCGAGTAGGCGGCGACCAGCGCCAGCCCGATGAGCCCGGCGAACAGGCCCATCCGCAACTGGTCGGCGCCCAAGGTGGCGGAAATCTGCTGTTCGCTCTGGATCTCGAAGCTGATCGGCAGCGCGCCGTACTTCAGCTGTTCGGAGAGGACACGGGCAGATTCTTCCGTGAAGTTGCCGGTGATCTGCGGCTTGCCGTCCGGGATGACGGCGTTGGTTGTCGGGGCGGAAATCACCTCGCCGTCCAACACGATGGCGAACTGGTTCTGGGCGCCGGAGAGCCCGAACAGCCGTTCGGTCACGGCCTTGAAAGTTTCGGTCCCCTCGCCGTTGAACTCGATGTTCACTGCCCACTGGTTCAGCGTCTGTCCCTGAGTGCCGCGCACCTGGCCAAAGCTGGAGTCGGCGATGTCCGTGCCGGGCACCTCCACCGGGCCCAGGATGTACTTCATGCCGGTGTCCGGTTCGCAGGCGACCATCGGCTTGGCCGGGTCGGCAGGCTCGGTCTCCTCGTCCGCTGCAGCCGGATCCAGGCATTCGAGCGCCTCGAACTCCTGGTAGAGCTCCGGGGTGATCCAGTTCATGTCGCTGGCGTTCTCCGGGGCGGCAGCCGGTTCCGGAAGGTCCGCTTCGGGCGTCCGCTCTTCTTCCGGGACGGCGGAACCGGGCGCAACGGTGAGTACCGGGCGGAATTCCATGGCGGCCGAAGCCTGGATCAGTTCGCGGGTTCGCTGGTCCGGAACACCGGGCAGGCTGACCACCACGTTGCGGCCCGACTGCGTGGTGATCTCAGCTTCCGCCACGCCGGAACCATCGACGCGCTGGCGGATGATCTCCACGGCCTGGTTGAGTTGCTCGGCGGTGATCTCGCCCCCGCCGCCCTGGACCTGCGGGGCCAGGATCATCTGGGTGCCGCCCTCGAGGTCGAGCGCCAGCTTGGGCGCCCAGCTCGCCTGGCCGGTGAACACACCGCTGCCCAGGATGACGGTGCCGGCGGCAAGGAGCACACCGAGCCAGATAAGTGTCCGCCGCGCAATGCTGGTGGAACCGGATCGTGCCATGGAAGATCTTTCTCTCATCGGCTCAGTCGGCCGGCGGAACCGGCCGGTACATGGCGAAGTGGCGGGGCATGCCCCGCCACTGCACGCCTATACGGCTAAGCCGTTGCTGGCCTACTTGGTGTCTTTGTTCTGTTCTTCGTTCAGTCGCTTGAGGGTGTCCTCGGCGGATTCCTCCGGGCGGGTGGCGGTTTCCGCGGTGAGGGACGAGGCGTCGTCGGGGACCTCGGGGGTCTCCGGCGTCACCACTTCGTTCACCGCCTGGGTGTGCACGGTGGCGGTGTTGCCCGGCGACAGTTCAAGGACCACCTTGTTGTTGTCGGGGTCGAGGGAAACGACGGTGCCGAAGAGGCCGAACTGCGTCATCACCTCGGTGCCCGGCACCATCTGCTCCTTGAGGCGCTCCGCCTTTTCGCGCATCTGGGCCTGGACCTTCTTCTGCTTGCGGAACATGAAGAAGATCAGCAGCGCGAAAACGGCGAACAGGGCGATCGTCATCACGTCGATGCCGCCCGACTGCTGCTGAGGAGTGGTGCCGGTGAAGAGGTTTACGAACACAGGAAAGTTCCGTCCTAAAAGTCTGGAGCGGACCGGTAGGAAAATCCGGGCCGTGTACGCAGCCTGCCGCGTCCCGCGAGGAACGGCGCACTCCGCACGTTCCTACCATTCTACGCGGTGACGGCCCTTACACGGTCAAGCTTCAGTTTTCGGCGAAATCCGTGTCCGGCTCCAGCAGTTCCGAGAGCAGGTCTTCGGTCTGTCCCGCGGCCAGATGATCCGGCACCGCCAGCCCCAGGTGTTGCCAGGCGGCGGCGGTGGCGACCCGTCCGCGCGGCGTCCGGCCCAGCAGCCCTTCGCGGACCAGGTAGGGCTCGGCCACCGTCTCCACCGTCTCGGTTTCCTCGCCGACGGCTATGGCCAGGGTGGACAAACCCACGGGTCCTCCGCCGAACTTGGTAATCAGCGCGGTCAGCACCGCCCGGTCCAGCCGGTCCAGTCCCCGTTCGTCGACTTCGTACATATCCAGCGCAGCCGCTGCCGCACGCGCATCGATCTCCTCGATCTTGTGCACGAGGGCCCAGTCCCGCACGCGGCGCAGCAACCGGTTGGCGATGCGCGGAGTGCCGCGGGAGCGTCCGGCGATCTCGGCGAAGCCCGCCGAACTCACCTTGAGATCCAGCAGCATGGCCGAGCGGCGAAGCACCAGTTCAAGCTCCGCGACGGCGTAGAACTCCAAGTGCCCGGTGAAGCCGAAACGGTCGCGCAGCGGACCCGGCAGCAGCCCGGCCCGGGTCGTGGCCCCGACGAGGGTGAACGGCGGCAGGTCGAGCGGGATGGCGGTGGCGCCGGCGCCCTTGCCCACCACGATGTCCACCCGGAAGTCCTCCATCGCCATGTAGAGCATTTCCTCCGCCGGCCGCGACATCCGGTGGATCTCATCCAGGAAGAAGATCTCCCCTTCGGTCAGCGACGACAGGATCGCCGCCAAGTCGCCCGCGTGCTGAATCGCCGGTCCCGAGCTGATTCGCAGCGGCGCGTTCATTTCCGCGGCAATGATCATGGCCAGCGTGGTCTTGCCCAGCCCGGGCGGGCCGGACAGCAGGACGTGGTCGGCCGTGCGTTCGCGGATCCGGGAAGCTTCCAGCACCAGCGACAGCTGCTGGCGGACCCTGGCCTGGCCCACGAAATCGTCCAAATTCTTGGGCCGCAGCGCCGACTCGATCGCGCGTTCTTCGGTTTCCGACGTGTTGGAGACCAGCCGGTTGTTCTCGGAATCCTCTGCCACGCTAGTTCACTCCCGCGGTCCGCCGCGCCGAGCCCGTCCGGGCACCGTCCTGGCCCAGCCTGCGCAGGGTCAGGCGCAGCAAATCGCCCACATTGCCCGCTGCCGCCGCCTCCGGATTTTCCTCCGCGGTGATGTCCACCGCCGCGGCGGCGTCCTTCTCCGACCAGCCCAGGCCCGCCAGTGCCTCCTGCACCTGTCCCTTCCAGCCGCCCGTCTGTCGGGGGGCCTGCTCGCCGGTGGGGATCAGCTTCCCGGCCAGCTCCAGCACGATCCGGCCGGCGAGCTTTGGCCCGATGCCCGGAACCTTGGTGAACGCCTTGCTGTCCCCCTCCGCGGCGGCAACCCTCAGGGCTTCGGGCGAGTGCACCGACAGCGCCGCCAGGCCCAGCCTCGGACCGACCCCGCTGACCGAGATGAGGGTTTCGAAAACTTCCCGTTGCGCCGCGTCCTCGAAGCCGAACAGCGTCATGGCGTCTTCGCGGACAATCATGGTGGTGGCCAGTTCGGCCTCCCGCCCCACGAACAGCGTGCCCAGGGTCTGCGGCGTCGCCTGGACGAGCATGCCGAATCCGTTGACGTCGATCACGGCCGATTGCAATCCCACGTGGGCGACAACGCCGCGCAACGAGCTAATCATGAACTCAACTCCCAATTCCGGCCTGCGGCCCGGAGTCCGCCCGCCAGCAGCACGGCGGGCGGATTGTCCGAACATATCTACGAATAGCTTACGGGGCAGCGCAGACATTACCGGCGACCGCCACACCGCGGCAACGTTTGCCTTCAGCCGCAGGCGACAGGTCAGCGGCGGTTCCGCTTGGCCTTTGCTTCGGCCTCCGCCCAGAGCCTCTGGGCCGCCGTCATCCCGCCGCCGGCAGCCGGTTTCGCTGCCCCGCCGCGCCAGGCATGGGTGATTGCCAACGCCAAGGCGTCAGCGGCGTCGGCCGGTCGCGGCGGGGTGTCCAGCCGAAGGATCCGTGTCACCATCTTGGTCACGGCGGCTTTGTCCGCCTGCCCGTTGCCGGTGACCGCCGCTTTCACTTCGGTAGGGGTGTGCAGCGCGACGGCGATCCCCCGCCGTGCTGCCGCCGCTATGACCACGCCGGACGCCTGGGCGGTGCCCATCACCGTGCTGACATTGGTCTGGCTGAAAACGCGTTCGACGGCGAGCACGTCCGGCGTGTGCGCGTCGAGCCATTCGTCGATGGCGTCGGCGATCTTAAGCAGGCGCAGCTCCAGCGGCATGTCCGGGGTGGTCCCGACCACCCCGACGTCGACCAGCGAGGAGCGGCGGTTCGGTTCAATGTCGACCACACCCAGGCCGCAGCGGGTTAGGCCCGGGTCCACTCCCAGCACGCGCATGGCTGGTGCCGCCGGCCGGACCGGTGTCAGTCGTTCTCGATTTCGGCGAGGACATCCGCGCTGATGTCGGCGTTGGAGTAGACGTTCTGGACGTCGTCCAGGTCCTCGAGCGCATCCACCAATTTCATGAACTTCCGGGCCGCGTCCGCGTCGAGATCGACGGCCATCGAGGAGACGAACTCGATTTCATCGGTTTCGTACTCGATGCCGGCCTCTTCCAGTGCGGCCACGACGCCGCGAAGGTCCGTGGGATCGGTGTGGACCTCGAAGTTGTCGCCCTGCACTTTGACTTCCTCCGCGCCGGCTTCCAGCACCGCCATCAGGAGGTCGTCTTCCGTGAGCCCGTTCGCGGGCAGGGACACCACGCCCTTGCGGGAGAACATGTAGGACACCGACCCGGGGTCGGCAACGGTGCCGCCGTTGCGGGTGATGGCCAGGCGAACCTCGGAGGCGGCCCGGTTCTTGTTGTCGGTGAGGCACTCGATCAGCACGGCTGAGCCCTGCGGCCCGCGGGCCTCGTAGATGATTTCGCTGTAGTCCACCGTTTCGCCGGTCAGGCCGGCGCCGCGCTTGACCGCGCGGTCGATGTTGTCGTTGGGGACCGAGGTCTTCTTGGCTTTTTGGACGGCCAGTTCCAGCGCGGGGTTGCCGGACATGTCCGCTCCCCCGTTGCGGGCCGCCACTTCGATGTTCTTGATCAGCTTCGCGAACGACTTGGCACGCCTGGCGTCGATCACGGCCTTCTTGTGCTTGGTGGTTGCCCACTTGGAGTGTCCGGCCATGCTTACGCCTCTCCTCTGACGATGCGGATGAAAAGTTCGTGGATGCGGCGCTCCCCCGTAATCTCCGGGTGGAAGGATGTCGCCAGCAAATGCCGCGAACGCACTGCCACTATTCTAGCTGTCCCGTGCAAAGTATCGGTGTGGGAGGCCTCCTCCGGCTCGACGGTGGCCAGGACCTCCACGTCCTTGCCCACGCGTTCCACCCACGGCGCCCGGATGAACACGGCGTGTACCGGCGCCGCGTCCTGGCCGGGAGACGCCGCACTGAACTCCAGGCCGTGGAAGTCCAGGTTGGACTCGAACGATTCACGCTGCCGGCCGAAGGCATTTCGCCGCACCGTAATGTCCAGGCCGCCCAGCGTCTGCTGGGGCTCGCCCTTCAGGTCCGTGGCCGGATCGGCAATCTCCCGGGCGAGCATGATCATGCCCGCGCAGGAACCGTAGACCGGCATTCCCGCCTCGATCCGCCTCTTGAGCGGGTCGGCCAGCTCGAAAATGCGGGTGAGCTTGTCAATCGTGGTGGATTCACCGCCCGGGATGACCAGGCCGTCCACGGCGTCCAATTCCCGCGGCCGGCGCACCGGCACCGCCTGGGCACCGCTGTGTTCCAGGACGGATAGATGTTCGCGGACATCGCCCTGCAGGGCAAGCACACCAATCATGACCACGGTGACGGTTCCTCGAAAGTTCGGCAGCGGGCCGCCCGACGTGGCGGCCGTACGAAAAAACAGTAGTGCCAACCGGTCCGGCAGCGTTAAACGGTGCGCGCCGGCGCTGTGGGACCCGACACCATTAACCGGGAGCCGGCGGTGCCCCGACCCCGGCGGCTTGTATAGTCTCTACTCATGCGACACCTCCTTGCGACCGTTGCCGGAAAGGCCGTAAAGGCGGTAGCCAGGCTCCGCGGCGGCGGTTCCGCACTGCCCGGCCTGGTGGCCGAAAAAATCGATCCGCAGTTCCTGCCGCGCACGCTCGGCACGCTGCCGCGCGGCGTCGTGGTGATCAGCGGAACGAACGGCAAGACCACTACCACCAAGATGGTGGTGGAGCTGCTCCAGGGCCAGGGCCTGAAGGTGTTCACGAACCGCACGGGCAGCAACTTCACCCGCGGCGTGGTTGCGTCCGTGCTGGGCGACTCGGACGCCCGGGGCCGGCTGGACGCGGATATCGCCGTGTTGGAGCTGGACGAGGCCCACGCGGTTCACTTCGTCAAACTGGTGGCCCCGCGCTACAGCCTGCTGCTCAACGTCATGCGCGACCAGTTGGACCGCTTCGGCGAAATCGAAACGACTGCGGGATTCCTCCGGCAGATTGCCGCCGCGACGACTGAGGCGGTGGTACTCAACCGTGAGGACCCGCGCATTGCGGCACTGGCCGGCGCCGTGGCGGCGCCGCGGATCGAATACTTCGGCCTGGCACCCCAGCTGCGCCACATGTTCCCGCACGACGACGAGATGCGGACCGCGTCTGCCGGCCCCTCCGCCGCCACCGCCGCCGAAGGCGACCGGCCGAGCGCCGACGTCGTGCTGTCGGCCTGTGAAGGGGCCGCCGCAACCTTCCAGCTGGACGGACGCGCGATCGAGGTCGAGCTGAAGCTGACCGGCGTCTACAACGTGTTCAATGCCGCCGCGGCGATGGTGCTGGCGCGGACCGTGTTGGGTCCCGCCGTGGACGAGCCGGCGCTGCTGGCCTCGCTGGAGAACGTCACCCCGGCCTTCGGCCGCGGTGAATCGCTGACCGTCAACGGCCAGCCGCTGGACCTGGTGCTGGTGAAGAACCCGGCCGGCTTCCGGCTGGCCCTGAAGTCCTTCCCCGCCGCCGGCTACCGGACCATGATCGCCATCAACGACAACTACGCCGACGGGCGGGACATGTCCTGGCTGTGGGACGTCGACTTCGATTCGCTGCGGGACACCGGCGTGGCCGAGGTCTCCGGGGTCCGGGCGCGCGACATGGGCCTGCGCCTCTTCTATGAGGACGTTCCGGTGGGCCGGGTGGACACGGACCTGAACGCCTCGCTGCAACGGTTCATTGCGGGCGATCCGGATACGCCGAAGCGCATCTACTGCACCTACACCGCCATGCTGGCGCTGCGCCGCGAGCTCGGCAAACTGACCGAAGTGGAAGTGGTCTCCTGATGGACGCCCCTGTTATCGACCTGCTCCAGTTGTACCCGCGGGACATGAACATCTACGGCGACTGGGGCAACGTCCTGGTGCTGCGCAGGCGCCTTCAGCTGCGCGGCTACGACGTCCGGCTGCACGAGTACAACCCCGGCGACGCGTTCCCGGAGCAGGTTGACCTGATCGTGGGCGGCGGCGGCCAGGACTCCGGCCAGAACAAGATCCAGGCCGACCTGCTGGCCCAGGGCGGCCGGCTGCGGGAGCTGGCCGAGGACGGCCTGCCGATGCTGGCCGTCTGCGGCCTGTACCAGCTGTTCGGCCACCGGTTCACCACCCACACCGGCGAGGTCATCACCGGCATCGGGCTGCTGGATGCCGAAACCGTGGGCGGGCCCGTCCGGCTGATCGGCAACACCGTGCTCGAAAGCAGCGAGTTCGGCACCATCATCGGGTACGAGAACCACAGCGGACTGACCACCCTCGGCAGCGACGTCCGGCCGTTCGGACGGGTGGCCAAGGGCCAGGGCAACAACGGCACCGACGGCACCGAGGGGGCCCGCTACCACAACGTCGTTGCCACCTACCTGCATGGTTCGCTGCTGCCCAAGAACCCGGCCGTCGCCGACTACCTGATCCGGCACGCCGCCGAGCGGCGCTACGGCAGCTTCAACGACGTGGCGCTGGACATCCCGCATGAGGCCGAAGCCCGCGCCGACGCAGCCGCCCGCCCGCGCTGACGCAGCCGGCCGGCGCCACGGCGGTTCAGCCGCCGGAAGGCGGCGTCATTCTCCGCTGAGCAGCCACTCGCGGGCGATGTCCGTCGGGGCACCCATCGACTCGACGGTCGCCTTGATCCGTTGCCGGCTGGCCGCGTCCGCCTGTTCGGACACGCACCATTCGCCGGACTTCGCGGCTGCTTCCAGCGCATCGGCGGCCACCGGGCACCAGCGGTGCCCGGGTCCGTCGAACGTGGCCGGCAGCCAGTCCAGCCGCGCCACGTCCCAGGCACCTCCCTCGTCGGCCTGGCTGAACTGGGCCCGGACCATCAAGCCCTCGGTGTTGAGGATGTCCGGCGTTGCATGGGCGGCAATGGTGTTGCCCAGCCCGTAGGCGATCCAGGTGCCGTTGTGGCGCTCCATCGGCTGGACGGAGTGGCTGTGGTGCCCGTACACCAGGGAGAACTCGCCGCTGTCGGCCAGCGCGTGGGCGGCCTCCTGCTGTGCCGGGCTGGCGTAGTCGGTGTATTCGTCCCCGGCATGGACCGCTCCCAGGACGATGTCCGCGCCCAGCGCGCGGGCCTTCCTGGCCTTGGCGATCATGGCAGCCGGATCCAGCATGTCCACCTGCCACGGCCGGTCCGGCACGAGCCCGTTCAGGGAGAACGTGCCGGTGATGACCGCGATCCGTGCGGCCGGGGTGTCCAGGACCAGCACGTCCTCGGCCTCGGCCGCGCTGCGGTACGAGCCGGTGTGTTCCAGGCCGCGCGCGTCCAGCGCGTCCAGGGTCCGGTCCAGGCCGGCGGTGCCGTGGTCGAACGCGTGATTGCTGGCCGTGGTGCAGGCGTCGTAGCCCACGGCGGTGGCGGCGTCGAGGATCTGCGGCGGCGCGTTGAACGCCGGGTAGCCGGAGTACGGTCCGTCGTCCGCGGCCACGGGAGTTTCCAGCTGGCAGACGGCCAGGTCCGCGGTGTCCAGGTATTGCTCCTGGGCGGCCAGCATCGGCTCGAAGTCCAAGGCCCCCTTCCCGGTCTGCCGGGCGTCCGCGCCCGCCTGCTCCCAGAGCGGCTCATGCAGCAGCAGGTCGCCGGTGAGGGCCACGGTTGCGCAGCGGATTCCCGGACAATCCGGGCCCGCTCCGGCTGTCACCGCCGGCTTCGGGGCGGGCGCCGGTGTGGAGGACGACGGAGGAGCCTCCCCCGTGCCACCGCTGCCCGGCAGGCCCGAGACGGAGGGCACCGCCGGCCCCGTTCCGGGCGGGGCGCCCGTCTGCCCTCCCGGGCTGCAGCCGGCCAGGAGCAGGGCCGCGATGGCCACGCCCGCCGCCGCCGTGAGGGGCGTCCTCGTCCCGGCTGGGCGATGGTTGCCCGGGCACGGTGCCGGGCGCCCTTCCCGCGGCCCGGCCTCCGCCGACGGGATGCCGGCCACGCTAGTGGTCCCGTTCCCGGGTGATCAGCAGTTCGTGGGCGCCGTGCCCGGCAGCGCCCATCGATTCCACCGTGGTCTTGGTCCGTTCACGCGACGCTGCATCCGCACGCTTCGATGCACAGACGCCCTGCGGCCTGTCCGCGGCCACCGAGCACCAGCGGAACGGGCTGGCGGTGATCAGGCTGGGCGCCCACGCCAGGTCGCTGACCAGCCACCCGCCGTCGATGCCTTCACTGAACTGGGCGCGCAGCAGCAGGCCTTCGTTGTTCACCTCGTACCACGGCGACAGTTCGGTGACGCCGTTGCCCAGACCATAGGCGATCCACGTGCCGCGGTACTTTTCGATCGGCAGCACCGAGTGGGTGTGGTGGCCGTAGATGAGGGTGAACTCGCCGCTGTCCGCCAGAGCGTGGGCCACCTCTTCCTGCTGCGCGCTGGGGACGGACGCATACTCGTCGCCGGCATGCATGGCACCCAGCACGATGTCTGCGCCGCGCCCGCGGGCTTCCCTGGCCTTGCCGATCATCGCGTCGGCGTCCAGCATGTCCACCTGCCAGGGGTGTTCGGGCGGCAGCCCGTTGTGCCCGTACGTGCCGGTGATCACGGCGATGTCCGCGCCGCCGGCCGCCAGGATCAGCGGCTCGCCCGCATCCGACCGGTTCCGGTAGGACCCGGTGTGCTCCAGCCCACGGTCGTCCAGGGCCTCCAGCGTGCGCTCCAGCCCGACCGTCCCCTGGTCGAGGGTGTGGTTGCTGGCCGTGGTGCAGGCGTCGTATCCCATCGCCTTGGCGGCATCCAGGATGTGCGGCGGCACGTTAAAGGACGGATAGCCGGAGTACGGCCCGTTCTCGTGGGCGACCGGCGTCTCCAGGTGGCAGATCGCCAGATCGCTGCGTTCGAGGTACGCGCGCTGTCCCTTGAGCAGGGGTTCGAAGTCCATCGGCCCGTTGCCGGTCTCCGCCGCGTCGGCCGCGGCCTGTTCCCACAGTCCGGCGTGCACCAGCATGTCCCCGGTCACCAGCACCGACGCGCAGCGCAGCGTGGGGCAGCCGGCCGCGGCGCCGTGGGTCGGTTCCTCCGCGGGTGCCGCGGTGGCCGTGGCGGGCCGGCCGGCAGCGTCCCGCGACGGACCCGGCGCGCCCCGGCCGGAGGGCGTGGACTGGCCGGGGGGCACCCCGGACCGGCCCGCGCCGTCGGCCACTACCCCGCAGCCGGTGGCCAGCGCGAGGACCGCGGTTGCCGCCCCCAGCGCAACCGCGGCCCGCCTGGTCCACACCGGGAGCCCCGTCCCCTCGGGCGGCTGCCTGTTCATGCCGCAAGTGTAAGTCCGGACGTGGCGTGGCTCACGGCGGCGCGTCGGCGTGCCCGCGGCCAATACGGCAAAGACGCCGGGCACCCGTGGCACAGTGGTGGCATGGCCAACCCCTTCCTGGAACCCAGTCTCCTCCCCTATGAGCTGCCCGATTTCGCCGCGATCCGCCCGGAACACTATCCGGCGGCGTTCGAGGCCGGCTTCCGCGAGCAGCTGGCGGACATCGAGGCGATCCCGGCCAACCCGGCGCCGGCAACCTTCGAGAACACCGCCGTCGCCTTCGAGCGGTCCGGCCGCACGCTGTACCGGGTGAGCGCCGTGCTGGACAACTTCGCCGCCGCGGACGCCACCGACGACGTGATGGAACTGCAGCGGCAGATGGCCCCGCAGCGGGCCGCCCACCGGGACAACATCTACCTGCATGCGTCTCTCTACCGGCGGGTCTCGGCGGTCGACGAAACCGCAGAAGGCCTCGAGGGCGAAGACCTGCGCCTGCTCACCGAGCTGCGCAAGAAGTTCCGCCGGGCCGGCGCCCAGCTTCCGCCGGCGGACCAGGAGCGGCTGCGGGCGATGAACGTGGAACTGTCGGAGCTGGACGCGGAGTATTCGCGGGAGCTGCTCGCCGCCGGCAATGCCGCCGCGGTGCATGTCACCGACCGCGGGCAACTGGCCGGGCTCGCCGACGACGACCTGGCCGCCGCGGAGCTGGCGGCGCGGGACGCCGGTTACGAGGACGGATGGCTGCTGGCGCTGACCCTGCCGACCGCCCAGCCGTCGCTGGAAACGCTCACCGACCGCGGCACCCGCCGTCGCCTGCACGAGGCATCGGTGGGCCGCAGCGAAGCGGGCAACAGGACGCTGGAGCTGGCGGCCCGCACGGCGGAGCTGCGGGCCGAGCGGGCCGCGTTGCTCGGCTATGCCAACCACGCCGAGTATGTGCTGGACGGGCAGACGGCGCCCTCGCTCGCGGCCGTGCAGGACATGCTGGCGCGCCTGGTCCCGCCCGCCGTCGCCAACGCCCGCACCGAGGCGGAGATCCTGGCCGAGGCGGCCGGCCACCCCCTCGAGCCGTGGGACTGGGCCTTCTATTCGGAGGCGGTGCGCCGCCGCGACTACAGCGTGGACCTGGCCGGGCTGCGGCAGTACTTCGAGCTCGAACGCGTGCTCGCCGACGGCGTCTTCTTCGCCGCGAACCGGTTGTACGGACTGCGGTTCGAGGGCCGGCCGGACCTCACCGCCTACCATCCGCAGGCGCGGATCTGGGAAGTGATGGACGACGACGGCGCCCGGCTCGGCCTGTTCATCGGCGACTTCCATACCCGGGACACTAAGAACGGCGGCGCCTGGATGGATTCGCTGGTCGAGCAGTCCCGCTTGCTGGGACAGCGGGCCGTGGTCATGAACAACCTGAACATCCCGCAGCCCGCTCCCGGCGAGCCGGCCCTGCTCAGCTACGACAACGTGGTGACGCTTTTCCACGAATTCGGCCATGCGCTGCACGGCCTGCTCTCCCGCGTGAAATACCCCAGCCTCTCGGGCACCAACGTGCCCAGGGACTTCGTGGAATACCCGTCGCAGGTCAACGAGATGTGGATGCTGGAACCGGAGGTTGTCGGCAACTACGCCTGGCACCACCTGACCGGCGAGCCGCTGCCGCGGGAGGTAGTGGACCGCATCAAAGCAGCGCAGCTGTGGGGCGAAGGCTTCGCCACCACCGAGTACCTGGCCGCGTGCGTGCTCGACCTGGCCTGGCACAGCCTGGCCGCCGGGCAGCGGGTCGAGGATCCGCTGGCCTTCGAACGCCAGGCACTGGCCGATGCCGGAATCGACCTGCCCCTGGTCCCGCCGCGCTACCGCACCGGCTACTTCAAGCACATTTTCGCCGGCGGCTACGCGGCGGGCTACTACTCCTACATCTGGAGCGAAATCCTGGACGCCGATACCGTGGCCTGGTTCGCGGAAAACGGCGGGCTGCAGCGCAGCAACGGGGACCGCTTCCGCCGCGAACTGCTCTCGCGGGGCAACAGCATGGATCCGCTGCAGGCCTTCCGGAGCTTCCGCGGCCAGGACGCGGACCTGGCGCCGCTGCTGGCCCGGCGCGGGCTCGACCGGGAGAGCAGTGCCCCGGCAGGCCGCGGGGACCTCCGGTAACGGCGGGGACGTCGGTTATCGGCGAACGCCCGGCGCCGCACCTTCGTGCGGGACCGGGCGTTCGCCGTCGTCGGTGTTTACCAGCCGCGCTCGGCGAGGCGGTGCGGCTGCGGGATCTCGTCCACGTTGATGCCGACCATGGCCTCGCCCAGGCCGCGCGAGACCTTGGCGATGACGTCCGGGTCGTCATGGAAGGTGGTGGCCTTGACGATCGCGGCGGCGCGCTCGGCCGGGTTGCCGGACTTGAAGATGCCGGAACCGACGAACACGCCGTCGGCGCCCAGCTGCATCATCATCGCGGCGTCGGCCGGGGTGGCGATGCCGCCGGCGGTGAACAGCACCACCGGCAGCTTCCCGGTCGCGGCGATTTCCTTGACCAGTTCGTACGGGGCCTGCAGTTCCTTCGCCGCCACGTACAGCTCGTCTTCGGGCATCGCCGACAGGCGCTTGATCTCGGCGCGGATCTGGCGCATGTGGCCGGTGGCGTTGGAGACGTCGCCGGTGCCGGCTTCGCCCTTGGAGCGGATCATGGCCGCCCCTTCGTTGATGCGGCGCAGGGCCTCGCCCAGGTTGGTGGCGCCGCAGACGAAGGGAACGGTGAAGTTCCACTTGTCGATGTGGTTGGTGTAGTCGGCCGGGGTCAGCACCTCGGACTCGTCGATGTAATCCACGCCGAGGGACTGCAGCACCTGCGCCTCGACGAAGTGGCCGATGCGGGCCTTGGCCATCACCGGGATGGAAACGGCTTCGATGATGCCGTCCACCATGTCCGGATCGCTCATCCGGGACACGCCGCCCTGGGCGCGGATATCCGCCGGAACGCGCTCGAGGGCCATCACGGCCACGGCACCGGCGTCTTCGGCGATGCGCGCCTGTTCGGGGGTCACGACGTCCATGATGACGCCGCCCTTCAACATCTCGGCCATGCCCCGCTTGACCCGGCTGCTGCCGGTTACGGGGGCGTGAGTCGAAGTTTCTTCACTGCTGGACACTAAAAGCCCCTAGGAGTCGGTAGGAAACGTACATCTCATCATACGTCCGGCCCGGCGCGCAGGGTCACCGATGACGTAACCTTCCTGGCCGTCCGGTGCGGGCCGCCGTCCGCCGGGACCGGTGGCGGTCCGGGCGGCCGGCGGCCCCGGGCGGATCAGGCGGTTTGCTGTGTCTGCCGGTAGACGGCCAGGATCCGCTGGGCCACGGTCAGCAGGCTGGCGGCGGCCAGCAGCACCAGGACCACCAGCAGGACCACTTCCGGCAGGCCCAGTCCGGTCAGTCCGGTGAAGACCAGGACGGATACCAGGCGTTCGGAGCGTTCGGCCAGGCCCACGGCGGCGGTACAGCCAAGCGATTCCGCCTTGGCCCGGGCGTAGGAGACCAGCGAGCCCAGCAGCAGGCAGACGAGTGCGGAGACGGCGATGGCCAGGTTATCCCCGCCGGTGAAGAACCAGATGGCCACGCCGGCGAACACCGCGCCGTCGGCCAGCCGGTCGAGGGTGGAGTCCAGGAAGTTGCCCCAGCGGCTGTTGCGCTCCAGCATGCGGGCCATCAGGCCGTCCACCATGTCGGAGAAGACGAACGCCGTGATGAAGACCGTTCCCCAGAACAGCTCCCCGAGCGGGTAGAACACGAGCGCCCCCACGGAGACCCCGAGGGTGCCCACGATGGTGACGGCGTCGGGCGAGACACCCATCCGGATCAGGGCACGGGCCAGCGGCGTGAACAGTTTTCCGAAGAATCCGCGCGCGTACTTGTTGAGCATCGCCGCGCTACCGTGCCGGCCAGGCTTGGGCTACCTGCTTGCGGACCTCATCCAGGGTCTCGGTGATCGCCTTGGTCTGCGCGATGATCGGGAAGAAATTCCCGTCGCCGCCCCACCTGGGCACCACGTGCTGGTGCAGGTGCGCCGCGACCCCTGCGCCCCCGGCCGCACCCTGGTTCATTCCCAGGTTGAAGCCGCTGGGGTTCGCCACCTTCCGCAGGACCCGCATCGCCGTCTGGGTCAGCTCGGCGAACTCGGCTGTCTCCTCCGCGGTGATGTCCGTGTAGTCGGGCACGTGGCGGTACGGGCAGACCAGCAGGTGCCCGGGGTTGTACGGAAACAGGTTGAGCACCACGTAGGCGAACTCGCCGCGGTGGACGATCAGCGATTCCTCGTCCGGGCGGGCCGGAGCCATGCAGAACGGGCACTCGTCCTTGTTCTTGAACTGGCCCTGGCCGCCCTTGACGTAGGCCATGCGGTGCGGCGTCCAGAGCCGCTGGAAGGCATCCGGCACGCCGGGCAGCTCAAAGCCGTCCGTCACCTCATCGCCGGTCCGGTCGGTCATGGCTTCGGTCGTCTCGGCCATCGTCAGTTGCCGCGCCTGGCTGCGGCCTGCACGATGCGGGACACTGCCTCGTCCACCGGGATGCCGTTGTCCTGGCTGCCGTCGCGGAAGCGGAAGGAGACGGCTCCGGCTTCGGCGTCCTCCCCGCCGGCGATCAGCACGAACGGAACCTTGTCCTTGCTGGCGGTTCGGATCTTCTTCGGGAAGCGGTCCGAGCCCAGGTCGGCTTCGGCGCGGATGCCCTGGGCCCGCAGCTTGGCCACGATCTCCAGCATGTAGTCGTTGAACGCCTCCGCCACCGGGATGCCGACCACCTGGACCGGGGCCAGCCAGGCCGGGAAGGCGCCGGCGTAGTGCTCGATCAGCAGGCCCATGAAGCGCTCCACCGAGCCGAACAGGGCGCGGTGGATCATCACGGGGCGCTGGCGGCTGCCGTCGGCTGCCTGGTATTCGAGTTCGAACCGCTCGGGCAGGTTGAAGTCCAGCTGGATGGTGGACATCTGCCAGCTCCGGCCGATCGCGTCGCGGGCCTGTACCGATATCTTGGGGCCGTAGAAGGCCGCTCCGCCCGGGTCCGGCACCAGTTCCAGGCCGGACGCCTCGGCGACCTCGGCCAGGGTGCGGGTGGCCTCGTCCCACACGTCGTCGGAGCCCACGTACTTCTCCGGGTCCTTGGTGGAGAGCTCCAGGAAGAAGTCGTCGAGCCCATAGTCCTTGAGCAGGTCCAGCACGAAGTTGAGCGTGGTGGTCAGCTCGTCCTTCATCTGCTCGCGGGTGCAGTAGATATGCGCGTCGTCCTGGGTCATGCCCCGCACGCGGGTCAGGCCGTGGACAACGCCGGACTTTTCGTAACGGTAGACGGAGCCGAACTCGAACAACCGCAGCGGCAGCTCGCGGTAGGACCTGCCGCGCGAGCGGAAAATCAGGTTGTGCATCGGGCAGTTCATCGGCTTCAGGTAGTAGTCCTGGCCGGGCTTGACGACCTCGTTGGTTTCGGGATCGCGGGTCTCGTCCACATGCATGGGAGGGAACATCCCGTCCCGGTACCAGTCCAGGTGGCCGGAGACCTCGTACAGGTTGCTCTTGGTGATGTGCGGGGTGTAGACGAATTCGTAGCCCGCCTCGGTGTGCCGCTGCCGCGAGTAATCCTCCATCGCCTTGCGGACGATCCCGCCCTTCGGGTGGAAGACGGGCAGGCCGGAGCCCAGTTCATCCGGGAAGGAGAACAGGTCCAGCTCGGCGCCCACCCGGCGGTGGTCGCGGCGCTCCGCCTCGGCCAGCCGCTCCTGGTAGGCCTTCAGGTCTTCCTTGGTGGGCCAGGCGGTGCCGTAGATGCGCTGCAGCTGCTTGTTCTTTTCGTTGCCCCGCCAGTAGGCGGCGGCCGAGCGGGTCAGCGCATAGGCGTTGGAGATCAGCTTGGTGTTGGGCAGGTGCGGCCCGCGGCAGAGGTCCTTCCAGACCACTTCGCCGCTCTTGGCATCCACGTTGTCGTAGATCGTCAGTTCGCCGGCGCCCACTTCGATGCTGGCTCCCTCGCCGGCCTCGTCGGAATGGCCCTTGAGCCCGATCAGCTCTTCCTTGTACGGCTCCCCCGCCATCTCGGCGAGCGCTTCGGTCTCGGAGACGGTGCGGCGGACGAAGCGCTGGTTGGAGTTGACGATCTTGAGCATCATCTTCTCCAGCTGCTTCAGGTCCTCCGGGGTGAAGGGCTCCTCGACGTCGAAGTCGAAGTAGAAGCCGTCGGTGATGTACGGGCCGATCCCGAGCTTGGAGTCCTTCCGCAGCTGCTGCACGGCCTGGGCCATCACGTGCGCGGTGGAGTGGCGCAGCACGTTGAGTCCGTCCGGGGAGTCGATGGTCACGGCTTCGACCTTCGCGCCGGCGGGGATCGGCTGGTCCAGGTCCTTCAGTTCGCCGTCGACGCGGACGACGACGACCTCCCGCCGGGCGCCGTAAAGGTCGGCCCCCGTCGTGCCCTCGGTCACCTGGTTCTCTTCGCCGTCGACGATGAGGGTGATGTTCTGGGGCGCTGACACAGAGGTCTCCTTATGGTGGATGTAAGCCGTTACAGCAGCGACATACTTGGGCGCTGCAAGCCTCTACGATCGTATCCGCTGTCGAGTTGCCCGACCAACACCGGCGCGGCAGGGGCTGGGCGCACGCGGAGACCGGCCGGCCGCTCCGGCCGGCGGGATCACCTGCGGGTTCACGCTGCTTCCGGCCGGCGGCGTCACCCTACCCGGTTCCCGTGGCTTCCCGCCGGCGGTGGTGCATCACCGTAGCTTCCGGCCGGCGGCGTCACCCTGCCCGGTTCCCGTGGCTTCCGGCCAGCCAGGGTTCGGCCGGAACGCGGTGATCCAGTCCTTCCGCGGCCATGCGGCGGGCAAGTTCGCCAGTTCCCGGCTTTTCCTGGCGGTCGGCGCCCCTGCCTTGTGCCGGGGTTGCGGGCGTACGCCCCGCCGCAGGCCCGGAAGGGACGGGGTTGCCCGGCAGCGGCAGGCCGGCGGTGTCCGAAAGGTCCCACGCCTCCAGCGCCTGCAGCCCGATCCCCCTGGGTCCGGTCCGCCGGGTGAGGCCGCGGATGAGCAGCATCTCGGTGCCGAACAGCAGCGGGCCGGAACGTTCCTGGGCTTCCTGGAAGAAGGTGGCGTCCACGCAGCCGGTGCCGTCGTCCACGCTGATGAAAACCACCCGCCGGCCGCCGCGCATGGGCGGGGTCTGGGTGGCAACACGGATACCGGCCACCATCACTTCGCTCCCGTTGCGCAGGTGCAGCAGGTCCTTGGCCTGGGTGACGCCGAGCTGGGCCAGCAGCGGCGCGTAGCTCTCCATCAGGTGGGAGCTGGCGTCGATCGAGAGCAGGTCCAGTTCGGTGCGCACCTTGTCCACAGTGGTAGGTTCCGGGAAAACCGGGACGAGATGGCGCAGCTCCAGGTCCCCCAGCGGCAGGGACAGCTGGCCCTCGGTGGGCTGGTAGCGCTGGGGAACCGGGCGTGCGTCCGGCTGGTCCAGATGGTAGACCAGATCCGTCCGGCTGGCCGCCCGGCCGCCGCGTTGGCCGGTCCTGCGGTTCAGTTCGTCGAAGGCCCCCAGCTGGGCCAGGCGTTTCAGCGCGGGTTTGCCGACCTTGGCCCGCGCCCGCAGGTCGGCCAGCGATTCGTACGGCTGGCCGGCAACTATGCGTTTGAGCTCGGTCGCCGAGAGCCCGTAGATGCCGGTCAGGCTAAGCCGGATCCCCAGCTTTTCCCCGGTGCCGGAGGGAACGCGTTCCACCTGGTAGCGGTCCGTGCTGCGGTTGATGTCCAGCGGCAGGATCGGGATGCCCAACCGCCGCGCTTCGGCCACCAGCAGGCGCAGCGGGTACATTCCCGGATCGTGCTGCCACAACCCGGCCAGGAACGCCTCGGGGTGGTGGGCCTTCAGCCAGGCCGTCTGGTAGGTGGGCACGGCGAAGGCGGCCCCGTGGGCTTTGCAGAACCCGAAGCTGCCGAAGGACTTCAGCGTGCCCCACACTGCGTCGACCACCTCCGGCGGATAGCCGCGGTCCAGCGAGGCGTTGCGGAAGTATTCCTCCACCGCGGGTTCGGCTTCCTCGTTGCCCAGCAGCCGGCGGAATTCGTCCGCCTTGGCCAGGCCGCAGCCGGTGAATACGTCGAAAGTCCGCAGGAC
Source organism: Arthrobacter sp. THG-b23 (assembly GCF_059091265.1). Lineage (NCBI taxonomy): Bacteria > Bacillati > Actinomycetota > Actinomycetes > Micrococcales > Micrococcaceae > Arthrobacter > Arthrobacter sp. THG-b23. The sequence goes on from NZ_JBNHGM010000011.1 coordinate 61,918, forward strand.
CTGTTCGTGAAAGATCGTGACGCCGTGGGTTTCCTTCAGGACCGGAATCAAATCAGGGTGCGGGAAGCGCTCCGGCGCCCAGCCATGGCGGTGCTCCAGGAACGGCCGGACCATATCCGATTGCATCGGGCCCGGCCGGAACAGCGAAATGTCGATAATCAGGTCGTTGAAGTCCCGCGGGGCCATCTTGCCCACCAGTTCGCGCTGGCCCGGTGATTCGATCTGGAAGCATCCCAGGGTGTGGGTGCTGCGGATCAGCTCGTAGGTCGGTTCGTCGTCCAGCGGGACCCGTTCCAGGTTGATGGTCCCGTCCGCGGCAATGTAGTCGGGTCCGGTTCCCTCCCCGCCCACCGGGTGCCGGCCGGCTGCCGTCACGGCGTCCTTGTCCGGATGGATGCGGGCTATTTCCTTCAGCGCGTAGGCGATGGAACTCTGCATCCGCACGCCCAGCACGTCCAGCTTGAGCATGCCCATGGGGTCCATGTCGTGTTTGTCGAACTGGCTCATCGGCAGCCCCAGCCCGCTTGGCTGGGTAGGGGTGCGGTCCAACAGCGAGGTGTCGCCCAGGATCACCCCGCAGGGGTGCATGGAGATGTGCCGGGGCAACCGGTCCAGCCGTTCGGTCAAATCCACCAGCAGGTCCAGCTGCTGGTTTTGCTCCACCTGCGCGGAAAACGCGCGCAGCTCCGGCTTTTCTGCCATCGCCTCACGGAACTGGCGCGCGGAGAACCGCCACAGCTGTTTGGCGATGCCCGAAATCTCCTCCTCCGGCAGGCCCAGCGCCAAGCCGGCGTCGCGGACCGCCCCGCGGGCACGGTAACCGTTCTGCATGCTCATCAGGGTGACCCGCTGGCTGCCGAAACGGTCGAAGATCTTTTGGTAGACGTTGTGCCGCTCTGAGCTTTCCACATCGATGTCGATGTCCGGCAGGGTGGAACGGTCCTGGGAAAGGAAGCGCTCGAAGATCAGCCCGTGGTCCAGGGGGTTCACGTGGCTGATGTAGAGCAGATAGTTCACCAGGCTTGAGGCGCCCGACCCCCGGGCCGCGGCGCGCACGCCCATTCCGGTGATCATGCGCGACACTTCGGCCACCGTCAGGAAGTAGGAGGCGAAGCCCAGCCGCGAGATGATGCCCAGCTCATGGGCCAGCCGGTCCCGCAGTTCCTTCTCGGCCCGTCCGGACATTTCGCCGAACCGTTCGGCGATGCCGGTTTCGCAGCGCTGCACCAGCTCGGCCACGGGATCCCCGTCGATCCCGATGACAGAGGCTTCGGGGACCACCGGGCGCTTGAAGCCCATGTCTTGGTAAGAATCCATGCGGCAGCGGTCGGCCACCGCTTCCGTCGTGGCCAGCAGGCGGATGACGTCCTTGCTTCCGCCGCCGGCTGCCTGCACGATTTCCCGCGCCAGGGCTTGCATCCGGTCGGGGGATTTCAACCAGCCCTGGGCGCTCGGCTGCAGGTCCGGCAGCTTGGACAAGGCTGTCAGTGCCCTCGCCGAGTCCAGCACATCGGCGGTGGCGGCTCCGTCCTCTTCGCAGTAGCGCACGGCATTGGTCAGCACTGCCGGCAGATTCAGCTCCGCGGCCAGGTTAAGCATCCGCACCGCGTGGGCGGTACTGAGGTTCTCCCCCGGGGCACTCAGGTGGGAGACGATTTCCACAACCAGCGACCCGGCCGGCATTCCGCTGCGCCAGCGTCCGGCCAGCCGGCGGGCTTCGGCGTAGCTGCGGCGGCGCAGCGCCTGTCCGACGTCGGAAAAAGGGCCGAGCAGCACCGTCAGGGCAGGTTCGCCGTCCGGAATACCGGCATGCCGGGCGAGTTGATCCACCGTCACGCCGGGCGTCCGGCGGCTGCCGGCACGCCCGCGGGCAGCCGTGCCGGCATGGGCTTCAGAGACCAGGCGGCAGAGCGCATGGTAGCCCCTGCCCTGGTTCCCGCCGTGGGCCAGCACCACAACGCGGCCGGTGTCCCGGCCGCCGCCGTCTTGGACGGCCAGGTCCACGCCGACTATCGGATCCATCCCCGTGGCCAGGCATGCCTTCAGGTGCTTGACCGTCCCGTAGAGGCCGTCCCGGTCGGTGCAGGCCAAGGCGTCGGCTCCGAAGGAAGCGGCCGCTGCGGCCAGTTCCTCCGGCCAGGAGACACCGTAGTGGGCACTGTACGCCGTGGATACGTGCAGGTGGGTGAAGCTCATGGACATTCCAAACAACGGTTGGGGCTCAGGATCGGCATCCGGCGGGCTGCCGGGGCGAACCGGGGGCTGGGAGAAAGGCCGGCGGGAACCGCGGTGCCGTCAGGCGCTCAGCTCCCGGACGGCATCATGGACGCGGATCAGGCGCCAGCGTCCGGTATCCACCTGATGGGAAAGGTCCAGGGTGCGGATCTGCGACCGGCCATTCAGCCGCGCCTGCACCCGCCAGATCTCATGGTCCACCAGCCCTGCGCCCCTGCCCCGTTCCGCACGCAGTTCCTCCGCCCACCAATTGCGGCGTTCGTACCAACGCACCGGTTCCGCGACGATCCGGTAGCTCCTGCCCTGCCAGCGCAGCCGGAGCGGCTGTCCGGCAGGGGAACACACAACGTCAACTGCTTCACTGAAAACACCCATGTCCCAGTCGCCTTTCATCTGGACAACGGGTCGTAATCCCCGGCGAGCGCCCCTGCCAACACGCCCGCCGAAGAACTTGACCCTCTTATTCTATTCGAATATGTATTCGAATCCAAGATCAAGCGTAGGTTCGGGCACTGACAAAATCGGGCCGCCCCACGACGGCTGCCCAGCGTGCCGCAGTACGGCGGCCAAGGAGCCTAGACCTCGTGCTCGGCGAGGTACTTCACGTCGCCGACCAGCTTGTCCCACATCAGCTTGGAGTGTTCCGCCGCCTCGGCGGTCTCGTTGTTGTCCTGCGACAGCGTGAACTCCGTGCCGCCCGGAACTTCCTCCAGCGTCCAGACGAGACGGTGGTAGTTCTCGGGCAGGTCCTCCCGGCCGGACAGCGGGCTGAAGTGCGTGACGACCAGCCGGCGTCCGGGTTCGAACTCCAGCACCTGGCCCTTGTCCTCGTACGCTTCGCCCTCCCACTCACCCCGCCATCGGATGGGCCCGCCGACGCTCCAATCGGTCTGCACGTCGGTGCCGAACATAAATCCCCGGATGGCTTCGGGGTCCGTGATCACCGACCAGACACGGTCCGGCGGCGCCGCAATCGTCGCCGTCGAACTGGCCACGTACTGTCCGGGCATGGTTTCCTCCCCTGGTTCCCGCCTTGGCGGCGCGGGTCCGGCTACTCCATCCCAGCTTCCGGCAGCCGGGGCCGGCGCACAATGGCTGCGGGGACGCCGCTCAGGGAACGATCCCCGCTTCCGGGCCGCCGGACGGCAGTCATGCTGCCTCGTCGATAAGGTCGGGCCCGTTATTGCGCACGTTGTTGACCTTCGAACTGACCCGCCGCGGGACAAGATGCGGTTCGGGCATGGCCTCCAGCAGTTGCCGCACGTCGGCCTCGGATGTTGTTTCCGGATCCAGCCAGTCCGCATAGAGGCCGGGCGGAACGATCAGCGGTGTCCGGTCATGGATATGCCCGAGCGCATCGGCCGCCTGGGTGGTGATGATGGTGCAGGTGCGCAGCCACTTCTCCGGGTGGTCTTCGGGCAGGGCCGGGTCGGGCCAGTTTTCGAACAAGGCCGCGAAAGCCAGCGCCTCTTCGCCTTCGCCGTGCAGGTAGGTCGGGATCTTGCCGTCCTCGGTCTTCTGCCATTCGAAATACCCGTCGGCAACAAGCAATCCGCGCTTCCTGGCCGCCGCCTTGCGGAACGAGGGTTTCTCCGTCACGGTCTCCATCCGCGCGTTGATCAGGCGGGCGCCGGAGCGCGGGTCCTTGGCCCACGGCGGCACGAGGCCCCACCGGGCCACGATGAGTTTCCTGGACACTCCCTCGCCGTCGGCCTGCTTGCGGTCGATGATCAAGGGGACCTCGTCGGTCGGTGCCACGTTGTAGGAAGGCTGGATCTCTTCGACATAGGACTCATCGACGTCGAAGGAAGCCACCAGGTCTCCGGTGCTCCGGGCCATGACGTATCTGCCGCACATGCCTCCATTATGGTCCAGCCGCGCGGCCGATGTCCGGCGCGCGGCCCGAAACAGCCTCAGCCGCGCGGCGGATGCCCGGCCGGCTGCCGCCGCGCCGGCGCCGGGAATGACCGCGCCCGGTGCGACGTTGACATGTACACAAGCTTTCAGACCAGAAGGAGCCATCTTGGATTACACACCTGCTGCCGGAACCGTCACCATGTTCTCCACCACTTGGTGCGGGTACTGCCGCCGCCTCAAGACCCAGTTCGATGCGCAGGGCATCGCCTACACGGAGATCAATATCGAAGAGGTCCCCGGCACCGCGGAGCTCGTCGAGAAGCTCAACGACGGAAACCAGACGGTTCCCACCCTGCTCTTCCCGGATGGCAGCAGCGCCACGAACCCGCCGCTCTCGCTGGTCAAGGAACGCCTGGGCGTCTGACAGCGGCAGGCTCCGCCGGCGGAATTCGGACCGCGGGCCCACGGGGCGCCCGCAGTTTCCATAACAATCGTTTTGGAAATTGTGGCGCCCCTGTTTTGTTCCTAGGATGGGGCAGGACGGCCGACGACGGCCTCGCCAGACTTCGCTAGGAAGGAATCACTCCCGCATGGTTCACAAGGTTCGGGCAGTAGTGGCCCTGGAAAAGAATGCTCCGGTCTCCATCGAAACCATCCTGGTTCCCGATCCGGGCCCGGGCGAGGCGCTGGTGGACATCCTCACCTGCGGCGTCTGCCATACCGATCTGCACTACAAGCAGGGCGGGATCAACGACGACTTCCCGTTCCTGCTCGGCCACGAAGCCACCGGCGTGGTCAGCGCCGTCGGCCCCGATGTGACCGATCTTCAGCCCGGCGACCGCGTCATCCTGAACTGGCGCGCCGTGTGCGGCGAGTGCCGGGCCTGCCGGCGCGGTGAGGCCCAGTACTGTTTCAACACGCACAACGCCACCCAGAAGATGACCCTCGAGGACGGCACCGAGCTCTCCCCCGCCCTGGGCATCGGTGCCTTTGCCGAGAAGACCCTGGTGGCCGCCGGCCAGTGCACCAAGGTGGACGACGACGTCGACCCGGCGGCGGTCGGACTGCTCGGCTGCGGCGTCATGGCCGGCATCGGCGCGGCGATTAACACCGGCGAGGTTAAGCGCGGCGAATCCGTGGCCGTGATCGGCTGCGGCGGCGTGGGCATCGCCGCCATCGCCGGCGCCAAGCTTGCCGGCGCCACCACGATCATCGCCGTCGACATCGACGACAACAAGGTGGAGCTGGCCAAGTCGCTCGGTGCCACGCACGGCATCAACTCGAAGGAACAGAACCCGGTGGAAGCCATCCGGGCACTGACCGGCGGCAACGGCGCCGACGTCGTGATTGAAGCGGTCGGACGTCCGGAAACCTACAAGCAGGCGTTCTACGCCCGCGACCTCGCCGGGCGCGTGGTCCTGGTGGGAGTCCCCACGCCGGACATGAAGATCGAACTGCCGCTGCTGGACGTGTTCGGCCGCGGCGGCTCGCTGAAGTCCTCCTGGTACGGCGATTGCCTGCCGTCCCGCGACTTCCCGATGCTGGTCAGCCACTACAAGCAGGGCAACCTGGACCTGGACGCCTTTGTCACCGAGCGGATCAAGCTGGACGAGGTTGAGGCCGCGTTCGACAAGATGCACGAGGGCAAGGTGCTGCGTTCGGTGGTGGAGGTAGCATGAGCGCGGCAATCGAAAACCTGGTCACCTCGGGCACGTTCTCGCTGGACGGCGGCACCTGGGACGTGGACAACAATGTGTGGATCGTCGGCGACGCCACCGAGGTCATCGTGATCGACCCCGCACACGATCCGCAGGCCATTGCCAACGCCGTCGGCTCCCGGACCGTGAAGGCCATCCTGCTCACGCACGGTCACGACGACCACATCCGAGCCGTCGGTGAATTCCGGGACCTGGTGAAGGCACCGGTTTACCTGCACGACGCCGACCGGATGCTCTGGGACGCCGTCTTCCCGGACAGCGCACCCGACCACACGATCGAGGACGGCGACACCTTCGAGATCGCGGGGGCGCGGCTGCAGGCCATCCACACTCCGGGCCACTCCCCCGGATCGGTCTGCTTCCACCTGGCCTCGCAGAACGTGCTGTTCAGCGGCGACACGTTATTCAACGGCGGTCCGGGCGCCACCGGCCGCAGCTATTCCAGCTTCGAGACGATCATCGAGTCGATCAAGGGCCGGCTGCTGACGCTGCCGGCCGAGACCACGGTGAAGACCGGTCACGGCGATGCCACCAGCATCGGCGCCGAGGCACCGCAGCTCGACGAATGGATTGCCCGCGGCCACTGAGTAGGTCCGCGCACAGTCCGCCTGCACCGCCCGTGCCCCGCCGGATTCCGGTTCGGGTGCGGGCGGTGTGCTGTCCGGGGCCCGCTCCGCCCCGCCGGCGGTGGCGCGGTTCCGCGCGCGACGACGGTGTGGACGTCCGATCAGCCGCCGATGTAGTGCATCTCGACCCTTTGCCCGGGCCAGCCGGTGGCCGGGGGCGCCCCGCGTGGCACTCGACCGGTCCCGTCTTCGGCTGCGGCGCCCTGGGTGGCCGCGCTGCGCAGTTCGGAGTAGCGGTCCGTGCGGCTCCGCCAGACGCCGGACAGCACGCGCCCCAGTTCTTCGTCGTCAGCGCCGCCGCGCAGCAGGGCGCGCAGATCTGTTCCTCCGGTGCCGAACAGGCAGGTGAACAGCTTCCCGTCGGTGCTCAGCCGGGCGCGGGTGCAGCCGTGGCAGAACGCCTGCGTGACGCTGGAGATGGTCCCGATTTCGCCGCCGCCGTCGCGGTACCTGAAGCGGGTGGCCGTCTCCCCGGGGTACCGGGGGGTCAGCGGTTCCAGCGGAAGCTCGGCGTCGATCCGCCGCATGATCTCGGCCGACGGGACCACCTGCTCCAGGTTCCAGCCGTTGGTCGTGCCCACATCCATGTACTCGATGAACCGGACGATGTGGGGTGTGCCGTGGAAGTGGCGCGCCATGGCCGGGACGCCGCCGTCGTTCTGGCCGCGCTTGACCACCATGTTGACCTTGACCGGGCCCAGCCCCGCGGCGGCCGCTGCCTCGATGGCCTCGAGCACGGCGGCGACGGGATAGTCGACGTCGTTCATGGCGCGGAAGGTGGCGTCGTCAACCGAATCCAGCGAGACTGTCACCCGGGACAGCCCGGCCGCCTTGAGCGCCTCCGCCTTACCGGCGAGCGCCGAGCCGTTGGTCGTCATCGCCAGGTCCAGCGGACGGCCTTCGGGCGTGCGGAGCTCGGCCAGCCCGGCGATCAGGTCTTCGATCCCCCGCCGCAGCAGCGGTTCGCCGCCGGTCAGCCGGAGCTTTTCCACCCCTTCCGCGGCTGCTATCCGGGCCACCCGGACGATCTCGTCGAAGGTCAGCAGCTGGTCCTTGGGCAGGAAAACGAAGTCGCGTCCGAATACTTCCTTGGGCATGCAGTAGACGCAGCGGAAGTTGCACCGGTCGGTGACGGAGATCCGCAGATCCCGCAGGGGCCGGCCCAGTGCGTCGTTGAGGGTGTGCGGACCGTGCTGCGCTGGCCCGTCCATGGTGTGCCTCCGCTGCCGGGACTCGAGGTCCCCTCCAGACTAGGCTGGCCGGGCGTCGACTACAACGGGGCCGGTTCCGGGACCCGCAGGCGCGCCAGCAGGTCGGGAAACGCGCCGTCCGCCACTTCAGCGTAGCCGGCGTACGCCGCCCGCAGCGCCTGCTCCACCGAGTCCACGCCGAGGCCGGGCAGCAGGTCCTCGGCCGCGCCGGCTGTCGCCGGATCCCATTCCAGGCCGAGTGCGTCATAACTGGCCGTGAGCACCTCGCGCAGCGGCGCCGAGTCCTCCACCACCACGACGGAAGAAAACAGCCAGGCGCCGGCGACGACCCGCTGCGCGGTGCCCACCAGCTTGACCCGGCGCAGGGGATCAACCGGGAACGCGCCGTGAACGCTGAACTCGCCCGGGCAGTACTCCCCCGGGATTTCTCCGACGCCTGCCTGCAGCCCGGTTGCCCGCAAACCGCCGGCGATAAGCTCACCGAACCGGCCGAAACGCTGCTTCGCGCCGGCAATGGCGTCTGCCAGCGGCTCCACATGGTCCAGCACCAGGCAGCCGTCGTGGTACGCCGCGGCACGGCCGCCCGCCTTGCGCACCAGCGGCTCGAATCCAAGGTCGCGGCAGCGGCGGGCTGCCTCCTGGAAGCCGGGCAGGTGCGCGTCCCGCTGCCCGAACGCCACCGTGGGTGCCGGACGGTAGACGCGCACGGTAGCGCCGAGCCGTCCCTGCTTGGCCGCGGCCAGCAGTTCCAGTCCAAACTGCAGGTCCGCCTCCGCGCCGAAAGAATCCGGCTGGCGGACCCAGTCAAGCCCGCCAAGGCCCTGCGCCGACTGCTCCAAAGTGATGCCTGCTTCCTGAACCTGCTGATCCGCGCCGCCGGTCCCGGCGGATGCCCCTGCCATTTTACGGTCCGGGGCCGTAAAGTGCCGTCCGCGCCGAGTCCGGGCATTCGAGGACCTTGCCACGGTGCCGGACACGGAATAATAGCCATGTGACTTCTCCCCAAACCCCGCTCGTGCTGCTAGGCGGCGTCTCCGGTTCCGGTAAGTCCTACCTGGCGGCGCGGTTCGGCCGTCCGCATGTGGAGCTCGACGCGTTTTATCGGGAGATCAGCGAGCACACCGGGGCGTCCCCCATGCCGCTCACCCCGTACGGGGAGATCGACTGGGACCATGCCGACACCTGGAACAGCGGCGCCGCGGCCGGCGCCATAATGGAACTGTTGGAGACCGGCAGCACCCGGATCCCCAACTACTCCATCGCCACCTCCAGCTACAGCGGGCACCGCTCCGTGGAACTCGCGGAGGGGCCGGTGATTGCCGAGGGCATCTTCGCCGACGCCGTGCTCGGTCGGCTGCGCGGCCTCGGGGCGGAAGTTGACCCCGTCTTCATCAGGGTCTCCCCCATCACGACGGCGGTGCGCCGCCTGGTGCGCGACCTGCGGGAGCACCGCAAGCCGCTGCCGTTCCTGCTCAAGCGGGGCTGGGCGATCTTCCGTTCCGAGCGCGCCGTGCGCGACCGTTATGTGGCGGCCGGTTTTCGCCCTGTCCCCAAGCGGCAGGTGAAGAGAGAGCTGGCCGCCCTGCGCCGGACACCGGCCGCCCAGCGGAAGTAGCGCGCCAACCTCTGAAGTAGCGCCCCTGCCTATTCGGTCACGTCCCACATCCGGCGCCACCACGGCCGCTTGGGCTCGGGCTCCGGTGCCTCGCGTGCCGCCTCGGCTGCCCTGGCTGCCCGGCGTTCGCGCCAGCGTTCCAGTTCATACTCCACGTCCCGCGTTTTGGTGATCACCGGCGGACCGCCCTGCAGCTGGCGCCGCGCGTTGACCACCCTGGCGTTGAAGTCCTCCAGGATTTCGCGCACCCGCCGGTCCGAGATCTGCTGGTCCAGCCGTCCGTCCAACTCGGCGTCCTCGGTACGCAGCAGCAGGGCTTCGGGGCCCAGACCGGTGAGGTTCTCGCGCTCGATCAGCCCCTTGAGCCACCAGTCGGGGTCGTACCCGTTGCCCAGGTTGGGGATCGGCTTGCCGGCGTATTTCAGGTCGTCGAACTCCCCGCGGGCCATGGCCTCCCGGATCAGGTAGTCCGCGCGCCGGGAGGTGTCCAGCTCCCGGATCTTCCGGTGCTTCTCCTCTTCGGCCTCGGCTCGCTCCTCTTCCTCCGCGTCGGCCGGCCCGCGTTCCCGTGAAGCCCGCAACTCCGCGGCGCGTTCCATCCGCCGGCCGTTGTCACCCGCTGCCCTGCTATTCACTCGTCCGACACCGCCTCCAGTACGACCTGCCCGCATGCTCAGCCACCGGGCCGTTCCTGACATTTTCCCAGCCCGGTTACCGGGCAGCAATGCGTCCCCGCCCTTCATGCGGCCGTTCGACGGGTCTGCGGCCGCTGCGCGCCGGTGCGGCCACTCCGCGCCGGTCCAAGCCGGTCCCCTCCACCCGCGCCACTCCGCGCCGGTCCGCGCCGGCCCCCTCCACCCGCGCCACTCCGCGCCGGTCCACGCCGGTTCGCGCCGGTCCGTGCCTGCCCCCTTCCCAACGGTGGCCGCCGGAGCCTTCGCAATGGCAGACTCGGCGGCATGCGCGAATTCGTTGTCCTGGGCACCGCCTCGCAGGTTCCGACCCGGACCCGCAACCACAACGGCTACCTGCTGCGGTGGGACGGCGAGGGCCTGCTGTTCGACCCGGGTGAGGGAACGCAGCGGCAAATGATCCTGGCCGGGGTTTCGGTCAGCCGGATCACACGCATCTGCCTCACGCATGTGCACGGCGACCACTGCTACGGACTGCCCGGCGTGCTCTCGCGCATGGTTTTGGACGGCGTGGAGCATCCGGTCCACCTGCACTATCCGGCCTCCGGCGGGGACGTGGTCCGGGGTCTGGTCTCGCTTGCCTCCCCGGGACTTGACCTTCGCCTGCACCCGCACGGCGGCGCCGGGGCCATAGCCGACGGCCTCGAGGTGCGTCCGCTGGACCACCGGATCGAGGCCTACGGGTACCGGCTGGTCGAACCCGACGACCGCACCCTGCTGCCCGACCGGCTGGCTGCGGCCGGGGTTTCCGGCCCCGACGTCGGCCGCCTGCAGCGGGAAGGAACCTTGCATGGGGTGCGGCTGGAGGAGGTCAGCGTGCCCCGGCCGGGACAGCGCTTCGCCTTCGTGATGGACACCGCGCTCTGCGCCGGCGCGGAGGAACTCGCCGATGGCGCTGACCTGCTCGTGGCGGAGTCCACCTTCAGCGACGACGACGGAGCCCTGGCAGTTCGGCACCGCCACCTCACCGCTGGACAGGCGGGTGAACTCGCTGCCGGCGGCGGCGTGGGCACACTGGTGCTCACCCATTTTTCCTCGCGCTACGCCGACGTGGTCCCGCTTGAGGAGCAGGCGAGGGCCCGCGCCGGAGGGGCAGAGGTGGTTGCGGCCAAGGACCTGGACCTGGTCCCGTTTCCCCAACGCCGGCGGATTGGTCCTCGGCGATGACCCGCCGATGTGCCACGTTTTCGGGCTGTGGGCCTGTTTCCCTGTCGGCTCGAACGGGTTACGGTGGCAATCTAGGCGCAAACTGGATCACCGATCGAAGGAGGCTGCAATGAGCGAGCAGAACCGTCCGGAGGACGAACAGAACCTGCCGGATCCCGAGCTGAACATTCAGGGTGAAGACCCGGTCATCCCGGATGAGGGCGCCGACGCGATCCCGCCGGAACTTGTTGACGCCGGGATCGATACGGACTCCGAGCGTCCCGTGGACGAGACTCTGTCCGACCCGCTCGAAGGCGGGATGGCGGACGACCGGCTGGGAGCCCCACTGGAGGATTTCGACCCGGATGAATCGCCGAGCCAGTAGGCGCAAACGAAGCCCCGCAGATTAACTGCGGGGCTTCACTGGTTCCGTACGGTTTCGGCTACGTGGTCCGGTCTCTGGCTGGTTCTTCCACTGTCGACTTGTCGAGGAAGGCAATCACTTCGGAGTCATCAGACTTCGTCCAGGTTTCGCTCCCGGTGTCCTTGTCTTCCCGGCGGGTTTCCGGCGTCTGCGCGGTTTCCCTGCGGAAACCCCAACGGGAATCCTTATTCGAGGCGTAGCACATCTCGAACCTCCTTTATATCGGTCCCTTAATCGTCCTCCGGTCGCCGTCGGATGCCAAGGGCCGCTCGCTCGCAGATTCAGGGACGCAGGGTGCGGACTTTCGTCTCTGAACGATCGTTTCTGCGGGCCCCGAAGACTAGAGTCTCGTCCATGGCGGCCGAGCAGAAGACAGCGCTTAACAACGGTGTGTGGATAGACCGGCTCGGCTTCGGCACGGCCAGGATTCCGCCGCCGGAGACCGCCGGGCTTTGCTATCGCGCTTTGCAGGCCGGTTTCCGCCATATCGATACCGCGGCGCTGTATGGCAACGAGCAGGGGGTGGGTGAGGCCGTCCGCAAATACACGGCCAGCGGGCTGGCCTCACGCGAGGAAATCTTTGTCACCACCAAGGTTTACAACCATAACCACGGCCATGACCGGGCGCTCCGAGCCTTCGAAGATTCGGCCCGGCAACTGGGGCTCGACTACATCGACCTGTATTTGATCCACTGGCCCCAGCCTAAGCGTGGTCTGTTTGTGGAAACCTACAAGGCGCTCGAGCGCCTCTACCGTGAGGGGCGCGTTCGGGCGGTAGGCGTTTCGAACTTCCTTCCGAAACATCTCGAACAGCTGCTCCACAACGCCGACCTCGTCCCGGCGGTCAACCAGATCGAGTTGCACCCGTGGTTCCAACAAGCGGAACTGCGGGAATTCAACGCCGCCCTCGGCATCCGCACCGTGGCCTGGAGTCCCCTGGCCCGGGGAGCAACGCTGGAGGATCCTATCGTGGTGGACCTGGCCCGCGATCTGGGCAAAACCCCTGCACAGGTGGTCCTGCGCTGGCATCTCCAGCTGGGCAATATCGCCATCCCCAAAGCCACCGGTCCCCGCATTGCGGAGAACTTCCGTGTCTGGGACTTTAGCCTGAACAACACCGCCATGGAGCGCCTGGCCCGCCTCGACCGCAGGGACGGCCGGATCGGCTCCCACCCTGATCAGATCAACTGAGACGAGGAGTTGCTGCCCACGTGCGGGAACGAAAGCGCTCCTTCCCCGTCGCATCAGCTCACGCGGCGAGGAGGCCCCATCCAGTCTGGCGTCTCGACGGATAGGTACCGGTTCATGGGATGGCAGCCGCAGCGGTCAGCGCGCACTCAGCAATTCGACGATGACGTCAAGGGCTTTGGTGAGCTGAAGATCGCTGGGGGCGCCGTACCCGATGACGAGCCCGTTCTCGGGCGCGCGGTCGGCATAGTAGGCGGCCAGTGTCACCAGGCGGACTCCCCGGCGAAGAGCCTCGTCGGCCAGTTGAAGGGCGTCCTTTCCCTGGAAACGCAGTACTGCGTGAAGTCCGCCGTCGAGGGCAGCAAGGTGAAGGTCCGGGCGGGCTCCGAGGCGTTCCAGTAGCAAAGCCCTGCGGTGCGCGTACTGGCGGCGGGCCCGGGTAATGTGCCGTGCCAGGCCCCCGGCCTGGATGTAGTGGGCAAGGGCCGTTTGCAGGATACCGGCGACCGGTGTGTCCAGGTCTTCGCGGATGGCCTTCAGCGCGCGGCCTGATTCCCCGCGGACCACGAGGTAGCCGCACCGCAGCCAGGGACTGAGGGACTTGGAAAAAGTCCCGAGCAGCGCAACATCGGCTGTGGATGGAAGCGAAGCAACGGCAGGCAAAGGCATCCTGCGGTGGCGGAATTCACTGTCGTAGTCGTCTTCGAGGACGAGCACACCGTGTTCGGCTGCCCAGTTCAGAAGATGCAGCCGTTCCTGCACGGGCATGCGGCCGCCGAGCGGGTACTGGTGGCTCGGGGTGATCAGCACGGCGTCCGGCAGCCGACCAAGGGACGCCAGCTGGGCGGCCTTGAGTCCGTCGTCGTCGACGGGCACTGTTTCCACCACGGCACCGGCAGCGGCCATGACCCGTCGTGCCGTTGGATACCCGGGATCCTCGACAAGTATGCGGGGATGCTCTCTGCGGCTTCGAAGGGCGGCCACGGCCAGATGCAGGGTGTCGCTGGTACCGGCGGTAACGATGACGTCATCCGGTTCGACGGCCAGCCCCCTGGATGCGGCCAGGTGCCCGGCGACCTCCTTCCGCAGGGTGTCGGTCCCAAGAGGTGGCGGCGGGTGTGTGGGTCCCTGTTCGGATACCGCCTTGCGCCAGGCAGTGTGCCACTCGCGGTCGCGGAAGGGCGTGGACGAGGGACGTCCCGGCGTGAGGTCGATGATCGGACTGCTGCCCTGAAGGTGCGGGACCGGGCGTTCCTCGTTGGCAGGGTGTTGAACGTCCGGGCGGAGCGCGACCCTGGTTCCACCGGCACCGTAGCTTTCCAGGAATCCCTCACCGGCCAGCTGCTCGAACGCCCGGACCACGACCCCGCGTGAAATGCCGAGCTCGGAGGCCATCCTGCGAGTTGCCGGGAGCGTGTGCTCTGGCCCCAGCAGCCCGCCGAGGATGGCCCTGCGGAGTTGGTCGGCCAGTTGGGCGGTGAGTGGAGCCGGAGCATTCCTGTCGAGTGTGAGCGGAAGTTCGGCCTCTCCCATATGGACCTCCTGATTCCACCTTTCTTGGACCTAGTGTAGGACCAAGGCGCTTGCCACCATGGAAACCGCAACCAGACGCCCACGCCGCTGCTCCGCTTTTACCCAGCCGAGAGCCGGATGAAAGAAGGACTCATGTTTGACGGACTCTGCGCTTTCCCCCTCACACCAGTTGTTGATGACCGCATCGAGGTGAAGGCCGTTGCTCTATTGGTCTCCCGGGCCGCGAGAGCCGGCGTGAACTCCCTTGGCGTGCTCGGCTCCACCGGAAACTACGCGTACTTGTCCCGGGAGGAACGCCGCGCCGTACTTGAAGCCGCTGTCGATGCCGCCGACCGGGTCCCGGTCATCGCTGGAGTGGGTGCGGTGCGTACCCGCGATGTCCTGGCGCATGTTGAAGATGCCCAGGCAGCAGGGGCTTCAGGATTGCTGCTGGCCCCGGTGTCGTACCAACGCCTGACGGAGGAGGAAGTCTTCAGCCTGTACCAGGACGTCTCGGCGGCATCCTCGGTACCCATCGTCGTCTACGACAACCCAGGCACCACCGGGTTCACGTTTTCCGATGCCCTGTATTCGCGCATTGCCGACATCCCGGCCATTGCCTCCATCAAAATCCCGCCTCCCCCACCGGGGCAGGCTCCTGCACGCCTGAGGGAGTTGCGCTCGCTGCTGCCGGAACGCATATCGGTAGGTATCAGCGGCGACTGGTCCGCTGCTGAAGCGCTGCTCGCCGGCTGTGACGTCTGGTACTCGGTGATCGCCGGCGTCCTTCCCGAAACGGCCAAGGTGATGGCGGATCATGCGTTGGCTGGCCGCAGCGACCGGGCCCTGGAAGCGTCGGCGAACCTCGAGCCCCTATGGTCGCTCTTCCGGACGTACGGCAGCCTGCGCGTTACCGCAGCAATTGCAGAGCAACTCGGGCTGATTTCCTCACCCAGCCTGCCGTTGCCGCTTCACGGTCTGGACAGTGAAGGCAGCCTGAAAGCCGCTGACGCCATACGCCGGTGCGGACTTCAGGCGTGACCAAAGGCCTCCTGATCCTGGTTTAGGCGGCAGGTCCAATGAGTCTTCCAAGCCGTAGCGTCCCTGCCCGCACGCGCAGTCGAGGCACCGATGTGCCCGAGGGGCTTGCCCGCTATGTCGTGGCAGCCACCTTGGCCCGCGGCGCGGACGGGGGCGCGGTGGTTGCCATCATCCTTCTCGTGGCGACGAGTGGGGCGCCAGGATGGCTGGCCGGCCTTCTTGGTGCCTGTATTACCGCGCCACACATGTTTGGTCCCTTCGTCGCCCGATGCCTTGATACTGCCCGCGACGGCCGTTCCGTTATTGCCCTGGCCTGTATGGCCCACGGGGTAACGCTCGCGGCGGCTGTCCTGCTGTATCCGGTGACCTGGCCAGTCATCACCGGGGTGCTGCTGGTCGCTTCCGGATTAGTTGGTCCGCTGCTGACCGGGGGGATCAGCAGTCGGCTGCCGGCCATAGCGGGGCCGGGAAGATCCAGCCAGCGCCGCGCCCAAGGCTGGGACGTGGCCACCTACGGTATTGGCGGCACGATCGGGCCCTCCCTTGTTGCCGCGGTTTCGGCGTGGTCAGGCCCCGCGGTGGCAGCGCTGATCCTGGCCGCGGCCACGTTTGTTGCTGCAGCGGTAATCAGGCTCCTGCCATATTCCCCGCCAGCTGCCGCAGCCTCGGAGGTCCCCCAGCCGGGACGGACACTGGTGATGATGTTATCGACGGGTCCTCTGCGCCGAACACTCTATATGACGGTTGTCGTCGCCCTGTCGGTTGCGGTGCTGCCCATCACGGCGGTAGCCTCCACCGGCGAACTCGCCGTCGAACCTGCTGCAGCCGGCGTCCTTGCCGCGGCATATGGGCTCGGTGGCCTGGCCGGTTCAGCCGGCGTGATGGTCCGGCCGATGCAGGCCGACGCAGACCGACTGATGACGTGGCTGGCGGCCGGGGTAGGTGTAACCCTGGCCGGGGCGGCATTTGCCGGCAACTTCCCTGCCGCAGTGGCGACCTACTCCTTGGCCGGGATCGCGAACTCGTACTTTTTCGCCGCTACCCTGGCCGCCCGCAGCGAATATGCACCGCCGGAGGCACGAGGCCAAGTGTTCGTGTGGGTCGGAGCCCTGAAGATCACTGCCGGTTCGGCAGGAACGGCTGTGGCCGGTGCCGTCGTTTCGCACGCCACCCAGTTGCCATTGTTCCTGGCAGTGGCCATCATTACGGCCGCCGTGGGCGCGTCAGTCCTGGACCGCCATGCCAGCGCGAAGGTGTGAACCAAGGCCCGGTCAGCGCACGGCTTCGCCACACTCGGCACACACGTGCGGTGCTCGCCGTCGGCGGCGCTGGAAGGTCAAAGGGGCGCAAGACTCGGCGGCCAAGCTCGGTGGAGAGCCGATGCTTGCCAGGGACGTATAGGGCAGACTGGTGGCGTGAGCGGAATCCCGTGGGTGCTGCACGTCGATCTCGACCAGTTCATCGCTGCGGTCGAAGTGCTCCGGCGGCCGGAGCTTGCGGGCAAACCGATCATTGTCGGCGGCCGGGGCGACCCCACGGAACGGGCTGTGGTGTCGACCGCATCCTACGAAGCCAGGGCGTTCGGCGTGGGTTCGGGAATGCCCCTACGCACCGCTGCCCGGAAAGTGCCCGATGCTGTCATCCTTCCTGTCGATCACGAGGCGTACCTCGCGGCGTCTGAAACGGTGATGGCTACGCTTCGTGAGCAGCCCGGCGCCACAGTGCAGGTGCTGGGCTGGGATGAAGCCTTTGTCGGCGTCAAGACAGAGAATCCGGAAGCCTACGCCCGGCAGTTGCAGGCCGCTGTCCTGGAGCGAACGCAGTTGCATTGCAGCGTGGGCATCGGCGACACTTTGGTCCGCGCCAAGGTCGCCACGGGTTTCGGCAAGCCGGCCGGCGTCTTCCGTCTCACTGCCGGAAACTGGCTGGACGTCATGGGCGGTCGGCCCACCAAGGACCTGTGGGGCGTCGGAACCAAAGTGTCCGGCCGCCTGGCCAAACTCGGCATTAACACAGTCGCCGAGCTCGCCGCGTCCGACCCCCAAGACCTGGTCCCGGAATTCGGCCCAAAGATGGGTCCTTGGTACGCGGAGCTAGGACGCGGGGACGGCGCCAGCGTCGTGGACGACACCCCCGTGGGTTGCCCGCGGGCACAGCCGGGAGACCACCTTTCAGCGGGATCTGACCGAGCCCGCCCAGGTCGACGACGCCGTAAGGGAGCTGACAGCGCGTGTCCTTGAGGATGTTGTGGCCGAAGGACGGCCCGTCGTTGGGCTGACCCTCAAGGTTCGGTACGCACCGTTCTTCACCAAGACCCACGCGAGGAAAATTCCCGAGACGTTCGACCGGAACGAAATCCTTGCCCGGGCATTGGACCTCGTGGCCGGAATCGAAGCGGGCCGTCCCATCCGGCTCTTAGGCCTGCGGGCCGAAATGGCAATGCCCGACGACGCCCGAAAGGGACATACGCCGACGCGCGGCGGCTGGTGACGGCGGCGCTCGCCTTGTTGGCGACTAATTAGGCGTGAAGACGGCAGCCGTTGCAGCCTCTGGGCTTAGCGACCCCGTTCGAAGCGATCACCACTGCCGACAACGATGCAGACGTCCTCGTCAGGCCGGGACGCATTGACCCCGTTCCCGGGGTGCTGCCAAACTTGTGCGCATTGCACGTCTGGTTCAAAGGAGACCCTCATGGCACCCATGATCCGCAAGAGTCTAAACGAGCCCGAAGAAACCCGGCCTTTCGAGGACGGCAAAGGAAAGCTGGATTTGATCAATCTCGAGGCAGGCGCCGTCGGGCGGGCGGTTTTCGAGCCCGGTTGGCAGTGGTCCAAGCACGTGAAACCCATTGCTAAGACGGACAGCTGTCAGGTGGCCCATACCGGCTATGTGTTGTCCGGACGACTCAAGATCGTCATGGACGACGGGGAGGAAAACGAGTTCACCGTCGGCGACTATATGTCCGTCCCGCCAGGTCACGATGCATGGGTCGTAGGAGATGAGCAATGCGTGGTCGTTGATTGGCAAGGATTCAGCGACTACGCCAAGCGACAGGACTAAGAGCGTCATCTCCAGTCGCCGCACCTGGCACGACTGACGGCCGCTCTGGTGTCGCCTCCTTCCGTCGACCACCAGAAGCACAAGACAGGCTAAATCCCCCCGAATACAGGCGTCCTGCTCGCCGCCGCCCAGACACGGTTGAACCTCGGCACCTCCTCCCCGGGCCCAGGGAGGAGGACGTGTTATTCCTCGGCTGCCTCATCGAGCATTTCGCACACATCGTGCACGTGCCGGGTGGTGTTCAGCACGATATCCACCGAGGTTGGCTCGACCATCTCCGGGTCCTCAGAGAATTGGGCATGGAAAGCCAGCCACCCCCGCTCGAAGTACAAGAACTCCGGAAGGCCTTCTTCTTCCAGCGCCGCGGTATCATCGGTGCCCATGGGGTAGATGATCGAGGGACCCTTGAGCGAGTCGACGATGGTTAACTGATCCGCCGAGAAGTATTGGAAGCCCGGTCCGGAGATGTCGAGTTCGTCGATGAAGGCACCGTCCGAGGCGCGCGTCAGGTCCACGGTGGCATCGCCCCGGAACTTCACCAGTGTCGACCCGTTCTGCCTAACCCGGGCCTTGTAATGGACTTCCCGGACGTCTCCGGATTCTGAAGTGACCGTGGTGCCGCACGCCTCGAACTCTATAGGAGCGTAGTAATCGTCCGGGACTGGTAGGTACTGCCCCCCAGTGTCCTCGGGCGGCCAAGGGGTGGGGGCTTCTTCCTGGGGCGATGCAACGGCCGGCGCGGTCCCCGCGACGAGGGCGAGAGCAATGAAAATGGGCAGGCGCAGTGTTTTCTTGATGGACATGATGAGACTCCTGGCGTGGCAGGAGGGCTGGTCGCTCGTCCTGCACGGATATGCGTTGGATGCCGTAGTGGCGACAGGTCCGTTGAGAGAACCACGGTCCCTGCGTTCCTTCCCCCAGCCAGGCGCACAGTGCGCTCAACGTACGTCAGCGGTTTTCCGACTGTCAATGGGTTCGGGCGCAGTACTACTACCCTCTTGAATGGAGGGTGTATTAAAACCGTTCTAGAGGAAATGCACCGTTTCTCCCAGTTGCGAATGGGATATCAGGAGGCAGGCGAAAACGTCACACCTACGGGCGGGAAAAGGGGCGGAAGCAATGTCGATGCCCAGATTAAGGTTATTTCCCGCACCGAATTCCTCCAGTGGTTGGCACGCCGCCGATCGTTGACGGTACGAACCCGCGACTTACCCTACCCCTGCCCTCGTCTTTACTTCGCAGATGCATGACATTCTTCGAATCAGGTCCTGACCGCACAGCGGCATCTAAGGAACGACCCATATGACCGATGCTTAGATAGGTCGTTTATTTTGCTCAGATGCGGGAGTTCCCCCAAAGGAGGATGGCCAAACGGACCAAGACAAGCAAAGTGAACTAGCCTCCAACTGGCAAGCAAATGTAGCTATTCACAGTTGAGGGTTTAATCGCTGACTGGATGTTGATCGATCAACGGCGCACCCGATAGCGCAGGTGAAGCACCCGGTTGCCCTGTATCACCACGTCGGGATCCTCCAACAGGTGCTGTGCGCGGACCGACCCGAAGTAGCGCTTGCCGGACCCGAACACGACGGGTACGACGTCCATGCGGACCTCGTCGACCAGGCCCGCGGCGAGCACCTGGCCACCGACGTCGCCAGCGGCGACCTCGACGATGCGGTCACCTGCGAGCTCCTGCGCCCTGGTCACGGCTGCCTCGACGCCGTCGACAAAGTGAAACGGCGCCTCTGGGTCCCAGCCCTCGGGCTTCGGCCGGTGCGTCACGACGACCACGTGGTCGACCCCGCTTGGAGGCTTCCCGTCCCAGCCGTCCGTCATGTCGAAGACGTGGCGGCCGACGATTGTCGCCCCGATCTGGTCCCAGTACGGCCGGGTGTAGTCGTAGGACGTCTGCGACACCTTCACCTCGCCGCTCTCGTCCAACGGGACGTCACCGCTGGTCAGCCAGTCGAACAGCGGTCCGGGCTGGTCGTTCTCGTCCGCGACGAAGCCGTCCACCGACACCGAACTGTACATGACCACCTTGCCCACGGGGCTCTCCTTTCCTTTACGCCAACTCCGGCACCCACTTGACTCATCCTCTGCGCCTCAGTCAGGCCGCCCGTCAGTGATCTCGTCCCCTGCAGGGAGAGCCGTGCCGACGGAATTCCCTGACGAGATCTGCCGCTTGATCTGCTCGAGCTCATCTTTGAGCAGGTCAACTGTGGCACGGTATTTTTCGAAGTCCGCCTTTCGGCGCTTGGCTACTGCGTAACTGATGCCGGCGGCGAGAATGGCAAGCGGGAATGACACCAGCAGGGCCCAGCCTGACGCGGCCAGGAAGTCCAGCGCTACGGGAAGTGCCTGCTTGAAGGCCCGGAACTCGTTCACCCCACCGACCACTCCGTTCAGAGCGGAGTCCAGCGGGCCCAGAAACTGCCCCACGACAGGCGTCCCGGAAAACGTCGGAGCGGTCAGCGGCGGTTCTCCCCCTGCCGACCAGCGCGAATCACCGAAGTGGTTCAGGACGTAGATCCCGGCGCCCGCATTGAGGGCCGCGAAGAGCAAGACGGAGCCAAGCGCAGTCCAATGAAGCCTGCGCGGACGCCAGACGCCGGCCGCAAGCGCAAAGACGGTGGCTGCAACCCAACAAAAGATGCGGAGTTCGTCGCGGCTCATGCCGCCCCATAGATCCAAGGAATCCCCGCCCTTACAGTCGGATTCGATGCTGGTTTCCGTCCCAAGCGAGCTTATCCCAGTCGTGCCGGGCATGCTGCTGACACTTCGCAGCTATATGCACCGAGGCGACTGACTCAAACCTTGTCTGAAGGCAGCTGCTGTAGCCGCCAGGCGATTATTTCGCGGATGAGCTCGGTCGGGAGGGGGGCATCATGGCGCAGCTGGATAGAGTGCTCGGTGGTCCCATATGCGGTCAGCTCTGTCGAGAAATGCGCGATCACGTCTGAAGTGGGATAGAACCCAATGTGGCGCTTTGTTCCGGTGAAGAAGAACAACGGCTCGGTGCCGAGTTTGAAGGTCGGCATACGCCAACTGATCGATTCGACGGCTTCATCGGGCACGGCCGACCGGATCAGTTCGTACACGGTCAGCAGCCGATCCCGTACATCACCGTCGTACCGGTCGATGTACTCGATGATCGAACTCGCTGTCATGGTTCTCTCCCTTTCGCCGAAGTCATGTCGGGCGACGGTCGCATCTTGAGCGATCGTGCACGCCCCGGTCATAGTACAGCTGCACCCATAGATTGCCGCCGCCAAAGATCACCGACCGATCCATCCCTTTCTGTACGTTGTCCGGCCGGGGGGTCCTCATGCCTCTCGACTGCCGTCGGTCCGGCGTCGCGCTGCTCGGCGGCCAGGGCTTAACGCCTTCAAATCCATGCTGGCGGTGTCGCAATATCCCAGGTCCCCGACCCCAACAGCGTCGACTATATCGGTCATCTCGTAGACGGGTCTGTTGCGAGGGCATGACCCGGCGGCCGCTGGGTCATGCCCTTAGAAAGTGGCGGATCGAAGTGGGTTCGTAGACCGTGACTGAGCTCATCATCGGTCCCCTGCAGGTCAGCTGACACGGCGGAGTACGGTGTGCCTGCAGTTCGACCTCAATACTCCCTGCATGTGGCGGCCGGCCGGTGATGCGAATCCGCCAGTGATCGCCGTCGCGGACAGCGTCAGTGATCGTGTAGTCATGACGGCTGGCGGGGCCGAAACATTTCAGCGCGGCCGCGACAGCGGCTTGCTGTGGTTGGGCGAGATCTGTGTATCCGCGCAGATGCTTTGCGTGGATACGGCCCGCGAGGTGTTCTTCAATTGTCGCAACGGATGATTTCGCATCTAGACCGCCGTAGTAGACGCCGTCGGGCGCAACGATGACGTTGGCGGCGAACCTGTCACCGCCTACGTGCGTGCATTCCCACACCAGCTCCGGCCAGCGTTCACTCAGTCTTCGTGCCACGGGGCGTCCGCGCGAAGCGCAGCAGGGGTCGTGCCGACCGTGGGTGCACACCAGAATGACGGGCTGCAGGCCGGGCTCACCGGGGGTTTTGAGGGCTAGGGCGATCTGCGCCAGATCCTCATCACGGGTCCACGTTCCCCATTGCTGGCGATGGGCACCGGAGTTCTCGTGGCGCAACACGGCCCAGCGGCCGGGACCCTTGCGGCTTCTGCGGCCGTGTCGTCGTACCAGCAGCACCCGCGCCCGCGCCGCCTGCGCAGCGGAAAATACGAGTGCTTTGGTTTCGGGTTCGAGATCGAGGTCGCTGAAGCCGTTAGTCGGCCACCCGCCTCGGCATTCGATGAGGACCCAGATGAAGCCGCGGGGTGCTGTGCCTGCCAGCGGGTCGCCGCGTGTCCGGGCGCCTTCGGCGCAGAAGAAGCGTTCGGTTGCAGGCATCGTGGTGTCATCACTGTTTCGCAGGAACGACGACGCCGGCTCGCAAGAGCCTTTCGACGAGCTCGACGCCGAGATCGTTCGCAGTGTGAACCTTGCCGTTGAGCAGCCGGGTCACAGACGGCAAGTCCTTTTCGGGGAAGTCGAGCCAACCCACGCGCGTGGTCAGGCGTGAATCCTCCAACCGTGGTTGCAGTGCATCACGCAGCCGCACTTGGGACTCGGGGCCGAGGTGATCGACGGCCGCTAGCTGGTCCAGCAGTCCTAGCGGAGCCGGGCGTCCCTGTCCTCGTCGCGTGCGGTGGAACTGGGGAGTGGAATCGGCCTCAGTGACGGCTATGGCGAGGCGTTCGCGGACGATGTCGAGCTCGCCAGTGGGGCCGTCGACACCCAGTGGCAACGACTTGCGCATCTCTGGATCGTCGCGAAGCAGTTCAAGCGCTGCCTGAGCCAGCTGTTCGGCCAACGCATAGCGGGTCCAGTTGTGGACTCCGAGTGTGAGGTGAATGGATACCTCGCCCTGCGCCTTGGCGGCATGCAACCAGCCGCGAGGCAGATAAAGGGAATCGCCGGGCTTGAGCACCGCGTCGATGTACGCTTCGCCTTCCGCCGCCTCAGCAACTGTGGAGCGGTGATCGGTCCAGGGCTGGTCACGCAGCGGGTCGGGGTGGACGGGTTCGTGGATGATCCAGCGCTTGGTTCCCTCGATTTGCAGGACGAAGACGTCGTGCACGTCGTAATGATCGTCGAATCCTTGGTTCTGGGGTGGGGTGATGTAGGCATTGGCCTGAACCGGGTGTCCTAGCTCCGAGCTCAGCTTGGTGCAGAAGTCTGCCACCGGCTCCCACGTGCGGTGCAGCGCCTGCAGCACGAGTGTGGCACCGTCGGCGAGCCTTCGCCAAAGCATGGTGTCGTCGAGTTGGTCAGAGATGGTGGCGCCAGCCCCGGCGGAAGAAGTGAATGATGAGTCGGGTAGTGTCGAGCCGTCCTTGGCAACACGGAGGAAGGGTGTGCGCAGTCCCCGCCGCGAAGTCAGTTCGTCGACTGCCTCGGCAGAGAACAAATCCGAGAAGTCGCTGGCGTTGCGCGTAAGCAGCGCCGTTCGTCCCCATGCGTGGTGGGCAAACTGTTCGCGTCCTCCGCCAATGAGGCGGGTCTCCAGGATCCCGGGCCTTGGCGCGGCGCCGGGATCCTGAAGGTCAGTTCGAGCGCTGCTCAAGACCGGCTGTCCGACTCTTCGGCACCACCGCCAAGTGCCCCGCCGTCAGCACCGCCATCAGCACCACCGTCGGCCCCGCCATCAGCACCACCGTCGGCGCCACCGTCGGCGCCACCGTCGGCGCCACCGTCAGCACCACCGTCGTGAACGCCGGGAACACCGGCTGCGCCGCCATCCGCCGGGCCTTCCTGCTCCTCCGGATCCTTCTGGGGGTCAGTCATGCTTCCTCCTGGAATCGAATAGCTGAGATCAGTACCCGTTATCTGTGACTGATCGTTGGGCCGTGCGATCCCTCCTAACACCGCCCGCGATCAACATATCGGCACAGGTTGAGTTTGGGAACACATCCGCGTTGAGGCGACTGATCCAGCACCGGCAACCCGATTCGACCAAAACCATTCGCCAATCACATTCTGATCCATACTCGTCACACGGGAAGATTCCGCAGCTTTTCACACCGCACCCGATCACGCGCGGGGCGCCCCAAATGCCCGCAGGCGAACAGTCGTTGCCGGGCCAACGCCTTCAACGCCTCAGGGGGCGGGTGGTGGTGTTACTTCCAGGCCGCCTCATCGAGCATTTCGCACACATCGTGCACGTGCCGGGTGGTGTTCAGCACGATATCCGAAGCGATCGGCTCCATCACCTTCGGGTCCTCAGAGAATTGGCTGTAGAAACCCAACCACCCCCGTGTGTAGTAGGCAAACTCCGGCAAACCTTCTGCGGCCATCATTTCGGCTTCTTCGGGACTCGCTGCTGCCACGATCGAGCGCCCACTGAGGAGTTCCACAACGGTCAGCTCATCGGCTGAGATGTATTGATAGGCCGTTCCGGAAATGTCGAGTTCGTTGATAAAGGCGCCATCCGAGGCACGGGTTAGGTCCACGGTGGCATCTCCTTTGAACTTCAGAATCGTTGATCCGTTCTGCTTCACCCGGGACTTGTAATAAACATCCCGGACGTCTCCGGCTTCCATGGTGACGGTGGTGCCGCACGCCTTGATCTCAATCGGGTCGTAATATTCTTCCGGAACGGGCAGGTACTGGCCTCCTGTGTCCGGGGGAGGCCAGGTGACGGGGGCTTCCTCCGCAGGCGTCGCAACGGTCGGCGCGGCCCCCACGGCGAGGAAGAATACAACGAAAACGGGCAGGCGCAGTGCTTTTTTGAGGTTCATGATGGGAACTTCCGGGCAGCAGGAGGGCTGGTCGGCTCATCCTGCACGATTATGCGTAAATGCCATAAAGGCGACAGGTCCGTGGAGAGAACGACGGTTCCTGCGTCCCCCCAACCGGGCGCATAGTGGCCTCAACATAAGCCGGCGGTTTTCGGGCTGTCAACGGGTTCCGGCGCAATATCTCTACCCTTTGGAAAAAAGGGGAGGGCCGCAACCTGCTGAAAAAACGACCTATCCTGGCAAATTGCCCGGATAGGTCGTTTCAGCTTTCTGCCCCGCCCCCCAGTCAGGGCACGAAGTTGTATTTATATAAAGAAGAATTCGGAGGAGCTAGAAGTCCCAGTCCTCGTCTTCGGTGTTGACGGCCTTGCCGATCACGTAGGAGGAGCCGGAGCCGGAGAAGAAGTCGTGGTTCTCGTCCGCGTTAGGGCTCAGGGCGGAGAGGATGGCCGGGTTCACGTCGGTGACGGTGGACGGGAACATGGCCTCGTAGCCCAGGTTCATCAGCGCCTTGTTGGCGTTGTAGTTGAGGAACTTTTTGACGTCCTCGGCCAGGCCGACGGCGTCGTAGAGGTCGTGGGTGTACTGCACCTCGTTCTCGTACAGCTCGTAGAGCAGCTCGAAGGTGTAGTCCTTCAGCTCCTGCTTGCGTGCTTCGGACTCGCCTTCGATGCCCTTCTGGAACTTGTAGCCGATGTAGTAGCCGTGCACCGCCTCGTCACGGATGATCAGCCGGATCAGGTCCGCGGTGTTGGTCAGCTTGGCCCTCGAAGACCAGTACATCGGCAGGTAGAAGCCCGAGTAGAAGAGGAAGGACTCCAGCAGCGTGGAGGCAACCTTCCGCTTGAGCGGGTCCTCGCCGTAGTAGTAGCCCTCGATGATGCGGGCCTTCTTCTGCAGGTTCTCGTTCTCGGTGGACCAGCGGAAGGCCTCGTCGATCTCCTTGGTGGAGGCGAGGGTGGAGAAGATCGAGGAGTAGCTCTTGGCGTGCACCGACTCCATGAAGGCGATGTTCGTGTAGACGGCTTCCTCGTGCGGCGTCAGGGCGTCCGGAATCAGCGACACGGCGCCGACGGTGCCCTGGAGCGTGTCCAGCAGGGTCAGGCCGGTGAAGACGCGCATGGTGAGCAGCTTTTCGTCCTCGGTGAGCGTGTTCCAGGACTGCACGTCGTTGGACAGGGGCACCTTCTCGGGCAGCCAGAAGTTGTTGCAGAGCCGGTTCCAGACCTCAACGTCCTTCTCGTCCTGGATCCGGTTCCAGTTGATCGCTTCCACGTGGTGCAGAAGCTTGACCTTCTCGGCTGACATCGCTTCCCCTTCTTCGCAAATCTGTGTTGTTCCATGGTGCCCGAATGCCGGCCGTCGCTGCGGCCGGCAGTGGCCCGCCGGTTCCGGTGGTTGCCGGCGCCCCGTCGGTGCCCGTACGACGGCGGGCGGGCACCCGCCGTCGTACTTTTCAGTTGCTGTGGGCTGCTAAAGCATGCAGCTGACGCAGCCCTCCACCTCGGTCCCCTCCAGCGCGAGCTGACGGAGCCGGATGTAGTAGATGGTCTTGATGCCCTTGCGCCAAGCGTAGATCTGCGCCTTGTTGATGTCGCGGGTGGTGGCGGTGTCCTTGAAGAACAGCGTCAGCGACAGTCCTTGGTCCACGTGCTGGGTGGCCGCGGCGTAGGTGTCGATGATCTTCTCGTAGCCGATTTCATACGCGTCCTGGTAGTACTCCAGGTTGTCGTTGGTCAGGTACGGGGCCGGGTAGTACACGCGCCCCAGCTTGCCTTCCTTGCGGATCTCGATCTTGGATGCCACCGGGTGGATCGAGGACGTGGAGTTGTTGATGTAGGAGATCGAACCGGTGGGCGGAACCGCCTGCAGGTTCTGGTTGTAGATCCCGTGCTCCATGACGGAGGCCTTCAGCTCCCGCCAGTCGGCCTGGGTGGGGATCTCCACATGGGCGAAGAGTTCCTTGACCCGGTCGGTCTGCGGCACCCACTCCTGCTCGGTGTACTTGTCGAAGAACTCGCCCGAGGCGTACTTGGACTTCTCGAAGCCGCCGAAGGTCTGGCGGTGTTCAATCGCGAGCTTGTTCGAGGCACGAAGCGCGTGGAACAGCACCGTGTAGAAGTAGATGTTGGTGAAGTCCAGGCCTTCCTCGGAACCGTAATGCACCCGCTCGCGGGCCAGGTAGCCGTGCAGGTTCATCTGGCCCAGGCCGATGGCGTGCGACTGCAGGTTGCCTTCGGCGATCGAGGGCACCGAGTTGATGTAGGACATGTCCGACACCGCGGTGAGCGCGCGGATGGCGGTCTCGATGGAGGTGCCGAAGTCGGGCGAGTCCATGGTCTTGGCGATGTTCATCGAGCCGAGGTTGCAGGAGATGTCCTTGCCGATCTCGGCGTAGGTGAGGTCCTCGTTGTACAACGACGGCGAGGAGACCTGCAGGATCTCCGAGCAGAGGTTGGACATGATGACCTTGCCGTGGATCGGGTTGGCGCGGTTCACCGTGTCCTCGAACATGATGTACGGGTAGCCCGATTCGAACTGGATCTCGGCCAACGTCTGGAAGAACTCGCGGGCGCTGATCTTGGTCTTCTTGATCCGGCTGTCGTCGACCATCTCGTAGTACTTCTCCGTGACGGAGATGTCCGAGAAAGGCACACCGTAGACGCGTTCTACGTCGTACGGGGAGAACAGGTACATGTCCTCGTTCTTCTTGGCCAGATCGAACGTGATGTCCGGGACGACAACGCCCAGCGAGAGCGTCTTGATCCGGATCTTTTCGTCGGCGTTCTCGCGCTTGGTGTCCAGGAAGCGGTAGATGTCCGGGTGGTGCGCATGCAGGTACACCGCGCCGGCGCCCTGGCGGGCACCGAGCTGGTTGGCGTAGGAAAAGCTGTCTTCGAGCAGCTTCATGACCGGGATGACGCCGGAGGACTGGTTCTCGATCTGCTTGATCGGCGCGCCGTGCTCACGGATGTTGGTCAGCGACAGCGCCACGCCGCCGCCGCGCTTGGACAGCTGCAGGGCGGAGTTGATGCCGCGGGCGATCGACTCCATGTTGTCTTCGATGCGCAGCAGGAAGCAGGAGACCAGCTCGCCGCGCTGCTTCTTCCCGGCGTTCAGGAACGTGGGCGTGGCCGGCTGGAAGCGACCGTCGATGATCTCGTCCACCAGCCGGTTCGCCAGCTCCTCGTCGCCCCTGGCCAAATGCAGGGCCACCATGCAGACGCGGTCTTCGTAGCGCTCCAGGAAACGCTTGCCGTCGAACGTCTTGAGCGTGTAGGACGTGTAGAACTTGAACGCGCCCAGGAAGGTCTCGAAACGGAACTTCTTCTTGTAGGCCCGGTCGTAGAGCGACCGGACAAAGTTCATCGTGTACTGGTCGAGCGTTTCGCGCTCGTAGTAGTCGTTCTTGATCAGGTAGTCGAGTTTTTCTTCCAGATCATGGAAGAACACCGTGTTGTTGTTAACGTGCTGCAGGAAGTACTGGCGCGCAGCTTCGCGGTCGGCTTCGAACTGGATCTTCCCGTCCGGACCGTAAAGGTTCAGCATGGCATTGAGTTCGTGGTAGCCCAGTCCCTTGAATGCCGCCGGCAGTTCTGCCTTGGCGTCGGCTATGGCCGCGTGTGCAACTGTCGTTTCCAAAAGTGTTCCAATCCTTGCTTGACCCGGTCGACGTCCTCGGACGTGCCCATGAGTTCGAATCGATAGAGAAGCGGCACCTGGCACTTGGCGGCGATTTTCTCCGCCGCCAGGCAGTACGTTGTGCCGAAGTTCGTGTTTCCGGAACCGATCACCCCGCGGAGCAGGCGCCGGTTCTCCTCGCGGTTGAGGAATTTGATGACCTGTGGCGGAATCGAGTTCCTGCCGGATTCCCCGCCGTACGTCGGCAGTACCAGGACGAACGGCCGGAGCGCGTGAAGCGTCTCCTGCTGGGTCCGCAGCGGGATCCGTGCCGCCGGCATCCCCAGCTTCTGCATGAAGCGGTCGGTGTAGCCGGAGGCGGAGGAAAAATAGATCAGGTCCGTGTCGGCGGTCCCGCCGGTTGCCGGACCCGCCTCACGCCTGGCGGCCTCACTCATCAGCAGCTCGGTCATGGCGTTTGGTTCTGGTTCCGAACGAGTCCGCTCAGGCTACTGAGGCAGCGGCCTGGGCCAGCTCCTCGATCTTGTCCGGGCGGAACCCGGACCAGTGGTCCTGCTCGGTGACGACGACGGGCGCCTGCATGTAACCAAGGGAACGGACACGGTCCAGCGCTTCCGGATCCTGGGACAGGTCAACGCTCTGGTAGGCGATGCCCTTCTTGTCCAGAGCCCGGTACGTGGCATTGCACTGCACGCATGCTGGCTTGGTGTAAACCGTTACAGTCATGGTCCTTCTCCCCTAATTCTCGGTACGGCGTTCTGCTGTTTTCTGGCTGTGCGGCTGTCCCTGAGAAGAACCCGCGCTCGCTGCCCGCCAGCGGTTCCAATACTACATCTAGTGGACTCGGCCATTCGGAACCCCAAGATGATGTATTACAAGTATGTCATTCCGAGCCCGCCTTCGTCCACAGCCCATGGGGATATTTTCGGAGGTGAAACAGTTGATATTCCGGCCTTTCCGTCGCACCATCCACAGCCTGTGGATTGGCTGCCCACAACTTCGGAAAGTCTCGTGTCGCTGATTCCTCGGCGTGTCGCTCCTAGTGCCACGACCACTAGATGTTGTGGTTCCCCGCTTCGGTCGTCTCTCCTGCTGCCGCTCCCGTGATCCGGACTATAGCGGCCGCTTCGGACGTTCGGCCGGCTGCATTCGCCGCCTCCGCGCTCTGCAGTCCGGTGGCTTCACCCGGAGGCTGCCTTCGCAGCGTGTCGCGGGCTCGAACGCCCCCTCACGTGCTGTTGACACTCCTAATACAACACTTCGGATGGACGCGGCATTCCTCTCGCTGGGGCAGCCCCGCGCCCACCCCCAGGCCTGTGCGCGTCCATCCGCCCCGTTCCCGGTCAGACGCCTTGCAGTGCCCTTCCGGACCTCGGAGCGGCGCCATCCATCGCGGTATGACCCGAGGATCTCCCAGAGCCCAAGGTAGGCTTAGCGCAGGCCGGAACGAGCGACAGGAGAGCTGATGGTCAACACGGTGCATCTGCGCACGCTGCTCGAGGTGACCCGGCGAGGGTCGTTCGCTGCGGCGGCCTCCAACCTCGGCTATACGGCCTCGGCCGTTTCCCAGCAGATGTCCGCGTTGGAGCGCGAGACTGGCGCCAAGCTGTTCGAGCGGTCGGCGCGCAGCGTGCAGCCGACCGAAACGGCGATGGTGATGTCCCGCCATGCCGCCAAGGTCCTCACGGACATCGATGCGCTGCTGGCTGCCACGGCCCGCAGCCAGGACACCAGCACGCAGGAAGTCAGGCTGGGAATCTTTCCCAGCCTGGCCACCTACGTACTCCCCCGACTACTGCAGGCCCCCGGATGGCCGGGCCTGGGGATCAACCTCAAGGTATCCGTCGCCGAGCCGGGACAGACGATCCAGGGGCTGCGGGCCGGCGGCGGCCTCGACGTCGCCCTCGTGTTCCAAGTGGGCCAGGGCGGGCTGGCATGGCCCAACACGGTGAGCCGGCAATGGATCGGCGACGACAACTTCCGGGTGGTGCTGCCCGAATCATGGGGCATCCGCGCCGGGGCCTCGGTGACGGCCTCGCAGTTGGCCGAGATGCCTTGGATCATGCACCATCCAGGCACGGCGGACGCCACCGTGATCGAGCGACTCTTCGCCAGCTGCAACCTCCACCCCCGGGTGGTCGCCTACTGCGATGACTTCAATGCAAGCTTGGCCATGGCCGCGGCGGGCCTGGGCGCTGCGCTGGTGCCGGAGCTGGCCATGCACAACGGAGCGGACGGCATCGTGGTTTTGGACGTTCCGGAAATCCGGCTGGCACGGAACATCTTTGCGCTGCTGATCAACGACCGGCAGAACGCCCAGTTGGGCCTCTTTATGGACCAGCTGTCGGTGATCCTGCGCGACATGAGCATCACGACCAGGCGCACTTGAGGGAGCGCCGGCCGATCGGCCATAGTCGCCGGTGTCTGCTCATTGGGCATGGCGTCCTCAAACGACTAGGCGGCAATCCCGCGTTCGCCCACAGCTGAACCGTCGCGAGATCGGCGAGGAATGTCGGCTAGCAGGCGGCGGGCTCCCGGATAAAGAGGGCGAAACTGCGCTTCCGGGACCTAGGGATGGCCGATTCACAGGCAACGAAAAAGTCCGGCGCAAACAGTTGTTTGTGCCGGACCTTCGTTGATGGGTGGAGCTGAGGGGACTCGAACCCCTGACCCCCTGCATGCCATGCAGGTGCGCTACCAGCTGCGCCACAGCCCCTGGAATGGAAGTGATTCGCCGTACCGGCGTTTATATTCCGCTGCGTGAATATCACCGATGGTGCTTCACGGAGTGGAGCTGAGGGGACTCGAACCCCTGACCCCCTGCATGCCATGCAGGTGCGCTACCAGCTGCGCCACAGCCCCGTAATCCTTGCGGATTCCGCGTCGCTTCCTTCGAAGCAACTTGAATATTCTATGCAGAGACTCTCACGGATTCCAAATCAGCGGATGGACTCCGGGCGGGCCCACCGGCCGGACGGAATGGTCCCGGCCCGGCAGGGCTCGCTCGCTGCGGCTACTCCGTGCCCGTCGACGCGGGCTTCTGGTCCAGCTGCAAATCGATGAACGGGCAGTCCTTCCACAGGCGCTCCAGGGCGTAGAAGACGCGGTCTTCCTGATGCTGGACGTGGATGACGACGCCTGCGTAGTCGAGCAGTACCCAGCGCCCTTCGGACCGGCCTTCACGGCGGATCGGGCGCAGGTCCTGTTTGTGCAGCTCCTCTTCGATGCCGTCGACGATGGCATTGACTTGCCGCTCGGTGGGTGCCGAAGCGATGAGGAACACGTCGGTGATGGCCAGCCGCTCGCTGACGTCGATGGCGACGATGTCTTCGGCGATCTTGTCGCTGGCTGCCTTCGCGGCAGTGCGGGCAATGGCGATCGAGCTTTCGGGTGCGGTCATGTGTCTCCTTGGAATATGAACCAGCGGTTGAGCGGCGGCTTTAGCCGCCAAAGACTCCGAGCATCATGGCAATTCCCGCTGCGAACGCAGCGGCGCCAAGCACCAGTGCACCACCGACCGCGAGCCTGATCCGGCGGACCCGGTCGAGCCCTGCCGTCCGGGCGTCGAGGGGATCCAGTCCGTAGGCACTGCTGGCCTTGAGCGGATGGATCGTGGCAGCGCGCCCTTCGGCCAGTGCTTCGGCCTGGGCCAGGATCTTCGACCGAGGCGGTGCCGAAGCGGCCGTGTCGACGGGTCCCGGGGCGGGGTTCCGGTCCTGTCCCGCAGGTGTCCCTGCCACTGCCGGCACAGCTTCCGTTGCCGCCGGCAATTGCGGCTTGGCCGATTCCGGTGCCGGCTGCCGGCGTGCGGGAGCCTGCTGCCGGACCGGCGGCGCCTGCGCCGGAGCCGGCGTCGTCACCACCGGAACGTAGGACGTCGACGACGGCCGGAGCACGTGCCGGTCGGTCCCCGGGACGGCCACGAATTCCATCGGAGCGGACGCAATGTCCGCCGCCGGCCGGTCCGTGGCCGTGTGCCGGCGCTGTTCGTTTTCGTCACTCAGCCGCTTCTTGTCCGCGGCCCGGCGGTTCAGTACCGCGGCACGCTCGGCGAGGGCTTTTTGCTGGGCCAGCAGTTCCAGGTCCACGTCGTGGGGATCCTGCTCCTGCCGGGACTCCATCATGGCAACCATGTTCTTGGCCTGGCCCATCAGCAGATCGCGGGCGGCCAGCGCCTGCTCAACGGTCATCTCACCGGCGTCGACGGCCTCGCGCCCTGCCGCCGAGAGCGGCTTCCCTTGCGCGTCGGCCGGCGGCTGGACCGGATGCCGGCCGGTGTCCCCGCTGCGCCGGGCCCGCCGTCCGCCCTCGATCGGCGGACGCTGCGGTTCATACGGGACATCCGCCGGGGCGCCCGACGTCCGGGCGCGGGCGTCTGCGGGGGCGTCCGACGCCCGGGCGCGGGTGTCCTCCTTAGCAGCCGGGGCGCCCGGTGCACCTAACGAACGGGCGCGCGTGTCTGTGGGGGCAGCGGGGGCACCCGAATTTCCGGCCCGGCCCTCCGCCGGCGCGCCGGACGTGGGGACGCGGTTCTCGCGCTCCAACTGCTGTTGGCGTAGCTGGCGCCGGGTCGGCACCTGTTCCTGCTCGGGCGCCGGGATCTTGGGCAGCGCCGCGGTCAGGGTCTTGAGTGCACGGCGGGCCTCACGCTCGCGGGCGCGGGTCTGCGAGGACCGCTCGCCCTGGCGTTCGCGGGATTCTGTCCGGCTGTCGCCGGACGCCTGGGCAACTTCTCCCCCGCCATCGACTGGGGCCTCTGCCTGGGCATCCGGTGCCTGGGAGACGTTCGCGGAGGCAGCCTCCGGACCCGTGCCGGCGCCGTCGCGCTGCCGCCGGATGTCCCGGCGACTGGGCGGCGGCTGGGATTGATTGCTCATGCTTTGCTGATCACCCAGTAGTAAACGACTGATTTCATTGGCTTGGTTGCAGTTGGCTCAGGGCGACGGCGCCGTCCGGCGCGCGACGGTAGAGACCATACTTGGCTATGTACTGTACTACGCCGTCAGGCACCAGGTACCAGACCGGCTGGTTGTCGGCCACGCGCTCCCGGCAGTCCGTGGAGGATATGGCCATCGCCGGAACCTCCAGCAGGCTCACATCCTTGCGGCCCAGATTGTGCAGCTCGTGGCCCGGCCGGGTCACGCCGACGAAGTGCGCCAGCGACCACAACTCGTCGATGTCCTTCCAGGACATGATCTGCGCCAGCGCGTCCGCTCCCGTGATGAAGAACAGCTCCGCGTCGGGACGCGCCGCGCGCAAGTCCCGCAGCGTGTCGATGGTGTAGGTCAGCCCCGGCCGTTCGATGTCCACCCGGCTGACCGTGAACTGCGGATTCGATGCGGTCGCGATCACGGTCATCAGGTAGCGGTGTTCGGCCGGACTGACCTCGCGTCCGCTCTTCTGCCAAGGCTGGCCGGTGGGCACGAAGACCACCTCGTCCAGGCCGAAGACCGACGCTACCTCGCTGGCCGCCACCAGGTGCCCGTGGTGGATCGGGTCAAACGTTCCGCCCATGACGCCCAGCCGGAGCTTGCGCCCCGGGTACGTGAGGTGCAGGTCTCCGGCGTGCGGGGATTTGACGGGCAGCGCGGACACGAACGGCTAGCGGCGCGTGGCCTGGCCGTGATCGTGCTTGTTCGGATGCTGCCTGTGCGGGTCCACGTGCTCCTCGACCGCCGAGTGGCGCTGTCCGACACTGGTGAACGCGATCGTGGCGAACATCATGATCAGGAAGACCGCCATGAAACCGGCGCCGATTACCCAGGCGGGGACCGGTAGTTCTACGTGGGCGGCTTCGCTGGCCACGAGTGCGGCGTCGAGGACCTGAGACAGCATGATTCTCCCTTGCGGTTCTTCAGCCCGGCCGCACGCAGGCGGACGGGATATGGCTTCCTACTCATGGTACGCGTTCCGGTGGCGGAACCGTGATTCGGCCGGGACGGGCCCGGCCGGCACCCGTTTAGTCGCGGACCTGGCCGTCGCCCTGAACGATCCACTTGGTGGTGGTCAGTTCGCGCAGCCCCATCGGCCCGCGGGCGTGCATCTTCTGGGTGGAAATGCCGACCTCTGCGCCCAGCCCCAGTTCCCCGCCGTCGGTGAACCGGGTGGAGGCGTTGACGATCACTGCAGCCGAATCGATTTCGGCTATGAACTTCTCGGCGTTGCGCAGATCGTTGGTGATAATGGCCTCGGTATGGCCGGTCGTCCAGGTGCGGATGTGTTTGACCGCATCGTCCATGGAATCCACCATCGCCACCGCCAGGTCAAGGTCCATGTACTCGCGGCCCCAGTCCTCGTCGGTGGCGGCTTGGGCCTCGACCCCGGAGGGAAGTATGCCGGCCACCCGCTCGTCCACATGCAACCGCACGCCGGCACCGGCAAGCGCCGCGAGGACGTCGGCCGAGGCTGCCGCATCGCGATGCACCAGCAGGGTCTCGACCGTGTTGCAGACCGACGGCCGCTGGGTCTTGGCGTTAAGCAGGATGTCCACGGCCATCTCCGTGCCGGCCGATTCGTCCAGGTAGATGTGGACATTGCCCTCACCGGTCTCGATCACCGGCACCTTCGCGTTGTTCACCACGGACTGGATCAGCTCGCGGCCGCCGCGCGGAATCAGCACGTCCACCAGGCCGCGCGCCTGCATCAGCGCGGTGGCGCCCTCGCGGCCGTAGTCGTCCACGCTCTGCACCGCATCGGAGGGCAGGCCCACCCGGTCCAGCGCGTCGCGGATGATGCCCAGCAGGGCAACGTTGGTGTGCCGCGCCGCGCTGCCACCGCGCAGGATCACGGCGTTGCCGCTCTTGAGCGCAAGGCCGGCAATGTCGACGGTGACGTTCGGGCGCGCCTCGTAAATGGCGGCGACCACGCCCATGGGGACGTGGACCTGGCGCAGCTGCAGGCCGTTCGGCAGGGTCTGTCCGCGCATCACGGTGCCCACCGGGTCCGGCAGCGCGGCCAGGTTCTGCAGGGCAGCGGCCAGCGAGTCGATGCGCTTGGTGTCCAGGGTCAGCCGGTCCAGCAGGGCGGCACTGGTGCCGTTCGACTTGCCCTCGTCCAGGTCCTGGCGGTTGGCCTGCAGCACCAGGTCTCGCCTGGCGACCAGGGATTCGGCGATCTCCTGCAGGGCCTTGTCCTTCCAGGCCCGATTGGCGCGTGCCATCCGGCGCGCGGCGGTCCGGGACCGTCCGGCGATGGCCTCGACGGCGGCGGTGGCGTCCGGTTTCCGGCCGTCCTGGAGCTCTTCGGCCGTGGACTGGGAGGGGGCTGTCTGGGTCATACCCTTGATTTTAGCCCGTGGGCCCGGCACAGCACGACGACGGAGGTCACGTTACGCCGCCGCCGGCTGGCACGGGTGGTTCAGAGCAGGACGAGGTCGTCCACGTGGATGACCTCGCGCTCGTACTGCCGGCCGAGCGACGCGGCGAGCTCCCGGGTGGAGCGGCCCAGCATGCGCGGGAGCTCGTAGGAGGAGAAGTTGACCAGGCCGCGGGCGACCACGCGGCCGTCACCGTCGGCCAGCTCCACCGGATCCCCCGGTTCGAAGTCGCCCTTGACCGACACGATGCCGGCCGGCAGCAGCGACCGGTGCTTTTCGCGCACGGCCTGCACGGCGCCGTCGTCCAGCACCAGCCTGCCCTGCACGGAGGCCAGGTGCGCCAGCCAGAGCAGCCGCGGCGGCCGGCGCGTGCCGCTGACCGCGAACCAGGTGCCCACGTCCTCGCCGGCCAGCGCCCGCGCCGCGTTCGGCGTGGACGTGACCAAAGCCGGAATGCCCGACCCTGCGGCGATTCCGGCGGCCTCCACTTTGGTCACCATGCCGCCGGTGCCGACGCCCGTGGCGCCGGTGCGGCCAATGTTCACGCCGTCCAGGTCCTCCGGCCGGGCCACCAGCGGGATCCGCCGCGCGCCGTCCTTGGGCGGGCCGTCGTAGAGCGCGTCCACGTCCGAGAGCAGCACCAGCGCGTCGGCCTTGACCAGGTGGGCCACCAGGGCGGCCAGCCGGTCGTTGTCACCGAAGCGGATTTCGTGGGTGGCCACCGTGTCGTTCTCGTTAACCACGGGGACGACGCCGAGGTGCAGCAGCCGGTGCAGCGCCCGGTAGGCATTGGCGTAGTGCTGGCGCCGCATCAGGTCCTCGGCGGTCAGGAGCACCTGGCTGACGGTAATGCCGCGGGCGCCGAAGGCATGGGTGTAGCGGGCCATCAGCAGGCCTTGGCCGACGCTGGCGGCTGCCTGCTGGGTGGCCAGGTCCCGCGGACGGCGGGCCAAACCCAGCGGGGCCAATCCGGCGGAGATGGCGCCCGAGGACACCAGGATGACTTCGGTGCCGGCGTTGCGGCGGGCGGCCAGCACCTCCACCAGGGACAGCAGGGCCCCTTCGGAGATGCCTCCGGCCACCGAGGTCAGCGACGATGAGCCGACCTTGACCACCAGACGCTCGGCCGTGGCCAGCAGCGTCCGGTCAGCCGCCGTGGCCGGCTCAGCGCGCATCGTCGTCGTCACTGTCTTCCCCTGCGGTCCAGATGCCTGACTTGCGCTCGGCCTCGAGTTCGGCGCGGGTGGCAGCCCTGGCTTCCTTCCGCTCCTGGTACTGCTCGCGCTTCTCTTCGCGGGTGGGCCGGATGTACTCCATCAGGCGCAGGTCGGTGCCGCGCGGGGAGGACAGCAGCTCGGCGCCGGCCGCCATGGTGGGCTCCCAGTCGAAGACCACGGCGTCGTCTTCGCCGATTACCACCGTGTCGCCCGGGCGCGCGCCGGACTTGAACAGCTGGTCCTCGACGCCCAGCTTGGCCAGCCGGTCGGAGAGGTAGCCAACGGCCTCGTCGTTGTTGAAGTCGGTTTGCTTGACCCAGCGTTCGGGCTTGTCTCCGAGCACCCGGAACAGCGGTTCCAGGTTCTTTTCCTCGCGCCGGATGATGAAGCCGCGCTCGTTCACGGAGCGCGGGCGCAGGACGGCGGGGGCAACCTTCGGCGGGGCGGCCTTCGCTTCGGCGCGGGCGGCCGCGACGATCCCGGCCATGGCAAAGCCGAGCTGGCGCAGCCCCTCGTGGCTGGAGGCGGAGACCTCGAACACCTTGTAGCCGCGCTTTTCCAGCTCGGGGCGCACGAATTCGGCCATGTCGCGGCCGTCGGGCACGTCCACCTTGTTCAGCGCGACCAGCTTGGGTCGCTGGTTCAGCGGGACCACGTCGCCGTCGGCGCCGGCGTAGCTCATGTCCACCGTGTACTGTTCCAGTTCCCGCTCGATGATCTCGAGGTCGGAGAGGGGGTCACGGTCGGCTTCCAGCGCCGCGCAGTCCAGCACATGGACCAGTGCGGCGCAGCGCTCCACGTGGCGCAGGAAGTTGTGGCCCAGACCCTTGCCTTCGCTGGCGCCCTCGATCAGGCCCGGCACGTCGGCGATGGTGAAGCGGATGTCGCCCGCCTGGACCACGCCCAGGTTCGGCACCAGCGTAGTGAACGGGTACTCGGCGATCTTCGGCCGGGCGGCGGACATGGCGGCAATAAGGCTCGATTTGCCCGCGGACGGGAAGCCGACCAGCGCCACATCGGCGATGGACTTCAGCTCGAGGACGATGTCCCGCTCGTCGCCCGGAATGCCCAGCAGGGCGAATCCGGGTGCCTTGCGCTTGGCCGATGCCAGCGCGGCGTTGCCCAGCCCGCCCTGGCCGCCGGCCGCGGCCACGAACTCGGCCCCCTCGCCCACGAGGTCGGCGAGAACGTCACCGTTCTTGGTCTTGACCACCGTGCCGTCGGGGACGGGCAGCACCAGCGTGGCGCCGTTCTTGCCGCCGCGCCAGTCCCCCATTCCCGGGCCGCCGTTGGTGGCGTGCCGGTGCGGGGCGTGGTGGTAGTCCAGCAGGGTGGTGGTCTGGGCGTCCACGCGAAGGATCACGTCGCCGCCGTTGCCGCCGTTGCCGCCGTCGGGCCCGCCCAGCGGCTTGAACTTTTCGCGCTTGACGGAGACGCAACCGTGGCCACCGGATCCGCCGGATACATGCAGGACTACCCGGTCAACGAATGTTGCCACGTGATCGATCTCCTCTGTGCCGGTGGGCGCGAACCGAAACGGCCCACCAGTGATTCTAGTCTGGTTAAAACACCAGTGAGGCGGACCGACGGCCCGCCTCACTGGAAAGCTGTTAGCTGCTTGGATTACTCCGCAGCGGCAGCCACGATGTTCACGACGCGGCGTCCGCGGCGGGTACCGAACTCAACGGCACCGGCCTCGAGAGCGAACAGCGTGTCGTCGCCGCCACGGCCGACGTTGGCGCCGGGGTGGAAGTGGGTGCCGCGCTGGCGGACGATGATCTCGCCGGCGGAAACTACCTGGCCACCGAAGCGCTTCACGCCAAGGCGCTGTGCGTTGGAATCGCGACCATTGCGAGTGGAGCTCGCACCCTTCTTATGTGCCATCTGATTTGCCTACCTTTGTTTCTGAAGGAACGTTTACTAAAAGTCAGCGAACCGCTTACGCGATGTCGGTGACCTTGACCTTGGTCAGTGCAGAACGGTAGCCCTGGCGCTTCTTGTAGCCGGTCTTGTTCTTGTACTTCTGGATAACGATCTTCGGGCCGCGGAGATTTTCGACGATCTCGGCGGTGACCTTGACGTTGGCCAAAGCATCGGCAGCAGAGGTGACCTTGTCGCCGTCGACCAGGAGCAGAGCAGGCAGCTCGATGGTGCTACCGGCCTCGCCGGGGACGCGGTCAAGGGTCACGAGGTCTCCAACGGAAACCTTTTCTTGGCGGCCGCCGGCGCGGACAATCGCGTACACCACTTGGGAACTCACTTCTCTAGACGTTTATTACAGTTTTTGCTCGAATACGCAGGCACGACATGACGGCCTGGAAAGCACTGTGCATCCGCGCCTGCGGGTGGAAACCCTTCGAAGGCGTACGCACCGAAGATCTAGATTACGCTATTGCGGCTATCAGCCGCAAACCAGGGGGCTCCGGGGGTGCCGGGACGGGCTCTGGCGTCATCTTTCCTGGCGCGGGCGGACTGCAATCCGCTCGGGCGCACCACACAATACTACCGGTCGCGCCGCCCAGGCACGCGCATTTCGCCGCCGCGACACGGCGCGCGCCGCTTCTGCGGCAGCCGGAGACGGTGTCCTGCCGGGCACCAGACAGGCAGCCCGGGCACAGGCAGGCCGCGGAACCGATGCGGTCCGCGGCCTGCCCGGCATGCGACGGCGCCTACAGTTCCGAGGCCGGTACTCCTACACCCAGCACCACCGGAGCCGCAGCTTCGTTCTTGTCCCCTGCCGCTTCGGCCAGCGCGGACGCGGCCGGGGCGGTGGCGGCGTGGCGGTGCCCGCCGTCGTTCTCCGAAGAAACGGCGGCATCCACCGTCTGGACGGGAGCATCGGCAGCACCCTGCGGGCTGCTGGCGGCACGACGGCGGCGCGGCTTGCGGACGGCGGCCGCCGCCGCCGGGGCCTGCGGCTCGGCAGCCGACACGGGCCGGGCGTCGTCGTGCGGAGCCTGCGGTTCGGCAGCGCCGGACGTCCCCGCCGCGGCCGGCTCCGGCTTCTCCACCGGAGCAACCTTGTTGAAGGCCTCGGTGAGGCTCTCCAGGGTCAGCGACGGCTCTTCCGGCGCGGCCACCGGGCTGTGCACGGCGCGCGGGATGGCCACCGTTTCTCCGTTGATCTCCAGCACGGCGGCTTCTGGTTCCTTGCCGGCCGAGGCCGCGGGGACGGCGGTTGCCACGCCGGGATCGTCCGCGCGGCGCGACCTGCGCTTGCGTCCGGAGCCTGAAGGCTGGCCCGACGCTCCGGCGGACGTACCGGCCGCCGCCGCTTCAGGCTTGCCGGCAACGGCGGCAGCGGCAGGTTCTTCGCCGTCGTGCCGTTTGGCCTTGGCAGTCTCCGGGTGCTCTTCCGCCTCGTGGGCGGCGTGCGCTGCGGCGGCGATGTTGGCCAGTGCCGCACGGGCGGCCTCGGCCTTGGCCCGGCGCTCGGCGTCGTCTTCCTGGCTCACCGCGGCCGGGGCCTCGGCGACAGACTCCTGCCCGCCCTGGCCGCGGTTGCGGCGCTTCTCGCTGCGCGACTGCCGTTCGGAGCGCTTTTCGATGCGGACCTGGTGGTGCTCGGTGGCCGCGGCGGGGCGACGGTGTTCGACCGGCTCGTCGTGGGTGATCACGCCGCGGCCGGCGCAATGCTCGCACTGCTCGCCGAAGACTTCCAGCAGCCCGGTGCCCATGCGCTTGCGGGTCATCTGGACCAGGCCCAGCGAGGTCACCTCGGCCACCTGGTGCTTGGTGCGGTCGCGGCCCAGGCATTCCACCAGCCGGCGCAGCACCAGATCGCGGTTGGACTCCAGCACCATGTCGATGAAGTCGATGACGATGATGCCGCCAATGTCGCGCAGCCGGAGCTGGCGGACCACTTCTTCGGCCGCTTCCAGGTTGTTCTTGGTGACGGTTTCTTCCAGGTTGCCGCCGGAGCCGGTGAACTTGCCGGTGTTGACGTCCACCACCGTCATGGCCTCGGTGCGGTCGATCACGAGGGAACCGCCGGAGGGCAGGAAGACCTTGCGGTCCAGCGCCTTGTGGATCTGCTCGTCGATCCGCTGGGCGGCGAAAATGTCCGTCTCCGACGTCCACTTCTCCAACCGGTCCACCAGGTCCGGGGCCACATAGGTCACGTAGGCCTCGATCGTGTCCCAGGCTTCTTCGCCGGAAACCACCAGCTTGGAGAAGTCCTCGTTGAACACGTCGCGGACCACCTTGATGGTCAGGTCCGGCTCGGCGTAGAGCATCTCCGGTGCCAGCGTCTTGGTGGAACCGGCACGCGATTCGATGCCTTCCCACTGCGCGCGCAGCCGGTTGATGTCGTTCATCAGCTCTTCTTCGCTGGCGCCCTCGGCCGCGGTGCGGACGATCACGCCGGCGCCGTCGGGAACGTGTTCCTTCAGGATCTTCTTCAGCCGGTTGCGTTCCACGTCGGGCAGTTTCCGGGAAATGCCGGTCATGGAGCCGCCGGGTACGTAGACCAGGAAGCGGCCCGGCAGCGAAATCTGGCTGGTCAGGCGGGCGCCCTTGTGGCCCACCGGGTCCTTGGTGACCTGCACCAGGACCGAGTCGCCGGACTTCAGCGCGAGCTCGATGCGGCGCGGCTGTCCGTCCAGGTGGGCGGCGTCCCAGTTGACCTCGCCGGCGTAGAGCACGGCGTTGCGGCCGCGGCCGATGTCGATGAAGGCCGCTTCCATGCTGGGCAGCACGTTCTGTACCTTGCCCACGTAGACGTTGCCGATCAACGAGTCCTGCTGGGTCTTGGACACGAAGTGCTCGGCCAGCACACCGTCTTCGAGCACGCCGATCTGGATCCTGTCGTCGCGCTGGCGGACGACCATCTGGCGGTCGACGGATTCGCGGCGGGCCAGGAACTCTGCCTCGGTGATGACCTGGCGGCGGCGGCCCGTCTCGCGCGATTCGCGGCGGCGCTGCTTCTTGGCCTCCAAGCGGGTGGAACCCTTGACCGACGCCACCTTGTTGCTGGGGGCGGTCTCGGTGATGGGCCGCGGGGCCCGCACCCGGGTGACAGTGTTGGGCGGGTCGTCGTCGGCACCGCCGGTGAGTTCAAGATCGGCATCGCCGCGGCGGCGACGGCGGCGGCGGCGCGAGGTCACGCCGTCCCTCTCCCCCGCGGCACCCTCGTCGGCGGCTTCAACGGTCTCGTCGCTTTCTTCCGTGCTGCCGGCCTCATCGCTGCCGGTTTCGGCCTCGGGGCGGTTGCGGGTGCGGCCGCGGCGGTTCCGCCGGCTGCGGCGGCGTCCGCCGTCTTCGTCGTCCTCGTCCGAGTCGTCGGCCGCGGCCGGTTCCGGCTTGGCGGCGACGGCGGACAGGTCCGGGGCGTGGAAGAGCAGGGATACCGGCGAGGACGGAATGGTGAACGGATCGGTCCCGGCGTCCGCTTCTGCGGCGGTTTCTTCGGCCGGATCTCCCGCGGCGGCCGCCTGCTCCGGTTCGGCGGCCGGGGCCGTCTCCGCGGTGGCGGGGGTTTCCTCGGCAGCAGGGGCAGCGGCGGCGGCCGTGGCGGCACGACGACGGCGGGGCGCCTTCGCGGGCTGCTCCCCTGCCGTACTGCCGGCTGCGGTACTGTCGGCTGCCGTTACCGTTCCGGCGGTGTTTCCGGCCATGGCTTCGGCTGCGTCGCCTGCGTCGGCGGCCACCGGCGCCGTGGCGGGGGCTTGGGCCGTGGCCGTGGCGGGGGCTTCTCCCTCGGCGATGGTGAGTTCGGCGGCTGCTGCCGCGGTGGCCTGGGCCTTGGTGCTGCGGCGGGTGCGG
>NZ_JBNHGM010000012.1:0-74214 GCF_059091265.1 Arthrobacter sp. THG-b23
ACACACCACAGGGGCGGCACGCCACGGCACTTTCAACCAATAAATAATTGGTATCAACAAACTTGGCACACTATTGAGTTCTCAAACAACAGGAGCAAACGAATACTTTGCATAAGAACCTCTTCCGAAATTCTTTTTGTTTTTCTTCGTTGCTATGTTTCTACTTTATTCCATCCCTTTTCTTTCTGTCAAATCCGCGTTTCCGCTTCATTTACCTAAAGAAAAGGCACGAACCCATCACAAAAACCCAGCTAATTTGCCTGCGCACTCGGGCGCATGACAATCGCTGTCATTTTATCGAAGGGGCTTGCCGCGTTTCCTGCCGGCTGTTTCACAACCAGCGGCGGCGACTCAGAAAACATTACACGGCACCGGCGCGGCCCGCAAATCGCCGGCGGGTGACGCCTGCCACTGACGCCGAAGGGCCCGCGGCCTCCCCTCAACACGGGAGACTGCGGGCCCTTCGACGCGGCCGGGGCTGACGTTTCGATCGCCGGCGAGATCAGGCAGACACTTCGACCATGGCGAGCGTTCGCTTCCCGCGGCGCATCAACAGGTATTTGCCGTGCAGGAACTGTTCACTGCCGACCGCGGCGTCCGGATCGGTGATCTTTTGGTTGTTGACATAGGCGCCGCCCTCGGCGACGGTCCGTCGTGCCGCGGAATTGCTGGCGGCCAGACCGGACCGGACCAACAGATCGATGATGCCGGTGGTATCGGCACCGGTGACTGCGCTGGGCAGCTCGGCAGTGGCAGCGATAAGAGTCGCCTCGTCCAGCTCGGCCAGGTCGCCCTGCCCGAACAGGGCCGAGGAAGCGGCGATAACCTTGTCGGTGGCTGCCGGGCCGTGCACAATCGATGTCACGTCATAGGCCAAGGCACGCTGTGCCTCACGGGCATGCGGGCGTTCGGCTACGGCGCGCTCAAGCTCCTCGATTTCTTCGCGGGAGCGGAAGGTAAAGACCTTGAGCCGCTGGACGACGTC
Organism: Arthrobacter sp. THG-b23; assembly: GCF_059091265.1. NCBI lineage: Bacteria > Bacillati > Actinomycetota > Actinomycetes > Micrococcales > Micrococcaceae > Arthrobacter > Arthrobacter sp. THG-b23. The sequence goes on from NZ_JBNHGM010000012.1 coordinate 986, forward strand.
CGCGTCGGCGGTGTTGAGCCAGAACTGGTACATGGCGTAGGGGCTGCACATGTCGGCATCCAGCCAGATGGCGTTGCCCTCGCTCTTACCGAACTTGGTTCCGTCCGAGTTCGTGATCAGCGGCGTGCCGATGGCGTGAACGGACTGGCCTTCCACCTTGCGGATCAGCTCGATGCCGCTGGTGAGGTTTCCCCACTGATCCGACCCGCCGGTCTGCAGGATGCAACCGTACTGCCGGTACAACTCGAGGTAGTCCATGCCCTGCAGGATCTGGTAGCTGAATTCCGCGTAGCTGATCCCCTCCTCTGAGTTCAACCGGGACGCGACGATGTCCTTCTTGACCATCGTCCCGACGCGGAAGTGCTTTCCGATGTCGCGCAGGAAGTCCAGCACACTCATCGGGGCTGTCCAGTCCAGATTGTTGACCATGCGCGCGGGGTTCGCACCTTCGAAGTCCAGGAAACGCTGCACCTGTCCCTTCAGGCGGTCCACCCATTCGGCGACGGTTTCCTTGGTGTTCATGCTGCGCTCGGCGGTGGGCCGAGGATCGCCGACCAGCCCGGTGGAACCGCCCACAAGGCCCAGCGGCCTGTGCCCCGCCAGCTGCAGCCGGCGCATGGTCAGCAGCTGGACCAGGTTGCCCAGGTGAAGGCTTGGGGCGGTGGGGTCGAAGCCGCAGTAATACGTGATCGGGTCCCCCGCCAGCAGCTTCTCCAGTTCGGCTTCGTCGGTCGACACATGGATAAGGCCGCGCCACTTCAGTTCCTGCCAAACGTTGGCAAAACCAGGGTCGTTGCGTTGGGAAGCGAGAAACGTATTAGTCACGGATACCAAATTATCAGCCTTCAATGCCCTCGGGGACGTCGCCTTCGGCCAGCAGCCGGAGCCGCTGGGTCGGCCGGGTCATGGCGACATAGAGATCTCCGACGCGGCCACCGACACGGTGCAAAAGCTCGGCCGGCTCAAGCACTACGACGGAATCGAACTCCAGGCCTTTTGCCTCCTGCGGGCCGAGCACGCTGATGTCCTGTTCCATCCCCCCGGCACCCCCGCCCACGCGTGCCCCGTAGGCTGCGGTCAGCGCATCCCGGACTTCCGGCAGGCGGTGGTCAGAGGCAATGACAGCCAACAGGCCGCCGTCGGCAGCGGCAAGCTCCTCGGGCATGACCTCCAGAAGCCGTTCGACCATGCGGCCCTCCGGCACTCGGTCCACAACCGGTGACCAGCGGCCGTCCCGCACCGCCTTCGGAGCCGACACGACGAGGCCCGCAGCGTTGGCCATCCGGACGGCCGCCTGCGCAATCTGGGAAGGAGTGCGGTAGTTCACGGTCAGTTCTTCAAGCTGCCAACGGTCGCCGGCGAACGGCTCGAGTGCCTGTTGCCACGATTCCGCACCGGCAGCCGAACTCGTCTGGGCGATATCGCCGACGACGGTGAACGACTTGAGCGGACAGCGGCGCATCAGCAGTCGCCACTGCATGGCCGACAACTCCTGCGCCTCGTCAACCACGATGTGGCCGAAGGCCCAGGTGCGGTCGACGGCGGCCCGTTCGGCAGCCGTGAAGCGGGTCTGCTGCGCCTGGTTGTAACCGGCCAGGTCCTCGGCGCTGACCACGCCGTCGATCCCGATGTCACGCAGCATCTGGTCGACGTTCCGCAGCGACTGTTCGGCATTGGCGACGTCGCGGGCCCGCTCCGCATCCCGCTGGGCCTTGTCACGCCCGCCCGAGGCATCCATGTCGCCAAGCAGCTCCGCGGCTTCATCGAGCAGCGGCACGTCGGCTTCCGTCCACGGCGCGTCCGCGGGGCGCAGCAGCAGCTTGCGTTCGGCTTCCGTCAGGTCGGGGGCGGCTGCCTCGAGGTGGGCCGGCTTGCTGAGCAGTTCTCCGATCAGCTTCTCCGGAGTCAGCGGCATCCACGCCAGGTTCAGCGCCACCCTCACATCGCGTGAAGTGCGCACGTCTTCGACAAGGTAGGCGCGGTCGGCGTTATTGCCCGGTCCGGACGATTTCTCCAGTGCCTCACCCAACTGGTCCGCCAGTTCGCGGAGCAGGATCTTCACGAACGTCACCCGGGCGGCGTTGTGTGGTTTGCCGGTCGCCCGTGCCCGGTCGCGTGCCCGTGCCACTTGGCGCGGTGTCAGGGTCAGCATGGTCCCTTCGACGTTGAGCTTGCGCGGTTCCGCCGGAAGTCTCTGGCGGTTGGCTACAGCGTTGGCGACGACGTCGGCCATGGCCAGGCGGCCCTTGATCTCGGCCACGGCGGGGTTGCTCTCGGACACGGCGCGGATCCCGGGCATGAGACCGCCCAGGGTGGACATCACCACGCCGGTCTCGCCCAGCGAGGGAAGCACACGCTCGATGTACTTCATGAACGAGTTCGACGGTCCCACCAGCAGCACGCCGGCGGACTTCAGCCGTTCGCGGTGCGAATACAGCAGATACGCCGCCCGGTGCAGGGCGACGGCGGTCTTGCCCGTTCCGGGACCGCCCTGGACCACGAGGATTCCCGACATCGGGGCCCTGATGATGCGGTCCTGTTCGGCCTGGATGGTGCCGACGATGTCGGACATGGCTCCGGTGCGCTTCGAATTCAACGCCGCCAACAGGGCGCCTTCGCCCTGCAGGGTGCCGCCCTCGGCGAGCATGGTCGGATCCAGCACGTCGTCTTCGATGCCCTTGACCTGGTGCCCCTGCAAAATCAGATGGCGGCGCCGCCGAACACCCAGCCGTTCGAAGGCCGTCGCCTGGTAGAACGCCCCGGCTTCCGGCGCCCGCCAATCGACCATCAACTGCTGCAGATCTGCTGTGCTGAGTCCGATTCGTCCGATGTAGCGACGGTCGCCGTCGTCCAGATCGAGTCGACCGAACACCAACCGGTCATCCACGGCGTTCAGCTGCGCCAGCCGGTCCTCGTACATCGTTGCGAACGCGTCACGCTCGGAAATGTTCTGCATGCTTCCCACCGCACCGCTGCTGCGGACGCGGGCCAACTGTTCCTGTTTTTCGGCGCGCAGTTCTTCCAGCCGGCGGTACAGCCCGGCCACGTAGGCGCGCTCAATTTCAAGCTCGGCATGGGCCGAAGGCGATTCAGGCATACGTGTTTTCCCTCCCCAAAAGGCAGACCGTCCATTCTACTACCGGCGCGGTAAATTTTCTTCCGCCAGGAGGACCCTGGGCGGGTGGGCACGTGCCCTTTCGCCAAGGGCGCATTAAGGGCCGGCTATTCACGCACCAGCGAGCGGATGCGGTGTCCGGTCAGGGCGGACCTGCCCCGCAGTGCCGAGAGTTCGAGGACCACGCCGAATCCGGCAACCTGCACCCCGGCCCGTTCGAAAAGACGGCAGGCCGCACCGAGGGTCCCGCCGGTGGCCAGCACATCGTCCAGGATCAGCACACGCGAACCCGGCACCAGTTCGTCGGCATGGATTTCCAGCGTGGCCGTGCCGTACTCCAGCGCGTAATCTTCGGAGATCGTCCTGCGCGGCAGTTTGCCTTTCTTGCGCACGGTGATGACTCCGGTGCCGGAGGCGTACGCGGCCGCGGCCGACAGCAGGAAACCGCGGGCCTCGACGCCGGCGACGGCGTCGAACTGGCCCTCGAACGGGTCGATCAAGGCGTGCACCAAGGCGTGCAGAGCCTCGCCGTCGGCAAATACAGGAGTCAGGTCCCGGAAGATGATCCCTGGCTTCGGATAGTCCCGGACCGTTTCCGAAAGACGGTTGACCATGGATTCAACTGATTCGCGGGGACGTTCATTCACCCGTCTACCCTACCCGCTGCCGGCGCGCCGCCGCGGCTTCGCGGCCCGGTACTGCGAGACCGTCGGGTCCCCTTCGAGCCAGAAACGCCACGGGTAGGCGGCGGTACCGCCCTCGCCGCTGACGCCCACCCGCGGCCCGGTCCGCACATGCTGATGGGATGCCCGGACCGCCGGTCGTGCCAATTCCAGTTCCCCCTCGGTGAAGGCCCTGCCGTTGTCCTCCAGCGTCAGCCCCAGCGCAGTGGCCAGCCGGGCCGGCCCCCGCGCCAATTCCGCGTCGTTCTTGGCCGAGGCACGCCGGCTTCTGGCAAGGTCAAGGCCTTGCGTGATCTCACCGGCGCGGAGCAAGGCTCCGGTGGCCTGGCCGTCGTGGCCACACACGATATTCACGCAATGGTGCATGCCGTAGGTGAAGTAGACATAGATGTGGCCCGGCGGGCCGAACATCGCCTTGTTGCGGTTCGTGGGGCCGCGGAAGCCATGCGATCCCGGGTCGTGCTCGCCCATGTAGGCCTCTACCTCGGTAAGCCGGACGGCTACTGTTCCCTCAGGCGTGGTGTGTGTCAGCCGGGCGCCGAGCAGCCCCGGAGCAACGTCCACGGCGGACCGGCCGAGCCAGTGAAGTAAGGCTGCGTCCACTAGGCCGGCTGCACCCGCTGGTAGAAGCGCGTCAAGGCTTCGAGCCGGTGGGCCGAATCATGCACATGACCGCCGCCAAGCACCGTGGCGAGGGCATCCAGCCGCGCATGCCAGCGGGCCATCAGGCTTTCGGGCGAAATCTCCCGCCCTACGTTGTGCACCAGCAGCAAGCGGGTCTTGCCGTCGGCCGGTTCCAGCATCCAGTGCACGGTCCCGGTGCCCTCCGGAGCGGTCCAGGTGTAGTCGAGCCGGCTGTCGGCGAGCACATACTCCACGTCCCCGTTAACCGTGCGTTCCGGCAGGTTGAATTCGACGGCGCCGCCGGCCTGCAGCTCCACGCGACCGGGACCCAGCCACCTGCCGAGCAGATCCGGCTCCGTCAGGGCCGCCCAGACCTGGGTTTGGGCGGCATCGAGCAACCGATCGAAGCGCAGGCTGGTGCGTCCGGAATCCTTTTCGGCGGTGCCCATCGAATGCGAGAGCTGGTACTGGCGGGAATAGGCTTCCCGCAGCCGCGTCCATCGGTCGGGCTCTGGATCCGGTGGCCGCCCGGCCGCGACAGCGCCGAGCGCGTCCAGTATTGTTTGCCAGCCCGCGCTGCCTTCGGTGAGGAAGTCCGGCCCCTCGGCGCGGGATCGGAACTGCAGCAGGGTCCCGCCGTCGCTCTCCAGCACCCGCCATTCGATGACCGATTCCTGCCCCAACTCGTCCTCCCAGCTGATTTGCAGGCTGAGCGGCGGATTCAGCTGCAAGACCGTGCCGCTGGTGACGCCTCCGCCCAGGTCCAGCTCGTAGGTATGGCCCAGCTGCCAGTCGGCGTCAAGCGTGCCGAGCCATTTGGCGACGTTGTCCTTTTCCGCCAGGAGGCTCCAGATGTAGCTGCGCGGGTAGTCGAGCTGTCGGTCGAAGGCCAGGACGTAGTCGCCGTCAATCCGCTCGATCCGTCCCTCCGGCACCAGCTTTTCCTCGTCCTGGCTCAGCGTCGACATGCCTGCTCCCTCGGCTCAGTGGCTCTTGACCCGTCGCTTCACAAACTACCGCAGCACCATTTGCTACCGGCCGGTAACTTACTATGGCCGCCGCGCGGCGGGTTCAGGGGCGGCCGCCGGCGGCGTAGCGGCGCGCGCTTTCCAGCCCTGTTTCAAGCGCCGCGATCTGGGCGGCCACGGCGGTCGGCGCGGTGCCGCCCTGCGAGCTGCGGCTGGCCAGCGAACCTTCAACCGTGAGCACTTCGCGCACCTGCGGAGTCAGGTCCGGGGAGATCGCGGCGAATTCCTCGTCCGTCAGGTCCCAGAGTTCCACTCCGCGGCTTTCGGCCTGTTTGACGGCGGCACCGGAAAGTTCGTGTGCCTCCCGGAACGGAATGCCTTGCCGGACCAGCCATTCGGCGATGTCGGTGGCCAGCGCGAAACCCTGCGGGGCCAGCGCTTCCAGCCGCTCGGTGTTGAAGACCAGGGTTTCGATCATGCCGGCGACGGCGGGCAGCAGTAGCTCCAGGGTGTCGGCCGCGTCGAAGACCGGTTCCTTGTCTTCCTGCAGATCCCGGTTGTAGGCCAGCGGCAGGCCCTTGAGGGTGGCCAAGAGCCCGGTCAGGTCGCCGATCAGCCGGCCGGCCTTTCCGCGGGCCAATTCCGCGACGTCCGGGTTCTTCTTCTGCGGCATGATCGAGGAGCCCGTGGAGTAGGCGTCGTCCAGGGTCACGAACGAGAATTCCTTGGTGGCCCAAAGGATGACTTCTTCCGATATCCGGGACAGGTTCACCCCGATCATGGCTGCCACCCAGCTGAATTCGGCAAAGACGTCCCGCGAGGCGGTGCCGTCGATCGAGTTCCAGGCCGCGGATTCAAAGCCGAGGTCCGCCGCGACGGCGTTGGGGTCCAGGCCGAGCGAAGATCCGGCCAGGGCCCCGGAGCCGTAGGGAGAGACAGCGGCCCGCTTGTCCCAGTCCGCCAGCCGCTGGACGTCCCGCAGCAGCGCCCAGGCGTGGGCCAGCAGATGATGGGACAGCAGCACCGGCTGCGCGTGCTGGAGGTGCGTGCGGCCGGGCATGGCAACATCCGGATAGCGGCGGGCCTGCCTGAGCAGCGCGTCAATGGTCGCCAGCACTCCCCCCGCGATGATCCGCGCGTGGTCGCGCAGGTACATCCGGCCCAAGGTGGCAATCTGGTCGTTGCGGGACCGTCCGGCCCGAAGTTTGCCGCCCAGCTGCGCGCCGGCCCGTTCGATCAGCCCGCGCTCGAGGGAGCCGTGCACGTCTTCGTCCGACTCGGCCGCCACATACGCGCCCGACCGCACGTCGTCGTCGAGCTGGTCCAGGGCTGCGAGCATGCCTTGCAGCTCGGCGTCGTCCAACAGCCCGGCCTTGTGCAGCACCTTGGCGTGGGCGCGGGAACCTGCGATGTCGTACTGTGCCAGGCGCCAGTCGAAATGCGTGGACTTGCTCAGCGCGGCCAGGGCATCGGCCGGGCCACCGGCGAAGCGGCCGCCCCAGAGGGCGCCCTCGTTGGTGTGCCCTGCTCCGGTGCTCTTCGGTTCCTGCGTCACGTTATATCTTCCCTTTCCGCCAGGTTGCCCTGGTGACGGTTCCGCACCCTGCCGTGCCGGCCGGCGGAGATGGCTCATGCGCCGGCTTCCGCGCCGGCTGCCGCAGCTGCTGCGACTAGGTTATTGGTTCAGGCGTTGCGCGATGATTCGTCGGCGAACTGCAGGAACCGCGCGGCGAGCGCCGCTCCGCCGGCCGGGTCCCGTGTCACCAGCAGGACGGTGTCGTCGCCCGCGATCGTGCCCAGAACCGACGGCATGACCGAGTGATCGATGGCCAGCGCCAGGAAGTTGGCGGCCCCCGGCGGTGTCCGCAGGACCACCAGGTTTGCCGAGGCCTCGGCGGTGACCAGCAGGTCGGCACAAAGCCGGGCCAGCCGGGCGTCCAGGATCTCCTGGGTCACGCCGCTCTGCGGTGCGCGTTCCCCGCCCTCGCTGGGCACCGCATAGATCAGCCCGCCGTCCTGGCCGCGCACCCGTACCGCGCCCAGTTCCACCAGGTCGCGCGAGAGCGTGGCCTGGGTGACCTGGACCCCCTCGTCCGCCAGCCGTGCGGCCAGTTCCGCCTGCGAGCGCACCGACTCGCCGGTGAGGATCGCGGTGATCTTGGCCTGGCGGGCGGTCTTGGTGGCCGGCATCGTGTTCATCGCCGTCAGCTCCCGGCCAAGGGGGCCAGCGACGACTTGTCCATCAGCCATGCCATGAGCGCCTTCTGGGCGTGCAGCCGGTTCTCCGCCTCGTCCCACACCACCGACTGGGGGCCGTCGATCACCTCGGCGGCGATCTCGTAGCCGCGGTAGGCGGGCAGGCAGTGGAGCACGACGGCGTCGTCGGCTGCCAGCTTCAGGGCCGCCTGGTCCACGGCGTAGTCCTTGAACAGTTCCAGCCGCTCCGCCTTCTCGTCCTCCTGCCCCATCGAGACCCACGTGTCCGTGGCGACGACGTCGGCCTCCGCCAGCGCCTGCGCAGGATCCGTAGTGATCAGTACCGATCCGCCGGTTTCGGCGGCGCGCGCTTCGGCTTCGGCCACGACCGAGGCGTCCGGGAGGTGTCCGGCGGGTCCGGCGATCCGCACGTGCATCCCGGCTGTCGCGCCCGCGAGCAGGTACGAGTTGGCCATGTTGTTTGCGGCATCGCCCAGGTAGGCCATGGTGAGGCCGGCCAGCTTGCCTTTGTGTTCCTGGACCGTCAGCAGGTCAGCCAGCAGCTGGCAGGGGTGATAGTCGTCGGAGAGCGAGTTGATGACCGGCACACGGGATAGCGCCGCCATCTCCTCCAGCCCGGCATGGGCGTAGGTCCGCCAGACGACCGTGGAGACCATCCGTTCCATCACCTTGATGGTGTCGGAGACGGACTCTTTGTGTCCCAGCTGCGATTCGCCGGGGTTGATGACCAGCGGCACGCCGCCCAGGTCCGCGATTCCGGCGGCGAAGGACACCCGGGTGCGCGTGGAGGTCTTGTCGAAGATCACGGCAACGGTCTTGCGGCCGGCCCCGTCTCCGGCGTACGGCTGGTAGCGGTAGGGAAACTGCTTCATCTCAGCGGCAAGCTGCAGCACTTCCGCCTGCTCGGCCGGGCTGAGGTCGGTGTCCTTCAGGAAGTGGCGGGTCATGTTGCGTCCTTGCTGGTTGCGGCGGCCCGGGCAGCCGCGGTGGTCAGGATGTCCGGCAGCGCGGCGGTGAACCGGGCGGCCTCTTCGGCGGTCAGGATCAGCGGCGGAGCCAGCCGCAGCGTGCGCGGACCGGGGTTGTTGATGATGAAGCCGGCCTCCAGCGCGGCAGCCACCGCGGCAGCGGCGATGTCGGCATCCAGGTCGATGCCGATCAGCAAGCCCTCGCCGCGGACCTCGACGACGTGTTCAGTGCCGGCCAGGTCCGCGCGCAGCCGCTCCCCGAGCCCGGTCACATGAGCCAGCAGCCCGCGCGACTCGATGGCCTGCAGCGTCGCCAGGCCGGCCGCCGTCGCCACCGGGTTGCCGCCGAACGTGGTGCCGTGCTGGCCCGCCGTCAGGAGCTCCGAGGTTGCTGCGCCGAAGGTGATCAACGCGCCGACCGGCAGTCCGCTGCCCAGGCCCTTGGCCAGGGTGATGGCGTCCGGCAGGATCTGCTCACCGCCGGCCACTGCGCCCTGGAACGCGAACCAGTTGCCGGTGCGGCCGACGCCGGTCTGCACCTCGTCCAGAATCAGCAGCGCGCCCGCGGCCTCGGTGGCTTCGCGGGCCGCCTTCAGATAGCCCTCGGGCAGCGGCCGGACGCCCACCTCCCCCTGGATCGGTTCCAGCACGACGGCGGCCACGGACTCGTCGACGGCGGCGCGGAGGGCGTCCTCGTCACCGAAGGGCAGGTGGACCACACCGCCGGGCAGCGGTTCGAACGGTTCGCGGTAGGACTGCTTGGCCGTCAGCGCCAGGGCCCCCATGGTCCGGCCGTGGAACGCCCCCTCGAGGGCAAGGATCTTGGTCCGGGTGGGGCTGGAGTTCCGCCGGGCCAGCTTGAACGCCGCCTCGTTGGCTTCGGTGCCGGAGTTGGCGAAGAACACCTTGGAACCGGCCGGAGCGGCGGCGAGCTGCAGCAGCCGCTCCGCCAGCGCAATCTGTGCCGGGCTGGTGAAGAAGTTCGAGACATGGCCGAGGGTGGACAGCTGGGCGGCCACGACCCCGGTCAGGAACTCGTCCGCATGGCCCAGGGCGTTCACCGCAATTCCGCCGAGCAGGTCGAGGTATTCCCTGCCGTCCGCGTCCCAGACGGTGCAGCCCTTGCCCCGGACCAGGACGCGCTGCGGGGTTCCGAAGACCCCCATCAGCGACTGGCGGTACTTCTCCAACAGCTGCTGGTTGTCCAGGCCTTCCAGTCCCTCCAGCCCGGCGAGGCCGGCAGCCGGGGAAACGGTGTGTGCGGTGTTCATGCTGCGTCTCCGTCCGGAACGACCTGGGTGCCGATGCCGGCTGCGGTAAAGATTTCCAGCAGGATCGAGTGCGGCATCCTGCCATCGACGACGGCGGCCCGTTCCACTCCCCCGTCGACCGCCTTCAAACAGGCTTCCATCTTGGGAATCATGCCGGACTGCAGCCGCGGCAGCAGCTCGCGCAGCTCCCCCGCCGTCAGCGACGATATCAAGGAGGACTTGTCCGGCCAGTTGGCGTACAGCCCCTCGACGTCGGTGAGGATGACCAGCCGCGAGGCGTGCAAAGCGTCCGCCACCGCGGCGGCCGCGGTATCGGCGTTGACGTTGAGCACCTGGTTGGTGCCTTCGCCGTCGCCGCCGATTTCCGGTGCCACGGTGGAGATCACCGGGATGCGCCCGGCGTCGAGCAAATCCAGGATGGCGGACGGATTGACGCCCACCACTTCGCCGACCAGGCCCAGGTCGACGTCTTCGCCGTCCACCACGGTGCCGGTGCGCACCGCCTGCAGCAGCCCGCCGTCTTCACCGGAGAGGCCGACGGCGTAAGGCCCGTGCGAATTGATCAGGCCCACCAGTTCCCGGCCGACCTGCCCGGTGAGCACCATGCGCACCACGTCCATGGCTTCGGGAGTGGTGACCCGCAAGCCGCCTTTGAACTCGGATTCGATGCCCAGCCGGGAGAGCATGGCGTTGATTTGCGGGCCGCCGCCGTGGACGACCACCGGCTTGATCCCGGCGTGGTGGAGGAAGACGATGTCTTCGGCGAACGCCTGCCGCAGTTCGTCGTTGACCATGGCGTTGCCGCCGTACTTGATCACCATGGTGGTTCCGGCGAACCGCTGGATCCACGGCAGGGCCTCGATCAGCGTGGCGGCCTTGTCCTGGGCCATCAGCATTGTGTTCATCGTCGGTCCTCAGCTGGAGTAGGCGGAATTCTCATGCACGTACTCGTGCGTGAGGTCATTGGTCCAGATGGTTGCGGTTTCGCTGCCGGCATTCAAGTCGATCACCACGGCCACGTCGCGGCCGTTCAGGTCCACCAGGTCGCGCGGTTCGCCCACACCGCCGTTTCGGCAGACCTGCACGCCGTTCATGCTGACGTTGAGCTGGTCCGGCTCGAAGGCGGCGTCGGTCGTGCCCACCGCGGACAGCACCCGGCCCCAGTTCGGATCCTTGCCGAAAATGGCGGTCTTGAACAAATTGGAGCGGGCCACGGCGCGGCTCACGGTTTCCGCATCCCGCTCGGAAGCCGCGTTAATGGTCGTGACCGCGATGTCGTGGCTGGCGCCCTCGGCATCGGTGATCAGCTGCCGGGCCAGATCCGCGCAGACGCCGGTCAGCGCAGCCGTGAAGTCTTCCAGCGCGGGAACGGCCCCGGAGGCGCCCGAAGCCAGCAGCACCACGGTGTCGTTGGTGGACATGCAGCCGTCGGAATCGGTCCGGTCGAAGGTCAACCGCGTGGCCTCGCGCAGCGCCGCCTGCAGCGGCCGCGGTGCCAGTTCGGCATCCGTGGTGATGACCACCAGCATGGTGGCCAGGCCCGGGGCCAGCATGCCGGCGCCCTTGGCCATGCCGCCGATGCTGTACCCGCCGCCGGTGAACAGGGCCTGCTTGGAAACGGAATCGGTGGTCATGATGGCTTCGGCCGCATCGGCGCCGCCGTCGTAGGACAAGGCCGCTGCCGCCGCTTCGACGCCCGGCAGCAGCTTGTCCATCGGCAACTGCTCGCCGATCAGCCCGGTGGAGCACACCACCACGTCGCCCGATGAAATCCCGAGCAGGTCGGCCGTTTTCTCGGCGGTGGCATGGGTGTTCTGGAAGCCCTCGGCCCCGGTGCAGGCGTTGGCGCCGCCGGAGTTGAGCACGACCGCGTCCGCCCGGCCGTCGCCGACGACCTGCCGTGACCAGTGCACCGGTGCGGCCGCCACGCGGTTGGACGTGAAGACGGCCGCCGCCGCCCGCTGCGGTCCGTCGTTGACCACCAGCGCGACATCGGGCTTGCCGGAGGCTTTCAGGCCGGCGGTGGCACCGGCGGCGCGGAATCCCTTGGGTGCGGTAACGCTCACGGTGCGATCCCCTGGTGGGTCAGGCCGGCGGTCTCATCGAGGCCGAGGGCGATGTTCATGGACTGGATGGCGCCGCCGCCGGTTCCCTTGGTGAGGTTGTCGATGGCGCAGGTGACGACGGCGCGGCCCGCGTGCTCGTCGAAGGCCAACTGCAGGACGGCGTGGTTGCTGCCCTGTACTGACTTGGTATTCGGCCACTGGCCCTCGGGCAGCAGGTGCACAAAGGGCTCGTCCGCGTAGGCGGATTCCCAGGCGCGGCGCAATGCCTGGGCATCCGTACCGGGCTTGACGCGCGCGGTGGCCGTGGTCAGGATGCCGCGGCTCATCGGCGCCAGGGTCGGAGTAAACGAGATCGTGACCGCCTCGCCGGCGGCCGCCGAGAGCCCCTGCTCGATTTCCGGAGTGTGCCGGTGGCCTCCGCCAACCCCGTACGGGCTCATGCCGCCCATGACTTCCGAACCGATCAGGTGCACCTTGGCGGACTTGCCGGCCCCGGAGGTGCCTGAGGCGGCGACAATCACCACGTCGCCGGGCTCCAGCAGCCCGGCCGCAAAGCCCGGGGTCAGCGCCAGCAGCGAGCTGGTCGGATAGCAGCCCGGGACGGCGATGCGGCGGGCGCCCCGCAGCTTCTCCCGGTGGCCGGGAAGTTCGGGAAGGCCATAGGGCCAACTGCCGGCGTGGGCGGTGCCGTAGAACTTCTCCCAGGACACCGGGTCGACCAGCCGGTGGTCCGCGCCGGCATCCACCACCAGCGTGTCTGCCGGCAGCGCGGCGGCGATTTCCGCGCTGGCACCATGCGGCAGGGCCAGGAACACCACGTCGTGCCCGGCCAGGTTCTCGGCGGTTGTGTCGACCAGGATTTTGTCCGCCAGCGAATGCAGGTGCGGCTGCAGTTCCCCCAACCGCGAGCCGGCATTGCTGTGCGCGGTAATGGCTCCGATGGAGACCTCGGGATGGTTCGCCAGCAGGCGGAGGACCTCGCCGCCCGCGTAACCGCTGGCACCGGACACTGCAACCTTGATTGTCATGGCATCCAGCATACAGCAAAAGTATGCATCAGACAGGATATTTATGCAGAACCGCTGCCGCCGGAGGGGCTGGTTGGACGCGGCACGGCAGCGCCTACGATGGTTTCAGAGCCGGCCGGCCCCCCGTGGCCGATTCCTGCCGGCACCGACTGCCCCGAGTACGTTTTAAGGAGACCCTACATGGCCAAGGCAATCGTGGCCGCCGCGCCCGGCGGTCCGGAAGTACTGCAACTGCGCGAGGTCGACACCCCGCAGCCCGGCCCGGGCCAACTGCTGGTGAAAGTGGCCGCGGCCGGTGTGAACTTCGTCGAGACCTATGAGCGCAGCGGCGTCTACAACGTCCCGTTTCCCTACACGCCCGGCTCCGAAGCGGCCGGCACGGTCGAAGCCGTCGGCGCCGGCGTCGACGGGTTCGCCCCCGGCGACCGCGTCGCCTTCGCCGAAGGCGACCGCACCTACGCGGAGTACACCGTCGTCTCCGCCGAGGCCGCGCTCCCGGTGCCGGAGGGCGTGGCCGACGATGTGGCGGCCGCCATCCCGCTGCAGGGCATGACGGCGCATTACCTCATCAACTCCAGCTTCAGGGTCCAGCCCGGCCAGACGGTACTCACCCATGCGGGTGCCGGCGGCGTAGGCCTGATCCTGACACAGTTGCTCAAAGCCAAGGGCGCCCGGGTGATCACCACGGTGTCCACCGACGAAAAGGAAGAACTGGCCCGCAGCGCGGGGGCGGATGAAGTTCTCCGCTACGACGATTTTGCCCGGAAGGTGCACCAACTGACCGCCGGGACGGGGGTGGACGTGGTGTACGACGGTGTCGGCAAGGCCACCTTCGACGGTTCGCTGGCCAGCCTGCGTACCCGTGGCATGCTCGTGCTCTTCGGCGGCGCGTCGGGCCAGGTGCCGCCGTTCGACCTGCAGCGGCTCAACCACGCCGGATCGCTGTTCGTCACCCGCCCCAAGCTGGCCGACCATCTGCTGACGCCACAGGAACGGCGCTGGCGCTCCAGCGAATTGTTCGACGCCGTCCTGTCCGGCCGCCTGGACATCCGGATCGGCCGAAAATATTCCCTGGCCGAAGCAGCGCAGGCACACGAGGATTTGCAGGCCCGCCGCACCACAGGAAAGCTGCTGCTGGCCCCGTAGCCCCCAGGTGCCGGCAACGCCCGCGGCTCGGCGGCTACGCGGGCGTTCCCGGTGCTGGTGGGTGAGGAAACCCGCGGCGGGCGGCGGGCGGGCCGAGCGGCTGCCGCCTTGGCCGTTCAGCCGTGGACTGCCACGGTTTCCCGGTAGGTAATTTTCGGGTCGGCCGACCCGCCCACCGCCAGTGCCGCGGCGAGACCGGGCGGCACGTCCCCGCCGGCATCCGCCAGCGTGAGGTCCAGCAGTTGCAGCCCGGGACGGTCTCCTGCTTCCCCGGGCCAGCCGGACAGCTCGGGTTCACCGTCCGCACCGGCGACGCCGATCGTATCCGGCGGCAGCCGCAGGCCATGGCCGGTCGACTTCAGCACGGCCTCTTTCCTGGTCCACAGCCGGGCCCGCAGCAGGCGGGGGTCGGCTGCCTGTTCCACCAGGGTCCGCTCCGATTCGGTGAGCATGACGGCATCGATGTTGTCCTCCGGCCGGAAAGCGTCCGCCCAGGCGTCTTCGATGTCGACTCCGAGCAGCACCGGCCGGAAGGACAGCGCGGCCAGCAGCCAGCGGCCCGAGCGGGCGTAGCTCAGGCGGGCGGGCGCCGGAGCACCGTCCAGCAGCAGTTGCGGCTGGCCATGCCGGCCGTCGTTGCCCCGCGGGCATTGGCGGCAGTCGAACGCGAGCCGCATCCGGTCGGCGTCGACGTTGAGTTCCTGCGCCGCCAGCAGGCGGACGGCTTCACGGGTGTGCGCGCGGATGCTGGGACGCCGGTCCGGCTCGCTGGCGGCCGGGAACCCGTTTTGCAGCTGCACCAGCTGCAGTATCACCTGGGCCTTCATGCGTTCCTTTTCCCTTTCCCCCACGACGGCGGGGCCCACCTGCGTCGGTGGGCCCCGCCGTCGTCATTCATGGCAGTAACCGGTTACCGCTGAACGGCACCGCAGCGGGCTGCGGCCAGTTCCACGGCCTGCGCCCGCGCCGCGGAGGCCTCGTCGGCGGTCAGCGTGCGGTCATCCGCCCGGAACCTCAGCCCGAAGGCCAGCGATTTCTTCCCGTGTTCGATCCCGGTGCCCGAATAAACGTCGAACAGGGCTACATCTTCGAGCAGTTCGCCGGCGCCTTCCCGCAGCGCCTCGCGGACCGCCTCGGCCGGAACCGAGGAATCGACGACCAGCGCCACGTCCTGGGTGGACACGGGGTAGGTGGACAGGTGCTTGGCCACGATCACGTCCGCGGCGGCCTCAAACAGCGCCTCCCCGTCCAGTTCCATGGCGGCGGTCCGCGCCGGCAGGTCCCAATCCTGGAGCAGCTTCGGATGCAGCTCGCCGGCATAGCCGACCACCTCGCCGGTGCGCAGCGACAACTGCGCGGTGCGGCCGGGGTGGAAGGCCTGGTGCTGTCCCTGGGCGACGACCAGTTCAATGCCGAGGACGTCGCCGACAGCCAGTGCGGCGTCCAGTGCGTCCGACCATTCCCAGCGGCGGGGTGCGAACCCTGCGCCCGGGGCCGCCTCGTGCCCGATCAGGACCGCGGCCACGTGCCAGGGCTGGTCGGGGATCCCGGCCTGCAGTTCCTCGAGCACCTCGTCCGATGGCTTGGCGCCCAGCGGGGGCAGGATCGAGGACCCGGTCTTGTCGCCGGGCAGGAACACCAGGCCGCCTTCGTACAACGCCAGGTCCCGGAAGCCGCGGGAATGGTTGCGGCGTGCGGTCTCCAGCAGCCCCGGCAGCAGGCTTCGGCGCAAGTACCCGAATTCGGCGGAGATCGGATTCGCCAGTTTGACGGCGGCGACCGTGGACCCGGCCTCGGGAGTTCCGAAGGTTTCGTTCTGCCCGGTGGACACGAACGGGTAGCTGAGCACCTCGGTCAGGCCGGCGTCGGCCAGCGACTGCAGCACGCGGCGGCGCTGCTGCTGGCCACGGGTGAGGCCACGGCCGGGCGGTGCCACCGGCAGGGTGGCCGGAATCCGGTCGTAGCCCACCAGCCGGGCGATTTCCTCGACCAGGTCCTCCTTGATGGCCAGGTCGGGACGCCAGCTGGGCGCCGTGACACGCAGGCCGCCGTCGTACGCTTCGATGGAAGCGCCGATGCCGTCCAGGGCGGATTCGATCTGCTCGACGGCGTACTCGAAGCCGATGAGGCGGGAGGCGAAACCGTCGGGCAGGTCGATCTCGACCGGCGCCGGACGTGCCCCGGCATCCGTGGCGGTGGTGTCGGCGGTGCCGCCGGCGAGTTCGACCAGCAGGTCCACGGCACGCTGAGCTGCCTCATCCGCGATTTCCCAGTCCACCCCGCGCTCGTTGCGCTTGGACGCCTCCGACGGCAGCTTGTGCCGGCGGCGGGTGCGGCCCATGGAGACGTCGTCGAAGTGGGCGGACTCAATCAGCACATTGGCGGTTCCGTCCCCGACCTCGGTTTCGGCACCGCCCATCACGCCGGCCAGGCCGATGGGGCCGCGGTCATCGGTGATCAGCAGGTCCTCGGTGGAGAGCCGGCGCTCCTTGCCGTCCAGGGTCACCAGGGTCTCGCCCGGATTGGCCCGGCGCACCACGATGGGGCCCTGGAGCTTGTCCGCGTCGTAGAAATGCAGCGGCTGGCCCAGTTCCAGCATCACGTAGTTGGAGATGTCCACGACCAGCGAGATGGAGCGCATGCCGGCCAGGCGCAGCCGGGAGGCCATCCACTGGGGCGTCGGCCGCGACGGGTCGACGCCGCGGACCGTGCGCGCCACGAAGCGGTCGCAGCCGGGCTTGCCGTAGACCGGAGCCTGGTCTTCGAGCCGGACGGGGTGTCCCTCGCCGGTTGCTGCGGAGACATCGACCCGGCTGGCCGGGTCGGTGAATTCGGTGCCGGTGGCGAGCGCGTATTCGCGGGCCACGCCACGAATGGAGAAGCAGTAGCCGCGGTCCGGCGTCACGTTGATCTCGGCCGCCTCGTCGGTCAGGCCGAGCAGTTCCATCGCGTCGGTGCCGATTTCGGGGTCGAGGCCCAGCCGGGAAAGCACGATGATACCGTCGTGGTCGTCGCCGATGCCCAGCTCCCGGGCGGAGGCGATCATGCCGGCGGAAGTGTGCCCGTAGGTTTTGCGCGGGGTGATCCGGAAATCCCCCGGCAGCACGGCGCCGGGCAGCGTCACCACGACCTTGTCGCCAACCTCGAAATTGTGGGCCCCGCAGACGATGCCCTGCACGCCGGACGGGTCGATGCCGTCGCCGGCGAGCGGCTGTCCGGCGCCTTCGGGCGCCACACGGACCTGGCACCAGTTGATGGTCTTGCCGTTTGACTGCGGCTCCTTGACCAGGTCAAGGACCTGGCCCACCACGATCGGCCCGGAGATCGAATCGGACGGACGGTGGACGTCCTCTTCTTCGAGCCCGACCTTGACGAGTTCGGCCATGACGTCCTCGGCGGTGGCGTCTGCGGGAACCTGCGCGTACTCGCGCAGCCAGGAAAGGGGAATACGCATAGTTCTAGATCTCCATCCCGAAGTGCTGGCTGAAGCGGATGTCGCCTTCGATCATGTCGTGCATGTCCGGGACGTCATTGCGGAACATGAGGGTGCGTTCGATCCCCATGCCGAAGGCGAAACCGGAGTAGACCTCCGGATCGATGCCGGCAGCGCGCAGCACATTGGGGTTGACCATGCCGCAGCCGCCCCACTCGATCCAGCGGGGGCCGCCCTTGGCACCCGGGTGCCAAATGTCCATCTCGGCTGAGGGCTCGGTGAACGGGAAGTAGGCCGGGCGCAGGCGGATCTTTGCCTCGGCGCCGAACATCTGGCGCGAGAAGTGCTCCAACGTGCCGCGCAGGTCGGCCATCGTGAGCCCCTTGTCCACGGCCAGGCCTTCAAACTGGTGGAAGACAGGCGTATGGGTCGCGTCCAGCTCATCGGTGCGGAACGTGCGGCCCGGGCACAGCACGTACACCGGCAGGTCCCGTTCCAGCATGGAGCGGACCTGCACCGGCGATGTGTGGGTCCGCAGCACCAGATGGGCCTCCGGCGGCTCCACGAAGAAGGTGTCCTGCATCTCCCGTGCGGGGTGGTCCGGCTTGAAGTTCAAGGCGTCGAAGTTGAACCACTCGGATTCCACCTCCGGCCCCTCGGCGACCTCCCAGCCCATGCCAACGAAGATGTCGCTGACCCGTTCCTGCAGCGTGGAGAGCGGGTGCCGGGCACCGGGACGGCGGCGGCGCGGGGCCGCGGTAACGTCCACGGCCTCCTCGACGAGGATCTGTGCCTCCCGTTCGGCTTCCAGTTCGGCGGTGCGGGCGGCCAGCGCCTGGTTAATGCGCCCGCGGGCCGGACCCACGATCTTGCCGGCGGCCGCTTTGTCCTCTTTGGCCAGCTTGCCGATTTCGCGGTTGGCCAGGCTGAGCGGGGATTTCTCGCCGGTGTGGGCGAGCCGGGCAGTCTTGAGCCCGTCCAGGTCGGAGGCAGCCTTGAAAGCCATCACTGCCTGCTCGACGGCGGCGGCAACCGCGGCTTCGTCGAGGGGGCTCGGCACGGGCGGCTCCTGGGCTGGGGGTGTCACGTCAGACATGTGCTGTGGGGACCTCGGATTAGGTTAAAGGGCTTCTGCCCGCGTACGGGCAACCAGTCCAGTCTAGTTCACGGGCTGGCACCGACCCGAAACGCCTACGATAAGCCCATGACGCCGTCCGAGAAGCTGCGTGCCGCCTGGAACCTGCTCAACGGCTCCACCCTGCTGGGGCTGGCCCTCGCCGCCGCGGTCCGCTGCAGCCTGCACCCCGGCCCGCACGGCCTGATCCTGGCCCACGGCTTCCGTCCCGGGCTGCCGAAGGCCGCTGCCTTTACCGTGGGCAACGTGGTGCTGTTCCGCGACGCCGCGGCGGGACTGGCCGGCAATCCGGTGCTGCTGGGCCACGAGTCCCGCCACAGCAGCCAATATGCCTGGTGCCTCGGCCTGCCGTTCCTGCCGCTGTACGCGTGCGCCGTTGCATGGTCGTGGTGGCGGACCGGCGACCCGGCGTCCCGGAACGTCTTCGAGCGGTTGGCCGGGCTGCAGTCGGGCGGCTACGCGGAGCGGCCGGTGCGGCGAGGACCGGGACGGCGCGCTGCGCGGCCCAAACGGGCGGCGGGCTGATTTCCTGCGGACCCTAAACCTGTCGCATGCTTCGAAGATGTGTTCTACTTAAAGCATGAGGTGGTCCTCCCAGCAAGCGGAACCCGGCGCCCTGCTTCCGTTGTCCGGACTGGTCCGGAGCGTCCAGACCCCCGGCTTCGCCGGCATTACGTTCCATGAGGTCATGGCCAAGTCGGCGCTGAACCGGGTGGGCGCAGGGTCGCGGATGCCGTTCGAATGGACCATCAACCCCTACCGTGGCTGCAGCCACGCCTGCGTGTATTGCTTCGCCCGCAAGACCCACAGCTACCTTGACTTGGACACCGGGCTTGATTTTGACACCCAGTTGGTCGTCAAGGTGAACGTGGGCGAGGTTCTCCGCCGCGAGCTTGCCAGGCCATCCTGGAAACGCGAACACGTAGCCATGGGCACCAACACAGATCCTTACCAGCGGGCCGAGGGTCGCTACAAGCTGATGCCGGAGATCATCAGGGCCCTGGCCGGGTCGGGAACGCCGTTTTCGATCCTGACCAAGGGCACCTTGCTGGCCCGTGACCTGCCGCTGCTGCGCGAGGCGGCCAAGGACGTTGACGTCGGCATGGGGATTTCTCTCGCCATGACCGACGCCGGATTGGCGCACCGCGTGGAGCCGGGAACACCGACCCCGCGGGCCCGGCTGGAGCTGATCGCCAAGCTGAGCGACGCCGGCCTGCCATGTTCGGTCATGGCCATGCCGATCCTGCCCTGGCTGACGGACTCGGAGGACGCGCTCGACGAGCTCTGCGCGGCCGTGGCTGCCGCCGGGGCCACCAGCATGACGGCGGGCGCGCTGCACCTGCGTCCGGGCGCCAGGGAATGGTACCTGCAGTGGCTTGCCAAGGAATACCCGCAACTGGTCGGCAGGTACCGCCGCCTCTACGACGGCGGCACGTATGCCGCCAAGGATTACCGGCGTTGGCTGGCAGCCCGGGTCGGGGAAGCCAAGCGCCGGCACGGTTTGGAAAATTCAGCCCGGCTGCGCGACGTGGCGGTTCGGCCGCCGGCGGATCGCCCGGCGGCGCCGTCCGGCATGCCGGGCGCAGCGGCACAGGCGACCTTGTTCTGAGGCCCGCAATGCTGCGGCCCGCAGGGGTCCGGCGGAGCCGTCAGGCGGGACGGTTGGCGGTGTCGCCTGCAGCGGTGAGCACAGCTTCGAGGATCGGAAAATCGGCGGGGATCCAGGGCAAGGCCGCGGCTTCTGCCGCCTCCAGCCGGACCCAGCGCAATTCGTCGTGGTCTTGCAGCGGCTGCGGCAGTCCGTCGGTGATGTAGGCACACCATACCCGCATGGCCGCCGCTTCATTCAGCGGCCACCCCTGCGGGAGCGGACCGAAGACTTCGGCTCCCAGCTCTATTCCGACTCCCAGTTCTTCGCGGATTTCGCGGCGCAGGGCGTCCTCGCAGCTCTCCCCGGGCTCCACTTTGCCGCCGGGGAACTCCCACAGGCCGGCCAGCGCCTCTGGCGCGGAGCGCCGGGCCGCCAGTAATCTGCTCGGGGCTTCGCGGGCATCGAAGATGGCTGCCCCCACAATCTGTTTCAGGCTCAGTTGCACGCCGATCAGTCTACGGTGCCGGTCGCTCCCGACCCGCCCGGCCCGGACTATGCCGCAGCCCACAGGCCACACGGGTCCGGAATGGGATGCCGGGCGGTCGCGTTGCCGTACAGTGACAGCCGGTGCCCGCAACTGCCGCCCGTGGCGCATGCCGTGGCATGCCGCCCATGCGCCGGCGCCCACTTGACCGTTCGACCGAAAGCCGATCATGAATTCCCCCACACTCGCCACCGCCCGGAGGCAGACCGAAAACCGCCGGACGGCGTGGGCCATCGTTGCGCTGGCCATGGGCGGCTTCGGCATCGGCACCACGGAATTTGCCATCATGGGCCTGCTGCAGAATGTGGCGGCCGGGCTGAACGTCTCCATCCCGGAAAGCGGGCACCTGATTTCCGCCTATGCCCTGGGCGTGGTGGTCGGCGCACCGCTGCTCGCCGCCCTCGGAGCCAAGCTTCCGCACAAGCACATGGTTTTGGGGCTGATGGTCCTGTTCACGCTCGGGAACCTCTCGTCAGTGTTCGCGCCCGACTACGCCACGATGCTGGTCACCCGGTTCATTTCCGGCCTGCCGCACGGCGCCTACTTCGGCGTGGCCGCCGTCTTGGCCGCCTCGCTGGTCTCCCCCACCCGCCGCGCGCAGGCCGTCGCCATGGTCATGCTGGGGCTCTCCGTGGCCAACGTCGTCGGCGTGCCGTTGGTGACGTGGCTGGGCCAGCAATACGGCTGGCGGCTGATGTTCGTGGCCGTGGGCATCGTGGGCGCGGTGACCGTACTGATGATCCAGCGTCTGGTCCCCTTCAGCCCCGCGCACGCAGAGGCCGGCATCCGCCGGGAACTCGGCGCCCTGAAACGGATCCAGGTCTGGCTGGCGCTGTTGATTGGCGTAGTCGGTTTCGGCGGATTCTTCGCCGTATATTCCTACATCAGCCCCACCATGACCGAAGTGACGGGCCTGGCCCCGGCCGCCCTGCCGCTGATTGTCGGTCTCTACGGGCTGGGTATGGTCGTCGGCACCTTCATTGGCGGCCGGTTGGCGGACCGCTCCGTGATGGGGACCATCTACCAGGTCATGACGGCGATCATCGTGATCCTGGTGTGCTTCTGGGCGGCCTCGTCCGTTGCTGCCTTGGCGATTCCACTCGTTTTCCTCCTCGGCGCCGCAGGATCGAGCCTGATCCCGGCGCTGCAGACACGCCTCATGGACGCCTCCCCCAACGCCCAGACGCTGGCCGCCTCGCTGAACCATTCGGCGCTGAACATGGCCAATGCCCTCGGCGCTTTCCTGGGCGGCCTCGTGATCTCCTGGGGCTGGGGTTATGCCGCGCCGGCGTTGGTCGGCGCCGGGCTGGCTTCCTTGGGACTGGTCATCGCCGCTCTTAGCGGGGCGCTTGAGAAACGGCGCAGCCTCACCTAAGGATCATGCCCGGCCTGAGGTCCTGGCTTCGACGGATCCGCAGTGTCAGGATCGTTCGCATGCTGCGTACGGCACGTTCCCGGTTGGGCCTCTCGGGAGCAGTTATCCTGCCAGCCCGCGTCGCCGCTGGGACCTTGCGGAGGCATACAGGCAGACCGTGGCGGCCGTGCCGACGTTCAAGCTTTCGGCCTGGCCGTAGACCGGCACGGCAACCCGATGGTCAGCGGCTGCGAGCTCTTCCGACGACAACCCTTGGGCTTCGTTCCCAAAGAGCCAGGCGGTAGGCGCCGCCAGATCCGGAAGGCCGGCCCCGCCCTCGTCCCCTGCTGCGGGACCTTCTCCCAGTCGGGCCAGCGCACTGCGGTCCTGCAAATCGTCCAGATCGATGGTGCCGTAGCCGTCAGCTGCCAGCATGGTCGCGCCGGCGGCGCGTACGGCGGCGGCCACGTCGCCGAAATCGTGCCCGTTGACCACAGGGAGGTGGAAGAGCGATCCTGCCGTGGAACGCACGGCCTTGGGATTGTAGATGTCCACGCTGGAACTGGTCAGGATCACGGCATCCGCGCCGGCGGAATCGGCCGCCCGCAGGATGGTGCCGGCATTGCCGGGATCCTGCACCCGGACCATGACCGCGAGCAGCAAGGGCTTGCTTTGCAGGACCTCGTTTAGCGGCCGGTCCAAGTAGTTGCACACGGCCACGATCCCCTGCGGGTTGACGGTGTCCGCCATTGCCGCCAGGACCGCATCGGTGGCCAGCCTCAGCGGCACGCCGTCGGCGAGGTCCGCCAGTTCAGGCAAGCGGTCCAGGCAGGCTTCGGTGGCGAAGACCTCGGCCACGATGCCGCTGTTTCCCGCTTCAAGATGCGCGCGGTGGGCGGACAGGGCCTCGCGGACAGCCTGCGGACCTTCGGCCAGGAATTGGCGGCGCTTTAAACGCACCGAGCGCCCGGCAAGCTTTGCCACATCCCTGACCCGATCGGCTCGGGGGTTGGACATGACGGCTTGCGGGCGCCCGGTAGTGCTCATACAGCGACTATAACGTCGCCGCATGGGCGTTTATGCATCGGTGCTTATTCGGCAACCTTCTGGCGGGCCTCGCCGCCGGCTGGCTCGAAACCGGCAGCCTTGGCGGCTTCCACGGACTCGAACCAGTACACGGGAGTGGTGTTCTCGTACCAGGTGGAGCCCGGCACGTGGTACTTCTTGGACTGGTTGCCCTTGATGCTGTAGCCGGCGGGAGCGTCCTCGCCGTCAACGGCCTTCACGGCGCCAGCAACTTCGCCGGATTCAGCGGCAGGCGCGGCGGCCTTGGCAGCCGGAGCGGCGGCAGCAGGCTTGGCGGCTGCGGGCTGACGCTCTGCGGGAGCGGAAGTGTCGGCCGGGAGGGCGTCCTTGGCTACCTGCACCAGCGCGGCGAAGGCGCCGGCGTCGGACACGGCCAGCTCGGCCAGCATGCGGCGGTCAACCTGGACCTCGGCGGCCTTCAGGCCCTGGATGAGGCGGTTGTAGGTCAGGCCGTTGGCGCGGGATGCAGCGTTGATGCGCTGGATCCACAGGCGGCGGAAATCACCCTTGCGCTTGCGGCGGTCGCCGTAGCTGTACACGAACGAGTGCAGCAGCTGTTCCTTTGCCTTGCGGTACAGGCGGGACCGCTGTCCGCGGTATCCGGCAGCCCGGTCCAGGATGACCCGGCGCTTCTTGTGGGCGTTGACCGCCCGCTTCACACGTGCCACGTGCGTACTCCTTTTGATGATTGGTGCCCGGTGTTCGGCCGCCACAATCGGCGGCCGGGGGCAAAACTAGCTGGATGGCCCTTGCGGCGTCACCGCGCGGACCGGAGGGAGAAAATCAGATGCCGAGCATCTTCTTGATGTTGCGCACGTCGGCCGGAGCAACGATCTTGTCACTGGCAAGGCGGCGGGTCAGCGTGGAAGGCTTGTGCTCCAGGTAGTGGCGGCGGTTGGCCTGCTGGCGCTTGAGCTTGCCGCTGCCGGTGAGCTTGAAGCGCTTCTTGGCGCCGCTGTGGGTCTTCTGCTTCGGCATGGCTGCCGTTCTCCTTACGTCTCCTCGGGTCGCTGCCGACCGTCGGCTCGTGCGGTGCCGCAAACGGGCACCGGCGGTTTACTTGTTTACCGGCGCCGGGCACGGAACCGTGCCCGGCCGAATGCCGGATGCTCTCTGTACGGTCTTAGTTCTTGGAACCGGACCGGCCAGCAGGTTTGGGTGCTGCAGGCCGCGCTGCCGGCTTGGGCCGAGCGGCGGGCTTGGGTGCTGCGGGCTTGGCCTCCGCTGCAGGGGCTGCGGGCTTCGCCGGGACTGCCGGCTTGGCCTCGGCGGCCGGCTTGGCCTGAGCAGCCGGCTTGGCCTGAGCAGCCGGCTTGGCCTGAGCGGCCGGCTTAGCCTCTGCTTCCCGCTCGGCCGCAGGCACGGCCTCCGCCTCGGGGGCAACCGCAGCCTCGGCTGCAGGCTGCTCCGCGGCCTCGACCTCAACCGGGGACTCAACCTCAACAGCAGGCTCAGCATCAGCCTGCGCAGGTGCTTCGGCGGTTTCCTCCGGCTGGCTTGCCATCGCGGCAAGGCCTTCCGGCATCAAGTCGCCCAGGCTCTGAGTCAGCGGATCCTGGTCGGCGGAGGTGTCCACCTGCTGCTTCTTGGCATCATTCGTTGCCTTGGCGTCGGCCTTCTGGGCGGCCCGCCGGGCCTCTGCCTTGGCTTCGGCCTTGTTCTTGGTCGGGCCGATCACCATGACCATGTTGCGGCCGTCAATGCGCGGAGTCGATTCGATCACGCCGACCTCGGCGACGTCCTCGGCAAACTTCTGCAGAAGGCGAATGCCCATTTCCGGGCGCTGCTGTTCGCGGCCGCGGAACTGGATCATGGCCTTGACCTTGTCGCCGGCCGCGAGGAACCGCAGCGCGTGGCCGCGCTTGGTCTCGTAGTCGTGCTTGTCGATCTTCAGGCGGAACCGGATTTCCTTGAGCACAGTGTTCGTCTGATTCTTGCGCGCCTCACGGGCCTTGACCGCAGCCTCATACTTGTACTTGCCAAAATCCATAAGCTTGCACACCGGAGGCTTGGCCTGCGGTGCGACCTCAACCAGGTCAAGATCCGATTCCGTGGCCAGGCGCAGGGCATCCTCAATACGGACGATCCCCACCTGTTCGCCGTTCGGTCCGACTAACCGCACCTCGGGAACGCGGATACGATCATTGATTCTTGGCTCGCTAATGTGTGGCTCCTGTCACTGAAAATCGGCTGCCGCCTGCAATGAAAGAAGGCCTCCCATTGCAAGCGCAATCGAAGGCCTCAAAGTGGCGGCAGGCGGAAACAGCAGACGTTCCACCGGCTGGCCCGGGCGCCTCAAGTGAAGGTTTCCGGCCTCAGCCTGCCGACCTGGACCCGGCAGCTCTGGCTAGCCATACCGACGGGTGGGAGAGGTCTCCGCTTGCATATTGAACCCTGCTCCGCACGTGCTTTGAGGCACATAAGTAACGGGATCCAATTGGTCTGTGACAAGCTTACCAGTATGAGCAGCCCAGATAACAATCCGCAGACCGACGGCCACCGCCACAGCTTCGCGCCCGACGCCGGTCCTGCCTCCACCCAGGAACAGGAAGTCCTGGGCCAGATGCGCGACATCGCCGAAGTGCCCGCCGTGGAAGTCATTACTACCGCGGCCGTCCACCTGATGAGCGCCGCCGCCGTTAAATGCGGCCTGGCCGCCGGCGACGATGCGGAAGAGCTCAAGGACCTGGATGAAGCCCGCAAGCTGATCACCGCACTGGCCGGCTTCGTCACCGCTGCCGCGCCGGAGATCGGCAGCCAGCATGCCGGACCGTTGCGTGATGGCCTCCGCTCCCTGCAACTCGCCTTCCGCGAAGCATCGGTGATCCAGGACGACCCGGGCAAGGGCCCGGGTGAGAAGTTCACGGGTCCGGTCAACTGACCAGGCTTCCAGTACTGACAAGGACGACGCCGGTGCCACGCACCGGCGTCGTCCTTTTTCTTTGGAGCTTCCGGATGAGGCTGCCAGCCGGCCGAACTCAGCGCGTGAACTTCAGCTCCAGCGAATCCACCCGCTCGGCAAACTCCTGCCTGGCTTGGAGCCGCCGTTGGATCCGTCCCGCCAGGGCGCCCAACTCCTCGCGCCCCAGCCCGTCTTGCACCTGCAGGACCAAGCGCAGTTCCGGGCCGTGGCCACCGCCGGCCACTACCGATCCGTCTGCGGCCCGGACCGCGATGCCGATTCCGGGCTCCACGGACGCGGCCAGGACGGCCTCCTCGCCGCCCGTGGCTTCGGCCACCCATTCCAACAGCGCCGGATCCCGGTACGAGGGCACCCATTCGTGCTGTTTAGCCAACGCCCACACTGCGGGCCGCCGGACCACGAACGTCAGGGCGGCGCCCGGATCCATCACCATCAGTTCGGCGTCTTCGGACACGGCCGCCAGCGCCGCCCGCGGTGCCTCGACGGCAACCGGCCGGGCTTGGGGATGCCAGGCTTCCAGAGCGGCCGTGTTGCTGAATACCGGCAGTGCCCGGCGCCCATCCGGCGCCTGCAACGTCACCACGGCCATGTCCGCCTGTTTATCCGCTGTCAGGCCGTGGCTGCCCTCGGCCTCTTCTCCCAGCGTCGCCACGATGGGCACGAAAACGCGGGCGTTCGCCAGGGCAGCCACTACTTCCGCTTCGCCGCCGGTTCCGGCAGCAAGCCATTGCAGCGCCGCCTCGTAACCGGGATCCGCGCTGCCGTCATCGTGGTCGAACTGATGAAGCGGATTTCCTTCACCGCTCAGGTCCCGACCGGCCCAGCTTTGGCCGGCAGAGTCCCCCGCGCCGCCGGCTTTTGCCAGCGCAGCGGCAATATGGGCGGGCAGCTCCTTCTTGCCCATACTGGTCTCTTAGCGCCGTCCGGCAACGTCGAGCGCTTCGGGCAGCGTGAACTTGCCCGCGTACAGGGCCTTGCCCACAATCGCTCCCTCAACTCCGGCCGGAACCAGGTCGCGCAGCGTCCGCAGATCACCCAGGCTGGAGATCCCGCCGGAGGCCACCACCGGCTTGTCGGTCCGCTCGCACATCTGCCGGAGCAGATCCACGTTCGGTCCGCGCAGTGTTCCATCCTTGGTCACATCGGTCACCACGTACCTGGCGCAGCCGGCGTCTTCGAGGCGGGCCAGCACCTCCCAAAGGTCGCCGCCATCCTGCGTCCAGCCGCGGGCCGCCAGCGTAGTGCCACGGACATCGAGGCCGACGGCAATGGCGTCCCCGTGCCGTGCGATGGCGCGGGCCGTCCACTCCGGGTTCTCCAGGGCGGCGGTTCCCAGATTGACACGTGCGGCCCCGAACTCGAGCGCACGCTCCAGTGACGCGTCGTCGCGGATGCCGCCGGACAGCTCCACCTTGATCTTCAGTTCGTCAGAGACCCGGCGCAGCACTTCCGTGTTGTTGCCCCGCCCGAACGCCGCATCGAGGTCCACCAGGTGCACCCATTCCGCCCCATCGTTTTGCCATGCCAGGGCGGCTTCCAGCGGATCCCCGTAGCCGGTCTCGCTGCCGGCTTCGCCTTGGACCAGCCGGACGGCTTGGCCGTCGGCAACATCGACTGCGGGCAAAAGTTCGAGGATGGAGGTTTGGTTCGTCATGGTTCTTCCGCTTTCTGCGCGCCGTCAGCTGCGCGGGATGGGTGTGGTTACTCGGCCGGGCCGAGGGTGAGCAGGTAGGCAGCCAGCAGCGACATGCCGGCGAGGATCCAAAAGACGATAACCAACCACTTGGACAGCCGCTGCTGCCGGAACGAGATGGCGCCTCCGGCCAGCAGCCCGGCCAGGGCCATCAGGAGAATGCTGCCCATGGCTACCTCAGCGTCTTCAGCCAGTTGCGCAGCAGCTCGGCGCCGGCGTCTCCCGACTTTTCCGGATGGAACTGGGTAGCACTCAGCGGACCGTTTTCAACGGCCGCTATGAATGGGGCGCCGTGCGTGGACCATGTCACCAGCGGCGGTGTCATCGCGGGTTGGGTCACATCGAAGTTCCAGCGCTGCACACCGTAGGAGTGCACAAAGTAGAAGCGCTCGTCTTCGATTCCGGCAAACAGCCGACTGCCCTCCGCGGCGTCCACGGTGTTCCACCCCATGTGGGGGACGACCTCCGCCGGCAGCGCTTCCACGGTTCCCGGCCATTCCCCGACACCCTGCGTGCGCACGCCATGTTCGACGCCTTCTTCGAACATGACCTGCAGGCCCACGCAGATGCCCAGCACGGGCCGGCCGCCCGCCACCCGGCGCCCAATCCAGCGAAGCGCGTCGACGGATTTCAGCCCCTTCATGACCGTGGCGAAGGCGCCGACCCCGGGAACCAACAGCCCGTCGGCATCTAGGACGTCGTCGGAGGCATGACTCAGCGTGACGTCGGCACCCACATGCTCCAGCGCACGGACTGCCGAGCGGACGTTCCCGGAGCCGTAGTCCAGTACCGTGACCTTGGGCGCAGCCGTCACAAGGCTCCCTTCGTCGAGGGAATGCCCTCGACACGTGGATCGGCTTCGACGGCGGCGCGAAGTGCCCGGGCGAAGGCCTTGAACTGGGCCTCGACGATGTGGTGGGGGTCCCTGCCACCCAGCACGCGCATGTGCAGGCAGATCTGGGCGTGCAATGTGATCGATTCGAAGACGTGGCGGGTCAGCGACCCCGTGAAGTGCCCGCCGATCAAGTGGTACTCCTGCCCTGCGGGTTCTCCCACGTGCACCAGGTAGGGCCTGCCGGAGATGTCCACGACGGCGTGGGCCAGCGCTTCGTCCAGGGGCACGGTTGCTTCGCCGAACCGGCGGATCCCGGCTTTGTTGCCCAGCGCCTCCTTCAGGGCCTCCCCGATCGTAATGGCGACGTCTTCGACGGTGTGGTGCGCGTCGATGTGCGTGTCTCCGCTGGCCTTCACCGTCAGGTCGACCAGCGAGTGCTTCGACAAGGCGGTGAGCATGTGGTCGTAGAACGGCACGGTGGTGCTGATCTCGGAACGGCCGGTGCCGTCGAGGTCCAGTTCAACCAGCACGGACGACTCGCTGGTGATGCGTTCGAGGCGTGCGGTACGTCCGGTGGTGGTTTCCACGGTCATGGGAGTCCTTTGACGAATTGGTCGACCCGGCGCGAGCCGGTTCGCTCTTACTAGTTTAGGAGACGGGGCTGGCCACGAGGGCCTTGATGCCGTCGAGGAAGGCTGTGGTCTCGGCCTCAGTGCCGGCGGTCACCCGTAAATGGCCGGGGATCCCGACGTCGCGGATCAGCACCCCGGCTTCCAGGAGTCCCTGCCACACGGAGCGGGGGTCCTCCAGCCCGCCGAAAAATACAAAGTTTGAGTCGGACGGCGCCGGTTCAAGCCCCAGTCCGGCCAGCCCGTCGACGATGCGGTCCCGCTGCGCCTTGATGTCCTCTACATTGGCCAGCAGGGCATCAGCGTGTTCCAACGCGGCCAGGGCCGTTGCCTGCGTCACCGCGGAGAGGTGGTAAGGCAAGCGGACCAGCCGCAGCGCGTCGGTAATCTGCGGAGCGGCGGCGAGGTACCCTACTCTGGCGCCCGCCAGGGCGAAGGCCTTGCTCATGGTGCGGGAGATAATGAGTCGCTCCCGCCCCGGCAACAGAGTCAGCGCGCTCGGCCTCCCGGCGTGGGCGAACTCGGCGTAGGCCTCGTCCACGATCACGATGGCCTGGGAGGCCTCCCCTGCTTCATAAACGGCCTCCACGACGTCGAGGCCCAGGGCGGTTCCCGTCGGGTTGTTGGGCGAACAAAGGACGACGACGTTTGCGGCGGAGTCGGCCACGGCAGCGGCGGCAGCGTCCGGCGACAACGTGAAGTCTGCCCCCCGCGGAACAGCCACATACTCCGTGTCCGTCCCGCTGGCCAGCAGCGGGTACATCGAATAGGTGGGCGGGAAGCTCAGCAGGGTACGGCCGGGGCCACCGAAGGCCTGGAGGATTTGCTGCAGGACTTCGTTCGATCCGTTGGCAGCCCAGATGTTCGCTGCGGTGAGGCCGTGCCCCAAGTAGCGGGCCAGTGCCGTTCTCAGCTTCGTGAACTCGCGATCCGGATACCGGTTCAAACCCGCGGCCGCGTCGCTAACGGCCGAGACGATGGCCTGACGGACTGCGTCGGGCAGGCCGTGGGTGTTTTCGTTGACATTCAGGAGGACGGGAACCTCCAACTGGGGCGCACCATAGGGCTCCAAGCCCCGGAGATTGTCCCGCAACGGCAGGCGGTTCAGGCGTTCTAACTGCTCACTCACTGGTCCAGTTTAAGCTTCGGCCCGCCCGGGGCAGGAATCGGGCGGGCCGAAGCAGCTCATATTACGGCTGCCTCAGCGCGCGGACGGGACCAGCAACTGCTGGCCGGCATGGACGATGTCCCCCTGGAGTCCGTTCAATTGCGCGATCTCGAAAATGACATCGTGAGGGTTGCGGTCGGGGGCGGACTGCACGGCCACGTCCCACAGCGTCTGGCCGCTGCCGACCGTGACAGTTGCCGCCGGCCCCGGTCCCAGCTGCCCGGCGGCGGCCATTGCCGGCGCCGTGAAGAAACCGATCAAGGTCAGGGCGGCGGCCGCGGCGAGCATCAGCGGCAGACCAATCAGCAACAAGCGGCCTCGGCGGGTCAGCCGGAGGTTGGTGCTGGTACGGACGCCGGCGGGCTGCGGTGCGAGCTGGGCGGACATGGTGTCACCTTTCCGATTTTCGATCTATTTCTGCTGGTTTCGATCGTTTGGCAACCGCATTCGAACGTATCTTCGAATGCGTCTTCTATAGTTTTAGCACTGGTGATCGAATATTGTCGAGACTCAGTCGAACAAATGTTTGAAATTCACCACCGCCTCGCCTAGCGTTGTAAGCGTCAAGCGGCGGTAAGAGCAGTGCACCAGCCGCCACCGACAAAACAGCCAGACAACAACCCATGCGCGGTTCCGCTACCGCAGCGCCGGCGCATGGACCACTACGGGGAGACCGGGGCCGGATATGTCCGAAGAGAGCACCACCACTGCCGGAGCCAGGCGACGCGGCCGACCCGTCAAGGTGGGACGCAGCCTGACGCCGCGGCAGAAGAAGATCCTGGAGACGATCCAGCGCTCCGTCATGTCCCACGGATACCCTCCGTCGATGCGCGAAATCGGTGACACCGTCGGTTTGGCGAGCCTGTCCAGCGTCACGCACCAGCTGGCGCAACTCGAGAAGATGGGCTACATCAGGCGCGACCCCAAGCGTCCCCGTGCGATGGAAATCCTGACTCCGCTGACCCTCGAGCACGGGGGCGTGGAAATCGTCGGAGTCGATGAACCGCAGCAGCTGCGCAGCTCCAGCGGCGTTGCAGTATCTGAACTGACCACTTCGTCCGACACGGCGATGGTGCCGCTGGTGGGTCGGATCGCGGCAGGCGGTCCTATCCTGGCTGACCAGGCGGTCGAGGACGTCATGCCCCTGCCGCGCCAACTGGTGGGACACGGCGAGTTGTTCATGCTCAGGGTTTCGGGCGATTCGATGATCGATGCGGCTATCTGTGACGGCGACTGGGTCGTGGTGCGCCAGCAGCACACGGCCGAGAACGGCGACATCGTGGCGGCGCTGCTCGACGACGAAGCAACGGTCAAGACCTTCCGGCAGCGCGACGGTCACACCTGGCTGCTGCCGCAGAACACCCAGTACGAACCGATTCTGGGAGACCACGCAACCATCATGGGCAAGGTTGTCTCGGTGATGCGGGCCCTCTGACCCGCCGCAGGCTCCTCAGCCCCTCTGCCGGTCACCGGGGCCGTTGCCCGTTCCCGGTTTGCGCGCGGGCGACCGCTCCGGCGTGGCTGCTGCCCCAGCCCGTTCAGGCAGCGGCTGCAGCCAGCCTCTCCAGGATCTGACGTGCCATGGCGCCGTCCTTGGTGCTCCAGAACGGCGGCAGGGCGCTGCGCAGGAAGCCCCCGTATCGTGCTGTCGCCAGCCGCGAGTCCAACACGGCCACTACTCCCCGGTCGTTGGAGGCGCGGATCAGCCTGCCTGCCCCCTGCGCCAGCCGCACGGCCGCATGGGTCGCCGAAACCGTCATGAAACCGTTTCCCCCGGCCTGCGCCACGGACCGGGTTCGGGCAGTCGTGAGCGGGTCGTCCGGCCGGGGGAACGGAATCCGGTCGATGACCACGAGCCGGCACGCTGCACCGGGAACGTCGACGCCCTGCCAGAGCGTCATGGTGCCAAACAGGCATGCGTCCGGTTCCTCGGCGAATTGGCGGACCAGCGCCGCCATCGATGATTCTCCCTGGCACAGAATGGTCAGGTCGGTTCGCTCGCGCATTTCCGCTGCAGCTTCTTCTGCCGCACGCCGTGAGGAAAACAGGCCCAGGGCGCCGCCGCGCGAGGCCAGCAGGAGCTCCTCGAGTTCATCAAGCTGCTCGGGGCTGGTGCCCCGGCCCGGTTTGGGCAGATGTGACGCCACGTACAGCACGCCCTGCCGAGGGTAATCGAAGGGACTGCCCACATCAACGCTGGAATAGGCCGGCGCACCGGCTCCCAGCAGTCCGAGTGACCCGGCTACCGCGTCGAAGGTTCCCCCGACGGACAATGTTGCCGAGGTGAGCACCACCGTGTGTTCGTCGAACAGACCTTCGCGCAGCCGGGACGCCACGGAGAGCGGCGCTATGTTCAGCGTCGCCGGCTGGTCGTCGTTGGCGGCGTAGTCCCCGGTCTCGCCATAAGTACTGGGACGGGTCGCCCAGATGACCTCCCGGGAGTCGGGCGCGGACAGCAGCCGTTCGGCCAACTCCAGCACGGCAGAGAGCCGCGACCGCGCCATCTGCCGCCCGCCGTCCGCTGCCCCCGCACCCTCCGGCTTGGAATCGGAAAGCGCTGTACGGGCGGCTTCCCGCAGTTGCGTGAGAACCAACTCATGCTCCTCGCGGAGGCCGGCCGCCAACAGCCCGGTCGGCAGCGACTGCAGGACGTCCTCCAGGGCGTCGGCCGCGGAGTTCAGCGGTTCTACGCTGATGCCCGTGTGCTTGCGCGCCGTCGAGGCGGCGGTGCGGACCATGGCAGCGGAGAGTTGCCCCGCGACGGCGCTGGTGACGCGGTCCTGCAGTTCATGGGCCTCGTCGATGACCACCACGTCGTAGTCCGGGAGCACGGCCACGCCCTCGAAGGCGTTGATGGCCAGCATGGCGTGATTGGTGATCACGATGTCTGCCTCTGCCGCGTGGCCCCGTGCCAGTTCGCTGAAGCACTCGGCCGCCAGGGGACATTTTTGGGCGCCCAGGCATTCCATCGACCCGACGGAGACCTGGCGCCACGCCCGGTCGCTGACACCGGGCACCAGTTCGTCCCGATCGCCGGTTTCGGTCTCCTGTGCCCACTCGCGCAGGCGCACGACCTCCTTGCCCAGTGCGCCCGATGCGCCGGAAGCCGTCGCGCCGGCCGGAGCAGGATGCGGAACGGCGTCTTCGCCCAGGCTGAACAGTGCCGCCGGCGCATCTTCGTCCGGAAAGCCGCCCGCCAGCTTGTGCAGGCAGAGGTAATTGTTCCTGCCTTTGAGTAAAGCGACGTCCAGCGGCCTGGGAAGCTCGTCGGCGACGGCCTCCAAGAGCCGCGGCAAATCCCGCTTGACGATCTGCGATTGCAACGCCAGCGTCGCGGTGGAGACGATGGCGGGCTTTTCCCCCTGCAGCGCCTGGACCATGAGCGGCACCAGATAGGCCAGCGACTTGCCGGTGCCTGTGCCCGCCTGCACCAGCAGGTGCTGCCTGCGGTCAAAAGCCTCGGCCACTTTCGCCGCCATCTCATGCTGGCCGGCACGGTGCTGCCCGCCCATCCCCTGCACCGCGACATCAAGCAGCCGCAACGCCTCGCCGGCGGGAACCTGGAGATCAGTCATGCCGGATGAACTGTTCCAGCTCCGATGCCAGGCCCTCGCGCACCATCACGTCGAGTCGCGTGCCGTCCTCTCCATGCTCCATGGAGAGGATTTCGGCGTCTTCGTTGTGTAAGCGGCTGATCACTTCGCCCCGGTCGTAGGGCACCAGCAGCTGCAGCTTCACGCTGGGCCGCGGTATGGTCTCGCTGACGAGCCGAAGCAGCTCGTCGATGCCCTGTCCGGTGCGCGCCGAGACGACGACGTGCCGCGGTTCGCGCTGGCGCAGGCGCTCGACCACGAAGGGGTCCGCGGCGTCGGCCTTGTTCAGCACCACGATTTCCGGAATGTGCCGCGCTTCAACCTCGGTCAGTACCTCGCGCACGGCGGCGATTTGGCCCTCAGGGTCCGGATGCGAGACATCGACGACGTGCAGGATGACATCGGCGTCGGCAACTTCCTCCAGTGTGGAGCGGAAGGCTTCCACCAGTTGCGTCGGCAACGACCGGACGAAGCCAACGGTGTCGGCGAGCGTGTAACCGATACCATCCGGTGTTTCCGCCCGGCGGACGGTCGGGTCCAAGGTGGCGAAGAGGGCATTCTCGACCAGCACGCCCGCATCGGTCAGGCGGTTGAGCAGAGACGATTTCCCGGCATTGGTGTAGCCGGCGATTGCCACCGATGGCACCGCATTGCGGCGGCGGTTGGCACGCTTGGTTTCCCGTGCCGGCTTCATCGCGGTGATCTCGCGGCGCAGCTTCGCCATGCGGGTACGGATGCGCCGGCGGTCCAGCTCGATCTTCGTCTCACCGGGCCCACGGGAACCGATGCCGCCGCCGGCAGCACCCACGCGCCCGCCGGCCTGGCGGGACATCGACTCGCCCCAGCCGCGGAGCCTTGGCAGCAGATACTCAAGTTGGGCCAGCTCGACCTGGGCCTTGCCTTCGCGGCTCTGGGCATGCTGCGCGAAGATGTCCAGGATGAGCGCGGTGCGGTCAATGACCTTGACCTTCACGATGTCTTCCAAACCGCGGCGCTGCGACGGCGACAGCTCGCCGTCGACAATGACCGTGTCCGCGCCGGTGGACATCACGATGTCGCGAAGCTCCTGCGCCTTGCCGGAGCCCAGGAAAGTCCCCGGATCCGGTTTCAGCCGGCGCTGAACGATCCCGTCCAGCACTTCGGAACCGGCGGTTTCCGCCAGCGCTGCCAGTTCCCGCAAGGAATTGTCCGCGTCGTCGGCCGTTCCTTCGGTCCAGAGGCCGGCGAGGACCACGCGTTCCAGGCGCAGCTGCCGGTATTCAACCTCGGTGACGTCCTCAAGCTCGGTGGAAAGACCCGCTACGCGCCGCAGGGCGCGGCGTTCGGCGAGGTCCTGCTGGTCACCGTCGAATTCGGAATGTTCGGCATCAAGTTCGGAGAGCGCCTGCGCTCTGCCGCCGACGCCCGGCTTGCTTCGCGCCGCAGTGTCGCGGGCCAGGATACGGTCGATGACCGCCTGGATCTCATCAGGCGTCATTTCCGGCTCCGGTGTCGGCTGGGGGTGGTTGGTGGTCATGCTCTCCTTCGAAATGTCCGTGGTCTTATCGTAGTCCTCCGGGATGCGCCCGGCAGGGCCCGAAGATGCAGTTTGTGGATGATTCGCCAAAAGTCCTCCTGGCATGGGGCCCGGGCGGTGCCGGGCAGGGAAATGCATGGCTGCCGGCGCCTGCGGGTGCGGGGCCGGAGCCACCGGGAGTGCCGGGGCCGCCACGGCTTCACAAGCGGCTACGGCGCTGGATCGTTCGGAAGGGGACGGAGGCCCTCGGAAACGGTGATTGTCCGGCGGCCGGGGAGGACAAGGCCTCAACCATCGGCACGATCTGTCCCGGTAAGAACGGGGCAGCAGGCTGCGGCGCAATCACTGTTTTTTCATGCGTTCCACGGTACCAGAGCCGACGCTGCTTAGGTGGGCCTTGATACCGATTCCGCTGTATGCGCACTAATCTGGCCGATTATGGGAACAGAGCACTACTTCAGCGCGCAGCCAGGCAATCCTGAGGTTCGCCGCACCCTCACCGTCGAGCTGGACGGCCGCATGCGGCAGCTGCAGACAGCCGGCGGCATCTTCAGCCCGGACGGCGTAGACAAGGGCACGGCGGTATTGTTGGACGAGGTCCCGCCGCCGGCAGCGGAAGGCAATCTGTTGGACGTCGGCTGTGGCTGGGGACCTCTTGCGCTCACCATGGGACTGAAGTCCCCCGGTGCCACGGTGCTGGCCGTGGATGTCAACGAACGCAGCATCGCTTTGACCAATGACAACGCCGCGGCCCTGGGACTGGTCAATGTCCGCGCCTGCCGCCCGGAAGAGGTTGACCAGGGCCTGCAGTTCCAAACCATCTGGTCCAATCCTCCGATTCGGATCGGCAAGCGGGAGCTTCACGAACTGTTGTTGATGTGGCTGCCCCGGCTCGCACCGGGGGGCTCCGCCTGGCTGGTCGTCCAAAAGAACCTGGGGTCGGACTCCCTGCAGCGCTGGCTTTCGGCCGAGTTGCCGTCGGACTATGCCGTCAGCCGTGAAAGCACCGCAAAGGCCTTCCGTGTGCTCCGTGTCCGGCGGGCCGGCTGAGGCGCTTCCCTCAGGCCAGCGTGCCTCGGGACACCAGCACGGCGGGGCCGCTCAGCTCCACATGTTCCCGCCCGTCGGCCGCAGGGATGAACCGGACGCGGACGACTCCGCCCGGCACCCCGACCTGCCAGTCGTCGGGAGCGCCGGCACCCGCCCAGTAGCGGATGGCGGCGGCAGCAGCACAGGCGCCGGTCCCGCAGGACTGCGTCTCCCCCACCCCGCGCTCGTGCACGCGCATGCTGATGTGCCCGGCTCCGTCGGCCACGAGGGGTTCCGCCGGCACGACAAACTCCACGTTCGTACCGTGCTCCGGAACCGGATCCACGGCCGGCGCGTGGAACAATTCGGTGGCGGCCAGTTCTTCGAGCCCTGCGAGGGCGACCACCGTGTGCGGGTTCCCCAGGCTCACCGACAGTGCGGGCCGCGGCACCTGGAGGCCGCCTGCGCTTACCGTGGAATCCATCGCCTTGGCGGCAGCCTCCGCCGGATAGATGAACTCCCACGGCCCCATGTCCACGGCATAGCCGTTGGCGGACCTGCTGACGATTTTGATGCCCGCCCGGGTGCCGATCGTCAGAAATTCCCCCGCCGGCAGCTCGACCAGTCCTTCGGCCAGCAGGAAGTGCACGAACACGCGGACCCCATTGCCGCACATCTGAGAGGTTGAGCCGTCGGCGTTGCGGTAGTCCATGAACCACTCGGCGTCCGGCGCCCTTTCCAGCAGCTCACGGCCCTCGGGCAGGTGCCGGGACCGGACCGCACGGATGAGCCCGTCTGCGCCGATGCCCAGGTGTCGGTGGCAGAGGCCGGCGACAGCTTCGGCCCCGATGTCCTTGACGCCGTCCGGATCGGCAATCAGCACGAAGTCGTTGCCGGTGCCGTGCCCCTTGGCGAAGGACAGCCCGGCGAGGGCCGACAGATGGTCGGGAATGGGGTTGCTCACGGCTCAAGCTTAGCGATGTGCGCGGCCGCCTTGTCCGCCACCAGCGGATCCTCCCAGTCGAGCCAGTGAATCCTGGGATCGGCGCGGAACCACGTCAGCTGGCGCCGCGCGAACTTGCGGGTGGCGGTGATGGTGTCCTCGGCGGCCTCGTCCCGGGTCCATTCGCCGTCGACCACCTTCAGAAACTGTGCGTAGCCGAGCGCCCGCGAGGCTGTTCGGCCCTGGCGCAGACCCTGCCGGTCCAGTGCGGCGACCTCGTCCAGCAGTCCGCGTTCCACCATCGTATGGACGCGACCGGCCAGGCGGTGCCTTAGCTGCTCGCGGTCCACTCGGAGGCCGATCTGCACGGTTGGGCGGACATACTCCCGCTCGGGCATGTAGGAGCTGAACGGACGCCCGGTCAGTTGCCGGACTTCCAGCGCCCGGACGACCCGGCGGGCATCAGCCAGCCGCCCGGCGGAAACCGGGTCGACCTGCCGCAGCCGTTCCCGCATGGCCGCGAGGCCGCGCGCCTCCAGCTCTTCCTCCAGGGCCCGGCGCAGGGCCGGATCGGTGCCCGGAAACTCGATCGCGTCGAGGGCGGCCCGTACATACAATCCCGAGCCACCGACGAGGATGGCCCTGCGCCCCCGTCCGTGCACGGCATCGATAGCTTCCCTGGCCTGTTGTTGGTACGCCGAGACACTCGCCTCTTCCGTCACGTCGAGGATGTCGAGCAGGTGGTGCTCGATCCCTTGCCGCTCAGCCACGTCCATTTTGGCCGTGCCGATATCCATGCCGCGGTAAAACTGCATGGCGTCGGCGTTGATCACTTCCCCGCCCATCCGCCGGGCCAGCGCCACGGCGAGGTCAGACTTTCCGGATCCGGTGGGGCCGACGACGGCGATGACCGCCGGGCCGTCCGGCAGCGTTTGCGGGTGGACCGGCATCGCCGTCAGGCGGTTCGGCCGGGCAGCGCCGGCATGCCCAGCGACACCTGGGCAGGCCTGCCCGGGGCCGCGGGTACGGCACAGGAATCTGCCTGGGAGCGGTCCCACGCATCACCGGCCCGTGAGCGGCGCAGCTGGTAGTCCGCTTCGGACAGCGGGTCGGCGATCAGGTGGAAGGGCGCCGCCTCGGTGACTGTCACCGTGACCAGATCGCCCGGCCGCGGCGCCGGCGCGCCCTCGGGCACGGAAAAGTGCACCAGCCGCTGGTCACGGGCCCGCCCGGAGAGCCGGTGGGTTGCTTCCGCTTTGCGTCCCTGCTGGGCTGTCACCATGACCTCGAGCCGTCTGCCCAGTTGTTTGGCGTTCTCTTCGGCAGCAATCCGGTCCTGCAGGGCAATCAAACGCTCGTAGCGCTCCTGCACCACGGCCTTGGGCAGCTGGTCCGGCAGTTCCGCGGCCGGGGTGCCGGGCCGCTTGGAGTACTGGAAGGTGAAGGCACTGGCGAAGCGGGCCCGTTCCACC
Source organism: Arthrobacter sp. THG-b23 (assembly GCF_059091265.1). Classification (NCBI taxonomy): domain Bacteria; kingdom Bacillati; phylum Actinomycetota; class Actinomycetes; order Micrococcales; family Micrococcaceae; genus Arthrobacter; species Arthrobacter sp. THG-b23. The sequence continues at coordinate 40,016 of NZ_JBNHGM010000012.1, forward strand.
ACGTCCAGCGTGGCCTGGAAGTCCTCCTCCGTCTCCCCCGGAAAGCCGACGATGATGTCGGTAGAGATAGCCGCGTGCGGAATCCGTTCCCGGACCTTGTCGAGGATGCCGAGGAACTTCGTGGACCGGTACGAGCGGCGCATGTCCTTCAGGACCTTGTCCGAACCGGACTGCAGCGGCATGTGCAGCTGCGGCATCACGTTGGGTGTTTCGGCCATGGCGTCGATGACGTCGTCGGTAAATGCCGCCGGGTGCGGGCTGGTGAACCGGACCCGCTCAAGGCCGCTAATGCTGCCGCAGGCGCGCAGCAGCTTCGCGAAGGCGCCGCGGTCGCCGAATTCCACGCCGTAGGAGTTCACGTTCTGCCCCAGCAGGGTGACCTCGATGGCACCGTCGTCGACCAAGGCCTGGACCTCCGCCAGGATGTCCCCCGGCCGGCGGTCGCGTTCCTTGCCGCGCAGCGAGGGCACGATGCAGAACGTGCAGGTGTTGTTGCAACCGACCGAGATGGAAACCCACCCGGAGTACACCGCGTCGCGCTTTGTGGGCAGCGTCGAGGGGAAGACATCGAGCGATTCGAGGATTTCCAGCTGCGCTTCGTTATTGTGCCGGGCACGCTCCAGCAGCGCGGGAAGCGAACCCACGTTGTGAGTGCCGAACACGACGTCCACCCAGGGCGCCTTCCGGAGGATCGTCTCGCGGTCCTTCTGCGCCAGGCAACCACCGACGGCGATCTGCATGCCGGGGTTGCGTTCCTTCACGGGGGCGAGCTGGCCAAGGTTGCCGTACAGCTTGTTGTCGGCGTTCTCCCGCACCGCACAGGTGTTGAACACCACGACGTCGGCCTGCCCGCCTTGGGATTCGACCAGGCCGGCTGCTTCGAGGAGCCCGGCAAGCCGCTCGGAATCGTGTACGTTCATCTGGCAGCCGAACGTGCGCACTTGGTAAGTGCGGGCTTCGGGCTGCAACTCGATGGTCGGGGCAGGGGCAGTCAAACTCACCTTACAAGGGTACGGCCTGCGGCGGGACGGGCCACAATCTGCGGGCCGAAGATCAGTACCAGTTATTGTCCAGCTGGAAGTCCAGTGCCAGGCACGGCGAACCGTACCGGGACTCGATGTAGTCCAGGCCGCGGTCGATCGAGGTCCGGAAGGAATACCCGCCGCTGGTCGCATCGCCACCGCTGGAGCTTCCTTCCGCTTCCGTGTTCCACAGCGTTTCGAGGCAGCCCAACTCTCCGGCGGCCCAGCCTGCGGAAGACAGGGCGTCTCCGGCGTAGGCGTCGGCTGGCCCGGAGTCGCTCCTCGGCGCTTCGGCGGGCGCCCGGGAGCCGTCTTGTTCTGCGGCTGCACCAGCTGCAGCATGCTCTTCGGCTGCGCCCGGTGCGGCTTGTTCTTTGGCCGCGTCCGCCGCAGCTGCCTTCCCGGCCGTGTCCGCCGGCGCGGCCTCCCGTGTCTGATTCGTCTGCGCCCCGGCGGTGCCTTGTTGCCCCGCACTCTCCGGGGCGGCGGCTTCCTGCTCTGTGCCCTCCGCAGCAGCGGCTTCCTCCGCCTGTCCGGCGGCAGTTTCCTGCTCCCCCGCGTGGCTTGCTTCCCCCGCCCGGGCGGATTTCTGCTGGGCACCTGCGTCTGTGGACGCCCCCTGCTCTTGCTGCCGCTGGGCAGCACGCACCAACGCCCGCTGTCCCTCGTCCGGGTCGCTCCAACCCATCAGCTGCTCCACCGGGGCTCCGAGGGATCCCACGGCTGCGGATGGGCTTGGACCGTTGTGGAGGCCCGCTGCCGCGGTTGCACCGACGGCAGCGACAGAGCCAAGAGCCAGGCCCGCCGCAATCCGGAGGCGGCGCCGCCTGCGGGTGCTCCTGCGTAGCTGGGTGAATTGTCGACGTTCATTATGCGATGGGCTCACAGTCGCACAATAGTACCGACCATTTCAGGAAAAGTCTCAAAACCATAACGGCTGGGCTTAGTACTCCGGGGTGGCGGCGTCGCCGAGTTCCTCATCCGCAACCCGGTAGGCGAGGGAGGGCGAATAGCCCTTGCGGGCCAGCATGGAAACCAACCGCCGCAGATGCTTGTCCCTTTCGGACCGGTCGGCCAGGTGCCAGTCGGGACGGATCTTGCGGCGAACCAGTCCCCGCGCGGCTTCAAGCTCGTCGTCGGGCGAAAGCTGGTCAAGCGCCTGCTCGGCGATGTCGCCGGAAATCCCCTTCTCCGCGAGTTCCCGCTTGAGCGCAGCGCGCGCCAAGGAACGGGTCTGGGAGCGGCTGCGCACCCACATTTCGGCAAACTCTGCGTCGTCGATGAGCTTGACCTCTTCGAAACGATCGAGGACCGACTCGGCGACGTCGTCCGGGACGCCGCGCTCAGCCAGCTTAGCGGCCAGCTGGGCGCGGCTCTTCGGGGACCGTGTCAGCGCGCCCAGCACAATCGAGCGTGCCACGGCGTGCGGATCCGCCTCGGGCGCCAGATCGGCCGGGCTGCCCGGCGTGGGCCCGGCGGCCGGCCCGTTCCTGCGGGCCACCTAGAATCCGTCGACGGCCTTGAGCTTCGGCCCGCCTTCTTCTCCGCTGTCCGGAACGGGGTCGATCCCGAGCTTCTGCCGGATTTTGCGCTCCAGCTCATCTGCCAGGTCCGGGTTGTCGATCAGGAACTTACGGGCGTTTTCCTTGCCTTGGCCAAGCTGGTCACCGTCGTAGGTGAACCAGGCGCCTGACTTCTTGACCAGCGAATGTTCCACGCCCATGTCGATCAGGCTGCCCTCGCGGGAAATGCCATGACCGTAGAGAATGTCGAACTCTGCCTGCTTGAAAGGCGGGGCCATCTTGTTCTTGACGATTTTGGCCCGGGTGCGGTTGCCCACCGGGTTGGCGCCGTCTTTCAAGGTTTCGATCCGGCGCACATCGATGCGCACCGATGCATAAAACTTCAGCGCCTTACCGCCCGTGGTGGTCTCCGGGCTGCCGAAGAACACGCCGATCTTTTCGCGCAGCTGGTTGATGAAAATTGCCGTGGTCTTCGATTGGTTGAGTCGCCCGGTGATCTTTCGCAGGGCCTGGCTCATGAGGCGCGCCTGGAGACCAACGTGGCTGTCGCCCATTTCGCCCTCGATTTCCGCGCGGGGCACGAGGGCTGCGACGGAGTCGATCACGATGATATCCAGCGAGCCGGAGCCAATCAGCATGTCCATGATTTCCAGGGCCTGCTCACCGGTATCCGGCTGCGACACCAGCAAGGCGTCGGTGTCAACGCCAAGCTTCTTGGCATATTCGGGGTCCAGGGCGTGCTCGGCGTCGATGAAGGCTGCGATGCCGCCGTTCCGCTGCGCGCTGGCCACGGCGTGAAGCGCCACGGTGGTCTTGCCGGAGGATTCCGGACCGTAGATTTCCACCACGCGGCCCCGCGGCAAACCGCCGATGCCCAGCGCCGCATCCAAGGTGATCGAGCTGGTGGAGATCGTTTCGATGGGGGCGCGCGTGTCGTCACCGAGCCGCATCACCGACCCCTTGCCGAACTGCTTGTCGATCTGCGCCAGCGCAGCTTCCAGTGCCTTCTCGCGGTCAGCTGGTGCGGCCATTGTTCACCTCAGTCTCTTGCGGCCCTCGGGCCTTTTTTGTCTTGACGTCTTCCGACCGTAACCGCCGGTTCGGACAAAATGGGATCGGCAGCGGAGCGTGTGGATAATCCGTCCACCCGGGGGTCTGTGTAGAAGCTTAGCGGGATCCGAACACACTTTCGAACATATCGGCTTTTTGGCGCGGGCGTGTCTGTTTCAGCCGCGCGGCTCGCGGTCCTTGCCCCAGCGCCGTTCCGGGGGAACATCCTGGACATCGCAGAGGGCCAGCCACACGGATTTGGGCGGGATTCCTGCGGCCAGCGCTTCCGCCGCGGTACGGCCCCCGAGTTGCCCCAGTACCAGATCGGCAGCGAGGACATGCGAGTACGCGGGACCGAATTCATCGTCCATCAACCGCCAGAAGTCACTGGTTCGCACGCGTCCATCTTCTCACGTGTCCGTCCGGTAACAACCGGCCGCGACCCGGATTCGGCGCCGGCCGCCGGCGCATACGGCGCGTCAGGCCTCCGTTGCCCTTCGTCTGCACGCCGCTCATTACAATTAGCCCATGACAGACCATGCCACAGGCAGCGCAGATGCAGGGTTCGATGCGGCCATCGAAGCACTTGAACGGCAGTTGAGCCTGCTCTGGCGCCGGGCCAGGGCGAACTCGCACCGGGTGGCGCGCAACGTCCACCCGGATATGGAGCCTGCCGCTTACGGGCTGCTGCTGATCCTCCAGCGGGAGCGCTCCATGCGCCTGACCGAACTGGCGGCGGCCATCGGCGTTGGCAAACCCTCTGTCAGCCGCCAGATCGCCATGCTGGAACAGTTGGGACTGGTGGGCAAGGAGGCTGATCCACTGGACGGACGGGCCCAATCGATCACCCTGACTCCTGCCGGGCTGGAGAAGCTGGCCGAGGCCCAGGCCGCGCGCAAAGTCGCCTTCCACGAGCGTCTCGGCGACTGGTCCGTCGAAGACTTGTCCACGCTGGGACAGTTGCTGGACCGGCTCAACGCTTCCTACGCGAACGAGCCGCCGGTCCATTAGCAGCAGGGATTCCCGCCGACACGCAGGCGCGGCCCCGCGGACAATGCCGGGTAAAAAAAAGCCGGCCGGTCCCGCCACAGGGGCGGAACCGGCCGGTTCGGGTTTTTAAGTCAGTAGCGGGCGGAAGCCAATCCGCGGAGCTCGTCGGGCAGCTCGTCGGGAATGGCCCCGACAAACTCCCGGGACAGTTCCTGCGGGACGGTGTCGGGGATGACAACGCCCTCGGCGTCAGCGACGCGGTCGCTGACTTCCCGAAGCATGTGCGACAGGGGAACGTCCAAGGCCGAGCAGATCGAGGACAAGAGTTCCGACGATGCTTCCTTCTGACCGCGTTCGACTTCGCTCAGGTATCCAAGGGAGACACGGGCGCTGTGCGACACTTCGCGCAGGGTACGTCCCTGACGCTGCCGGACATCGCGGAGGACGTCACCAATTTCGTGTCGTAGCACCACCATTTTGCGCTCCTTCTGCTCCCTGCGCGGTTCTTCGGCCAATCCCACATCACGCCAACGGACTACACCGTTTACGGACACGGGCTGCTTTACCATCTGTATCGCCTTGCTCCCTCATGAGGTGTGCGGCCTGCGCCGCTGTCTTCCAAGCCTAGGCCAACAACGTAACAGTTGCTGACACCCTTTGATAACTACTGAATCAAAGTTTTTGTTCCCGGGCCCGAATCTCCGTTACCGCCAGGCCTGCCGCGGAGTCGATCGCGCGGCCCAGTTCATCGATGGCGGCTTCACACGCCAGCCGCCGGATGTGGGCGCGGTCCCCCTCGAAGTGGAACTCGACGGCACGCGTGCCTTCCGGGGACGCAACGCCGATCCACACGGTTCCTGGATCCCGTCCGCCGTGCGGTTCCGGTCCCGCCACCCCGGTGGTGGACACCGCGATATCCGCCTGCAACACGCGCCTGGCGCCGTCGGCCATCTGGCACGCGACCGCTTCGGTGACCGCGCCCTCGCGCGCCAACAGCCCCGCGTCGACGCCGAGCACCGCTGTCTTGATCCGGCCCTGGTAAGACACAACGCCGCCCTGGAGCGTACCCGAGGCTCCCGGCACGGTGGCCAGCTCGGCAGCCACCATTCCTGCCGTCAGGGATTCGGCGGTGGCCAACGTCACCTTCCGTGCGATGGCGGCCCCGACGACCACGGACGCGGGTGTGTGGTTCACTGCCGGCCCTGGGCCTTCGCGAGGGCAGTACGGCGCAGTGCCGCGGCTTTGACCACATAGTCGACCCCGGTCACCACTGTAACGACGACGGCGACCGCCATGACGGCAAAGGCCGCCCAGACGGCCCAGGCTCCGAGCCATGCCTCCAGCGGCAGGAGGAAGAGGAAGATCGCCAAGGTTTGCAGTACGGTCTTCAGCTTGCCGCCGCGCGAGGCCGGCATGACGCCGTAGCGGATGACGACGAAACGCAGCAAGGTGATGCCCAGTTCCCGGACCAGGATAACGATGGTGATCCACCACGGCAGGTCGCCCAGCACCGACAGCAGGATCAGGGCCGAACCGATCAGGAGTTTGTCGGCGATCGGGTCGGCGATCTTGCCGAAGTTGGTGATCAGGCCCCGGGACCGCGCCAGGTCGCCGTCCAGCTTGTCGGTGTAGATCGCGACGGCAAAAACCACCACGGCCAACCAGCGGAACAGCTGTCCCGCTCCGGCGTCAACCAGCAGGAACCAGATGAAAAACGGAACCAGCAGGATCCGCACCGTGGTGAGGACGTTGGCGATATTGAGCAGGGGCACGGGCCGGGACACTGAATCAGTCACGGTTTCAAGGCTACCCGCCTGCCGTGCCGCTTCGGCCGCCGACCGGGAGTGCGGCACGCTCGTCAGCGCCCGGTCAGGCTCCAGGCGTCCTCGGACCCCGAATCGTCGCCGTCGTAATACTCCTCCGCCTGCGGCCGGGAGTCCAGGTCTTCGGCGACCAAGTCACGCGGGCCGTCGAATCCGTGGTTCGCGTTGGCGTTCTCTGCCAGCGCCTCCGTCAGCGAATCTGCTTCGCTTGCCTCGCCCGGGGCGGCCGCCGGCGGCTCGTCGCCCCGGATAGCGGCGAGCGTCGCGGCCAGGTCGTCCGGCTTGACCAACACGTCGCGTGCCTTCGAGCCCTCGGACGGGCCGACCACGCCCCTGGACTCGAGCAGGTCCATCAGGCGGCCGGCCTTGGCGAAGCCCACGCGCAGCTTCCGCTGCAGCATCGACGTCGAGCCGAACTGCGTGGTGACCACGAGTTCGGTCGCCTGCAGCAGCACGTCCAGGTCGTCTCCGATGTCGTCGTCGATCTGCTTCTTCGGCGCCTCGACGGCGACGTCCTCCCGGTAGACGGCCTGCAGCTGTCCCTTGACGTGTTCCACCACCCGGTGGATTTCCGATTCGGAGACCCAGGCACCCTGGACGCGAATGGGCTTGTTGGCGCCCATCGGCAGGAACAGGGCGTCGCCCTGGCCGATCAGTTTCTCGGCGCCGGGCTGGTCGAGCACAACGCGGGAGTCGGTCACCGACGAGGTGGCGAACGCCATCCGCGACGGGACGTTGGCCTTGATCAAGCCGGTCACCACGTCCACCGAAGGCCGCTGGGTGGCCAACACCAGGTGGATGCCGGCGGCGCGGGCAAGCTGGGTGATGCGGACGATGGAGTCCTCAACGTCCCGCGGGGCGACCATCATCAGGTCCGCGAGCTCGTCCACGATCACCAGCAGGTACGGGTAGGGCTTGATCACGCGCTTGGATCCGGCCGGCGGCACAACCTTCCCGTTGCGCACGGCCTTGTTGAAATCATCGATGTGCTTGAAACCGAAGTTGGCGAGGTCGTCGTAGCGGGTGTCCATCTCCCGGACCACCCACTGCAACGCCTCGGCTGCCTTCTTCGGATTGGTGATGATCGGCGTGATCAGATGCGGCACGCCCTCGTACGCGGTCAGTTCCACGCGCTTGGGGTCCACCATGACCATCCGCACCTCGTCCGGCGTCGAGCGCATCAGGATGGAGGTGATCATCGAATTCACGAACGAAGACTTGCCCGCGCCGGTGGCGCCCGCGACGAGCAGGTGCGGCATCTTGGCCAGGTTGGCCAGCACGAACCCGCCCTCCACGTCCTTGCCCACGCCCATGACCATCGGATGCTCGGTCTTGCGGGCGTTGTTCGACCTGAGCACGTCGCCCAGGGAGACCGTCTCGCGGTCCGTGTTCGGGATCTCGATGCCGATGGCCGACTTTCCGGGAATCGGCGACAGGATGCGCACGTCCGAGCTGGCCACGGCGTAGGAAATGTTCTTCGACAGCGCGGTGACCCGTTCGACCTTGGTGCCCGGCGCCAGCTCGATCTCGTAGCGGGTCACCGTGGGGCCGCGGGAGAACCCGGTCACCTTCGCGTCTACCTTGAACTGGTCCAGCGTCTCGGTCAGTGCCTTGACGACGGCGTCGTTCGCCTCCGAGCGTTCCTTCGAGGGCGGACCCGGCGGCAGGAAATCCGAGGGCGGCAGGGTGTAGGCGACGTCACCGGCCAACTGCAACTGCTCGGTGCGCTGCGGGATGGGGGTGGTCGGCGGCTGCGGCTGCACCGGGTTGGCCGGCACGGTGGGGGCCGCGGCCGCCGCCGCGGCGGCCGGCAGCACCGGCAACGCCTCGGTGGCGCCTTCGGGTACCAGCCCCTGGTTGCGCTTGATTTTTTCGACGGCGAGCTCGGCCTGGGTGGGCCTGCGCACCCCCGGCGGCACGGCCGGTGCCGCCTGCTCCGTTCCGGCTTCTTCCTCAGGCTCCTCGGCTTCGATCACCGGTGTTTCGAACGCCTCGTCGAAGTAGAAACCCTCGTCGTCGGCGTCGGCCTCTTCGGTCTTGCGCTTGCCGAACAACTTGCGCCGCGGCTTGCGTTCCTTGACCGGGGCTTCATCGGCGTAGAGGTAGCTCTGGTCATGCCCGTCGGCGGCCTGCCGGTACTCGGCTTCTGCCGAAGGGTCCTGGCCCATCAGGTGCTCGTAGAGCATCCGGAGGCGCATGGGTATGTGGCGGAACGGCGTGGCGGTCACGATCAGGATGCTGGTGAAGGCCAGCAGTCCGTAGAAGGCGACCGGCAGCCACAGGGTGACCGCTGCCAGCGGTGCGGCAAGCAGGAAGCCGGCCATGCCGCCGGCCGCCCACAGGGCATCGAAGCCGTCGGCCAGCGCGGGCTGCCCGCCGATGACATGGGCCAGCCCGGAACCGGACGCCAGCGCCAGGATGAGGCCGATGGAGATGCGGCTGTTGGCGGGAGAGTTCTCGGGGTAGCGCATCAGGCGCACGGCCATGATCAGCAGCAGCACCGGCAACACCAGCGCCATCCAGCCGAAGGTCCCGCCTGCCATGGCATGCACGGCGTCTCCGAACCAGCCGTCCAGCGCCCACCACTCCACGGTGGCCACGCAGGCGGCCAACAGCAGCAGGAAGAAGCCGGTGCCGTCACGGCGCAGTTCGGGATCGGGCCGCACATCGGGGCCCAGCTTCCGGACGCCCGCGGCCACCGGGCGCGCCACGCCCATCCACAGCCCATGGATCAGCCGGGCCAGCAGCGGAAGTTGCTCCTCCTGGGGCTGCACATCGAGCACCTTGGTCTTGCTGGAACGCCCCGAGGAGGAGCGCGCAGTGGTGCCTGTAGCCTTACCGCGCGACTGCTGGGTGCCTTTTCGGGCAGGGGAAGTACGAGTCGCCATAGTGGCTAGGTTACCGGCTGACCGGCGTTATCCGCGGGATTTCACCCCGGCGGATCGGCTGCGCCGGTTGCGGGATCAGGCCTCCAGGACCACGGGAACGATCATCGGCCGGCGGCGGTGCCGCTTGTTCACCCACGTGCCGATCACCCGGCGGACCACCTGCTGCAGTTGGTACGTCGTGTGGTCCATGTTGTTGACCACGGCTTCTTCCAGGGCGGCGATGATCTTGGGTTTGATGTCGTCGAACACCGAATCGTCCTCGGCGAACCCGCGCGCATGGATTTCGGGGCCGGAGACGATCTGGCCGGTGCTGCGGTTCACCACGGTGATGACGGAGATGAAGCCTTCCTCGCCCAGGATCCGGCGGTCCTTGAGGTCGGCGTCGGTGATTTCACCGATGCTGGATCCGTCCACATACACGTAGCCGCATTCGATCTGGCCGACGATGCGTGCCGTGCCGTCCTTCAAGTCGACGACCGATCCGTCGTCCGCGAGCAGCACGTTAGCGGCGGGCACGCCGGTCTGCTCGGCCAGCCGGCCGTTGGCGATCAGGTGGCGGGTCTCACCGTGCACCGGCAGGGCGTTCTTGGGCCGCAGGATGTTGTAGCAGTACAGCAGTTCGCCGGCGGCGGCGTGGCCGGACACGTGGACCTTGGCATTGCCCTTGTGGATGACGTCGGCACCAAGCTTCAGCAGGCCGTTGATCACCCGGAAGACGGCGTTCTCGTTGCCAGGAATCAGCGACGACGCCAGGATCACCGTGTCCCCCGCGCCGACCTGGACGCGGTGGTCGCCGTTGGCCATCCGGGACAGCGCCGCCATCGGCTCGCCTTGCGATCCGGTGGACATCAGCACGATCCGGTCGTCCGGGAAGTCCTCGACGTTTTTCAGGTCCACGAGGATGCCGTCGGGGACGTTCAGGTAGCCCAGTTTGGCCGCGATGCCCATGTTCCGCACCATGGAGCGGCCGACGAACGCCACATGCCGGCCGTGGGCCGCGGCGGCGTCGAGCACCTGCTGCACGCGGTGCACGTGGGAGGCGAAGGAAGCGACGATGATGCGTTTTTGCACTTGGCCGAACAAACGCTCCAGCACCGGGCCGATTTCGTTCTCCGCCGTGGTGAAGCCGGGGACGTCGGCGTTCGTGGAGTCGGCCATGAAGAGGTCCACGCCTTCCTCCCCCAGCCGGGCGAACGCGCGCAGGTCGGTGATCCGGCCGTCCAGCGGCAACTGGTCCATCTTGAAGTCGCCGGTGTGCAGCACCGTGCCGGCCGCAGTGCGGATGAAGACCGCCAAGGCGTCCGGGATCGAGTGGTTGACCGCCACGAATTCGCACTCGAAGGGACCGAACTGCTCGATCTGGCCCTCCGTGACGGTGAGGGCATGCGGTGTGATCCGGTGCTCGGCCAGCTTGGCCTCGACCAGGGCCAGGGTGAGCCGGGAACCGATCAGCGGGATGTCCTGCCGCATCCGCAGCAGGTACGGGACCGCGCCGATGTGGTCTTCGTGCCCGTGGGTGAGGACCACGCCGACGACGTCGTCGAGCCGGTCCTCGATGTACGAGAAGTCCGGCAGGATCAGGTCCACTCCCGGCTGGTGCTCTTCCGGGAACAGCACGCCGCAGTCGACCACCAGCAGCTTGGAGTCGATCTCGAAGACCGCCATGTTGCGGCCGATTTCCCCGAGTCCGCCGAGCGGAACGATCCGGAGCGTCCCCGGTTCAAGCAGCGGCGGCGTGCGCAACTGTGTGATGGTGGATTCGCTCATCGGGTGGTCAGACCCCCAGCGCCAAGCCGGCCTCGGCCAGGTCGGCGCGGACCGGCGCGAGCTCGGCCTCCGTCGGTTCCACCAGCGGGAGCCGGACGACCGAATTCGGCAGGACGCCCTGCCACTTCAAGATTTGCTTGGCAGCGACCGCACCCTGGACGTGTGTCATCACCGCCCGGATGATCGGGTCCAGTTCGAAGTGGAGCCGGCGTGCGGTGGCGAAGTCCCCCGCCAGTGCGGCATCGACGAGTTCGCGGAACTGCCGGGTGGCCACGTGCGCGCTCACGCTGACCACGCCCACTGCGCCGGCCGCCATCAGCGGCAGGGTCAGGCCGTCGTCGCCCGCGTATACGTCGAGGTCCGTGTTGGCCAGGACCCGGGTGGTTGCGGCATAGTCCGCCTTGGCGTCCTTGAGCGCGACGACGAGCGGGTGCTCCGCCAGCCGGATCAGGGTTTCCGTCTCGATGTTGATGCCGGCGCGGCCGGGGATGTCGTAGACCATGACCGGCAGGTCGATGGCCGAAGCGATGGTTTCGATGTGGGCCTGCACACCGGCCTGGCTTGGCTTGTTGTAATAGGGGGCGGTGACGAGCAGTCCGTCCACGCCGGCGCTGGCGGCGCGCCGGGAGAGGCTGATCGAGTGGCGGGTGTCGTTGGTGGTGGACCCGGCAATCACCTTGGCCCGTCCGCCCACTGCCTCAACGACGGCCCGGAACATTCCCTCGTTCTCATCGTCGGTGAGCGTCGAGGTCTCGCCGGTGGTGCCGGTGACGACGAGTCCGTCGGAACCGTCCTGGACCAGCTTGTCCGCCAGTTCGGCTGCCTTCCCGTAATCGACCTCTCCCTCCTCCGTGAAGGGGGTGACCATAGCGGTGACCATGGTGCCGAAGGGATACTCACGAACGTCAGACTCAAACATAGGGAAAACGTTACCGTGTCCGAAGGCGCTATCAGCAATGGCGTACAAGGCGCGACACAGAGTGTCACGTCACGTGCCGTGGCTCCGCCCCGCGCCCAGGGGCGCGCACCCGCGGGTTTCTCAGCCGGGCGTGTGGACGCGTCCCAGGAAATCGGTCAGCAGGGCGGTCACGTCGTCCCGGGCGGAGAGGCACCCGGCGTGGTCCACGCCCGGGAGCTCGGCAAAGTGTCCGTCGGGCAGCAGGGCTGCGGCCTGGCGCGATTCCGCGGCGCGGGGGTGGTCCTCGCTGCCGGCAATCAGCAGGACGGGTAGCCGGATCCGCTGGACTTGGCGGGGGTCGAGGCCGGGCAGCTCTTCGCCCGCGCGGAAGTAGGCGGCAAGCGCCGCCGGGTCGTTGGCCAGGAAGGCCTGCCGGGTAGCCGCATCAACAGGCACGGCCCGGCGCTCGTTCCAGCGGCGGAGGAACTCTTCCATCCCGCCCGCCTCCAGCGCGTCCAGATAGTCGGGAAAGAAGAGCTTGCCGACCTGGCCGGCCATGCTCCGGTGGGTTCCGCCAAGCATCGTGAGTGAACGCAGGCGCTCCCGCCGGTAGACGGCCATCGCGAGTCCGACCCGTGCGCCGAAGGAATACCCGAAGTAGTCCGCGCTTTCCAGCCCGCAGGCGTCCAGCACCGCTTCGACGTCGCCCATGAAACGCTCCATCGTGTAGGAGCCCTCATCGTGCGGCTTGTCGCTGCGGCCGTGCCCGCGCATGTCCAGGGAGATCACCCGGTGCCGCGGTTTGAGGGCACGCTGGTAGCCCAGCCCCCGCCAGGTGGCCTTGGACAGGGCTGTCCCATGGACCAGCAGCAGCGGCTCCCCGGTGCCGGTGTCCTCGAAAGCCAGCCGCACGCCGTCGTCCCCGTTGACCGCGAATCCCATCATGGCCGCTCCGTGAGCGCGGCAGCCGGGTTCTGGAACCTGTTCATTCCCTCACGGTATCGTGCACCGGCCGCTGGTTTCACAGCCGCCTCCCCGCCGGCTGTGAGATTATCGGTGCATGCGCCCAGGTTCCACCCGCCCGCGGATCGCCGGGATTGATGCGGCCCGTGGCATCGCCTTGCTGGGCATGATGGCGACCCACATCTTTTCGCCGTGGACCGCCGGCACGGATCCGCAGCCGAACTTCGTGGGCCTGGTGCTCTCCGGGCGCTCGTCGGCGCTGTTCGCGGTCCTGGCCGGGGTCGGGCTGGCGCTGCTCACCGGCGGCAGGCGCGGCCACCGGGGCGGGAGCCTGACCGCGGACCGCGGGAGTATCGCCGTGCGTGCGCTGCTCATTGCCACGGTCGGCATGATGCTGGGCGCGCTGGAAGTAAACGTCGCGGTGATCCTGGTCCACTACGGCGTCCTGTTCCTGTGTGCGCTGCCGTTCCTTCAGCTGCGCCGCGGGGTGCTGGCGCTGTGGGCGGCCGGCTGGATCGTCTTCTCGCCGGTGCTGTCCCACCTGCTGCGGCCCTGGGCCGAGGCGGCCGTGCATCCGGCCGAGCTGGGCCACAACCCCATGGTCTACGACCTGCTGACGCCGGCTACGCTGCTCAGCGACATTTTCCTCACCGGCTACTATCCGGTGGTGCAGTGGCTCGGGTATTTGCTGGCCGGCCTGCTGATCGGGCGCATGGAACTGCAGCGCACGGGCGTGCAATTCGGGCTGCTGGCGGTGGGCACGGTGCTGGCCGTGGCCGCCAAGGCCGGTTCCTGGTTCCTGATGGAACGGCTCGGCGGTTATGCGGAGGTAGCGGCGACCGAAGCGGCACGGCGGCCGGACTTCGATCTGGTGTACCAGGTGAACATGAGCTGGATCGAGCAACGCGGCTCGTGGTGGTGGCTGGGCGGCGCGTCGCCGCATTCCGGAACGACCTTTGACCTGCTGCACACGGTGGGCACCTCCGCCGCGGTCCTCGCGGTGTGCCTGCTGCTGACGTCCCGGCTGCCGTGGCTGCTGCTGCCGCTCGCGGGCGCCGGCGCCATGACGCTGACGCTCTACTCCGCCCACGTCTGGGTCGTCAGCGCGTTGCCGCCGGCCGCTCCGGAACTTCCGACGTACCTGTGGCAGGTGTTGGCAGCGGTGGCGGTGGGCATGGCTTTCCTGGCCTTGGGGTGGCGCGGACCGTTCGAGCTGGTGACCTCCACCGCGGCGCGGCTGACCCGCGAGGCGCTCCGGCCGGCCGGCAGCCGGGGCCGCTGAACGGTTTAGGAGCGGCTGAGGGTGATGGCGTGGCGCATGGACTCGCGGGCGCGCTTGCGGTCCCCTGCGGCGTCGTAGGCGCACGAGAGGCGGAACCAGCTGCGCCAGTCGTCCGGCGCGGCCTCGGCCTCGGCCTTGTACACCAGGAACTCCCGGTCGGCCGCCTCCCGCACGATGCGCCCGCCCGGCGTGCGCGGCAGGTCGTCCACCGGCAAGCCTCCTTCGGCTTCCAGGGTCCGGGCCAGCTTGGACATCCGCGAGCCGAACAGCAGTTCCCGGCTCAGCGCCCAGGCCCCGATGATCGGCAGGACCACCAGCGCGACACCCAGGCCCTTGGCCACGGGGTCGGGTTCGGTGAGCATCAGCCAGGCCCGCTGCAGCGTGGCTCCCAGGTAGCCCACCAGCAGGACGATGATCACACCGACCCAGATCTTGGCTCCGTGCCGGGCATACCAGCCGATGCGGCCGTTGCCGCCGTCCGCTGCGGGGCCCGTGTGTTCGGCGTTGGTCATGAAAGTTCCAGGTACCCGTCTAGTCCGTAGGTCAGTCCGGGCCGCCCCGTAACGGTCCGCACGCCCAGCAGGACGCCGGGCATGAAGGAGGCGCGGTCGAACGAATCGTGCCGGATGGTCAGTTGTTCGCCCGGCCCGCCGAGCAGCACTTCCTGGTGCGCCACCAGGCCGCGCAGCCTCACGCTGTGCACGCGCACGCCGTCAACGTCGGCGCCGCGGGCCCCGTCGAGCGCCTTGGTGGTGGCGTCGGGGCCGGCGGGGACTCCTGCGTCCTGGCGGGCGGCAGCCACCAGTTGCGCCGTCCGGACGGCGGTGCCGGAGGGCGCATCCACCTTGTCCGGGTGGTGCAGCTCGATGATCTCCACCGATTCGAAGTACTTGGCTGCGGTGGCCGCGAAGGCTGATGCCAGCACGGAACCGAGCGCGAAGTTGGGGGCAATCAGCACGCCCGTTCCGGGGTGCTGTTCCAGCAGCTCCGCCAGCGACTCCCGCTTGGCCTGGTCCCAGCCGGTGGTGCCGACCACCGCGTGCATGCCGTGCTCGACGGCGAAGCGGACGTTGGCCTCGGTGTTGTCCGGCGTGGTCAGGTCCACCACGACCTGCGTCCCCGCGGCCACCAGTTCTTCCAGCGCGTCGCCACGCTTCAGCGCGGCCACCAGGTCCAGGTCGGGGGCGGCCTGGATGGCCCTGACGGCCTCGCTGCCCATCCGTCCGCCGGCGCCCAGCACGGCCACCGCAAGTTGCTCAGTCATGCCGTCCAGCGTATCGCTACTGGCCGATGCCCACCCATTCGGTGCTGCCGTCCGCGAAGTGCTGTTCCTTCCAGACCGGGACCTCTTCCTTAATCCTGTCCACCAGCTCGGAACAGGCGGCAAAGGCTTCGGCGCGGTGCGCGGACGCGACGGCGGCGACCAAGGCCGGATCCCCGATCGCCAATGGCCCGGTGCGGTGCGCGACCCAGATCCGCACGCCGTCGTGCTCTGCGGCGATCTGCCCGGCGACCTCGGCGATCACGCGCTGGGCGCTGGGGTGGGCGGAGTAGGACAGTGCGGCCACGGCCTGGCCGCCGTCGTGGTTGCGGACCACGCCGCTGAAGCTGACCACGGCACCGCATTCGGCTGAATCAACCGCGGCGGCCGCCTCCCCCACGTCGATTGCTTCCCCGGTCACCGCGGCATACAGCACCGTGCTGGTCATCGTTGTCCTCTCATCAGCTGCATGGTTCCAGTATCCCCTGACCGGCAGGGGGCGGCGCCTAGCCGGAGTGGCCGGCGTCGGTATCGCCTTCCAGCTGCGCGCAGATGTGGCCGATCAGCGGATCCAGGGCGGCCAGCCCGTCGCGCACTCCCCCGGGAGATCCGGGCAGGTTGACCACGAAGGTGGACCCGGCGGTTCCGGCCACGCCCCTGCTCAGCGCAGCCAGCGGGGTCTTGGTCCGCCCGTAACCGCGGATGGCTTCCATCACGCCCGGCAGTTCCCGTTCCAGCGCGACGGCGGTGATTTCCGGGGTGCGGTCGTCGGCGGCCAGTCCGGTGCCTCCGCTGGTGACGATGACCCGGGGCCCGGCAGCCAGCATCTTCCGCAGCGCTTGGCGGACGGGTTCGCCGTCGGCGACGATCTGCGGGACGCCGGCGGCCAGGCCGTGTCCGGCCAGCCACTCGGAAATCAACGGCGCGCATTCGTCCTCGTAGGCGCCGGCCGCGGCGCGGGTGGAGGCAACGATGATGCCGGCGGTCCTGGCGCTCACAGCGCCCAGTCCCCGCTCTTGCCCCCGGATTTGGCCAGCACCTTGATGTCGGAGATGACCGCGTGCTTGTCCACGGCCTTGACCATGTCGTACAGGCTCAGCGCCGCCACCGAGGCGGAGGTCAGTGCCTCCATTTCCACGCCGGTGACCGATCGCGTCTTCACCGTCGCCTCGATCCGCACGGACTGCGCGGCCGGGAAAAAGTCAACGGTGACCTTGCTGATCGGCAGCGGATGGCACAGCGGGATCAGCTGCGGCGTCTGCTTCGCCGCCATGATCCCGGCCACGCGGCTGACGGCCAACGCGTCGCCCTTGGGCAGCGATCCGGCGGCCAGGAGTTCGACCACGTCGGGGCGGGTGGTGAGCACCGCCTGCGCGGTCGCCTCCCGGGTGGTTTCGTCCTTGCCGCTGACATCGACCATGTGCGCCGTGCCGTCCTCGCGGACGTGGGTCAGGCGTTCTGCTTCGCTCATAGCAGCCATATTTCCACGTCTTGGCCGGCTTCGGCGCGCTCCATCCCCACAGGCAGGTGGACCAGCGCATTGGACTGCGCCAGCGCGTGCACCAAATGGGACCCTGCCCCGCCCACCATCTGCACCCGTGCGCCGTCGTAACGGCCGCGCCGCACCTGGTGTTTGGCCGCGGGCGACTCCGCGGCTTCCGCCAGCGGGGCGCGCAGCACCGTCCGAGGCGCCGGGGCTCCCAGCACGGCCGTCAGCGCGGGACGCAGGAACATCTCGAACGAGACCAGGCAACTGACCGGGTTGCCCGGGAAAGCCAGGAAGACCGCCTCGCCGATCCGGCCGGCGCCCTGCGGCCCGCCCGGCTGCATCGCCACAGAGCCGAAAGCCACCCCTTCGGGCTCGAGCGCCTGCCGGACCACTTCGAAGGCGCCCTTGGAGATTCCGCCGGAGGTCAGCACCAGGTCGGCGCCGTGGCGGCGCAGGTCGTCGTCGAGCCGGCGGCGGAACTCCGGCGCCGAGTCGGCCAGGATCCGGCTCAACACCACCTCGCAGCCGGCCTCCCGCAGCGATGCCGCCAGCATGGCGTTGTTGGCATCGTAGATCTGCCCGGCCCCCAACGGTGCGCCGGCGGCCACCACCTCGTCGCCCGTGCTCAGCAGCAGCACCCGCAGCCGCGGCCGCACCTCGGCGGAGGCCAGGCCGAGCGCGGCGAGCAGGCCCAGCTGCGGCGCCTTCAGCACCGTTCCGGCCGCCAGCGCGACGTCGCCGGCGGCGATATCGCTGCCGGCCGCGCGGACAAACCGGCCGGCCGGGGTGTCCGGCAGGGTGACCGTGTGTCCCTCGCCCGCGGCCGGGAAGGCGTCCGGCACGGCTTCCTCGATCGGCACGACGGCGTTGGCCCCCTCGGGCAGCATGGCCCCCGTCATGATCGGTGCGGCCGCGTGCGGCGGCAGCGCCGGGGCGGCATGTCCGGCGGGAATTGCCGCGGCCACGGCGAGCTCGGCGCCGCCGGCGGTCTCCGCGCTGCGGACTGCGTAGCCGTCCATCTGCGAGTTCGCGAAGGGCGGCAGGCTCATCGGCGCCGCGACATCAACGGCCAGCACCCGCCCGAGGGCCGACGCCAGGTCCACCGTCTCGCTCCCGGCGAGGCAGCCCCGTGCCGCGTGACGGAGCAGTTCCTCGACGTCGGCGCAATGCCCGGCAACGCTCTGTGCCACTGGCCCTCCTTGTCGCAGGCGGAACCGGCGGCCGGTAGTGCCGGAGGTTTGTGCCGCCGCTGGTACATGTTCTGGTGCCATCCTAGGGGACGACCGCGGACGGCCCCGCCCCTTACCCGGACGGGACGGTCAGCGCCGGTAGATCGCCACCTCGGCCGCCTTGACCACAAAGTGCACGCGTTCCCCCGGAGCCAGCGACAGGTCGGACACCGCGGCGGGCGTGACCTCTGCGGCCAGCCAGCCGGCCCTGACCGTGACCAGGCCGCCATGCGGCACCAGTTCGGTCACGGTGGCCGCCACGGCGTTGCGCGGGCTGCCGGCCGGCAGGTCCGGGAACAGCGCCACTGCGGCAGGGCGGAATACCGCAGCAGCCGGATCGCCGGGATGCAGCCCGGCTTCGGCCTCGCCGCTCCAGTGCGTCCCGTCGGCGCCGACCAGCCCGGTCTCCGTGGCGGTGCCGGTGACGAAATTCAGCCCCGTCATGCCGGCGGCGAAGGCGCTGCGCGGCCGGGCAAACACCTCGCGCACCGGCCCCTGCTCGACGATCCGCCCGCCGTCCATGACCACCACCCGGTCGGCCAGCAGCAGGGCATCCAGCGCATCATGGGTGACGATGACGGCGCTGCGCCCTGCCAGGACCCTGCGGAGCAGCCTGCGCAGGGCCGGCGCCGCCGTGATATCGAGGGCGGACATCGGCTCGTCAAACAGCAGCAGCGAGGGGTCGGCCGCCAGCGCACGGGCCACGGCGACGCGCTGCGCCTGGCCCCCGGAGAGCTCGGCCGGCCGGCGGTCGGCCAGCCCGGAGGCGTCCAGTTCCGCCAGCCAATGCCGGGCGGCCTTGCGGGCTTCGGCCCGGGAGGCTCCCCGGCTGCGCAGCCCGTAGGCGACGTTGGCCTCGACGCCCAGGTGCGGAAACAACAGCGGTTCCTGCGCCAGCAGGCCGACGCCGCGGGCATGGGCAGGCACCCAGCGGTCCGGCTGCGGCTGCCCGGCGCTGAACAGCACCTTGCCGTCCAGTTCCGCCCGGCCCCAGGCGGGACGCAGCAGCCCGGACACCACACCCAGCAGGGTGGACTTTCCGGCGCCGTTGGGGCCGAGCACGGCGACGGTTTCTGAGTCGGCAACGCCGAAGTCCGCCTCGAAGCCCCGGGACGGCAGCCGCGCGGTCAGTTCCAGGCTCACCGGACACCCGCCGCCCAGGCCGGGCCGGTCCTGCGGTGGACCAGCACCACCACGGCGACGGCGACCACCACCAGCACGAGCGACAGCGCCACCGCGGCATCGGCATCGGTTTCCCGCTGCAGGTAGATTTCCAGCGGCAGCGTGCGCGTGACTCCCTCCAGGCTTCCGGCAAAAGTCAGGGTGGCTCCGAACTCGCCCAGGCACCGGGCAAAGGACAGCACCGACCCGGAGAGCAGCCCCGGCAGCACCAGCGGCAGGGTCACCGTGCGCAGGACCCGGGACGGTCGGGCGCCCAACGTGGCCGCGACCGCTTCATACCTGGTGCCCGCCGTGCGCAGCGCACCTTCGAGGCTCAGCACCAGGAACGGCAGCGCCACGAATGACTGGGCGAGCACCACGGCGGTGGTGGAGAAGGCGATGTCGACGCCGATCACTTCGAAGGTGCCGCCGAGCAGCCCGCGGCGCCCGAACGTATACAGCAGGGCGAGACCGCCGACGACGGGCGGCAGCACCAGGGGCAACAGCACGAGTGACCGGACCACCTGCTGGCCCGGGAACCTGCTGCGCGCCAACACCAGCGCCATCGGGACGCCCAGCACGATGCATAAGGCCGTGCTGGCGGCCGCAGTCCGCAGGCTCAGGCCCAGCGCGGCCAGCGACGACTCGGAGGTGACGAGCCGGGGAAACTCCAGCCAGTTCACCCGCGCTGCCATCCCGGCCAGCGGCAGCAGGACGAAGACAGCGCCGGCTGCAGCCAGCGGATACACCCAATAAGGCACCGGGGCGCGCACCGCCGTCGTCGTATTCATAGTCTCCCGTTCGTCCCAAAGGTTGTCCGCAATCCCGGCCGGCACCCTCGTCATGCGCGGGTGCGGGGCAGCGGCTACGGCGGGCCGAATCCGGCGGCGGCCAGGGCCCGTTGGCCGGTGCTCCCGGTGACGAAATCCATGAAGGCTTCGGCTGCCGCAGGGTTGTCCGCCCCCTTCAGGCTGACGATCGGGTAGGCGTTGACCGCCTGCCCTGCTTCCGGGACGGGAATGCCGCGGACCTTGCCGCCGGCGCCCTGCACGTCCGTCGCATACACCAGGCCGGCATCGGCCTGGCCGGAGAGCACCTTGCCCAGGACGTCGGTGACCGACTGCTCTTCGCTGACCGCCGGAATATCCACGCCGGCGGCGCGCTGGACGGTGGCGGCCGCGGCGCCGCAGGGAACCCGGGGTGCGCACAGGACGGTTTTCACCCCGGGATCGGCCAGGTCGTCCAGCGAAGCGACACCGGCAGGGTTCCGGGCCGGCACCGCGATCTGCAGGACGTTGGTGGCGAAGGCCTCCGGCGGGCCGTCGTTCAACCCCTGCCCGGCAACCAGGTCCATGGTTGCCTGGTCGGCCGACGCGAAGATATCCGCCGGGGCCCCCGCCAGGATCTGGGTGGCAAGGTCGGAAGAACCGCCGCTGTTCAGGCGCACGTGCACCCCGGGGTGGTCGGCCTCGAACTCGTTGGCCAGGCCGGAAAAGACGGAGTGCAACGACGCCGCCGCGAAAACGGTGACCGTGCCGTCCAGCCCGGAACCGCCGGCCGCCCCCGGTCCTGGCGGCGCCGGCGCCGCGCACGCGCTGCCGGCGAGGACGCAGGCGGCGGCCGCCGCCGGGCCGGCCAGGCGCTGCCAGTGGCGCACCTCAGCTCGTCCCCGACGGGGTCTCGACGACGACCATGGTCGCCTTGACCGAAGCCACCGCCACCGAGCCCGGTTCGATGCCGAGGTCATGGACGGCTTCGGCGCTCATCAAAGACACCACCCGGTGCGGACCGCACTGCAGCTCCACCTGGGCCATCACCGCGTCCCGCCGGACATCCGTCACGATCCCCACGAAGCGGTTGCGGGCCGAGCTGCCGATTCCCGTGGGGTCCTGCGGCAGGGCCGACTGCTCCCGGGCCAGGGCGGCCAGCTCCGCGCCGTCCACCGTCGCCCGGCCGGAGGCGTCCCGGTGCTTGGCCAGGACCCCGGCGTCGATCCAGCGGCGGAGGGTGTCGTCGCTGACCCCCAGGAAGCGCGCCGCATCCGAGATGCGTATCTGCGTCATGTGAAGCAGTATAGTTCCGCAAATGCGGATTCCGACACAGTTCGGTTGCGCCCGGTTTCGCACCCGCCGGGGCCATCCCGCAACGGCCGGCCTCCGCCGGGTACCCTCGAGGTATGAGCGTTGATCTGGGAATGCCGCAGGTTCCGGGCGGGGCCGCGTCCACCGCGGCTCCGGCGCGCCCTGCAGGGACCGGCCCGGCGCTGGTGGACCGCTTTGGCCGGGTGGCCACCGACCTGCGGATCTCGCTGACTGACAAGTGCAATCTCCGCTGCACCTATTGCATGCCGGCCGAAGGCCTGGACTGGCTGGCCAAGGAACAGGTCCTCAGCGACGACGAGGTGGTCCGGCTGGTCCGGATCGCCGTCGGGCAGCTGGGGGTGCGCGAGCTGCGCCTGACCGGCGGCGAACCCCTGGTCCGTGCGGGACTGGTGGACATCATCGCTGCAATCCGGAACAACCACCCCGACCTGCCGGTGTCGCTGACCACCAACGCCCTCGGGCTGGAGAAGAAGGCCGCCGCCCTGAAGGCGGCCGGCCTGACGCGGATCAACGTCTCGCTGGACTCGCTGCATCCGGAGACGTTCGCGCAGCTGACCCGCCGCCCGTTTTTGGACCGCGTGCTCGCCGGCATCGAAGCCGCCGACGCGGCCGGCCTGGGTCTGCTGAAGATCAACGCGGTGCTGATGCGCGGCATCAACGACGCCGAGGCCCCCGCGCTGCTGGACTGGGCGGTGGAACGGGGCTACGAGCTGAGGTTCATCGAGCAGATGCCGCTGGACGCCGACCACGGCTGGACCCGGCAGAACATGCTGTCGGCCGCCGAGATCCGTGCCCTGCTGGAGCCTGACTTCCTGCTCTCCCCGGATCCGCGCGAACGCGACGGCGCCCCGGCGGAACGGTGGGAAGTGCGACGGCGGAACCGCCCCGGCGTCGTCGCCGGCACCGTGGGGATCATCGCCTCCGTGACGGAACCGTTCTGTGCCGATTGCCGCCGCACCCGGGTCACCGCCGAGGGCAAGGTACGCTCCTGCCTGTTCTCGCACGAGGAAACGGACCTGCTGGCCCTCCTGCGCTCCGGTGCGGACGACGACGCGGTGGCGGAGCGGTGGCGGAACGCGATGTGGGCCAAGCCCAAAGCCCACGGTATGGATCATGCGGGTCTGGGCGGCACGGACTTCGTCCAGCCGGACCGGACCATGAGTGCGATAGGCGGATAGATGATCATCCGGTATTTCGGTGCGGCGCAGGCCGCCGCCGGGGTCGAAGAGGAATTCCTGCAGCTGCCCGATGGCAGCACGCTGGACACGGTGCTGCGCGGAGTCCTTGCCCGCCACAGCCCGGCGGCGTCGAAGGCACCGGTGCCGGCCGGTGCCGGGGCCGGCCCGGCGGCCGGCGGTGCGCTTCCGACGGCTGCGGCACCGGGCAGATCGTCCGCTCCGTCGATGGAGTCGGTCCTCGCCCGGAGCAGTTTCCTGCGCAACGAAGTGGCATGGAAGGACCGGCAGGCACCGCTGGCGGCAGACGACGTGATTGACATCCTGCCCCCGTTTGCCGGGGGCTGACCGCCGCCTCCCTTATTTCCGGGGCCCGGCTATCCGCGGGGCCGGCGGGGCCGCTTACCGGCCGAAGTCCGCCGCAGAGTCGAAGGGTCCGACGACGGTAACAACGCGCGGCGCCGCGGCCAGTTCGCCGGCGAGCTCCCGGACCTGCCCGGCGGTGACGGCCTCGATCCGGGCGAGCGACTCATCGATGTCCAAAAACTCTCCGGACACCAGTTCGGCGCGGCCCAACCGCGACATCCGCGAACCGCTGTCTTCCAGCGCCATCACGATGCCGCCCGAAAGCTGGCCGACGGCCCGGCGCAGCTCGTCGGCGGAGATGCCGTCGGCCGCCAGCCGGTCGAGTTCGGCACCGAGCAGGTCGATGACCTGTCCGGTTTTGGCCGGCGAACAACCGGCATACATGCCGAAGTAGCCCGCATCGGCGTAGGCGCCGGAGAACGAATAGGTGGCGTAGGCCAGGCCCCGTTTCTCCCGGATTTCCTGGAAGAGCCGGGAGGACATGCCGCCGCCCAGCACGGCGTTGAGCACGCTCATGACAAAGCGGCGCTCGTCGGTGGCGTTGATCGACGGGCAGCCCATGACGATGTTCGCCTGCTCGACCGGACGGCGGTGCACGTAGGTGCCGGCGACGGGGGCGATGGCCGCAGCCGCTGTCTCCCGCCGGGGCACCGGAACCGCGCCGGCCTCGAGGTGCCAGCCGGCCGACTCCAGGGCGGCGAGCACCTGGGCGCACACGGCGTCGTGGTCCAGGCCACCGGCGGCGGTGACCACCAGCTCGTCCGGCCGGTAGTAGCGCCGGTAGTGGGCCCAGACGGAGTCGCGGGCGACCGCTTTGATCGCCTCCGGGGTCCCACCGATCGGCCTGCCCAGGGGGTGTCCGCCGAGCACCGCCTCGACGAACTTTTCATGGCACACGTCGGCGGGATCGTCATTGTCCATGGCGATCTCTTCGAGGATGACCCCGCGTTCCTGTTCAAGCTCCTGCGGGTCGAGGACCGCGGAGGTGATCATGTCCGCGATCACGTCGATGGCCATCGGCAGGTCCGAATCCAGGACGCGGGCGTAGTAGCACGTGCTTTCCTTGGCGGTGGCCGCATTGGATTCACCGCCGACCTCGTCGAAGGCGGAGGCGATGTCCAGCGCCGTCCGACGCCTGGTGCCTTTGAAGAGCAGGTGCTCCAAAAAGTGGGTCGAGCCGTGTTGGCCCGCGGCTTCATCCCGCGAGCCAACACCAACCCAGAATCCGATCGTCGCCGACCGCTGGCCCGGCATTGCTTCGGTCAGCACCCGCACTCCCCCGGGCAGCACCGAGCGGCGCACGATGGCGCCGCCCGGTTCGCCGTGGACCAGCGTGGGGTCCGACCCGCCGAGCTCGGTGGCGTCGGCATGCTGCATGCTGCCGACCAGCGGCAGGGCGACGACGGTCATACTTACTCGGCCACGGCCTCTTCGGCCGACGCCTCGTCGGCTGCGGCCTCCTCGGCCACGACCGGTGCGAGTGACAGCTTGCCGCGGTCGTCGATCTTGGTGATCTCGACCTGGACCTTCTGGCCCACCGAGACGACGTCGTCGACGTTGTCCACGCGCTTGCCGCCGGCCAGCTTGCGCAGCTCGGAGATGTGCAGCAGGCCGTCCTTGCCCGGGGTCAGCGACACGAAGGCACCGAAGGTGGTGGTCTTCACGACCGTGCCCAGGTAGCGCTCGCCCACCTCGGGGATCTGCGGGTTGGCGATCGCGTTGACGGCCGCGCGGGCGGCTTCGGCGGCGGCACCGTCGGTCGCGCCGATCAGCACGGTGCCGTCGTCCTCGATGGAGATGTCCGCGCCGGTGTCTTCCTGGATCTGGTTGATCATCTTGCCCTTGGGGCCGATGACCTCGCCGATCTTGTCCACCGGGATCTTCACGGAGATGATCCGCGGGGCGAACTCGCTCATCTCGTCCGGCTGGTCGATCGCGGCATTAATCACGCCGAGGATGTGCAGCCGTGCCTCACGGGCCTGCTTCAGTGCGGCGGCCAGCACGGACGCCGGGATGCCGTCGAGCTTGGTGTCGAGCTGGATGGCGGTGACGAACTCGGAGGTACCGGCGACCTTGAAGTCCATGTCGCCCATGGCGTCCTCGGCGCCCAGGATGTCGGTGAGCGCCGCGTAGCGGGTTTCGCCGTCAACCTGGTCGGAGACGAGGCCCATGGCGATGCCTGCCACCGGAGCCTTCAGCGGCACGCCGGCGTTGAGCAGGGACAGCGTGGAGGCGCAGACCGAGCCCATGGAGGTGGAGCCGTTGGAGCTCAGCGCCTCGGAGACCTGGCGGATGGCGTACGGGAACTCTTCACGCGACGGCAGCACCGGCACCAGGGCGCGCTCGGCCAGCGCGCCGTGGCCGATTTCACGGCGCTTGGGCGAGCCCACGCGGCCGGTCTCACCGGTGGAGTAAGGCGGGAAGTTGTAGTTGTGCATGTAGCGCTTGCGCGTTACCGGCGACAGCGAATCGATCTGCTGCTCCATCTTCAGCATGTTCAGCGTGGTGACGCCCAGGATCTGGGTTTCGCCGCGCTCGAAGATGGCGGAGCCGTGGACGCGGGGCAGGACCTCGACCTCGGCGGTCAGCTTGCGGATGTCGCTCAGCCCGCGGCCGTCGATGCGCACCTGCTCTGTGAGGATGCGCTGGCGGACAACCTTCTTGGTCACGGCGTTGAAGGCTGCGGAGATTTCCTTCTCGCGGCCGGCGAATTCCGCCGTCTCGGTGCCGGCCAGCTGCGCCAGGACCTCGGCCTTGAAGGCGTCTGCGGCCTCGTTGCGCTGCTGCTTGTCGCCGATCGAGAAGATCTCCGTCAGCTTGGCGGCTGCGGCGGACTCCACGGCGGCTAAGGCATCGTCCTCGTAGTCCTTGAAGATCGGGAACTCGACGGTCGGCTTGGCGGCGCGCGCAGCCAGATCGGACTGGGCCTCGCACAGCGCCCGGATGAACGGCTTGGCGGCCTCGAGGCCCTCGGCCACGACCTCTTCGGTGGGGGCGGTGGCGCCCTCTTCCTTGATCAGGTTCCAGGCGTTGTCGGTCGCCTCGGCCTCGACCATCATGATGGCAATGTCGTCGCCGGCGGCGATGCGGCCGGCCACCACCATGCTGAACACGGCGCGCTCCAGTTCGGAGTGCTTGGGGAAGGCCACCCACTGGCCGTCCACCAGTGCCACGCGGACGCCGCCGATCGGGCCGGAGAACGGCAGGCCGCTCAGCTGGGTGGACATGGAAGAGGCGTTAATCGCTACGACGTCGTACATGACGTCCGGATTGATCGCCAACACGGTCACCACTACCTGGACCTCGTTGCGCAGCCCCTTGACGAAGGCGGGGCGCAGCGGGCGGTCCATCAGGCGGCAGGCCAGGATCGCTTCGGTGGACGGGCGGCCTTCGCGGCGGAAGAACGAGCCCGGGATGCGGCCGGCTGCGTACATCCGCTCTTCCACGTCGACGGTCAGCGGGAAGAAGTCGAAGCCCTCACGCGGGGACTTGCCCGCCGTGGTGGCGGAGAGCAGTGCGGTGTCTTCGTCGATGTAGACCATCGCCGAGCCGGCCGCCTGCTGGGCCACGCGGCCGGTTTCGAACCGGACTACGCGCTGGCCGAACCGGCCGTTGTCAATGACGGCTTCTGAGTACTGAATTTCGGGACCCTCCAAGAGAGCCACCTCCGTTTCTTCGAGTGCGGAGGCTGCCGGTATCTGCCCAAACCTGCGAGGCCGCTTCACGGCCAGCCTGCCTGTACGCCACCCGGTCTTCGATCGAGACCTACGGGCTGCCCTAGGGGCGTCCCGGAAGCCACTACCGAGGACCGCGAATGCCGCGATACCGAAAGTCTCCAGTTGATGTAATTATCGGCCGCCGGTCTCCCGCCGGCCGTGGTCCTGCCGCACCGGAAACCGGCGTGGTAGGAAAAAGGCGGCTCTCCTGTCCCCTAGTCGCAGTGGACGAAAAGAGCCGCCTCGTTCACGTGCTAGCGGCGCAGGCCGAGGCGCTCGATGAGCGACCGGTAGCGCGTGATGTCGGTGTCACGCAGGTAGGTGAGCATGCGACGACGACGGCCGACCAGGGCCATGAGGCCGCGGCGGGTGTGGTGGTCGTGCTTGTGCATCTTCAGGTGTTCCGTCAGGTCGGAGATGCGACGGGACAGAACAGCGATCTGTACCTCGGGAGAACCCGTGTCGCCCTCGTGCGTGGCGTATTCCTTGATGATTTCCTGCTTGAGCGCGGCGTCCAATGCCACAGTAACTCCTAGAAGTTGTGCCGTGAGGCCCGAGTCAGCACTTCGCTGCCGGGGGCTCCGTATTTTGCGCCGGCCGCCAGAGGCTTGCCGGCGGCAGAGCACGGAGGGATACAGCCGCCACGGACCGCAGCCGAATCCACCGGCAAGTTTACCTGTTGCGGGCTCAGTCTGTCGAAAGCAGGCTTCGGGTACGCACAACGTCGTCGCGCATTTGGGCGATCAGCGCCTCGCGGCCGGTGTAGGCCACCATGCCGCGCAAGCGTTCCACGAACTCGACCACCACCTGCTGGCCGTAGAGATCGAAGTCGTCCGTCTCCTCCTGCGGCCGGTCGATGACGTGCGCCTCGACCCGGCGGCTGGCCCCCTCGAACGTCGGATTCGAACCCACCGAGATCGCGGCCGGCCACCTGGTCCCGTGCTGGTCCACCAGCCAGCCGGCGTAAACGCCGTCGCCGGGAATCATGCCCGTTGCATGCTTGGACAGGTTCGCGGTGGGAAACCCCAGTTCGCGGCCGCGGGCGTCGCCGTGCACCACTTCGCCGCGCATCCGGTGGGTGCGCCCGAGCACCTCCGCCGCGGTGGCGACATCCCCGGCGGCGAGGGCTTCGCGGACCCAGGACGACGAGTAACGCCGGCCGCTGCCGGCGCCATCGTGCTCCGCATCCGTTTCATATTCGTCGACGACCTCGACGGTGAAGCCGAACTGGCGCCCCAGTTCCTGCATGGTGTTCAGGTCGCCGGCGTTGTTCTTCCCGAACCGGGTGTCGTGGCCGATCACCACGGCGGTGGCCCCGAGGGCCTCCACGAAGACCTTGCGGACAAACTCCTCCGGCGTTTCCCCGGCCAGTTCCAGCGTGTAGGTCATCATCAGCAGCCCGTCCAGGCCGCTGGCCTCCAACGCCTCGACCCGGTCCTGAAGTCCCATGATCAGCTGCGGGGCGGCGTCCGGTCGATGGACCTGGGAAGGATGCGGGTCGAAAGAAATCGCCACCGCCCTCCTCCCCCGGGCGGACGCGGTCTCCACCAGGCGGCGCAGCACCTGCTGGTGTCCGCGGTGGACGCCGTCGAAGTTTCCCAGTGTCACCACTGACGGACCATAGCCGCGGGGTACGTCGGCCAGGTCTTTCCAGTAGTGCACAGTAAACTCCTCGTCGATCGGGCCTTCAGCGGGTGCGGCCCCCGTGGTCGGGACCCCTTCCATTATGGACGATCTTCGGAGGGCTTCAGGCCCGCCGACGGCCGGTGCCGCCAGAGCCACCACAGGCCGATGATCGGCAGCAGCAGGGGAATGTATCCGTACCCCTTGCCGAAGCCTGACCACACCGTGTCCTGCGGAAGCAACTGGGGATCCAGCACGCTCAGCAGCCCGACGGCCAGGACACCCACCAGTTCGATGCTCACGGCCGCCACGGACAGCCAGTAGGAACGGGTGCCGGACTTGGCCAGCGTGACGGTCGCCAGGATATACACGACGGCGGCGAAGGCGGAGAGCAGGTACGCCACCGGCGCTTCTGCGAACTTGGTTGCTATCTGGTAGCCCGCGCGGGCGCTGGCGGAGAGCGCGAAGACCCCGTAGGCCGCTACCAGGAGCCGCCCGGGACCGGTGGCGCGGCCGGCGGCGGCGTTCACGTCCCGGGTTTGCCTGGCCCGTTGTTGTTCCTGGCCGGATTTCATACGGCGATTGCTCCGTCCCAAATTTGTTCCATTCTCACCAGCATGACGAATACCGTGATTCCTGCGGCCCCCAGCACCAGGTTGCTCCACCGGCTGCGGTCCATGATGGACCACCAGAAGGCCGCTACCGGAACCAGCAGTGCGGTGATCAGGTAGCCCCAAAATTCCCAGGTTTCCCCGGTGACAGCCTCACCGGAAGCCTGTCTGATGATACCGGCCACCCCGTAGACCAGCAGAAACAACTCCACAGCGGCGACCGAGAGAATCGTGACGTCGTTGGGCCCGTACTTCAGGATGGCGGCCACCACGCAGACGACCGCAGCAAGCAGGGTGACCACCGCGCCGGCAATGAAAAAACCGTCAATGATCACTTTGCTTCTGCCTCGTTTCCCGGTGCGAACACCAGCAGGGGTTTGGCTTGCGAACCGTTGTCTTCCAGCAGCGCTACCAGCGAACCGCCCGGCGCGAACGCCGCCGTCGCGCCAGGCTCTCCCCCGGCGGAAATGCGTCGGCCATGCGAGACGTCGTCGGCTTCCGTGGCGCTGAGTTCCCGGACCGGAAACAGCACCCTGGCGGCCTCGTCCAGGGCCGTCATCTTCAGGTCTTCGGCCAGTTGATCCAGCGTGGCGGCGTCCTCGATCCGGAATGGACCTACCCGGGTGCGGCGCAGGGCCGTCAGATGTCCGCCGACGCCCAGCCGCTGGCCGAGATCGCGGGCCAGGGCCCGGATGTAGGTTCCCGACGAGCATTCGACGGTGACGTCCACGTCCTGCACTTTGCCGCCCCGGCCGCGCCGTATGCCATGGACCTCGAACCTGTGGACCGTCACCGGGCGGGCCGCCAACACGACGTCCTGTCCGGAGCGTACGCGCGCATAGGAGCGCTGCCCGTTGACCTTGATGGCGGAGACGCTGCTCGGCACCTGCAGGATGTCCCCGGTCAGCCCGGCGATCCCGTCCCTGATCTGCTGTTCCGTCACGGCCGCGGCGATGGTTTCCCCGGTGACGTCGCCCTCGGCGTCGTCGGTCACCGTCGACTGGCCCAGCCGGATGGTCGCGTCGTATGTCTTGGAGGCGCCGACGATGTAGGTCAGCAGCCGGGTGGCTTTGTTGACGCCGACCACCAGCACGCCCGTGGCCATGGGATCCAGGGTGCCGGCATGGCCGACCTTCCGCGTTCCGGCCAGGCGGCGCATGCGGCCGACGACGTCGTGGCTGGTCCACCCCTGCGGCTTGTCGACGAGTATCAATCCGGAACGGAGCAGGCCAGAAGTCACGCCTTTCAGTATATGGCGTCCCGGTGCGCGGCCGGTCGGGGCTTAAAGCGTGCATCGTTGACAGCCTCCGCGGGCTGCAATATTTTGAGCTAATCGCGTGCCGTCGATGCGGCCTTACGAGGGATTTCAGCAGGCCACCGGCACAGTCGCCTATTCGGCATCACTAGCCCTTGTTCCTTCGGTCACCCCATCGACCTGCAGGTCATCCGGGGTGCCCTGCGGCTCTCTTCAGGAGCTCAATCGTGAAAAAACCACCGCTGTATCTCGCCCTTCCCCTGGCGCTCGGCCTTGCGTTCGGCACTGGCCTGGCACCGGCATCGGCCCACCGGGAGAGCCCGGAGGCTCCGTCGGCGACCGTGCTTGCCGAGGGGCTGCAATCGCCGCTGAGTCTTGCCGCCGGCCGGCACGGCCTGTTTGTGACACAGAACTTCGCCGGCATCCTGAACAGGATCCCGCGCCATGACGATCCCGAAGTCTTGTACAGCTCAGGCGGCCCCCAGGTCGCAGCCGTCTCCCTCTACAAGCACACGGTCTACTTCTCCGAAGGCACCGGTGCCGGCGGCATGGACGGCCTGCCGAACGTGCAGTGGATCCAGTCCTTGGACCGGCATGACCACAAGGCCACGCCGAAGAAGATCGCTGACGTGGCAGCCTATGAGGCGAAGCGCAACCCGGACGGCCGCGTCACCTACGGCTTCCGCCATGTGGAGGACCAGCAGTGCCTGGACAAGATTCCGGAGGGGATCCCGGCCAAGTACAAGGGCAACGTTGACTCCAACGCCTATGCCACGGCCGCCAACAGGCACAGCATCTACGTCGCCGACGCCGGCGGCAACGCCATCCTGAAGGTCGACAAGCACAGCAAGTGGGTCAGCACTGTCGCGGTGCTGCCTCCGGTTTCCTTCCGGGTGACCGCTGAGCTGGCGGCGGGCATGGGCCTGCCGGACTGCGTGGTCGGCCAGAAGTACTATCTGGAGCCGGTGCCCACGGATGTGGAGTTTGGCCGGCACGGCTGGCTGTACGTCACCTCACTGCCGGGCGGGCCCGAAGACGGGAGCATCGGCGCGCTCGGGCGCGTCTACAAGGTCCATGCCCACACCGGGAAGGTCGTGCAGCTGGCCGATGGCCTGTCCGGCGCCACCAACCTGGCTGTCAGCTCACGCGGCGACGTCTACATTGCCGAGATGTTCGGCAACGAGATCTCCGTGCTGAAGAGGGGCCAACACGAGGTGGAAACGTTCTTTGAGACCACTGCCCCGGGTGCGCTGGAGATCCGCGGCGACCGGCTCTACGCGACGACGAATGCCCTGCCTGACTTCACCGGGAAGACACCGCCCGCCGGCAAGGTCATCAAGATCCACCTGCACTGATCCCTGACTGCCGGCGCAAAGAAAACGGTGGGCCGCCTGCGCACAGCAGGTGGCCCACCATTTGGTGCAGCGGTCGTCGAGCCGTGCAGCGGTCGTTACGCCGCGCGCCAGCCGTTATTCCGGACGTGCTCCGCGGCCGGATTCGTCCTCGTCCTCGTCTTCGGGCTTGCGGTACGGATCCTCTTCCCCGGCGAAGGCGGCGCCTTCGGCCAAAGCTGCCACCTCGGCGTCCTTGGCCTTCGCGGCCCGCAAGAGCTCCTCCAGGTGGCTGGCGTTCACCGGAATCTCATCCGGAACGAATTCCAGCGTGGGCGTAAGCCGGGCGGTGATGTTCCGACCCACTTCTGCCCGCAGGACGCCCTTGGCGGACTCGAGTGCCTTGCGCGTGCCGTCCTGCTCTTCGGCGTCGCCGAACACCGTGTAATAGACGGTGGCGTGCTGCAGGTCGTTGGTCACCCGGGCGTCGGTGATGGTCACGAATCCCAAGCGGGGATCCTTGACCCGGCGCTCGAGCGCCTGGGCCACCACAACTTTGATCCGGTCGGCCATCTTGGCGGCGCGTGCTGGGTCTGCCATGACCCCTCCTCAATTCTCGTGTTGATGGCGGAACAGCGGGCGCCCGGCGGCGATGCCACCGGACGCCCGCTGCAAGCCGGCTGCTAGACGCGCGGCTTTTCGCGCATTTCGAAGGTCTCGATGATGTCGCCTTCCTTGAGGTCGTTGAACGACCCAAGTCCGATACCACATTCGAATCCTTCGCGGACCTCGGTCGCGTCGTCCTTGAACCGCTTGAGCGAGTCAACGGTGAGGTTCTCGCCGATGACCTTGCCGTCGCGGGTGACACGTGCCTTGGTATTGCGGCGGATCGTGCCCGAGCGGACGATGGAGCCGGCGATATTTCCGAACTTGGACGAACGGAAGATCTCGCGGATTTCGGCGGTGCCCAGCTGTGCCTCTTCGTACTCCGGCTTCAGCATGCCCTTCAGCGCGAGCTCGATGTCATCGATCGCCGCGTAGATGACCGAGTAGAAGCGCATGTCCACGCCCTCGCGGTCGGCCAGTTCGGCCACCCGCTCGGCCGGCTTCACGTTGAAGCCGATGATGATGGCGTTGTCCACGGTGGCCAGGTTCACGTCGTTCTGCGTGATGGCACCGACACCGCGGTGGATAACGCGCAGCTGGACATCCTCGCCCACATCGATCTTGAGCAGCGAGTCTTCCAGCGCCTCCACGGCACCGGACACGTCGCCCTTGAGGATGAGGTTGAGGGTGTCGACCTTGCCCTCGGCCACGGCCTTGTCGAAGTCCTCGAGGCTGATGCGCTTGCGGCGCTTGGCCAGCGCTGCGTTGCGGTCCGCGGCTTCGCGCTTCTCGGCGATCTGGCGGGCGGTTCGCTCGTCGTCGGTCACCAGGAAGGTGTCGCCGGCACGCGGGACGGTGGACAGACCCAGCACCTGGACCGGACGCGACGGTTCGGCCTCGGTGACGGATGCGCCGTCCTCATCGAACATGGCACGCACGCGGCCGTGGGCGCTGCCGGTGACGATGGCGTCGCCCACCCGCAGCGTTCCGGACTGGACCAGTACGGTCGCCACGGCGCCGCGGCCCTTGTCCAGGTTTGCCTCGATCGCAATGCCGCGGGCGTCCTTGTTCGGATTGGCCCGCAGGTCCAGCGCGGCGTCAGCCGTCAGCAGCACGGCCGAGAGGAGATCCTCGATGTGCAGGCCCTCACGTGCCGATACGTCCACGAACATGGTGTCGCCGCCGTATTCCTCCGGAACCAGGCCGTACTCGGTCAGCTGGCCGCGGATCTTCTCCGGGTTGGCGCCTTCCTTGTCGATCTTGTTCACGGCGACGACGATGGGCACACCGGCCGCCTGCGCGTGGTTCAGGGCTTCCACGGTCTGCGGCATGACGCCGTCGTCCGCGGCCACCACCAGGATGGCGATGTCGGTGACCTTCGCGCCACGGGCACGCATGGCGGTGAACGCCTCGTGGCCCGGGGTGTCGATGAAGGTGATCTTCCGGTCCCGGTCATCGTGCTGGAAGTCGATCTGGTAGGCGCCGATGTGCTGGGTGATGCCGCCGTGTTCGCCTTCGCCCACGCGGGTGTTGCGGATGGCATCCAGCAGGCGGGTCTTACCGTGGTCCACGTGGCCCATGACCGTCACGACGGCCGGGCGCCGCTCCAGGTCGTCTTCGCCCTCGGCCTCGAGTTCTGCGTCAAGGTCGATGTCGAACGAGTCGAGCAGTTCGCGCTCTTCGTCCTCGGGGGAGACAACCTGGATCTTGTAGCCCAGTTCGACGCCCAGCAGCTCGAAGGTGTCTTCGTCCAGCGACTGCGTGGCGGTGGCCATCTCACCGAGGTGGAACAGCACGGTCACCAGCGCGGCCGGGTTCGCCTCGATCTTGTCGGCGAAGTCGGTGATGGAGGAGCCGCGGCGCAGCCGGACAACGGTGCTGCCGTCGCCGCGGGGTACCGAGACACCGCCCAGCGACGGTGCGCTCATCTGCTCCAGTTCCTGGCGCTTGGCGCGCTTGGACTTGCGCTGCTTGCCGCGGCCGGCGCCTCCCTTGCCGAAGGCACCCTGGGTGCCGCCGCGTCCGCGGCCGCCCTTGCCGAAACCGCCGCCGGCAGCCGGCGGTCCGC
>NZ_JBNHGM010000013.1:0-59445 GCF_059091265.1 Arthrobacter sp. THG-b23
CCGCAGCACATGGAAATCTGGAAGCCGGTGTGCTAGTCCGAGACTCGGACTTCGCATCGAAAATGCGTCGACGGTTCGCCGCATTGCTCACCCCCTGGCGGCCGGCGCGGGCTTGGCTCCCGTGGCGGACTCCGCGGACTCGGCGGCGGGCATGGCCGACACCCGGCCGGTGTTGATCCGCACCCCCGGATTTCCGCCGGCGTCTGTACCCCGGCCCGCGTCGCTCGCCGCTGCCGGATTGGGCTGCTGCCCGGCGGCCTCCGGCCGGCGGGGGGCTTCCGGCTGCCGGGGGGCGGCGGGACGTGCAGCGGGAGTGCGGGGCTTGCGCGGACTCATCGCGCCGCCGCTGCGGCCTGCCCCAGGGCCTCGACCAAAACCGGCCCGTATTGGGTCACGTCTCCGGCGCCGACGGTCAGCACGATATCCCCGGGTTCGGAGCGGGCCACGATGTCCTGCACCGCCCGCCCCGGATCCGGTGCATAGCTGCCGGGAGCCAGCCGGCTGGTGATCAGTTCGCTGGTCACGCCCGGGATCGGATCTTCGCGGGAGGCATAGATATCCAGGACGGCGGCCGAGTCGGCCAACTGCAGGGCCCGGGCGAATTCCGCCGCGAATTCCCGGGTGCGGGAAAACAGGTGCGGCTGGAACAGGACATGCACCGCATGCCCGCCGACTACCTTGCGCGCGGCCGTGAGGGCTGCGTGGACCTCGGTGGGATGGTGTGCGTAGTCGTCGAACACGCGTACGCCTGCCGCCGTGCCTTTGGCCTCGAACCGCCTGGCCGCCCCGGTGAACCCGGCCAGTCCCTCGGCTGCGGCGGCCGGATCGATGTCCTGCGTGATGGCGACGGCGATGGCGGCGGCGGCATTGCGGATGTTGTGCTCGCCCGGGACCTGCAGCCGCAGCGTGCAACTGCCGCCGGGGTATTCGATCCTGCTGGTACTCCCCGAGCCGGCGAATTCAGTTTCTACGATGCGCACCTGGGCGTCGGCCGCGTAGCCGTAGCCCAGCACACGGCCTCCTGCGCCGGACTCCGCCGCCCGCTCCGCCAAGGCGCGGGCGCCGTCGTCGTCGAGGCAGGCCACCAGGGTGCCGTCGGCCGGAAGCAGTGCGGCGAACCGGTCGAAGGAGGCGTACACGGCTTCGGCTGACCCGTAGTAATCCAGATGGTCGGCCTCCACGTTGGTCACCACGATGACCTGCGGCCGGTAGTTGAGGAACGAGCCGTCGGATTCGTCGGCTTCGGCGACAAACAAGTCGCCCTGCCCGTGGGCGGCGTTGACGCCGAGCGCCGCCACATCGCCGCCGATGGCGAACGAAGGTTCGCATCCGGTTGCCTGCAGCATCACGGTCGCCATGGCCGTGGTGGTGGTCTTGCCGTGGGTGCCGCCGACGGCGATCAGCCGCTTCCCCTCCATCGCGGCGGCCAGCGCCACCGAGCGGTGCACGATGTTCAGGCCGGCGGCGGCGGCGGCCTGCAGTTCGGGGTTCTCCGGCCGGATGGCCGTGGAGACCACCACCGTGTCCGCGCCCGCGACATGGGCCGCCTCGTGGCCGACGAAGACGCGCGCACCGAGCGCCTCCAGTTGGCGCAGCACCGCTGAGTCGTTCGCGTCCGAACCGGATACCGGCACGCCGCGGGCCAGCAGGATCCGGGCGATGGCGGACATTCCGGCGCCGCCCAACCCAATGAAGTGCACGGCGCCGAGGTCGCCGAACGGCAGCCGGGCCGTGGTGTGGAAATCAGCGGCTTTCATCTGTGTTCCTCCCTGCTGCCTCGAGCACCAATTGTGCCATTCGGATGTCAGCGTCGCGGATTCCCAGGGCGTGTGCCGCCGCGGACATCTGCTGCAGCCGCTCCGGGTTTTTCAGCAACGGAATGAGTTCGTCCGTGACCCAGCGGGTTGTGAATTCGCCGTCGCGGACCAGCGCGGCCCCGCCGGCCGCCACGAGGGAGGCCGCGTTCAGGGCCTGTTCGCCGTTGCCGTGCGGCAGCGGCACCAGCACGGACGGCAACCCCACGGCGGCTATCTCGCACACCGTGGCCGCGCCGGCGCGGGCCAGCAGGAGGTCCGCCGCCGCGTAGACATCCTGCATGCTGTCCACGAATTCCACCTGGTGGTAGCCGGGGGCGGCGAGCAGTTGCCCGTCGGCGTCCCGCAGAGCCTTGTTCCGCCCGGTGATTTGCAGCACCTGGATGCCTGCCGCGGCAAGCTCCGGCAGCGAAGCACCGATGGTGCGGTTGATGCTCAGCGCGCCCGAGGAGCCGCCGGTGACAATGAGGGTAGGTTGGTCCGGCGCCAGCCCCAGCCGGCGGCGCGCGGCTTCGCGCGAGGCTTCCCGGTCCAGGGTGGAGATCTCGGGCCGCATGGGCATGCCGACCCAGCGGGCGCCGGGCAGCTGCGTGTCCTTGAACGCGACCGCGACCCACCGGGTGAGCCGCGCCCCGACGCGGTTGGCCAGCCCCGGGCGGGCGTTGGCTTCGTGGATCACGATCGGCACCCGGCGCAGCCTGGCGGCGATGTAGACCGGAGTGCTCACATACCCGCCCACGCCCACCACGACGTCGGCCCGCGCGCCGTCGAGGATGCCCGCGGCCTGGCGCACTGCCGCAGCGAACTTGAACGGCAGCTTCAGCAGGTCGAGGGACGGGCGGCGCGGCAGCGGCACCCGTCCGATCGTGGCGAGCCGGTAGCCGGCCGCGGGGACCAGCCGGGTCTCCATGCCGACGGCGGTGCCCACCGCGAGGATGCGGGCCGTGGGGGCGGCCTGGACGACGGCGCCGGCGATGGCCAGCAGCGGGCTGACGTGCCCGGCGGTGCCGCCGCCGGCCAGGACAACAGAGGGCTCAAAAGTGTTCATGGTGTAGCTGGAATACCTTCTGCTCGACTGCTGGTGGTCTGGGGTGGGGTCAGCGGTTCCCGGCCGGCGCTTGCTGGCGCAGCCGGGCAAGGAGTCCCCCGGACTCCTTCCGGCCAGGCACATCGGTCCGGGCAAAGGACAAGAGTACACCGACGGCGGCCAGGGTCACCGTCAGGGCGGAACCGCCGTAGGAGATGAACGGCAGCGGCACGCCGATCACCGGAAGCAGGCCGGTGACCACCGCGATGTTCACGAACGCCTGGCCGATGATCCAGACCATGATGGAACCGGCGAGGACCCGTACGAAAAGGGATTCCTGGCGCATCACGGTGCGGACCAGCGCGATGGCCAGGACACCAAACAGGGCCAGGATCACGGTGGTGCCGAGCAGGCCGAGCTCTTCGCCGATGATGGCGAAGATGTAGTCGTTGTGGGCCTCCGGAATCCAGTTGTATTTTTGCCGGCTCTGGCCCAGTCCCACACCCCACCAGCCGCCGGAGGCCAGCGCGAAGAGCCCGTTGCAGGACTGCATGTTCAGCCCCGTCGTCGCCTCACAGCTCTGGTCGGTCCACATGAGGATGCGGCCCATGCGGTTGGGGCTGACCACCACGAGCAGCAACACCAGCGCGCCGGCTCCGAGTCCGGCCAGGCCGAACAGCTTCAACGGGGCGCCGGCGAAAAACAGCCCGCCGGCGATGATGAGCATCAGGATCATCGCGGTGCCCAGGTCGTTGCCCAGCAGCACCGGGCCGACCACCAGGAGCGCACCGGGGAACACCACCGGGATGAGCAGGTGCTTCCATTGGCCCAGCAGCCGTTCCTTGGCCGCCAGCACCGTCGCCATCCACAGGGACATCCCCAGCTTGGCGACTTCCGAGGGCTGCAGGGAAACATTGCCGGGAAGGTGGATCCAGTTGCGGTTGCCGCCGACCGACTCGCCCAGCGGGGTGAAGACCAACAGCAGCAGGAGCACCGACACCGCCAGGGCAGGCCAGGCCAGCTTTCGATAGGTGGAGACCTTCCAGCGCGAGAGGACCAGCATCGCCGTGACGCCCAGGCCAGCGAACAGGGCCTGCCTCATGAACAGGCTGAACGGCGAGGTTTCATCGGCGATGGATTCCACCGCCGACGACGAGAGCACCATCAGCAGGCCGATGGCGGTCAGGGCGAGGGCGGAGCCGAGGATCAGGTAGTAGCTGGCCCCGCTGGACTGCGTTCCGGTGCCCTGGATGCGGTCCAACAGGTCGGTGCCGCGCTGGCGGAGCTCGCGCAGGCGGCCGGCGGGGGCGGCCTCCGTCCCGGGAGCGGCGTGTCCGCGGGCAGCGGCGGAGGCCGGTGTCCGGCTTCCGCTGCGGGTGGTGGCCATTACTGCTCCTTAGTCGACGGTGCCTGTCCCTCTCCGTACCGGCGGACGGCTTCCATGAACGCGTTGCCGCGGTGAGCGTAGGACGTGAACCGGTCCATCGACGCGGCTGCCGGGGCCATCAGCACGGTGTCCCCGTCGGCGGCGATGCCGGCTGCTGCTTCCACGGCCGCCGCCATCACGGTTGCGCCGTCGGCGTTCCCCGTCGTCGGCGGCCTGCCTCCAGTGTCCCCCGGGGACGCGTGGACGACGGGGACATCCGGTGCGTGTCGCTGCAAGGAGGCCAGGAGGGCGGTATTGTCCCTGCCGATCAGCACGACCGCCTTCAGCCTGCGCGCGTGGTCGGCGATCAGCTCGTCGTAGTTGACGCCCTTGGACAGTCCCCCGGCGATCCACACGACCTGGGAAAAAGACGCCAGCGAGGCCGAAGCCGCATGCGGGTTCGTCGCCTTGGAGTCGTTGACCCACAGCACTCCGGCGCGCTCCAGCACCTTCTGGATCCGGTGTGCCCCCGGATCGAACCGCCGCAGTCCTTCGCGGACCGCGGCCGGTTCCACGCCATAGGCCCGGACCAGGGCGGCGGCGGCCAGGGCGTTGGCCACCTGGTGCCGGGGCGCCGGTTCACCCAGGTCGCTGAGGCCGGCCAGCTCGGCCGCGGAGTCCCGGCGTTCTTCGATGTAGGCCCGGTCCACCAGCAGGTTCTCCACGACGCCGACCATGCTGACCGAGGGCATTCCGGTGGTGAAGCCGATCGCCCGGCAGCCTTCGACGACGTCGGCCTCTTCGACCATCTCCTCGGTCTCGCGCTGCTCGGCGTTGTAGATGCACGCGATCCTGGTCCGCTCATAAATCCTGGCCTTGTCGGCCAGGTACGCCTCATAGGTTCCGTGCCAGTCCACGTGGTCTTCGGCCACGTTGAGCACCACGGAGGCCAGCGGGGACATCGTGTGGGTCCAGTGCAGCTGGAAGCTGGAAAGCTCGACGGCGATGACGTCGTAGCCGATGGGATCACGCACTGCGTCGAGGATCGGCGTGCCGACGTTGCCCGCCGCGATGGCGCGCAGCCCGGCCGCCTGCAGCATGGATTCGGCCATCCCCACCGTCGTGGTCTTACCGTTAGTACCGGTGATGGCCAGCCATTCGGCAGTGCGCCGGCCGGCGCGTTCGCGGACCCGCCAGGCGAGTTCGACGTCACCCCAGATCGGAATCCCTGCGTCAGCGGCGGCCGCCAGCAGCGGGGACCGCGGCTGCCAGCCCGGCGAGGCGACCACCAGCTCGGCCGGCTCCCCGCCGACGTCGGGCAGTGCGCGGGCGTGGTCTTCGCCGAGGAGGACCTGCCGGGCCCCGACAATCTTCAACGTGTCTGCCTTGGCCCGGTTTTCCTCCGTGTCGCTGCCGTCG
The DNA here is from genome assembly GCF_059091265.1 of Arthrobacter sp. THG-b23. Taxonomy (NCBI): domain Bacteria; kingdom Bacillati; phylum Actinomycetota; class Actinomycetes; order Micrococcales; family Micrococcaceae; genus Arthrobacter; species Arthrobacter sp. THG-b23. The sequence continues at coordinate 5,627 of NZ_JBNHGM010000013.1, forward strand.
ACGACGACGACGGCGGCGCCCAGTTCGATCAGTGTGTCGGCGGCGGAGAATCCCGACAGCCCGATGCCGGCGACCACCACGCGCAGCCCGGACCAGTCCGCGTCCCAGGAGGTGAGTGAATCGAGCCGGCTCATGAGCCCAGGACCCATTCGGCGTAGAAGATGCCCAGCGCGGCCGCCACGCACAGCCCGGCGATGATCCAGAAGCGCACGACCACGGTGACTTCGGCCCAGCCCTTGAGCTCGAAGTGGTGCTGCAGCGGTGCCATCTTGAAGACGCGTTTGCCGCCGCTGGCCTTGAAGTAGACCACCTGGATGATCACGGAGAGCGAGATGATCACGAACAGGCCCGCCATGACCACCAGCAGCAGCTGGCTGCGGGACAGGATGGCGAACCCGGCGATGGCGCCGCCGATCGCCAGCGACCCGGTGTCGCCCATGAAGATCTTGGCGGGCGCGGTGTTCCACCACAGGAACCCGATCAGCGCGCCGGCCATGGTTCCTGCCAGCAGAGCCAGGTCCAGCGGGTCGCGTACCTCGTAGCAGACCTCCCCGGGCACCTTGACCGAGCCGCAGCTCTGGTTGAACTGCCAGATGCCCATCAGCATGTAGGCGCCGCACACCATCACCGACGCACCCGCCGCGAGCCCGTCCAGCCCGTCGGTCAGGTTCACGCCGTTGGTAGCTGCGGTGACGATGATGTTCGACCAGATGATGAACAGGATAGTGCCGAGCACGGTGCCGCCGAAGGCGAGGTCCAGCCACGGGATGTCACGGGCGAAGGAGATGTTCATCGACGCCGGGGTGCGGCCCATGTTGTCCGGGAAGTTCAGGGCCAGGACGGCAAAGAGAATGCCGACGATGCCCTGCAGCACGATCTTGGCCCAGGCCCGCAGCCCGAGGCTGCGCTGCTTGGAGATCTTGATGAAGTCGTCCAGGAAACCCACCAGCCCCATGCCGGCCATCAGCAGCATGAGCACGGCTGCGGAGACGGTGGGCCCGGGGTGCGCGTCCCCGTTCATCAGCCACATCATCAGGTGCGTGGCAAAGTAGGAGAGCATCACCGAGGCCACGATGACCACGCCGCCCATGGTGGGCGTTCCGCGCTTGGTGTGGTGCGCCGTCGGGCCGTCGTCGCGGATGAACTGGCCGTAGCCCCTCCTCACCAACAGCTTGATGAACAAGGGCGTACCGAGCAGGGACAGGACCAGCGCCAGGGCAGAACCGATCAGCAGGGCTATCACTGCGCCTGGCCTTCCTCTTGGGATTCGCTTCCGCACGGGGCAGCCGCCGCGGGGCCATCCGCCGACGGATTCGCCAATGCTACCCGGTCGCCCAGGAACCGCAGCCCGGCTCCGTTGGAGGACTTGAACAGCACCAGATCGCCCGGTTCCAGCTTCTCCTCGAGCACCCGGCGGGCCTCCTCGGGCGTGCGTACCCAGAGCGATTCGTCGCCCCAGGAGCCTTCCAAGACGGCGGCGTTGTGCATGGCCTTGGCCCCCTCTCCCACCACGATCAGGTGCGAGATGTTCAGCCGGACCACTATCCGCCCGATCGCGTCGTGCTCATGCACGGAGTCTTCGCCCAGTTCCAGCATTTCGCCCAGCACCGCCCAGGTACGGCGGCCGCGGCCGAGTTCGGCCAGCGTGCGCAGCGCTGCGCGCATGGATTCCGGGTTGGCGTTGTAGGCATCGTTGATCACCGTGACGCCGTCCGCACGCTCGGTGCGCTCCATCCGCCAGCGGCTGGCGGGGCCGGCCCCGTTCAGGCCCGCGGCGATGGTTTCCGCCGGCACGCCCAGCGCCCAGGCGGCGCCGGCGGCGGCCAGCAGGTTGGTCACGTGGTGGACGCCGATCAGCCCGGAGGTCACCCGGTGCTCGGAGCCGTCCGGGAAGCGAAGCGTGAATTCGGGGTGCCCGGCGTCGTTGACGCCGGCGCCGAGTGCCCGCAGCAACTGTGCCGCGCTCCCGTCGGGCAGGGTGAAGTCGTCGTCGGCGCTGAAGTACAGAATGCCGGCCCGGGTGCGGGCGGCCATGGCCTGGACGCGGGGATCGTCTGCGTTGAGCACGACGGTACCGCCGGGTGGCACTGCCTCGGCAAGCTCGCCCTTGGCGATGGCTATGTTCTCCACGCCGCCGAATTCCCCCGCGTGGGCGCTGCCGACGCCGAGCACCACGCCGACGCCCGGGTTGACCATGTCCGTCAGGTACCGGATGTGGCCGATGCCGGTGGCACCCATCTCCACCACCAGGTAGCGGGTGTCGAAGTCCGCGGCGAACACGGTCAGCGGGACGCCGACCTCGCCGTTGTACGAGCCGATCGGGGCCACGGTGGGCGCCACCCGGCGCAGGATGCCCGCCAGCAGGTCCTTGGTCGTGGTCTTGCCGGCGCTGCCGGTGATGCCCACAACCTCGAGCCCCGAGGCGGCGCGCAGCCGCGCCACGATGGCCGCGGCCACGGCGCCCATGGCCAGCACGGCGTCCGCCACAACGATCTGCGGCAGGAGGCGGCCGGCGGCGTCGGAGACCTCGCGTTCGGTCAGCGCCAGCACGGCACCGGCTTCAAACGCCGCAGGGACGAAGAAGTGCCCGTCTGCCGTCTCGCCCGGCTTGGCCACGAAAAGGCCGCCGGGTTCAATCTCGCGGGAGTCTGTGGTGGCGGAACTCACGGTGATGCCGGCGGTCTCCCCGGTGGCACCGACGGGCTCCCCAACGATCCGTCCGCCGGTAATCGCCGCTATATCGGCTGCAGTTAGTTCAATCATGACGATCTAGGACTCTACCGCGTCCGGGGAGAGCACTTCGAATCCGTGCCGGTGCAGGGCCCCGCGCAGTTCCTCCCGGTCGTCGAGGGCCAGGTTCTCCCCGTTGACCTCCTGCCAGACCTCGTGGCCGCGGCCCGCGACGAGGACCGTGTCCCGGGGCGTGGCCAGGGCCACGGCGCGCTCGATGGCCTCCGCACGGGGGAAGACTTCGAGAATCTCGGCCGGCAGTTGCTCCTGTTCGGCCGCGGCGCGGGCGCCGGCCAGCACATCGGCGCGGATGCGGGCCGCATCCTCGCCGTGCGGGTCGTCATCGCTGACAATGACGACGTCGGCGAGCCGGACGGCGATGGCACCCATCAGCGGGCGCTTGGTTTGGTCGCGTTCTCCCGTCGCCCCGAACACAACGATCACGCGGGCCCCGGGTTCGGGACGGCGCACCGAGGCCAGGGTTCTCTGGAGCGCGTCGGGATTGTGCGCGAAGTCGACAATCGCTGCCGGGTTCTCGCTGAGCACCTGCATCCGGCCGGGAACCTCGACGGTCAGCGGATCCGCCGCGTCCAGTGCCTGCTGGAGCCTGGCCGGAGAGGTTCCGGAGGCCGCCACCATCGCCACCGCCAGCGCGGCGTTGGAGATGTTGAACGAGCCGGGCAGGCCGGTGTGCAGCCGCAGCAGCACGCCGCCGGGCCCGTGCAGTTCAAACCGGTGCCCCAGGCCTTCACGGACGGGGTTGCGGACGGACCAGTCGGCGCTGCCGCCCTGCGTGGCCACGGTGGCCACCGGGACCCCGGCGGCCTGCGCGTGGCCGGCGAGTCGACGGCCCCAGTCATCGTCGACGCAGACGACCGCCCGGCCGGACCGTTCCGGACTGAACAGGCGGGCCTTGGTCTCGAAGTACTCGTCCATGCTGCCGTGCAGGTCCAGATGGTCCTGGGTGAGGTTGGTGAAACCGGCCACGTCGAACCGGACGGCATCGACGCGCCGGAAGGAAATGGCATGCGAGGAGACCTCCATGGCCGCCGCGTCCAGCCCCCGTTCGCGCATCAGGGCCAGCAACCCGTGCACCTCGGGAGATTCCGGCGTGGTCAGGGCGCTGGGAATCGGTTCGGAACCGGCCGTGATCTCGATGGTTCCGATCAGCCCGGTGCGCAGGCCCAGCGCCTCCAGGAGGGACTTGATGAAGTACGTGGTGGTGGTCTTGCCGTTGGTTCCGGTGACGCCAAAGAGCGCCGGCGCCCGGCCGCCCTCCGGCTGGCTGCCGTAGACGGCGGCCGCCAGCGGGCCCACGAGGGCGCGCAGGTCCCCGGACCGCAGCACCGGCAGCCCGGGGGCGCAGCCGGCTGCGCGCCGGGCGCCGTCGTCGTCGGTCAAGATGGCCGCCGCTCCCGCCGCTTCGGCCTGGGCGGCGAAGTCGGCGCCGTGCCGGCGGGCTCCGGGCAGGCCGATGTACAGGTCCCCCGGCTCGACGGAACGCGAATCTATGGTGATGCCGGTAAAGACCAGGTCCTCCGTCGCCGGGCCCCCGACCGGTACGGGGAGCCCGCGGTGCTGCAGCATGCTGCTCAGCGCCGCCAACCGGACCGGCCTGACCGTTTGGGGCCGCAAGGGCGAGGCGGACCGGTGGGGCTGCTCGGCAGTGGAACTCACATATTCTCCAGGTTGGTTCATTCCAGCGGCAGGTCGACCCGTTTGCTGGTGGATGGCGGCACGTCGTAGGCGTTGAGGACCTGCGTCATGACCTTCTTGAACGTCGGTCCGGCAGACAGCGTCAGCACCCCGCCCTGCGGCCGCTGGATGGTCGCCACGACGACGAACTGCGGATCCTCCATCGGGGCGATGCCGGCCATCGAAATGGTGTAGCCGCTGAATCCCCCGTCGGCGGCCGGTGCTTCGGCTGTACCGGTCTTGACCCCGATCCGATACTCCTTAATGTTACCGGGCTTGCCGCTGTGGTACTTCGAGTTGGTTTCCAGCATGTCCTGCACCAGGTTGGCGGTCTTCTTGGACACCGCCCGGCTGCCCTTCTCGACCGGCACCTCGTGCTCGGTGCCGTTCGGATCGATATAGGCGTCGATGAGCCGCGGCTGCATCAGCACGCCGTTGTTGGCGATGGTCCCGAAGGCAACGGCGGTGTGGAGGGCTGTCTGTGCGAGGCCCTGGCCGAACAGGACGGTGAACTCCTGCCGCCCGTCCCACGTCCCGGGCTCGGCCAGCAGGCCGGCGGTCGCCCCGTTGATGCCGATGTCGAAGCGCTGGCCGATGCCGAACCTCCGCAGGTAGTCGTAGCGCTGCTGGCGCGTCAGCTGCTGCCCGATCATGGTGGTGCCGGTATTCAGCGACTGGGCGAAGATTCCGGCCGTCGTCCGCGTCAGGGTGCCGTGCGGGGTCGCATCCTGGAAGGTCTGGCCGTTGACCGTGTACTTGGGCGGGATGGTGTACCGCGAAGCCGGGGTCGTGATGCCCTCTTCGATCGCGGCCGCCATGGTGATCATCTTGGTGGTCGACCCGGGCTCGAAGGCACGGGTCACCGCCATCGACTGCCGTTCGCTGTCGGGAGTGGCGCCCGGGTCGTTGGGGTCCACGGTCGTGGAGTCCGCCAGCGCTATCAGGTCGCCGGTCTTGGCATTGAGGACGACGACGGTGCCGTAGTCGGCGCCATAATCCTGCACGGTCTCGGCGATGACTTCCTGGGCGTACCACTGGATATCGGTATCCAGGGTCAGGCGCACGCTTTGGCCGTCCACGGCCGGGACTTCTTCGTTGGTCCCGACCGGAATGCGGATGCCGTCGGCGCCGATTTCATAGGTCCTCGAGCCCGGCGTCCCGGAGAGAACGTCGTTTTGCGAGGCCTCGATGCCTTCGAGCGGCACACCGTCCGACCGCATGAACCCGACCACGGAGCCGGCCACCGCCCCTGCCGGGTAGTTGCGGATGGTGGTCGCACGTGCGGACAGCCCGGGGAAGGCCAGGTCCTCGATCTTCTGCTGCACTTCCGGGGTGACCGATTTGGCCACGTAATGAAAGGGCTTGTCGCCGGTCACCGCTTCGGTGACGGTCTCCACGTCCTGGCCCAGGATGCCCGCCAGCTCGGCGATGGCGTCGGCGATTTTGACGTCCTCGGACTTCTGGCTGATCGGGTCGAACCTGGTGTAGTCCTCGACCAGCCGCTGGTCCACCACCACGTCGAACCGCTGCACGCTGCGGGCGAGCACGTTGTTGTTGGCATCCAGGATCTCGCCGCGCAGCGCCGGCAGATCGACGGTGCGCAGCCGCTTGTCGACTGCAGCCTGGGCCATGCCGGCCGTGTCGAGTCCCTGCAGCTGGAACAAACGGGCCCCGAGGATGACCAGCAGGACCAGCACGATCGCCAGCCCGGCCCGGAGCCTCCGTGTGGCCCTCGCCGTGCGGTTGGGGTGCTGCCGGTCGGCTGTTGGTGCTGCCACACGTACCTCGTTTGCGTTGCCGGGCGGTTACTGGCCTGTCTGTTGCTTCGGCGCCGGGATGCTGCCGCCGTTAAGCTGCTTCTCGTCTGGTTTCCGTGCCGGGTCCCCTTCTGCAGCGGCTTCGGCAGCGGCAGCAGATTTCGCCGTTTCCTCCGCCGCGGCAGGGGCGCCGCCCTTCTTCCCGGCCCCATCATTGGCGGGCGGCTGGTGTCCCGGTTTTTCGGGCTGGGCCACCAGCAGCTCCGGCGCCGCGCCTGCTTCCGCCGCCTTTGGCTTCCCGGCGACCTTAAGGCTCTCCAGGTTGATGGACCCCACCGACGGGGACGTTACCATTCCCAATTCTGCCGCCTTGGCGGCCAGATTCTGGGGAGCCTGGTTGTTTTCGAGTTGCTGTGTCAGTTTTTCGTTCGCCTGGGCCAGGGACACCTGCTCGTTGCGCAGCTCCACCAGCTTGTACTGTCCGCTGGAGACCGAGATGTTCAGCATCAGTACGCTGCCGAGGGCGAGCACCAGGACGGTGAAACAGAACAGGGCGAACGGCACCCGCTTGCGTGTCGGGCCGTTGGGTACAACGGAGAGCGGGGTACGGCGGGGCGCCTGCCGGGGCGCGGTTGCGGGACCTCGGGCCGGCGCAGCGCTGCCGTGCACGTACTGATGCTGGTCGGGACGGGCCGCGTGGGCACTGGCACTCATTTTGCGCTCCTGTTCCGGATCCGTTCTACGGCCCGCAGTTTGGCCGACGCGGCCCGCGGGTTCTCTTCAATCTCTGCCGCCGTAGGCACTTCCGTGCCCTTGGTCAGGGTCTTCAGCTGCGGCTTGTGTTCTTCCAGTTCCACGGGGAAGCCGCGGGGCGCGGACGACTTCGAGAGCTGGCCGAAGACGGCCTTGGTGATCTTGTCCTCCAGCGAGTGGTAAGACATGACGACGATCCGGCCCCCGAGGGCCAGCACGTCGATGGCGGCGGGCAGGGCCCGCTCAAGCACGTCCAGTTCCTCGTTGACTTCGATGCGCAGCGCCTGGAAGGTGCGTTTCGCCGGATGGCCGCCGGTCCGCGCCGCGGCAGCCGGCACGACCTTGCGGATAGCGTCCACGAGTTGGCCGGTGGTGGTCAGCGGGGCTTCATCGCGGGCTGCCACAATGCTGGACGCGATGCGTCCGGCAAACTTTTCTTCGCCCCAGCGCCGGATGATGCGCACCAGGTCCGCCTCGGCATACGTGTTGACGATGTCAGCGGCAGTCATCCCCCGGCTGGTGTCCATCCGCATGTCTAGGGGTGCGTCGTAGGAATAGGCGAAACCGCGGTCCCGCTCGTCCAGCTGGAGCGAGGAGACGCCCAGGTCGAACAGTGCGCCGTCGATCTGGCCGACACCGAGGTCATCGACCGCGTCGGCGATCTCGTCGTAAACGGCGTGAACCAGATCGGTGCGCCCGGCGAAAGGCCGGAGCCGTTCTCCGGCCAGCGCCAGCGCCTGTTCGTCCCGGTCGATCCCGATCAGGTGCAACTGCGGAAAGCGCTGCAGCATGGCCTCCGAATGTCCGCCCATGCCGAGCGTCGCATCGACGACGACGGCGCGGCCCCGTTCCGCCACCGCGCGTTCGATGGCCGGGGCGAGCAGGTTGATGCAGCGGTCGCGGAGCACCGGAATGTGGCGCTCCCCTGCCGGCCGCTCGCTGTCCATCCTGAAGCCTTCTTTCCTGCCGGTACATGGGACCGGTTGGTCGCTGTCTCTTAATGCCGAAGGTCCTTGAACCAGATCCCCATCCGCGCCTGGCCTGTCCCGCCTGGCTCCGGGGAAGGTGAGCCAGGTTGGACCTGCCGGGCGGCTGGAGATCTCATCCAAGAACGTCCGTGCCGGGTGTGGTGTTTTGTCGTCCCGGGGTCAAAAGACTCCGGGCAGTACGTCTTCGTCTGTTTCGGAGAAGGCGGTTTCCTGCTCCTGGAGGTAGTCGTCCCAGGCCCGGGCATCCCAGATCTCCGCGCGGGTTCCCGCGCCGATGACCGCCAACTCCCTGTCGAGCCCTGCATAGGTTCGCAGTGCCGGCGGGATGGTGACCCGGCCCTGCTTGTCCGGTACTTCGTCAGAGGCTCCGGACAGAAAGACCCGAATGTAGTCGCGGGCGTGGCGGGAAGATATCGGAGCCTTCCGCATCTCCTCGTGAACCCGTTCGAATTCCTTCTGGCTGAAGACGTAGATGCAACGCTCCTGGCCCCTCGTCAGGACGAGTCCATCGGCAAGCTCCTCGCGGAACTTTGCGGGAAGTATCAGGCGCCCCTTCTCGTCCAGCCGCGGCGAATGTGTCCCGAGGAACATCGCCACCGCCCTGCCGATTAGAGGAGACCGTCGCCCCCTGCGTCACCACTACCCTCTTATGTCCTCCACTTTACTCCACATCACGCCACAGTCAACTACTTCCGGCCCCTTTTGTAGCTGGAAATGTTCGGTGCCATCCGCATGAGACCGCGGAAGTAGGCGGGTGGAGCGAAGTGGGAGGGAAGTGGAGGGTTTTGAGCCCCCACGCAGCAGGAGATCCCGGAGGGTCCGGTCCAGGCCGGCCGCACCGGCCGTGGTGGGGCGGAATGGAGCGGATCGGCGCTTAACGGGCCGTTTAAACACGAAAAGACCCGACGTTTGACGGGTCTTGCCTTCGTGCTGTCCGGCCGTTAACGGCCGGGTGGGGCAAAGTGGAGGAGCCTCAGCGGCAGCTACCGGTGGCCGGGTCTGGTGTCAGCGGTCTTCGCCGTGGTGCCGTTCGTCCCACCGCTCCTCGAGGCTCGCCATGAAGCCGCCCTTCGACGAGGAAGTCTGCTTGTTGCCGGTTGACCGCGGCGACCCTGCCCCGGCCCGGCGCGTGGTGGCCCAGTAAACGCCGGCACCCATGATGATGAAACCCAAGACTCCGACGGCGATGATCTGGCTGAGGATGCCGGTGAGCAGGACCAGGATTCCGGCAATCGCGACGAGTGAGCCCACGACGATGTGGCGCGTCGACAACGATCGGCCGCTGGCCGATTCCATGTGGCTGGCAAACTTCGGGTCATCAGCATGCAACTGCTGCTCCAGTTGTTCCAGCAGCCGCTGTTCATGCTCTGAGAGTGGCATCTGAGCCTCCTTTGTTCCAGTCCCCCAGGGGTGCATAGCGTACAACGAACTCCACGGGACAAGAGTTCCTGAAACCAACCGGAACCGAATTGACCTCTGCTACTAAGAATAGAGCGCAAAGCCTGCAATCAAAAGCTACGACGACCCAACTGTGATCCCATCCTCAGCGATTTCAAGCGCCCCGGCCCCGCCGCGGCCGGCGGCCGGATTCCGGGCCCTGCTCCGTCGGCTTGCGCGGCCCGGACTTGAGCAGCGAGGCAGGCACGATTCCCGCGCCGCCGAACTTCCGGTTTACTTCGTCCAAGGCTTGTTCGGCACTGTGCCAAGTATCCTCGTGGCCGTCGAAGCTCAACTGCTGGCCGCCCCGGCCGGCGTCCTCCAACTGCTCCGCCCGCAATCCGATGAGCCGGACCGCCTGCGGACGCTCGCCGATGGCCGCCAGAAGCCCCGCCGCTGCGGCCTGCAACTGCTGGGCGCTGTTCGATGGCGCCGGCAGCTTCCGTGACCGGTTCAGGGTGGTGAAGTCGGAATACCGAAGTTTCAGCGCTATGGTCCCGGCGCGCATGTTCCCGGCGCGGAGCCTGGCGGCCGTCCGATAGGCCAGCCGCAGGAGTTCGCGCTCCAGCAGCTCGTCGTCGTCGACGTCCTTTTCAAAGGTTTCTTCGGCACCGATGCTCTTCTCCACCCGTTCCGGGGTGACCGTCCGGTCGTCGATGCCCCAGGCCAGCCGATGGACGTGGTCGCCGGTGGCTCCCAGGACGCGGTGCAGCGCGGCGGGCGGAGTCTGTGCCACATCGGCTACGGTACGGATGCCGAGGCGGGCCAGGACCTCTTGCGTTTTGGCGCCGACTCCCCACAGGGCTCCTACCGGCAGGGAATGCAGGAAGTCGACCGTCTCGGCCTCGGGTATGAGCAGCAGTCCGTCCGGCTTGGCATGCGTGGAAGCTATTTTCGCCACGAACTTGGTGGCGGCGATGCCTACCGTCGCCGTCAGCCCCAGCTCGGCTGAGATCCTGCGGCGGATGAGCGCGCCGATCTCCAGCGGCTCGCCCAGCCGCCGGCGCGCACCGGCCACGTCGAGGAAAGCTTCGTCGACGCTGAGAGGTTCCACGTACGGCGTGATTTCCCGGAAGATCGCCATGATCCGGGCCGAGGCCTGCTGGTACTTGATGTGGCTGGGTTCAATGATGAGCGCCTGCGGACACAGCATGCGGGCCCGCGCCATCGGCATCGCCGAGCGGACGCCGTATTTGCGGGCCTCATACGATGCCGAGAGCACCACCGCCCGGCCGGAGGCGGATCCCACGATGACCGGCTGCCCGACCAGCTCCGGGCGCTCCAGCAACTCCACGCCGACGAAAAAGGCGTCCATGTCCACGTGGAGAATGGTGCAGTTCTGCTGGTCCGGGGAGGTCACAGCACTATCGTAGGCGGGCCGTCGCCTGCCGTGCCGCGCCGGGGCAGCCACCGCCCGGCGGCCTCACCACATTGTCTAGACTGGGCTGGAGACATCAGTACCACCGCGAGGAGCTCCGCCGCATGCTGTACCGCCCTGAAGAATTCCGCCCCGCACGGGCAGACCGGAGGTAACGGCGTGGAGCCCTCATTGACGACGACGGTCGCTGCCGAACAGGAGGACTTCCGGCAGGCCGTGGCCGGATTGCTCCGGGAGTTCCTGGCCGGGCAGAAGGACCTGCTGCAGGAGGCGGCCCCGGACGCGGCACCGCTGGTGGAGGCGATCACCGACCTCACCGCGGGCGGCAAGCGCCTCCGGGCGCTGCTGGCTTACTGGGGGTGGCGCGGGGCGGGGGGGTCTGTGCTCGCCGGCCAGTCCGTTCAGGCGGGAGTCGCGCTGGAACTCTTCCAGGCCGCGGCACTGATCCACGACGACATCATCGACCGCTCGGATACCCGGCGGGGCAGCCCGAGCGTGCACCGGCGGTTCGAACAGCAGCACCGGCTCAACGGCTGGGCGCTGGACGCCGAACGCTACGGGCAGGCCGCCGCCCTGCTGGCCGGCGACCTGTGCCTGTCCCTCAGCGAAGAAGTCTTTGCCGGGATCGGGGCGGAGTCCGCGTCGGGGACGCCTGCCCGCGCAATTTTTAACCGGATGCGCGCGGAGGTCATGGCCGGGCAATATCTGGATTTGCTGGAGGAAGCGGCCGGACCGGGCCGCCCGGCGGAAGCCGCCGTGGACCGCGCGCTGCAGATCCTGCGCTACAAGTCGGCCAAGTACTCCACCGTGCATCCCCTGAGCGTGGGCGGTGCGCTGGCGGGCGCTTCGGCCGGGCTGCTGGAGGCCTACGAGGCATTCTCGCTGCCCTTGGGCGAGGCCTTCCAAATCCGTGACGATGTGCTGGGCGTGTTCGGTGATCCGGCCACCACCGGCAAGCCGGCCGGGGACGACCTGCGGGAGGGCAAGCGCACCGTGCTGATTGCACACACGCTTAACCACTGCACGCCGGCCGAACGCACCCTGCTGGAGACCCGGCTGGGCTCACCGGAGCTCTCCGACGCGGCGGTGGAAGAGCTGCGGGGCCTGATCACCAGCAGCGGCGCCCTGGCTGCCGCCGAGCAGATGATTTCCGACCGGACCGCTGCGGTCGACGCAGCGCTGGCGGCCCTGCCGGTACCGGACGGCGTGCGCCAGGCACTGGGCCGGCTGGCCGACTCGGCGGTGCGCCGCAGCGCCTGAGCCGGTTGCCTCGAGCCCGTTGCCCCGGCGCGTAGCCAGCGGCGTGCCGCAGGGGGCCGGACGCCTACCAGCCGAGCGCTTGGGCGCGGCGGCGGATCTCGGTCTTGCGGCCCTCGCGCAGCGCGTCGATGGGCCGGCCGGGCAGGGAATCATCGGCGGTGAAGAGCCAGACCAGTGCTTGCTCGTCGCTGTAGCCGGCATCGGACAGGACCGCCAACGTCCCCTTGAGGCTTTCGAGCACGGTTCCGCCGACCAGGAACGCCGCCGGCACCGAGCGGATCCGGCGGTCCCCGACTCGTGCCTCGATCAAGGCGCGTTCTTCAAGCAGGGCGTGCACCTTCTTAATGGAGACGTCCAGTTGCTCGGCAACGTCCGGCAGCGGCAGCCAATCGGCAATCAGTTCTTCAAGTTCACTCACCGTATAAGGGTGCCACGGCGGCCCCCGCTGAGCCATTTCCTTTTCGACACGCCGCCTTCATTCTTCATTCGCCCGCTGTGGCTTTTGTGTTATGCGTCAATAGTGTAAATTCACTTGAGTAACAGTTTTCACATCGATAACACATGGCACACCAGTACCACTGCGCGGCCCGTTGGGGGACGCTCGCCAGGCCGTAAAACGAGGATGAGGGACACCAATGACCGATCAGCGCCCGATCACGCGCACCGACCGCAGCCAGCCCCGCCGGGTGCTGCTGTCCGCGGCAGCAACCGCGGCGATTCCCGCCGTCGTGCTGTCCTCCGCTGCTTTGGCCATGCCGGCCCAGGCCGCCGACCTGCCTCCGCGCTCGGCGCTGCAGCCCAAGGCGGCGATTCCGGGCGTCACTGTTCCGGCGACTGCTTTCATTCCCGCTTCCCAGGTTGTTGCCCAGTTGCCCGCGTCGCTGCGGGCGCAGACCACTCCCGCCGCCCACACGGTTCGGGCCGGTGAGACGGTCAGCGGCATCGCGGCCCGTTACGGCTTGTCCGTGCAGAAAGTGCTGTCGCTGAACGGCCTGGGTGCCAGCACCATCATCCACCCGGGGCAGAAGATCAAGCTGGGCGGCTCGGCCGCGAAGTCCTCCGGCAATGCGGCGACGCAGTCCTCGTCCGGTTCCGGCAGCTACACGGTCAAGTCCGGCGACACCCTGTCCGGCATCGCCGCCAAGCACGGCATGAGCCTGGGCGCCCTCCTCTCCGCCAACAACCTCAAGATCAGCTCGATCATCTATCCGGGCCAGAAGATCTCGGTCAACGGCAAAGCCGCCCGCGTCTCCACCGCCTCGGCCGCGGGCCAGGCGAAAGCTTCCACCAAAACCGGCGCCGGCAGCTACACGGTCAGGTCCGGCGACACGCTCTCCGGCATCGCCGCCAAGCACGGCATGAGCCTGGGCGCCCTCCTCTCCGCCAACAACCTCAAGATCAGCTCGATCATCTACCCCGGCCAGAAAATCTCGATCAACGGCGGAGCCAAGGCTTCCAGCGTCCCGTCCGCCGCTCAGGCTAAACCTTCCACCCGGACCAGCGCCCCCTCAAGCACCGGCAGTTACACGGTCAAGCCGGGTGACACCCTCTCCGGAATTGCCGCCCGCCACGGCATGAGCCTGGGCGCCGTCCTCGCCGCCAACAACCTCAAGGTCACCTCGGTCATCCACCCCGGCCAGAAGATCAAGGTGAGCGGTTCGTCCGTGACCAGCGCATCGGCGTCGTCCAAGGCGCCGGCCAGCAGCACCGCAGCCACCGGCACGGGCAGCTATACGGTCAAGTCCGGCGACACGCTTTCCGGCATCGCCGGCAAGCTCAACGTGACGCTGTCCAGCCTGCTGCAGTCCAGCGGCCTGAAGTCGACCTCGATCATCTACCCTGGCCAGAAGATCAGCGTCCCCGGCGGTGCGCAAACCACGACGTCGAACGTCGGCACCGCGTCGGCCCAGCCGCTGGTGCCCAGCACCTTCCTGCACTACACGTATCCGGCCGCGGTGGTGGGCAAGGCCAATGAGAACAAGCGCCTGCTGCTCTCCACGCCGCAGCCCACCCCGGCCCAGATGAAGGACATCATCGCCCAAACGGCGGCCAAGATGGGCGTGGATCCGCGGCTCGCCCTGGCGCACGCCTACCAGGAATCCGGCTTTCAGCAGGACGCCGTGTCGCCGGCCAACGCGATCGGCGCCATGCAGGTCATTCCGTCCTCGGGCGAGTGGGCCTCGACCCTGGTGGGCCGCAAGCTCAACCTGCTCGATCCCTACGACAACGCGACCGCCGGCGTAGCGATCATCCGCTCCCTGGTGAGCACCAGCCCGTCCCTGGACATCGCCATTGCGTCCTACTACCAGGGCCAGTACGGCGTGATGACCTACGGCATGTACAGCGACACGAAGGCCTACGTGGCCGCGGTGAAATCGCACATGAAGAAGTTCTAGCCGGCGGCCGCCCCTGGCAAAGGACCCGAACCACGGTGTGGATTCGGGTCCTTTCGCTGTGAGGACTTAGGATCGTATAGTGCAACCGGCAACTGATTCACTGGTCGGCGCCCTGATCGACGGGCGCTACCGGGTTGCCTCGCGCTTGGCGCGCGGCGGGATGTCCACGGTTTACCTGGCGTCCGACACCCGGCTGGACCGCAATGTGGCGCTCAAGGTGCTCTATCCCTACCTGGCCGAAGACGCCGGCTTCCTGGAACGGTTCGAACGCGAGGCCAAGTCCGCGGCCCGGCTCTCGCACCCCCACGTGGTGGGCGTCTACGACCAGGGCATCGACGGCAACGTCGCCTACCTCGCGATGGAATACGTGCCCGGGCACACGCTGCGGGACCTGCTCGACGAGTCCGCTCCGCTGACGCCGCGGCACGCCCTGGCAGTCCTTGATCCCGTCATCGAAGGACTGGCCGCCGCACACGCCGCAGGTTTGGTGCACCGCGACATCAAGCCGGAGAACGTGCTGATGTCCGACGACGGGCGGGTCAAGCTCGGCGATTTTGGCCTGGCACGCGCCGTGACCACCAGCACCAGCACCGGGTCCCTGATCGGGACCGTCGCATACCTGCCGCCCGAATTGGTCACCGGCACCGCGGCCGATGAACGCAGCGATGTCTACTCGGTGGGCATCATGCTGTTCGAGATGCTGACCGGGCGCCAGCCGTTCACCGGCGACGTGCCGATCCAGGTGGCGTTCCAGCACGTCAATTCCACCGTGCCCTCGCCGTCAACCCTGGTTCCCGGGCTGGCTCCCGACCTCGACGAGCTGGTGCTCTGGTGCACGGGGTCGGATCCGGACCAGCGGCCGGTGGACGCCGCAGCGCTGCTGGGCGAACTGCGGCACGTGCACAAGTCGCTCAGCGATGCCCAGCTGGATGCCCAGGCGGCCCGGACCGGGCCGGCGGCGACCTCATCCACTCAGGTCATCCCTTCCGATCCGCAGCGCACCACCGTTATTTCCCGCTCCGCACATCACACGCAGGTTTTCAGCGCCGGCGAGGCCGCCGCGGCACCGGCCGGGCAGCAGCGGCCGCTGTCCGCCCGCGAATCGAAGAAACGCCAGCGGGAAGTGGCCCGCCGCTCGCGGCGCCCTGAACAAAACCTGCGCCGTGGCAATCCCCGGCGCCGAGGCATCATCTGGATTGTCGTGCTGGCCATCGTGGCCGCCTTGGTCGCAGCCGCAGGGTGGTTCTTCGGCATCGGGCCCGGCGCCATCGTGTCCGTTCCCGACGTGACCGGCAAGCCGGTAGCGGAAGCTGAGGGCATGCTCCGGGAACAGGGGCTGGAGTTCACGCTTGAGGAAGTCTTCGACGAGAAGGTGGCCGCGGGGCTCGCCGTCGGCACGGAACCGGATGCGCCCGCCGAAATCCGCCGCTTCGAGCAGGTGGCCCTCGTGGTATCGAAGGGCCCGGAGCTCTTCGGCGTGCCGCCGCTGGCGGGCATGAGCGTGAAGGAGGCCACCGCCGCGCTGGAAGAAGCAGGGCTTGCCGCCGGGGACGTCAAGGAAGCGTACGACGAGGAAGCAGCGGCAGGTACCGTCCTCAGCCACAAACCCGCCGAGGGCGAACAGCTGCGGCGCGGCACCGCCGTCGGGCTCACGGTCTCCAAGGGGCCGAAGCCGTTCAGCGTGCCGCAGGTGGTGGGCCAGCCGCAGTCCGACGCCGCCGCAGCCCTGGAAGGCGCCGGCCTGAAGGTGGAGGTGGCCCCGGAGGCCGTGTTCGACCGCAGGGTTCCGGCGGGCTCGGTGGCGGCGCAGACGCCGGCCGAAGGCCAGGTCATCCGCGGCGACACCGTCACCCTGACGCTCTCCAAGGGCCCGCGGATGGTCGAGGTCCCGGACACTGTCGGCCAGCAGGTGGACGAGGCGAAGCGTGCGCTGGAGGAACTGGGCTTCGAGGTGAAGGTCAAGGAGTTCCTCGGCGGCTTTTTCGGCACCGTGCGGACACAGGACCCGGATAGTGGGTCTCTGCCGGAGGGCTCGGTCATCACGCTGACCGTGGTCTGATGCCGCCGGCCGCCGGCGGCGCCCGCGTCCCGTGACGGCCGGAAGGCCCGGAACCTGTTCACCTGGTTCCGGGCCTTCCGTGTCCCCGCTCTGAGCAGCGCCGGGCGGCAAGCGTGGGTTTGGCTACCGCTGGCGGGAGAGCGCCCCCGCCACCAGGAACGCCATTTCCAGGGACTGCATGTGGTTCAGCCGCGGGTCGCAGACGGACTCGTAGCGGTCCAGGAAGGCGTTCTGATCGATGGGATCGGCGCCGCCGAGGCACTCCGCCACGTCGTCGCCGGTCATCTCCACGTGCAGGCCGCCCGGGAACGTGCCCAGTTCGTGGTGCACGTCGAAGAAACCGCGCACCTCCTCGATGACGTCGTCGAAGTTCCGGGTCTTGTATCCGTTGGGCGAGGTGACCGTGTTGCCGTGCATGGGGTCGGTCACCCAGAGCACCTTGGCGCCGCTCTCGGTGACCCGCTTCACGAGCTCCGGCAGCTTCCGGCGGATGTTGCCGGCACCCATGCGGGTGATGAAGGTCAGCCTGCCCGGCTCGCGCTCGGGATCCAGTTTGTCGATCAGCCGCAGGGCGTCGTCGGCGGACGTGGTCGGGCCCAGCTTGACGCCGATGGGGTTGCGCACCCTGGACAGGAAGTCCACGTGGGCGCCGTCCAGCTGGCGGGTACGTTCACCGATCCAGAGGAAATGCCCGGAGGTGTTGTAGGGCAGGCCCGTCCGCGAATCGATGCGGGTCAGCGCGCGCTCGTAGTCCAGCACCAGCGCTTCATGGCTGGCGAAGAACTCGACCCGCTTGAGGGCGTCGAAGTCGGCGCCGCAGGCGTCCATGAACTTCACGGCGCGGTCGATTTCGCGTGCCAGTGACTCGTAGCGTGAATGTGCCGGATTGGCCGTGAAGCCCTTGTTCCAGTGGTGCACCAGGCGCAGGTCGGCGAAACCGCCCTGGGTGAACGCCCGGATCAGGTTCAGCGTGGAAGCGGACGTATGGTACGCCTGCACCATCCGACTGGCATCGTGGGCCCGGGACTCGGGGGTGAAATCAAAGCCGTTGACCATGTCGCCCCGGTAGGCCGGAAGCGTCACGCCTTCACGGGTTTCGTCGTTGGACGAGCGGGGCTTTGCAAACTGTCCGGCCATCCGGCCCATCTTGATCACGGGCAGCGAGGCGCCGTAGGTGAGCACCACGGCCATCTGCAGGATGGTCTTGACGCGGGCGCTGATCTTGTCGGCGGTGGCTGCGCCGAAGGTTTCGGCGCAGTCCCCGCCCTGAAGCAGGAACGCTTTACCGTCGGCAGCCAGGGCCAGACGCTCCCGCAGGACGTCGACTTCCCCGGCAAAGACCAGCGGCGGCAGGGAGTTCAGCTCGGCGACGGAGGACGCGTAGACCGAGGGATCGTGCCAGGTGGGCTGCTGCACGACCGGCAGCTCTCGCCAGTCATCCAGACCGGGATAGTCCGCTGCCGTCGGCAACTGGTCGGGAACGGAAGCAATGAAGGTTGTATCGGTCACCCTTCAATCGTAGACCTGTGGCTTCGCTGGCTTCACGTGAAGAGGTCATGGGCCGCCACATGGGCGTCACATTCCGGCGGCGTCAGCGCCGGCCCTTCCGGCCGGATCCGGGGACTGCTCCCCCGGCGTTCGGGATGCCGGCCGCATCCGCTCCGTCCGCCGCGGCTTCGCCGGCTGCACCGCCCTGCCCGGCCGCGCTGTCGGGCACGCTCTCGGCTGCGCTGTCGGGCACGCTCTCGTGCAGGGCGCCGGAGGGTATGGCGGCTGCGGCCTGGCCGGCAGCCTGCTCGTCCGCCCCGGACTGCGCCTCCCCCGGTCCCGCGGCGGCGGGTGCCGGTCCAGCGGCGGCGGGTGCCGGTCCAGCGGCGGCGGGTGCCGGTCCAGCGGCGGCGGGTGCCGGTCCGGCGGCAACGGGGTCCGGTCCGGCGGCAACGGGGTCCGGTCCGGCGGCAACGGGGTCCGGTCCGCCGATAACCGTGATGGCTCCGGGCGCTTTGGCCTTCGGAGGCTCCGGTTGCTCCGGCGGCAGGCCGACCACCGCGTGGCGCTGGCTTTCGGCCTTCGCCGGTTTGCGTGCGGTCAGCCTGGCCTTGACCGTGCTGGCGTACGAATCGACGTATTCCTGGCCGGAGAGCCGCATGATCTCGTACATGATCTCGTCGGTGACCGAACGCTGGATGAACCGGTCGTCTTCCAGCCCCTTGTAGCGGGAAAAATCCAACGGCTTGCCAATGATGATGCCCACCCGGCGGATGTTGGGGATGCGCCGGCCGATGGGCTGCACCTTGTCCGTGCCGATCATCGCCACCGGGATCACCGGCACGCCGGTGTGCAGCACCAACTTCGCCACACCGGTCTTGCCGCGGTACAGCTTGCCGTCCGGGGACCGGGTGCCCTCCGGGTAGATGCCCAGCAGGCCGCCGTCCTGCAGCGCGTCCCGCCCCGCCAGCAGCGACGTGGCCGAGGCCGCTCCGCCGGATCGGTCCATCGGAAGCTGGTTGGTCATCCTGAAGAAAGCCGCGGTGAGCTTGCCCTTGGCGCCTTTGCCGGTGAAGTACTCGCTCTTGGCCAGGAACACCACGGGCCGGGGCACCGCGAGGGGCAGGAAAATCGAATCGGAGAAAGAAAGGTGGTTGCTGGCCAGCACCGCGGGGCCGCTGTCCGGAATGTTGTCCAGCCCCTTGACCCATGGCCGGAAGAGTAGCCGGACCACCGGTCCTACGACGATGGTCTTCATGAACCAGTAGAACACGTGTGCCTTTCCGTTCCGCCGCCGCCGGCCGCTTTACCAATACCGCTTGAGACTCTACTCCAGCTTTGCGTCTGCGTGGCTGCGCAGGATGGGGGTACCGGAGAAGGAACCGGCCGGCTATCGATGGCCGAACGGCTCCCATAATGACACGATAGTGCCATGACTTCTGTTGCCGACGGCGTCTTTTCCAGCCCCGGGCACGGCCCGAATTCCCGTGTCGGCGTCGTCTTGCTGCATGGTTTCACCGGTTCCCCGCGCAGTATGCGGGGGTGGGCGGAAAGCCTGGCCGATGCCGGCTTCGCGGTACGGTTGCCGCTGCTGCCCGGTCACGGCACCACGTGGCAGGATCTGGCCACATCCCGTTGGCAAAGCTGGTACGGGGCTGCCGAGCAGGCCTTTTCGGAGCTCGACCGCGAGCGCAGCCACGTCTTCGTGGCCGGGCTGTCCATGGGCGGGGCATTGGCGCTGCGGCTGGCCGCGCACCGCCCGGTCTCAGGCGTGCTGCTGGTCAACCCGGGTCTCACCATCGCGGACCCGCGGGCGCCGCTCACGGGTCTGTTGAAGTACGTCCTGCGCTCGGTGCCGGCCATTGGCAACGACATCAACAAGCCGGGCATGGATGAGGGTGCCTACGAGCGCACCCCGGTGGCCGCCGCGCACCAGCTGGGCCAGCTCTTCAAGACGGTCGTGGCCGATCTGCCCCGCGTCACCGCGCCGACACTCGTTTTCCGCTCCGCGGTGGACCACATAGTCCCGGAATCTTCCATGGATGTGCTCCGGCGGCGGATTGGCACGGACCGGCTGGAGGTGGTGCCGCTGCCGGATAGTTATCACGTGGCCACCATGGACCACGACGCCGACCTGATCTACCGCCGGTCGGCCGAATTCATCCAGGCGACTGCAGCCACATCGCCGGGGCAGACGGGAGCCACCCATGCCCGGGCATGACCAGGACCGGGACGACGCCGCGTGGCAGGATCTGGTGGCCCGGCTGGAAGAGACAGACTCCGGGAGCGCGGACGGCATGCCTCCGGACCGGCCCGCTGCCGGCAACGGTGCCGATCCCCAACGCCTGCGGGAGATTTTCGAGAACCGCCTGCCGGAGGTCCCGGCGGATGAAGCCCCGCCCGGCCCGCGGGATTACACGGTCGTGGAACCGGACGACGACGAGGGCTACGTGCCGCCGGAACCTGCTCCACTGGGCGCAGGCGAACCGCTGCTGGTACTGGCGTGGATCGGGGCCGTGGGGGCTCCGCTGGGTTTGCTGCTGACCGCCATGTTCTGGCGGGGCGCACCCTTCACTGCGGTACTGGCGCTGGTGGCCCTGTTCGTGGCCTCTGCCGTCTATCTGGTCTTCCGGCTGCCGAAGGAACGCGACGGGCACGACGACGGGGCGCGGGTCTAGCGCTTGGCCGTGGAATCAGATGGAATCGCCGCGGGCCAGGTCCGCGGCGCCGATCATTCCGGCCTTCGGCCCCAGGCCAGCCAGCCGCACGTCCGCCACCGGCCGGAACCCGCGGCCCGTCAGGTTCCGCTGCAGCGCATGGCGGGCCGGCTCCAACAGCAGGTCGCCGGCTTCGCACAGCCCGCCGCCGATCACGAACAGGCCGGGATCCAGCGCCGCGGCAAGATTGGCCAGCCCCAGCCCCAGCCATTCCCCGGCCTCTTCCAGCAGCCGGACGCTGGCAGGGTCGGCCCGTTTCGCCTGGTCCGTCACCACCGCACCGGTGATGTCATCCACCACCCCGCCCGCGGCCTGCAGCCAGCGCTGGGCCACCGGGGAGTTCGCCGCGGCCAGCTCCCGGGCCTCGCGTCCCAGGGCATTGCCCGAGGCGTATTGCTCCCAGCAGCCGCGGTTTCCACACGCGCAGCGGTGCCCGCCGGGCATGATGACCTGGTGGCCGAATTCCCCGGCAACACCCCACCGGCCACGCTCCAGCCGGCCATCCATCACCATGGCTCCGCCGATGCCGGTGCCGAGGGTGATGCAGACCAGACGCCGCTCTCCCGTTCCGGCACCAAAGCGGAACTCGCCCCAGGCGGCGGCATCGGCGTCGTTGACCACGGTGACGGGCCGGCCCAGCAGCCGCTCCAAGTTGTCCCGCAGCGGTTCGTTCCGCCACGCCAGGTGCGGGCTGAACAGCACGGTCCCGCCGGCAAGATCCATCCACCCCGCCGCTCCGACGCCCACCGCGGCAACGTTGTGGTCCGCCGCCAACTCCCGCACCAACGTCGCGATGAGGTGTTCCACGTGCCGCGGATCGCGTCCTGGCGTGGGGCGGACCAGCTCAGCGACGACGCCCCCGGACCGGTCCACGGCCGCGGCCGCCACCTTGGTGCCACCGATGTCTATCCCCACCGCCAGGGCGCTGTTCTCCACCAGACCATCTTAAGCAGCCCATCCAGGCTGGGCTGCTTAGGCGAGGAGCGGGCCGACCCGTTACCGTTTCGTAGGTTACCTGCCAGTATCCGCTGTGATTTAGGTTATAGGCTAAAAGGAACCTCCATCAGGGAGGCTATACCGAGCTGGCCACAGCTGAAGAAGTGAGGAGCTATCGTGCGCGAATACAGCGTGCCCGTCCTGGTTGACGTTCCACGGGATGCCAATATCGCCAGCCTGGTGGTTGAGCAGGCGCAGAAGGCATCGAATCCGGCCTTGTTTTCCCGCAAGGACTCATCCGGGAAGTGGCAGGACATCCGTGCCACTGAGTTCCTCGCGGACGTGACCCGGTTGGCCAAGGGGCTGGTCTCCAGCGGCGTTCAGCCGGGAGACCGGGTAGGCATCATGGCCCGAACACGTTATGAATGGTCCCTTGTGGACTTCGCCATCTGGTTCGCCGGCGCCGTGTCGGTTCCGATTTACGAAACCTCCTCTCCCAGCCAAATCGCCTGGATCCTCGGCGATTCCGGTGCCGTGGCAGTCTTCGCGGAAAGCGCCTCCCATGAGGCGAAGATCCGCCAGGCCGCCCTCAACGAAGGCTTGGAGGACCTGAAACACGTGTGGCAGCTGGGCGAGGAGTCGCTGGACGCGCTCCGCGCCGCCGGCCGGGATGTTCCCGACGCCGCCGTGGAGGAACGCCGTACGGTCGCAGGCCTGGACGACCTCGCCACGATCATCTACACCTCCGGCACCACCGGCCGGCCCAAGGGCTGTGAACTGACCCATGGAAATTTCGTGGAGCTATCCAAGAACGCCGCGGCGGCGCTGCCGGAAGTGGCCCACGAGGGCGCACAGACCATCATGTTCCTGCCGCTGGCCCACGTCTTCGCGCGGTTTGTCTCCGTCCTGTGCGTCGCTGTGGGTGCCACCGTGGCGCATACTCCGGACGTCAAGAACCTGCTGCCGGATCTGCAAAGCTATCGGCCGACCTTCATCCTGGCTGTCCCGCGGGTGTTCGAAAAGGTCTACAACAGTTCCATGCTCAAGGCGGAGGATGGCGGCAAGGGCAAGATCTTCCACGCTGCCGCGGACACGGCCGTCGCCTGGTCCCGGGCCGATGAAGCCGGCAAGGTACCGCTGATGCTCAAGCTCAAGCACAAGCTCTTCGACAAGCTGGTGTACCACAAGATCCGTGAGGCGATGGGCGGTCGGGTCGAGCACGCGGTCTCCGGCGGCGGTCCGTTGGGCGAACGGCTGGGGCACTTCTTCCACGGCATCGGCCTTTTGGTGCTGGAAGGCTACGGCCTGACCGAAACCACGGCCCCGGTGTCGGTTAGCACCCCCAAACTGGTCAAGATCGGCTCGGTCGGGGCCCCGCTGCCCGGAAACGCCGTCAAGATCGCCGACGACGGCGAGATCCTCGCCAAGGGCGTCTGTGTGCTTCGCGGCTACTACAACCGTCCCGACCTCTCCTCCGAGGCCTTCGAAGACGGCTGGTTCCGCACCGGTGACATCGGTGAACTGGACGCGGACGGTTTCCTGCGCGTCACCGGCCGGAAGAAGGAAATCATCGTCACGGCCAGCGGCAAGAACGTTGTCCCGGCCCAGCTCGAAGACCAGATCCGCGCCGATGCGCTGGTTTCCCAATGCGTGGTGATCGGCGACAACCGGCCGTTTATCTCCGCGCTCATCACCTTGGACGAGGAGGCGCTGCCCGGCTGGCTGGACCGCCACAACCTGCCCGCCGGCACCACGATGGACCAGGCAGCCGACCACGAAGTCGTGAAGGCGGCAATCCAGGCGCTCATCGACCGGGCCAACCAGACCGTCTCCCAGGCGGAAGGGATCAAGTCCTTCCGGATCATCCCGTCCGACTTCACGGAAGCATCGGGGCACCTGACACCGTCGCTGAAGATCAAGCGGGCGCAGGTGCTGGCCGATTTCGACGAGTACGTGGAGCAGATTTACGCCGGCGTGCGTCAGTAACCTTGCCGGACACGCAGGGCCGCGGCTTCAGCCGCGGCCCTGCGTGTCTCTTCCCGGGTGCGTGCCTCCGGCCCTAGGCCGGGTCGATGACCAGGAGCAGGTCTCCGCCCTGGACCTGTTCGACGGCGGAGACCGCCAGCCGCGTGACGGTGCCTCCGGCGGGAGCCGTGATGCCGGCCTCCATCTTCATCGCCTCGATGGTGGCCACGGTGTCGCCCGCCTTGATGGTGTCGCCGACCTTGACGACGACGGTGACTGCGCCGGCGAACGGAGCCGCCACGTGTCCCGGCTGGGCGGGGTCGGCCTTCTCCGCGACCTTGACCTCGGATTCCACGCTGGCGTCGCGCACCATCACATTGCGCTGCTGGCCGTTGAGCGTGCAGTGCACGGTGCGCATGCCCTTCTCATCCGGCTCTGAAATGGCCCCCAGCATGGCGATCAGGCGGACGCCCTTTTCGAGCTCGATCACGTGTTCGGTTCCCGGCTGCAGCCCGTACAGGTAATCCAGCGTGTCCAGCACGGACACGTCGCCGTACGTTTCCCGGATTTTCTCGAACTCCTTGGCCGGGCCGGCAAACAGCAGCCGGTTCAGGGCCGCACGCCGGGTGGCCGGGTCCGCGGCCAGCGCTGCCGAGTCCTCGGCCGTCAACTCCTCGTTGCGCGGTTTGATGTTGCGCCCTGCCAAGGCCTTGGTGCGGAACGGCTCCGGCCAGCCGCCGGGAGGATCGCCCAGCTCGCCGGAGAGGAAGCCGATGACGGAATCGGGGATATCGTACTTCCCCGGGTCGGACGCGAACTCCGCGGGATCGACGTTTGCACCGACCAGTTGGAGGGCCAGGTCGCCCACTACCTTGGACGACGGGGTCACCTTCACCAAGCGGCCCAGGATCTTGTCCGCGGCGGAGTACATGTCCTCGATCGCCTCGAACCGCTCCCCGAGTCCCAGCGCGATGGCCTGCTGCCTCAGGTTGGAGAGCTGGCCGCCCGGGATCTCGTGCGCATACACGCGGCCGGTCGGCCCCGGCAGCCCCGACTCGAACGGGGCATAGACGCGGCGGACCGCTTCCCAGTAGGGCTCCAGCGAGCCCACGGCGGCCAGGTCCAGGCCGGTGTCGCGTTCGGTGTGCGCCAACGCCGCGACCAGCGCCGACATGGGCGGCTGGCTGGTGGTGCCGGCCATGGCCGCACTGGCGACGTCCACCGCGTCTGCACCGGCATCGACGGCGGCCAGCAGCGTCGCCAGCTGGCCCCCGGCCGTGTCATGGGTGTGCACGTGCACCGGCAGGTCGAAGCGCTCGCGCAGCGCGGTGACCAGCTTCGCCGCGGCCGCCGGACGCAACAGACCGGCCATGTCCTTGATCGCCAGGATATGCGCCCCGGCGTCAACGATCCGCCCGGCCAGCTCTAGGTAGTAATCCAGCGTGTACAGGTCCTCCGCCGGATCCAGCAGGTCTCCGGTGTAGCAAAGCGCTACTTCGGCCACGGCCGTTCCGGTCTCCCGCACGGCCCGGATCGCAGGTTCCATCTGGGAGACATCGTTGAGCGCATCGAAAATCCTGAAGATGTCGATGCCGGTGGCGGCCGCTTCCCGGACGAACGCCGTGGTGACTTCCTCCGGGTACGGGGTATAGCCGACCGTGTTCCGTCCGCGCAGCAGCATCTGCAGGCAGATGTTCGGCATCGCCTGGCGGAGCGCCGCCAGGCGCTCCCACGGGTCCTCGCCCAAAAACCGCAGCGCGACATCGTAGGTTGCGCCGCCCCACGCCTCGACCGAGAGCAGCTGCGGGGTGAGGGCCGAGACGGCGGGTGCGGCGTTGAGCAGGTCCTTGGTGCGCACCCGGGTGGCCAGCAGCGACTGGTGGGCGTCACGGAAGGTCGTATCCGTGACCGCCACGGCTGTCTGGGCCCGCAGCGCGGCCGCGAACTTCTCCGGGCCCAGCTGCTGCAGCCGCTGCCGGGAGCCGGACGCCGGAACGGCTGTCAGCGCACCGGTGGCCTCCAGCGCCTGCCTGGCGGGTTCGGGCAGCTTCGCCACCGGTGCCGTGGACACGGGCAGCTCGCCGTGCGGCTTGTTGACGGTGACGTCCGCCAGCCAGGTGAGCAGCTTGGTGCCGCGGTCGGCCGAGACACGGGCCCTGAGCAGTTCCGGCCGCTCGTCGATGAACGAGGTGGCGACGTTGCCGGCCAGGAAGTCCGGATCCTCCAGCACCGCCTGCAGGAACGCGATGTTGGTGGAGACGCCGCGGATGCGGAACTCGGCCAGGGCACGCTTGGCGCGGGCGGCCGCCGTCGCAAAGTCGCGGCCGCGGCAAGTGAGCTTGACCAGCATCGAGTCAAAGTGCGGGCTGATTTCGGCACCGGTGTAGATGGTGCCCCCGTCCAGCCGGACGCCGGCGCCGCCGGCCGACCGGTAGGCGGTGATCTTGCCCACGTCCGGACGGAATCCGTTGGCCGGGTCCTCGGTGGTAATACGGGACTGCATGGCGGTGCCGTTGACGGACACGGCCTGCTGGGACAAGCCCAGGTCGGCCAGGGTCTCTCCAGCGGCAATGCGCAACTGGGACTGCACCAGATCGACGTCGGTGATCTCCTCGGTCACCGTGTGCTCGACCTGGATGCGGGGGTTCATCTCAATGAAGACATGCTCCCCGGCCCGTTCACCGACCGTGTCCACCAGGAACTCAACCGTGCCGGCATTGGTGTAACCGAGCGCTTGCGCGAACTTGACCGCGTCCCGGTACAGTGCCTGCCGGATGCCCTCGTCCAGGTTGGGTGCGGGGGCGATTTCGATGACCTTCTGGTGTCGCCGCTGGAGCGAGCAGTCGCGTTCGAAGAGATGCATGACGTTGCCCTGACCGTCGGCCAGGATCTGCACTTCGATGTGGCGCGGCCGCAGCACGGCCTGCTCAAGGAATACGGTGGGATCACCGAAGGCCGTGTCAGCTTCCCGCATGGCAGCCGCGAGGGCGTCCGGAAGTTCTTTGCGGCTGTCGACCCGCCGCATGCCGCGGCCGCCGCCGCCGGCAACTGCCTTGACGAAGATCGGGAAGCCGATCTCCTCGGCTTCGACCAGCAACTTCTCCGGATCCGCACTGGGTTCGGTGGACTTCAGCACCGGGATCCCGGCCTTGCGGGCTGCCTGCAGGGCGTGGACCTTGTGCCCCGCGAGCTCCAGCACCTCGGCCTTTGGGCCGACAAAGGCGATGCCGGCACCGGCAGCGGCGCGGGCCAGCTCGGGGTTCTCGGACAGGAACCCGTAGCCGGGGTAGATGGCGTCCGCGCCCGATTCCTTGGCGACCCGAATGATCTCGTTGACGTCGAGGTAAGCCCGGACTGGATGCCCCTGCTCGCCGATCAGATACGCTTCGTCGGCCTTTTGCCGGTGGATCGAGTTGCGGTCCTCGTACGGGAACACCGCCACGGTTTTGGCGCCCAGCTCATAGGCCGCGCGGAACGCCCTGATGGCGATTTCGCCACGGTTGGCTACCAGGATCTTTTCGAACATTTCACTCCTGCATCGTTGCCGGGTCCGGACTTTGTGGGTGAAGCACGACCGTCCGGCGCCGGCGCCGGCGGACTCCAGTGAGCCAAGTCTCACGGACGGCCCGTTGCACTGGCAAGCCAGTGTTGCACAGATCACGCACTGTGGCCGTCCTTACGGTCCGCATGTTACGGCGCCGGCGGCGAAACGCCCCGACGGCGCGGGTGGCACGGTGTGCTGCGGCGCTCCACTTATGATGAATAGGGTGCCGTGAAGACAGGTCCGGCGCAGAAGCCCCACGACTCGATACGTTAGGTTTTGGTTTTTACGTGCAAGTAGTGAGCATCAGCAGCCTCAAGGGCGGGGTTGGCAAGACCTCGGTCACGCTGGGCCTGGCCTCTGCGGCGCTGGCAGCGGGAATCCCCACGCTGGTCATCGACTTGGATCCGCATGCTGACGCGACCACGGGACTCGGCGTCAAGCCGTCCCGCCAGACCGACGTCGGCCGGCTCCTCAAGAACGCGCGCAAAGCCGATCTGCGGGCCAACGTCGCCCCGAGCGGCTGGGTGGCGTCAGCGGATTCCGGCAGCGCGCCGGCTGCCGGGCGGAAGGTTCTCGACGTCGCCATCGGTTCTGCCTACTCCGGCATCTACGACCGGCCCGATCTGAGCCGCCGGGACCTGCGCAGGCTTTCCACCGTGCTCTCCCGCGTGAATGATTACTCTCTGGTGCTCATCGACTGCCCGCCGTCGCTCAACGGACTGACGCGCATGGCGTGGACGGCGAGCACCCGGGTGCTGCTTGTGGCCGAGCCAAGCCTCTTCTCGGTGGCCGGCACCGAACGCACCATGCGGGCCATCGATTTGTTCCGGGAAGAATTCGCCCCGGACCTGAAGACGGCCGGGGTGGTGGCCAACCGTGTCCGGCCCAGCTCCAATGAGCACGGTTACCGGCTGGCGGAAATGCAAACCATGTTCGGCGACCTGCTGCTCTCCCCCACCATCGCGGAGCAGGCGAACTGGCAGCAGATCCAGGGTGCCGCGCATTCCGTCCACCAGTGGCCGGGTGAATCGGCACGGCAGGCGGCCGGGCTTTTCGACGAGCTGCTCAGGAACCTGACCGACTCCGGGCGGATGCGCAGCCGCGCGCTCCGCCGCCAGCCCAGCTGACGGCCAGGCTGGCGGCCCGGTTGGCGGCCCGGTTGGCAGCGGGTCCCGGCCCGGCGGCAGGGACCGCCTGGATCGCACCTTAAAGTACGGGAGGGGCTCCGGTTTCCCCGGAGCCCCTCCCGCTGTTTAAGCCGTTGTTATCGCTCAGCTGATCTTGCGCGCAGCGCGCCGGCGGCTCAGCTCGTCGTCGGGAAAGTCCTGCTCCTCTGCGGCATGTTCGCTGGGGAGCTCCGCGAGGCTGCCTTCGACCTCCCGCCACACCCGGCCGACAGCGATGCCGAAGACGCCCTGTCCGCCCTGGACCAGGTCGATGACCTCGTCTGCGGAGGTGCACTCGTAGACACTGGCCCCGTCGCTCATGAGGGTGATCTGGGCCAGGTCTTCCACGCCGCGTTCGCGCAGGTGGCCAACGGCGGAGCGGATCTGCTGCAGCGAGACGCCGGTGTCGAGCAGGCGCTTGACCACTTTCAGGACCAGGATGTCGCGGAAGCTGTAAAGGCGCTGGGAGCCGGAGCCCGATGCGCCGCGCACGGCGGGTTCCACCAGTCCGGTGCGTGCCCAGTAGTCCAACTGCCGGTAGGTGATGCCGGCCGCCTTGCATGCTGTGGGACCGCGGTAGCCGGCGTCCTCGTCCAGCACGGGCAGGTCTTCGGTGAACAGCAAGCCCTGGGCACTTGCGGGTATGGCAGCGCCGGTCTGCAGAGCGTGCGGCATCTCGCCCGCATCACCTTTAGGACTCACGTGAACCCTCCTTGTCGAAGTTCCCTGTGGGGAATGAGCATCGCAGTCAGCCCAGAGGTCTGGTCTAAGTCTGCCCTGAGTTGGCCTGCGCTGCAATGGGAACTGTATGCTTCGACGTTAGAACGGCGGGGGCCGCCGGTCAAAGACGCTGGCTTTTTTGCTGCGGCGTGTCGGATGCCCGGACCCGGGACCGGCGGTCGGGGCGCCGGAGCCAGAGGCCGGCGTCGGCTATTTCTCGAAGTCCTCGGGCTCCACGTCGGCCAGGAATTCCCTGAACTCGCGCAACTGGCTCTCCGCGGTCTCCTGCGCCTGGCCGTCGGATTCCTCGTCGTCGGCCGCTTCGGCGATCTTGACCCCGGCCTCGTCCATCACTTCGTCCGCGCAGTAGATCGGGCAGGGCACGCGCAGTGCCACGGCTATGGCGTCCGAGGCTCGGGAGCTGACGGTGGCCCCGCCGTCGAACACCAGCTCGGCAAAGAAGACGGTGTCCTGGACCGTCACCAAGCGGACTTCGGTGATGCGCCGGCCGAGCACGTCGACGACGTCGCGCAGCAGGTCGTGGGTCATGGGGCGCGGCGGTTTGATGCCCTGCTGGGCGAACGCAATCGCGCTGGCTTCCGGCGCCCCGATCCAGATGGGTATGTGTCGTTCGCCGTCGGTTTCCTTGAGCAGCACCAGCGGCTGGTTCGACGGGAGTTCAATGCGGACTCCGACAACCTCGAGTTCGAGCATGGCTTCTCCGTTCAGCGGTCCATTTGGGCCAGGTGCCCGTGAACCAGCGCAGTGTGCAGGTTCAAACAAAGATCGCTGATTTCCTTGGCGGCTTCCGCGGCACGCGCCCGGGAGGCGACGTCGCGCCGGGACGCCAGCGGTGCCACGGCGCGCTCCACCAGCCCGACCTCGCGGTCCGCGGCGGCCCGGAACGGACGGAGGTGCCGCGGTTCGATCCCATGGCTGCCCAGCTGCGTGCAGGCGCGCACGACCTTGAGTGCGTGTTCATCGAAACAGGCGTCGTGGGCGTTGATCAGCCCGTAGGCGAGAAGGTCGTCCACGAGCTCCGCTGAGGCTCCGCTGATCTGCAGCAGTTCGGCCCGCGTAAGCGCCCGGCCCCGTCCATTGAGTTCTGCCGCCAGCGGTTCCGAGACCATCCGGGGAGCCAGGGTCATGCCGCCGGGAAGGGCTTCCGGCCGCTCGCCACGGTCGATCGCGTCGAGGTAATCCTTGATGACCTTGAGCGGCAGGTACTGGTCGCGCTGAAGGGCCAGCACAAAACGGAGGCGTTCAACGTCCTGGGTGGTGTACTTCCGGTAGCCGGCCGGCGTGCGTTGGGGGCTGATCAGCCCTTTTTCCTCCAGGAAGCGGATCTTGGAAGCCGTGATCTGCGGGAACTCCTCGGTCAGCTGTTGCAGCACCTCGCCGATATTGAGGACGCTGCTGCGGTACCCCTCCCGGGACGACCCGAGGGTGCGCCGTGCTGGCTGGGACCCGGGCACAGGTTAGCCCTGCCCCTTTGCCGCCGTGCCTGCGTAGTAGGTCAGGCGGAACTTGCCGATCTGCACCTCATTGCCTGTCCGCAACTGCAGGCTGTCCACGCGGTCGTTGTTGACGTAGGTGCCGTTGAGGCTGCCGGAGTCCACCACCATGAAGCCGTCGCCGGAGCGGCGGAATTCCACGTGCTTGCGCGACACCGTGACGTCGTCAAGGAAGATGTCCGCCTCCGGGTGCCGGCCGGCCGTGGTGACGTCCTGGTCCAGCAGGAACCGCGCCCCGGCGTTCGGGCCGCCGTGGGCTATCAGCAGCGCCGACCCCGCAGGCAGCGCCAGCACCGATGCTTCCTCCTCGGAGGTAAGCCTCGGTTTGGCGACGTTAACCAGCGTCTGCGGCGGCAAAGAGATGGATGTGGTTTCCGCGTTCGCCTCCGGGTTCCGGCCGTCGCCGTTCCCGCTGTTTGTGGCGTTACGAGCTTCGCCCACCATCAATAGTTCCTCCCGTAGAAATGTAGCGGCCAACCGGTTCAGGACCGGTTGGCCGTCGTGTGGCTCCGGTAGCTCCTAGCCTACCTGCTGTTCATACTCCGGGGCACTGAGCAGAGTCTCCAGCGCTGCCGGATCCGAAAGCTTGACCTCCAGCAGCCACCCCTCCCCGTACGGATCGGAGTTGATCAGGGCGGGGTCGGACTCCAGCGCGTCATTGACGGCCGCGACTTCGCCGCTGACGGGAGCGTAGATGTCGCTGACGCTCTTGGTCGATTCCACCTCGCCGATGACCTCATTGGCGGTAATGGAAGAGCCGGCTTCCGGCATCTGCACGTAGACCACGTCGCCGAGGGCGTCCTGTGCGAAGTCGGTGATGCCCAGGCGCACCGTGCCCTCGGCGTCCGCGGCAGCCACCCACTCATGCTCGGCTGTGTACTTCAGGTCGGCAGGAATATTGCTCATCGGTTGCCTTTCTCGCACCATGGACGGCCAGTTGCTGCGGCAGGGATCCGTTCCCCGCCATCGCTGAAAGTATAGGCATAGAGGGCCTTGCACAAGCCAATGGAAAAGGGACCCGGCCCTCGCGGACCGGATCCCTTGCTGTCGGGTTGACAGGATTTGAACCTGCGACCCCTTGACCCCCAGTCAAGTGCGCTACCAAGCTGCGCCACAACCCGAAGTTCCGCCTTCATGCAACCGGCGGAACCACCTCAAATACTGTACAGCATTTTTCCTTGCGCCATGACCACCGGCGCCCCCGCGGGGCGGTGGCGCCGGTGCCCGGACCGCGCGCCGGGGCCGGATCAGTGCTTGCGGGACCGCTTCTCGCGCACCCGCATGCTGACCTCAATCGGGGTGCCTTCGAAGCCGAATGTTTCACGCAGCCGGCGGGTGATGAAGCGGCGGTAGCCGGGGTCCAGGAAACCGGTGGTGAACAGCACGAACTTCGGCGGCCGGGAGGAAGCCTGCGTGCCGAACAGGATGCGCGGCTGCTTGCCGCCGCGCACCGGGTGCGGGTGGGCCGCGACCAGCTCGCCCAGGAAGGCGTTGAGGCGGCCGGTGGGGATGCGCTTGTCCCAGGATTCGAGGGCGCGGTCCAGCGCCGGGACCAATTTGTCCTTGTGCCAGCCGGTCTTGGCCGAGATGTTCACCCGGGGCGCCCAGTCCACGTGGGCCAGGTCCTGCTCGATCTCGCGTTCGAGGTACCGGCGGCGGTCGTCGTCCAGCAGGTCCCACTTGTTGAAGGCGAGCACCAGCGCCCGGCCGGAATCGATGGCCAGCTGCAGGATGCGCACATCCTGCTCGCTGAGCACTTCGTCCACGGCCAACAGCACGACGGCGACCTCCGCCTTTTCGAGCGCTGCCTGCGTGCGGAGCGAAGCATAGAAGTCGGCACCTTGCTGCATGTGCACGCGGCGGCGGATCCCGGCCGTGTCGACGAAGCGCCACGTGCGTCCGCCCAGTTCGATCATTTCGTCGACCGGATCGCGCGTGGTGCCGGCGATCGAGTCGACCACTACCCGCTCGCTGCCGGCCAGCTTGTTCAGCAGCGACGATTTGCCCACGTTCGGGCGGCCGATCAGCGCCACCCGGCGGGGCCCCCCGGTGCGTTCCAGTCCCCCGTACGCGGAGAACTCCGGCAGCACCTCCATGACGGCGTCCAACATGTCGGCCGTACCACGGCCGTGCAGTGCCGATACGGGATAGGGCTCGCCGAAACCAAGGCCCCAGAGGGTGGCGGCTTCGGCTTCCTGGGCCATGTCGTCCACCTTGTTGGCCACGAGGATGACCGGCTTCTTCTTGCGCCGGAGCATCTTCACCACTGCTTCGTCGGTGGCTGTGGCCCCCACGTTGGCGTCGACGACCAGCAGGACGGCATCGGCCATGTCCACCGCGATTTCGGCCTGGTCGGCGACGCGGGCGTGGATGCCGCGGGCATCATGCTCCCAGCCGCCGGTGTCCACCAGGGTGAAGGGGCGTCCGTTCCAGTGGGCCGAGTAGGAGACCCGGTCGCGGGTAACGCCGGGGGTGTCTTCGACCACTGCCTCGCGCCGGCCCAGGATCCTGTTCACCAGCGTCGACTTGCCCACATTGGGCCGGCCGACGATGGCCAGCACGGGCGCCACCCGCAGCGGTTCGTCTTCGGGGACGGGCTCTCCGGCCGCGGCCAGCAGCGCGGCGTCCTCGTCGTCAAGGTCGTAGTCGGCCAGGCCGGCGCGCAGCGAAGCGGCGCGCAATTCGGCTTCGGCGTCATCGAGCTCAAGCATGTGCTCGGCGATCTGGTCCTCGCCCGCCGGACGGTATTCCTCGTCGGCCGGCCGGTCCGCCGGGGAGGATCCGGGCTGGGTGTCACTCATCGTCTGTTCCTTCTGGGTAGGCAGCAAGCCGATTGTCGTCGCGGGCGTGGTTGGCCGGAAGCGGCTGCCCGGTAAACGCCACGCTGTGCCGGCAATGGCCGGACAGCTGCCGGCGGATCTCTTCGGCTGCAGTGTCCATTGAAACACGGCCGGACACCGAGGGCAGCCGCCGGCAGGTCTCCGGGGAGACGAACGCCACGTGGAAAACGCGGCCGCGGCGAGGGATGGCATCCCGCTGCCGCCGGTGACCCGCGCCGGTGCCGGCGCCGGCTGGTTCAGTGGGCGGCATGCCGCACGACGGCGAGCACCGCTTCGACGGTTTGTTCGAAATCAAGATCGGAGGAGTCCACGGTGAAGACGCCGTCGGCGGCCTCGGAGAAGTTCACGACCGTCGAATCCTTCGCGTCGCGGGCCAGCACCTGCTCGTGCAGGTCGGCGTCGCTCTGCGTCCCGCCCAGCTGGAGGCCGCGCCGGCGCAGCCTCGCCTCTTCGCTGGCGGTCAGCAGCAGCCGCACCTCGGCGTCGGGAGCAACCACCGTGGTGATATCGCGGCCCTCGGCAACGATCCGGCGGCCGGAATCGGCGATGATCTGCTGCTGCCGCCGGACCAGCTCGGCCCGCGCTCCCAGCGTGGTGGCCACGGCGCTCACGGATGCGGAGATTGACGGCTCGCGGATCTCGTCGGTGATGTCCGTCGAGCCGATGCGCACATACTCGTCGTCGGGATGGGTGCTGATCTGCAGGTCGACGTCCTTGCTGGCCTGCTCGACGGCCGCCGCATCCGCCAGGTCCACACCGGTGTTGACGCAGTACCAGGTCACGGCCCGGTACATGGCGCCGGTGTCGAGATAGGACGCGTGCAGCCGGCGGGCGGCTTCCTTGCTGACGGACGACTTTCCGGAGCCCGACGGCCCGTCGATGGCAACCACCAGCGCCTTGCCCTGCCGGTAACGAGCCATATCCACTTCCGCCGCGCTCATTGCACAACCTTCCATCCGTGTGAGGTCAAATAATCAATCAATTCGTGCCGCTTGCCGGGCAGCACGGCGAGCTCGGCCAGCCCCACCGGCTGGCCGGCCGAGTGCTCCAGGCGCAGGTCTTCCAGGTTGATGCCCACCTCGCCGATCTCGGTGAGCAGGCGGGCGATTTGGCCCGGCGTATCGTCGACCAGGACGGTCAGCCACGCGAACGCCTGCGGAGGGGCACCGTGCTTGCCGGGTATCCGTGCCTGGCCGGCGTTGCCCTCGCTGATCAGCTGGGCCAGGTCCAACCGGGAGCCGTCGGCCTCGGGGTGCTCAAGCGTCGTGATCAGCCGTTCCAGGTCCTCGCGGACGCCGTACAGGATGTGCACGAGCCGGGACGCGTTCGCGCCGAGGATCTGCACCCACAACGCCGGGTCGCTGGCGGCGATCCGGGTGACGTCGCGCAGGCCCTGGCCGGAAAGGGACAAGGCGTGCGCCGGCGTGTCCTGCAGCCGGCTGGCCAGCAGCGACGACATCACCTGCGGCAGGTGCGAGATCAACGCCACGGAGGCGTCATGTTCGTCGGCCGACATGTGGGAAACCACCGCGCCCAGGTCGATCGCCAGCGCGTGTGCGGTCTTCACCGCACCCGGCAGGGACAACTCCGACGGGCACAGGACCCACGGCATCGACGTGAAGATCTCGCCGCGGGCAGCGACCGGGCCGGACTTTTCCCGTCCCGCCATCGGGTGGGTGCCCACGTAACGGCCAAGGTCCGCCTCCCCCAGGTCCGGATCCTTGGCCAGCGCCTCGAAGACGGCCGTCTTGACGCTGGCAATATCCACGACGACGGCGTCCGGGTAGTCGCGCAGGGCCCGCGACACGACGGCGGCGGTGACGTCCGGCGGCGCCGCGACGACGACCAGCTGGGGTTCCACCCTCTCCCCGGCGGGCAGGATCCGTCCGGCACCGATGTCCTGCGCCACGGCCTGGGCCGACGGCGACGGGTCCGAGAGCAGGACATCGATACCGCGGGCACGCAGGCCAAGCCCGATGCTGGCTCCGAGCAGCCCGGTCCCGATCACCAGGACCGGACCGGACAGATGGGTGGCCTGCGCGTGTGCTGGGTTCACCGGCTACATCCCCACCAAGGCCAGCAGATGCCCTGCTTCCTGGCGGCCCAGGGCGCGGATGCTGCCCTGTCGCTGATCACCCAGCCGGATGGGGCCGAACTGGATCCGGACGAGCCGTTCCACGGGGTGGCCGACGGCGTCGAACAACCGGCGCACGACGCGGTTCTTGCCCGAATGCAGCACGACTTCCACCAGGACATGTCCCGGCGTGGAGTCGACCAGCTTGAACGAATCGACCGACGACACGCCGTCTTCCAGTTCGATTCCGGATTTCATCCGCGCCCCGACGCCGTGCGGCATGGGCCCGCGGACCTGCACCAGGTACGTTTTGGGGACCTCGTAGGACGGGTGGGTGAGGCGGTTGGCGAGTTCGCCGTCGTTGGTCAGCAGCAGCAGGCCTTCGGTGGCCTGGTCCAGCCGGCCCACGTGGAACAGCCGCTGGCCCTGTTGCGGCTTGAGGTAGTCGCTGATGCAGGGGCGTCCTTCCGGATCCTCCATGGTGGAGACGACGCCCTTGGGCTTGTTAAAGACCAGGTACGTGAGCGTTTCGTCCATCTGGACGCGGATACCGTCCACATGGATCACGGCGCGGGACGGGTCGACGCGCACGCCGAGTTCGCGCACGACCACGCCGTCCACTTCGACCCGTCCGGCCTGGATCAATTCTTCGCACACGCGGCGGGAGGCCACACCGGCCCCGGCGAGGACCTTCTGCAGGCGCACTCCCTCGGGATCGTGCAGCTCGGAGGACGCTCCCGCTCCCGCCCGCGAGGGACGGCCCGGACGGCTGACCGGTCCGAGGTTCTGGCCGAAGCGCTCCCGCCCGAAGGGCTGCGGGCCGGCGGGTCGCTGCGGCTTCCCGCCGCGTGACTTGCCGGCACCGGCCTTGCCCGCTGCCTTGCCTGCGGCCTTGCCGCCGGCCGGTTTGCCTGGCTTTCCTGCGCCCGGACCGGCCGTCGACGGCTTGCGGCTGCCGTGCTTGGCCGCGCCGGGGTCGGCCGGACCGCGGCGGGCTCCCGGCTGACCGGAGCTCTTGCCGAACTCGTTACGGCCCTGGTCCCGTCCGGCCGCGCCGAAACGGTCGCCGCCCGGCTTGCCGGCACCGGTCCGGCCAGCGCCGCCGGACCCCTGACCGGGCCGGCCGCGTCCCTGGGCGGAACCGCCCTGCGGACGGCGCTCAGCATCGTCCGGCCGGCGGCCGTCGCCCGGACGTTTTCCGCCGCGGGGGTTGTTCCGTCCGGAACCGGAACGAGGCGGTTGTGTCATGGTGGATCCTTACCCGTGGAAACTACTGCAATGGTCTGCTGCTGCCGGAGGCCGGCAGCCTAGAGCGAAGCGTCGTCGTACTCGGACAGGTTTTCCAGCCCCGGCAGATGCGGGGCGATCTCCGGCAGTTCGCCGATGCTTCCTATCCCCAATCTTTCCAGAAAATAAGAGGTGGTCCGGTACAGGATGGCTCCGGTCTCCGGATCGGTGCCGGAATCCTCGATGAGTCCGCGCTGAGTCAGTGTACGAACCACGGAATCGACATTGACCCCTCGAATCGCCGAAACGCGGGCCCGCGAGACCGGCTGCCGGTACGCGATGACGGCCAGCGTCTCCAACGCGGCCTGGGTCAACCGCGCGGTCTGGCCTTCCAGCACGAAGCGGGACACCAGCGGCGCGAAATCACTGCGCGAAAAGATCCGCCAACCGCCGGCGATGTTGCGCAGCTCAAAGCCCCGCGGCTCCGCGGCGGGCCTGCCGGGTGCACCGCCGTCGTAATCCTGCTGCAGGTCCAGCAGCAGGGCCCGGACGGTGTCCACCGGCAGGGCCAGTGCTGTGGCCAATTCAACATCGGTGGCCGGTTCGTCGATCACCATCAGGACCGCTTCCAAGGCGGCGCGGGCACCGCCCGGCAACGCCTCCACGTCGATCCGGGGCCCGGCCGATTCCTCCAGCGGATCAGTCATCGCGTCCCTCCGTTCCGTCCGTGGCCGTGTCGGCCGCCGGTGCGTTGTCATATTCTTCGCTGAGGCTATCGCCGGTCCAATCCGTATCCGGGCCGGTCCAGCGGACCGTCAGCTCGCCGAGCGGCGCAACCTGGTCGAACGCGATGACGCCGTCGCGGAACATCTCCAACAGCGCCAGGAACCGCGCAACCACCACCAGCGCGCCGTCCGCGTCATCGGTGAGCGCACGGAACGACAGCGGCCGGCCCGCCTGCAGGCGTGCCCCAAGGATGGCCGCCTGCTCCTTCACGCTGACCGGCGGCGCATGCAGGTGCGCGAGCCCCACCTGGGTCGGCGCGGGCTCCTTGGGCTCCAGTGCTTTGGCCGCAAGGGCGGCAAACTCCGCCAGCGGCGTGCGCCACACGAGCTCGGGCAGCAGCGCCGCGAACTGCGGCTCCAGCGCAACCTGCCGCGGGAAGCGTTCTGCCTCCCGGGCCAGGCGCTGGCCCAGCAGGGCCGCGATTTCCTTGAAGGCCTTGTACTGCAGCAGCCGGGCGAAGAGCAGGTCCCGGGCCTCGAGCAGGGCGATGTCCTCGTCGTCCTCCACCTCGCCGGTAGGCAGCAGCCGGGCGGCCTTCAGGTCCAGCAGGGTCGCCGCGATCACGAGGAACTCGCTGGCTTCGTCCAGGGCCTTGTCGTTGCCGTCGGCCTGCAGGCGGCGGATGTAGGAGATGAACTCGTCGGTGACGCGGGCAAGCGCCACTTCCGTGATGTCCAGTTCGTGCTTGGAAATCAGCCCCAGCAGCAAATCGAACGGCCCGCTGAAATTGTCCAGGGTGACGGCGAAGCCCGCCGGCTTCCGGTCGCCCTCCTGGACGCCGGTCACGGAGTCCTGCCGTGCCGGGGCACCGCCCGCCGGCACCGTCCCTGCCGGGACTGTCCCTGCCGGCGCCGGCCTCATCAGGGGGCGCCGCCGCGGGCGATGAGCTCCTTGGCCAGGTCGCGGTAGGCGGTCGCGCCGGCGTGGTTGCCCGCGTAGCTGGTGATCGGTTCGGCGGCGACGGTGGCATCGGCGAACTTGATGGTGCGCTTAATCACGGTTTCGAAGACCTTGTCGCCGAACGCTTCCAGCAGCCGGCCGATGACCTCGCGGCTGTGCAGGGTGCGGGCATCGTACATCGTGGCCAACACGCCGTCGATCTGCAGGCGCGGGTTCAGCCGGTCCTGGACCTTTTCGATGGTCTCCACCAACAGCGCCACCGCGCGCAGGGCGAAGAACTCGCAGATGAGCGGAATGATCACGCCGTGGGCTGCGGTGAGCGCGTTAACGGTCAGCAGGCCCAGCGAGGGCTGGCAGTCAATCAGGATGACGTCGTAGTCGTCCTCGACCTTGCGCAGCGCGTGGGCCAAAACCTGTTCGCGCGCCACCTCGTTGACCAGTTGCACCTCCGCGGCCGAGAGGTCGATGTTGGCCGGCAGCAGGTCGATGTTTTCCACGTCCGTGGCTTGGATCGCCTCGCGGATGTCGGTCTTGCGGTCCATCAGCACGTTGTAGACGGTCAGGTCCAACTCATGCGGATTGGTGCCCAGCCCCGCGGACAGGGCGCCCTGCGGGTCGAAATCGACCAGCAGGACCTTGCGGCCGACCTCGGCCAGGGCTGCGCCGAGGTTGATGGTGGACGTGGTCTTGCCGACCCCGCCCTTTTGGTTGACCATGGCCACGATTCGCGCGGGACCATGGGACGTCAGGACGGGCGGTTCTGGGAACTCGGTCAGCGGCCGCCCGGTCGGGCCCAGGACATCCTCGTCCGCTTGCCGCAGAGTGGTTGTCGAACCTTGTTCGCTGCTCACGTATCTAACCCAGCTTCCATCGTTTCGCTGCCGTTCTTCTTCCTGACAAGGTTACAGTGACCGTCCTGTTATCGATCGAAAGGCGGCTGATGACCGGCGAGCCTTTAGCTTCAAGTAGAGGTCTAAGGTTCAGCGCCCTGGGCGGGGTAAAAGACCCGCTTCGAGAGCCCGGCGGCGCACCGATGTATACAAACTCGGCGCTTTTTCCGCTTTTCACGCACGACTGACGCAACTGTGTATACACTGGCACCATGAAGCAGAACTTGCGTGCCGGCGAACGGGCGTACTGGTCGCTGCGCGAGGACATTGTGGAATGGCGGCTGCCTCCGGGTACCGTCCTGGCCGAGGTGGAACAGGCCGCCCGGCTGGGCATCTCCCGCACCCCGCTCCGCGAGGCGTTGGGCCGGCTGACCGCGGAAGGGCTGACGACGCCCCACACCGGACGCGGGGTCGTCGTCGCCGATGTCTCGCTGGAGAACGTCACCGAGCTCTTCGAACTGCGCACGGCGTTGGAGTGCCAGGCGACGGCTTTGGCCGCCAAACGCGGCGAACCGGCCGAATTCCGGCGGCTGCAGCAGGAATTCCTTGCGGCTGCCGAGGCCATGCGCGGCGCCGTGCCGGATCCCCGGGCATACTACGAGCTGGCCGGCAGGCTGGACGCCGCAGTGGACCGCGCCGCTGCCAACACCTACCTCCGCCAAGCGATGGCCAACCTGCGCGTCCACTTGGTGAGGATCCGCCGGCTCGCGCGGGACAACCCGGCCCGCCTGCTGGCGTCGGCGGCCGAACACGCCAATATCGCCGGCGCCATCGCAGACGGCGACAGCCAGGTGGCAGCCGCGGCCACCCGCATCCATCTCCACCAGAGCCTTGAACACTTCAAGACCACCGATCCGAAACACCGGATCGACCTGCCAGCCGAGAGGACAGCCTGAATGACCGTCAAGCACCACGTTCGCGTCTACCGCAGCGAAGAGAACCTGCCGCGCGAGGACCAGCTAGCCCAGAAGATTGCCCGGGTAGCCACCGACCCGGTGGAGGTTACCGACGACGTAGCCGAGATGGTCATCAACCGGATCATCGACAATGCCTCGGTGGCGGTCGCCTCCCTGAACCGCGGGCCGATTATCGCCGCACGGGCGCAGGCGCTGAGCCACCCGGTCTCCGGCGGCGGCAAGGGCGCCGGGGTCTTCGGCGTCGCCGGGAAAACCTCCCCGGAGTGGGCGGCCTGGGCCAACGGCGTGGCCGTGCGCGAACTGGATTACCACGACACGTTCCTGGCCGCCGACTACTCGCACCCGGGCGACAATATCCCGCCGATCCTCGCGGTGGCCCAGCACGTCGGCGCGGGTGGCCGGGATTTGATGCGCGGCATCGCCACCGGTTACGAGATCCAGGTGGACCTGGTCAAGGCCATCTGCCTGCACAAGCACAAGATCGACCATGTTGCCCATTTGGGCCCGTCGGCCGCCGCCGGCATCGGCACGCTGCTGGGCCTGGACGTGGAGACCATCTTCCAGGCTGTCGGCCAGGCGCTCCACACGACGACGGCGACGCGCCAATCCCGCAAGGGCGAAATCTCCACCTGGAAAGCCCACGCACCGGCCTTCGCCGGCAAGATGGCCGTGGAAGCCGTGGACCGGGCCATGCGCGGACAGACCTCTCCCGTGCCGATCTACGAGGGCGAGGACGGAGTCATCGCCTGGCTCCTGGACGGCCCCGACGCCTCCTACGACGTCCCGCTGCCGGCCCCGGGCGAGCCCAAGCGCGCCATCCTGGACACCTACACGAAGGAGCACTCGGCCGAGTACCAGGCCCAGGCCTGGATCGACCTGGCCCGCAAGCTGCACCGCGCGCACCCGGAAGCCACCCGCGCCGAGAACGTGAAGTCGGTGCTGATCAAGACCAGCCACCACACGCACTACGTGATTGGTTCCGGCGCGAACGATCCGCAGAAGTACAGCCCCGCGGCGTCCCGCGAAACACTGGACCACTCGATCCCGTACATCTTTACCGTGGCGCTGCAGGACGGCGCCTGGCACCACGTTGACTCGTACGCCCCCGAGCGGGCCGCCCGACCGGACACCGTGGCGCTGTGGCAGAAGGTCACCACCGAAGAAGACCCCGAGTGGACCCGCCGCTACCATTCGCTGGACGTCTCCGAGAAGGCATTCGGCGGCTCCGTGGAGATCACCCTGGCCGACGGCACGGTCATCACCGACGACATCGCCGTGGCCGATGCCCACCCGCTGGGCGCCCGCCCGTTCGCGCGGGAACAGTACGTCAACAAGCTGCGTACGCTGGCGGCTGGAATCGTTGACGATGCCGAAATCGACAGGTTCCTGGCCGCCGCCGAGCGCCTGCCCGAACTCGCCGCCGGTGAGCTCGACCAGCTGAATATCCAGGCAGCCGGCGGGGTCATCGACCTCGCGGCCGGACCGAAGGGGCTGTTCTAAATGCTTTACTCTGCGACCACCCCGGAGCAGAAGCGCCGGACACTGCGCGAGGGGCTGGCTTCCGGGGAGCTGCAGCAGTTCCCCGGCGCGTTCAATCCCCTCTCGGCGCGGCTGATCCAGGAGAAGGGGTTCGACGGCGTGTACATCTCCGGCGCCGTGCTGGCCAACGACCTGGGATTGCCGGACATCGGCCTGACCACGCTGACCGAAGTCGCTGCCCGGGCCGGCCAAATCGCGCGGATGACCGACCTGCCGGCCCTGGTGGACGCCGACACCGGCTTCGGCGAACCCATGAACGTGGCCCGCACCATCCAGGAGCTGGAGAACGCGGGCCTGGCCGGCTGCCACATCGAGGACCAGTTCAATCCCAAGCGCTGCGGCCACCTGGACGGCAAGAACGTGGTGGACCTGGAGACCGCGAGCAAGCGGATCCGCGCCGCCGCGGACGCCCGCCGGGACGAAAACTTCCTGATCATGGCGCGGACCGATATCCGAGCCGTCGACGGCCTGGCTGCCGCCCAGGACCGTGCCCGCGCGCTGGTCGACGCCGGCGCCGACGCCATCTTCCCGGAAGCCATGAGGACACTGGAGGAATTCGCTGCCATCCGCGAAGCAGTCGACGTGCCCGTGCTGGCCAACATGACCGAGTTCGGCAAGAGCGACCTGTTCACCGCGGACCAGCTGTCGTCCGCCGGGGTCACCATGGTGATCTATCCGGTCACCCTGCTGCGCAGCGCCATGGGCGCGGCCGAGCGGACCCTCGACGCCATCAAGGCCGACGGGACCCAGCAATCGCAGGTCGCGGACATGCTCACCCGTGCGCGTTTGTACGAATTGGTGGATTATGAGGCGTATAACCAATTCGACACCTCTGTATTCAATTTCCCGGTGCCCGGCCGGCACTGACCACAAGACATAGGAGTCGCCATGAGCACCGATGCATCAACCGAAGCACCGCAGATCCGCAAGGGGCTGGCCGGCGTCGTCGTCGACACCACGAAGATCTCCAAGGTCAACGCGGAGACCAACTCGCTGCTGTACCGCGGATACCCGGTCCAGGACCTGGCCGCGCACTGCAGCTTCGAAGAGGTGGCGTATCTGCTGTGGAACTCAGAGTTGCCCGACGCGGACCAGCTGCGGGACTTCACCGCGGCCGAACGCGGCGGCCGCGCACTGGATCCGGTGGTGAAGTCGGTCATCGATTCGCTGCCGGTTGAAGCCCACCCGATGGACGTCTGCCGGACCGCGGCCAGCGTGATCGGCGCCCGCCACCGGCTGGCCGAGGATTCGTCGCCGAAGGCGAACATGGCCAAGGCCCTGGAGTTGTTTGCGGCCTTCCCGGCGGTCGTGGCCTACGACCAGCGCAGGCGCCGCGGCCAGGACCTGGTGGAACCGCGCGAAGACCTGGGCTACGCGGCGAACTTCCTCTGGATGGCTTTCGGCGAGGAGGCAGCCCCCGAGGTCGTGGAGGCGTTCAACGTCTCCATGATCCTGTACGCCGAACACTCGTTCAACGCCTCCACCTTCACCGCCCGGGTCATCACCTCCACGCTGTCCGACCTGCACTCGGCCGTCACCGGTGCCATCGGCGCGCTGAAAGGCCCGCTGCACGGCGGCGCCAACGAAGCGGTGATGCACACCTTCGAACAAATCGGCATCCGCACCGACGAAACCCGCGAGGAGGCCGCCGCCCGGGCCCGGACCTGGATGGAGCAGGCCCTGGCGGAAAAGAAGAAGGTGATGGGCTTCGGCCACCGGGTCTACAAGCACGGTGATTCCCGCGTGCCGACCATGAAGGCCGCCCTCGACAAGATGATCGACCACTACGGCCGCCCCGAAATCCTCGGCCTGTACGACGGCCTGGAGCACGCGATGGCCGAGGCGAAGGACATCAAGCCGAACCTGGACTACCCCGCCGGCCCCACCTACCACCTGATGGGGTTCGACAC
This sequence comes from Arthrobacter sp. THG-b23, assembly GCF_059091265.1. NCBI lineage: Bacteria > Bacillati > Actinomycetota > Actinomycetes > Micrococcales > Micrococcaceae > Arthrobacter > Arthrobacter sp. THG-b23. The sequence continues at coordinate 49,214 of NZ_JBNHGM010000013.1, forward strand.
GGAAATGTTCACTCCGCTGTTCGTGGCCAGCCGGATCACCGGCTGGACCGCGCACATCATGGAGCAGCTGGAGTCGAACTCGCTGATCCGTCCGCTCAGTGAATACAACGGGCCCGCCCAGCGGGAGCTGGGACGCTAAGTCTGCCAAGCCACGCGGTGGCCGGTGTCGAGATTCTCGACGCCGGCCACTGTTTCGTTATCCGGCTGCATCAGCACCCGCAGCCGCGGCCGCTGCCCCGACAGCGCCAGCGGCAGCCAATGGCCGGCGTCCTGCCACATCTGCCCCAGCGGCAGCCGGTCCACGCGGTACCAGGCCGGGGCAATTTCCGCAGACTCGACCGGGTCGCCCTCCCACCGCCGGGCCACGAAGAGCGCGGTGTCCATGTTCCACGCGGGCTGTTCCGGGAAATCGAAGAAAATCCGTCCGGCCTGCTCCAGCGCCTCGGGCCCGACGCGTACTCCGGTCTCTTCCTGCATCTCCCGGCAGGCTGCATCGTCGTCGCCCTCCCCCGGCTCCACCTTGCCGCCGACCCCCACGACCTTCCCGGTGCCGAACCCGGTCTTCTTCCGGCCGAGGAGCACGTAACGGCGCCCGTCCTCCTCCCGGAGCAGGAAGCACAGGGCAACGGCGACAGTCATGGCAGCGAGTCTAACCCGGCGCCATGGCTCCGGGGGTTATGTTCCGCTGCGGCGAACCCGCGCTCCGCGGATACCCGTCAGCCCCGGGCCCGCGGATGCGCCGCCGCGTAAACCTCGCGCAGGGTATCGGCGGTGACGAGCGTGTAGATCTGCGTCGTGGTGACGGACGCGTGGCCCAGCAGCTCCTGCACCACCCGGACGTCCGCGCCGCCCTCCAGCAGGTGGGTGGCGAAGGAGTGCCGCAGGGTGTGGGGAGAAACGGGCTGGGCGATCCCGGCCTTCTCCGCGGCAGTCTTTAAAATGGTCCAGGCGCTTTGGCGGCTCAGCCGGCCGCCGCGGGCGTTCAGGAACAACGCCGGTGTGCCGAGTCCCTTCGCGGCCAGAGCCGGGCGTCCCCGGACCAGGTACGCGTCCGCCGCCTGGGCAGCGAAGGAGCCCAGCGGCACCAGCCGCTCCTTGGACCCTTTCCCGAACAGGCGGACGACGGCGGGACCGTCGCCTTGCGGTTCGACGCTGACATCGTCGACGTCCAGGCCAACCGCTTCGCTGATCCGCGCGCCGGTCGCGTACAGGAACTCCAAGAGCGCCCGGTCGCGCAGCCCGGTGGGGGTGTCTGCCCCGGCCGACTCGAGGATCCGGGTCACAGCGGCTACGGAAATCGCCTTCGGCAGGCGCTTGCCGGGCATCGGCGGGTGCACGTCAGTGGCGGGGTCGGTTTCCGTGATCCCTTCAAGCGTCCAAAACTTATGCAGCCCCCGCACGGCCACGATGGTCCGCGCCGCGGACCTGACGCTCAGCGCGGCGGCGCCGTCGGACCCATCGGTGATGGCTTGGGCAAACGCCGTGACATCGTGCCGGGTCACCACGGCCGGCTCGCCAACCCCGCGCGCCTGCAGGAAACGCAGGTAACGGCCCAGGTCCCTGCGGTAGGCCGCTACGGTGTTGGCCGCCAGCCCGCGTTCCACCGCCATGTGCTGCAAGTAGTCACCTGCGGCGCGGCCCAGCGGCGTCGCGGTGAATTCGTCTCCTTTGGCTGACGGGGCCTGCACGGACGCGATGGCGGATCAGTCCCGGCCGGTTCCAGCTGCACCGTCCGGGCGCCGGCTGGGATGCTCGGGCCATGGAGCATCTGCCGGGCGCAGGTCCTCGAAGCCGGTGGCGGCAGCCCTGGCGGCGGCGAGCACCCCGGTCACGGCCGACGGATTGTGCAGCCGTCCGGCCATGACCGCGTCCACCGCGTCGTCCAGATCCACCCAGAGGTGCTCGATCTCGGCTTCCTCATCGGTGCGCTGATGCCGCTCGGCTTCCGGAACCTCCGAGAGGTCACGGGCCAGGTAGATCCGGATCGCCTCGCTGGATGACCCGGGCGAATTGAAAAAGTCCACCAGCACGTTCCAGCGGCCGGCCACCAGATCCGCTTCCTCGGCAAGCTCCCGCACCGCGGCATCCACGAAGTCCTCGCCGTCCACGTCCAGCAGGCCCGCGGGGATCTCCCACAGCGACATCTTGGTGGGCTGCCGGTACTGCCTCAGCAGCAGGACCCGTCCCGCCGTGTCCATCGCCAGGATGGCCACCGCCCCCGGATGTGCGATGTAGTCGCGCACCAACGTCTCGCCGGTACCCGGGCCGAGGGTGAAGGTGTCGCTGACCACGTCCCAGATGCGTCCCCGGTACACCGTACGGCTGTCGACCAGCGGACGCGGATCAGGGACGTCCGCGAAGGCCTCGGGGTGTGCCGACACTCAGGCTCCGGACTTTGCCGGTGTCTTGGCCTTGCCATGTTCCAGGGCGGCGGCAACGAGGCCTGCGAACAGCGGGTGCGGCCGCGTGGGGCGCGAGCTGAGTTCCGGATGCGCCTGGGTGGAGACGTAGTACGGGTGCACGTCACGGGGCAGTTCAACGAACTCCACCAGCTTGCCGTCCGGGGAGGTACCCGAGAAAACCAGGCCCGCCGCAGCCAGCTGGTCGCGGTATTCGTTGTTGACCTCGTAGCGATGACGGTGACGTTCGCTGACCTTGGTGCTGCCGTAGGTCTCTGCAACGACCGAACCGGACTGCAGCGCTGCCTCGTACAGGCCCAGGCGCATGGTGCCGCCCAAATCGCCCTTGCCGTCGACGATGTCCAGCTGCTCGGCCATGGTGGCGATCACCGGGTGCTTGGTGTCCGGATCAAACTCGGTGGACGAAGCGTCTTCCAGTCCCACGATGTTGCGGGCGTACTCCATCACCATCGACTGCAGGCCCAGGCACAGCCCAAGGGTGGGCAGCTTGTGTTCGCGGGCGTACCTGAGTGCGCCGAGCTTGCCCTCCAGGCCACGGATGCCGAAGCCGCCGGGCACGCACATGGCGTGCACGCCGGCGAGTGCGGCGGCCGCGCCCTCTTCGGTGGCGCAGTCGTCCGAGGGAACCCAACGGATCTTCACCCGGGTCTGGTTGGCGAAGCCGCCGGCGCGCAGCGCTTCGGTCACCGACAGGTAGGCGTCGGGCAGGTCGATGTACTTGCCCACCAGCGCCACCTCGACGTGGTGCTTCGGGTTGTGGACCGCCGACAGCAGTCGGTCCCACTTCGTCCAGTTGACATCCTTAAACTTCAGGTCAAGGTGCTGCACGATGTACGCGTCCAGGTTCTGCGAGTGCAGGGTCTTGGGGATGTCGTAGATGCTCGGCGCGTCCGGGCAGCCAATGACTGCGTCGATGTCCACGTCGCACATGCGGCCGATTTTCTCCCGCATCGCCGCGGGGACTTCCCGGTCGGACCGGATGACGATGGCGTCCGGCTGGATGCCGATGGAGCGAAGCGCGGCGACGGAATGCTGTGTCGGCTTGGTCTTCAACTCATGCGACGGGCCGATGTACGGCACCAGCGAGACATGGAGGAAGAACACGTTGTTCCTCCCGACGTCCTGGCGGACCTGGCGGGCGGATTCGAGGAACGGCTGCGACTCGATGTCGCCGACGGTGCCGCCGATCTCGGTGATGATCACGTCCGGAACCTTCTTACCCGCGACAGGCTCGGCGGGCAGGCGCATGCGGCGCTTGATCTCGTCGGTGATGTGCGGGATGACCTGAACGGTGTCGCCGAGGTATTCGCCGCGGCGTTCCTTGGCGATCACCGTGGAGTAAACCTGGCCGGTGGTCACGTTTGCCGAGCCGTCCAGGTTCTCGTCCAGGAACCGCTCGTAGTGTCCGATATCCAGATCGGTTTCCGCGCCGTCGTCCGTGACGAAGACTTCACCGTGCTGGAAGGGATTCATCGTGCCCGGATCCACGTTCAGATAGGGATCGAGCTTCTGCATCGTCACGGAGAGGCCGCGGGCACGGAGCAGGTGGCCGAGGCTTGAAGCCGTCAGTCCCTTCCCGAGCGAGGACGCCACGCCGCCGGTGACGAAGATATGTTTGGTCGTCTTGGACGACTTGGAAAACCGGGAATTAGTTCGCTGCACCACGGAATTCGAGCCTATCACCTTTCTGGACGCCCTCGGATCTCAAGGCCGTTCCGACCGCTGCCGGGTGTGCGAACACACACCGTCCGGTCAACTCCTCCCCCGCCGGCGGCGGGGCTGGTCGTGCCTGTAGCCGATGCTACAGCGCCCTCGCTCCATCGATCAGTTCCTGGGCGTGGGCCCGGGCGGAATGGGATTCTTCCTGGCCCGCAAGCATGCGGGCCAGTTCGGTCACCCGTTCCTCGTCGTCGAGCAACCGGACGTCACTGGCGGTCATTCCGCCGTCGTCCCCGCCAGCCGTCTTGATCACGCGGATGTGCTGGTCGGCGAAGGCCGCCACCTGCGGCAGGTGCGTCACCACGATGACCTGCACATAGCGGCCCAGCATGGCCAGGCGACGGCCGATCTCGACGGCTGCCTTGCCGCCGACGCCGGCATCGACTTCATCGAAGACGAAGGTGGGCACGGGATCCACCTCCGCCAGCACCACTTCGATGGCCAGCATCACGCGGGACAGTTCACCGCCGGAGGCACCCTTGCCGAGCGGGCGCGGCGGGGCGCCCCGGTGCGGCTTCAGCAAGAACGTGATGACGTCGGCGCCGTGCACCGTCAGGGCGGGCGCCGGTTCGATATCGATCAACAGTTCGGCCTCGGCCATGGCAAGGGCCGACAGTTCTGCGCCGACCCGGCGGCCAAGTTCGGCAGCGGCTTCACGCCGCAGCGCCGTCACGGCGGCGGACTGGACCGCCAAGGCGGAGTCCAGTTCGGCGATTTCCGCCTCCAACCGCTCGATCCGGCTGGAGTCGTCGGTCAGGTCCTCCAGGCGGCTGCGGGCCTGAACGGCCCACTCGAGCACTTCGTCGATGCTGGGCGCGTATTTGCGCACAAGCCGTGCCAGGTCGGCCCGGCGCGCTTCGACCTCTTCCAGCCTGCCCGGGCCCTCGCTGTCCAGCGAGGCGCCGTAGCTCGCCAACTCCGCGGCGACGTCGGCCAGGATGATTCCGACTTCGGCCAGCCGGGCCGCAGCGCGGCCCAGTTCGGCGTCTTCGTCCTGGACCTGCTCCAGCGACCGCTTCGCAGCGTCCACCAGGGCCGTCGCGTCCGGAGAGTCGGTGTACTCCTCGGCCACGAGTGCCTGGTGCGCCAAAGTGGCAGCAGCCCGCAGTTCCTCGACGTTCGCCAGCTTCACGGCTTCGGCCTTGAGGGCGTCGTCTTCACCGGGCTGGGGGTCCAGCCCGTCAATTTCCTCCAGTGCCTGCTGCAGCGCCTCGGCTTCGCGCAGCCGTTCGCGGGCTTCGGTGCGCAGGGTCTCCAGCTCGGCGTTGGCTTCCTTCCACCGGGCGAACGATGCCGCGTAACCGGACAGCGCCGTGGTGAGGGCTTCACCGGCGAACTTGTCCAGCGCTTCCCGCTGCGCCTGCTGGCTCTTGAGCCGCAGCTGGTCTGTTTGGCCGTGGACCGCCACCAGGTGACCGCCTATTTCGGCCAGCGTTCCCACCGGCGCTCCCCGGCCGCCGACGTGCGCGCGGCTGCGGCCGTCGGCGTTCACCGTACGGGCGAGCATCAGTTCGGCTCCGCCGTCGAACTCGTCGATGTCCGCCCCCGCTTCACCGGCGCGGGCCAGGGCAGGACTTCCCGCGGCAAGCCGAACCACGGCCTCGGTCACGGCGTTGGGTGCCCCGGTCCGCACGGCCCCGGCGTCGGCGCGGGCTCCCAGCAGCAGGCCAAGCGCGGTGACCACCATGGTCTTGCCGGCTCCGGTCTCGCCCGTCACCACCGACAGGCCCGGCCCCAACGGAAGCGTGGCCTCGGTGATGACGCCCAGGTTGCGGATCCGGATTTCTTCGATCACTTTGGCGCCTCCTGGCTTGGCTGGGCGTAACGTGGTTCCACTGTTCGCACGGTAGGCAGGGACGAGGTCGGCGGTTGTTCTTCCGAGGGGCTGACGGGGCCGCGCCATCCCGACGTCGGTAGTTCAAATTTGCGGACCAAACGCTCCGAGAACGGCGTTCTCCGGGTGCGGGCCAGCCGCACGGGTTTGTTGGAGCGGGTCACTTCGATCCGGGAACCGGGCGGCAGCTCCAAGCTGCGGCGGCCGTCGCACCACAATACGCCGTTGGCATCGCTGCGGCTGAGCACTTCCACTGCCATGATCGAATCCGGGGCAACCACCAACGGTTTGGCGAACAGCGCGTGGGCGCTGATCGGTGTCATCAGCAGGGCTTCCACCTGCGGCCAAACCACCGGGCCGCCCGCCGAGAAGGCATAGGCCGTGGACCCGGTGGGGGTGGCCATCACCACGCCGTCGCACCCGAACGAGCTGATGGGCAGGGCATCGACTTCGACCACTACTTCCAGCATCCGCTGCCGGTCGCCTTTTTCCACCGCTGCCTCGTTCAGCGCCCAGGTATGGCCAATCTTGCGCTTGTCCAGCCACACCTGCACGTCAATGGTCAGGCGCTCTTCAACTGTGTATTCGCGGTTTACCACCCAGTGGACCGTCTGGGCCAGGTCCGCCCGCTCGCTCTCGGCCAGGAAGCCGACATGTCCAAGGTTGACGCCAAGCAGCGGGACGTCCGATTCCCGGACCAGTTCAGCGGCGCGCAGGATGGTGCCGTCACCGCCGAGCACCATGCCCAGATCGACACCGTCCAGGCTGATGTCCTCGTCCAGGATCTCGGTGGGAACGGCCAGCTCGCCATAGGTCTCCTGGAGGTGTCCGACCTCCTCCCGTCGCATGACCGGCACCAGGCCCGACGAGTGGAGTTGGGCGCACGTTTCCTGGGCGGCCGCCAAGGCGTCTGCCCGCCCGGTATGCGCGAGCACCAATATCCGCCGGCTCATCGCTCCACTTCCGGTTCCTGCCCTCTCGGTTCATTCAACTGGTCCGGCCGAGCTCCCCGATCCTGCGGGAAATCGGCCATTGCTGCGTCTACTGCCCCCTGCAGCACACTACCCGTTCTGCGCTCGGGAGCCCCCGGCGGCACACTTATCCACAGGAAATATTCGACGTTCCCGTCCTGTCCCGGGAGCGGACTGGCCGCCAATCCGCGTACGTCCAGCCCCCTCTCCAAGGCCGCGGCAACAACGTTGCGTACCGCCCTGTAGCGTTCCGCGTGTGAACTTACGACGCCGGTGCGCGCCAGCCGTTCGCGGCCAACCTCGAACTGCGGCTTGACCATCAGCAGGAGATTCCCGGTCGGACGGGTGGCGCCGGCCAAGGGTTCGATGACCATGGTGAGGGAGATGAACGACAAATCCGCGACGGTCAGATCCACCGGGCCGCCGATCGCTGCCGGGTCGAGATACCGGACGTTCATGCCTTCGAACACCCTGACCCTGCTGTCCGTGCGAATCGCGTCGACGAGCTGGCCATGCCCGACGTCCACGGCGACGACCTCCCGCGCACCGGAGCGAAGCAGTACATCGGTGAAACCGCCGGTAGAAGCTCCGGCATCGAGGCAGCGCAGGCCGGTCGGATCAACTGCGGGGAAGGCCGCCAGGGCGCCGGCCAGTTTGTGTCCGGCCCTGCTGACGTAATCGGGGCCTCCGTCGGCGGCCACAACCAGCCGGTCGTCCGGGCCGACGGCGGCCGACGCCTTGGTCAGAACGGTTCCGGCACGGCTGACCCGCCCTGACGCTATGAGCTTCGCTGCATGGGTACGGGACCGTGCCAATCCGCGGGCAACGAGCTCCTGGTCCAGTCTGGGCATTGGGCTCAATCAGCCTCGGTCTCCAGGTCGGCCAACAAATCGTCATGGACCTGCTGGTACACCGCTTGGTGCTCGCGTACCGGGAGGTCCGGAATACGGGTCAGGGCGGAGATGATGGTGTCGACTGACTCGTCGGCCGTGGAGTCACCGGGGACCGGCCACTGCGGCTGCATCTGGCCGCCGCTTTCGCCTGTTTCTGGCAGGTGCAAGCTTTCCTCCCTTGCGTCGGCGGATGTACCCAACCGCATGAGTCAGTCTAATATCGGCGTTCAGTCCGAAAGGTCAGGCATGGCCGGGGACGACTGGTGCGGATAGGCATCCCACCAGGCCGCGCAGGTGGCCCGCCAGGTGTCCACGTCCTCCCGGCTGCCGGAGACGGTGAGCTTTCCGTTTTCGACGGCGGCCAGCGCTGCACCGCAGCGGAACCCGGAGCCGTCAGGCGTAACGGCAGGATAGGGCCGGTACAATTCGGTCAGGCTGCCCAGCAGATACCGTGGCCGTTCCGCCGTGCGCGCGGCGAGCACCGTTTCGACCCCGTCGATGCCGGTCAGTACGACTGCCGTGTCCATGCCTGCGTTGTTGCCGCCCAGGATGTCAGTGTCGAGCCGGTCCCCCACCACCAACGGCCGGTGCGCTCCCAACGCCGCAGCCGCCGTCGTAAAGATGCCCGCTTCCGGCTTTCCTGCGACCAGAGGGGCCACACCGGTGGCCGCCTGGACGGCGGCCACCAATGACCCGTTTCCGGGGGCGATGCCACGCTCCCGAGGAATGGTCAGGTCGGTGTTGGTGGCGATCCAGACGGCGCCGGCGGCGACCGCGAATGACGCCTCCGCCAGGTCCTTCCAGCTCAGCTCCGGGTCGAACCCCTGGATCACGGCGACCGGAGCGTCAAGGGCGGAGCGGACCGGGACGAAGCCCTGGGCCGCTGTTTCATCCGCCAGTGTCTGGCTTCCCGTGACCAGGACTTTGGAGCCCGTGGGAACGTGCCGCGCAAGCATCAGCGCACCGGCGCGTGCCGATCCGAAGACCTGATCGGCGGTGGCCGGCGCACCGAGCTCGCGCAAATGAGCGGCCACCTGCGCCGGTGACCGGGACGCGTTGTTGGTGATGTACCCCAGTGCGGTCCGGGTCTCCGCGAGGCGCTTCAACGCTTCGACGGCTCCGGGGATGGCCTTCTGCCCTGCGTAGACGACGCCGTCCAGATCCGACAGCACGGCGTCGTAGCCGGAGATCAGGGGCTTACCCGTCATTGTCCCTGCTGGACGGCGCAGGTGCGGCGCCGGGAGCGCCCGTGGCTTCGACGTCCGTGTCTACGGCGTCCGTAGCTTCGGCGTCCGTAGCTTCGGCGTCCGTAGCTTCGGCGTCCGTAGCTTCGGCGTCCGTAGCAGCTGGAGCAGCCACTTCATCGGAGCCTGCCGGAGACTCGTCCGCAGTTTCGGTTTCACCGTTGTCCGGCATGGCCTCTTCAGAATCAACCGGCCCGGTCATCCCGGCGTCGCCGACCAGAGCTGGCTCTTCAGCAGCGGATCCTGCCTCGCGCGGGCCGTCGGCCGGTTCCATGTCATCGCCGACCAAGTCGACAATCTCAGGTTCGGCAAAATCTCCCACACCCAGAGCGTTTTCGGCCACCATCGCCTGGCGTCTCCACTGCTGTGCTTCCTCGCTGCGGTTAGCGGCATCCAAAGCGTCCGCATAAGCGCGGAAGAGCCGCGGGCTGTAGGAGAACGCCCTGTTCCGGTCCAGTTGCGGAATCTCCAAGGCTGCAACCGCCGCATCATACTGCTGCAGATCGGAGCGGGCACCGGAAGCCACAATCGCCAGCTCCACCTTGCCCGTCGTATCCAGAGTTTCGGCGTCCTCTGATCGTGTCAGCTCCAACGCCCTGTCCGGGCGCCCGAGGCCACGTTCGCAGTCGGCCATGATCGGCAGGTGCTCGTTGGAACCGCTGATCCGGCGGAAGGTGCGGAACTCCCTCAGGGCTTCACCGTAGTGACCGGCCGCGTAGGCAGTCAGGCCGACGGCTTCTCGCACCGGTGCCATACGCCCGCCCCTGCGGCTTGCCGCCAAGGCATGCTGGAAGGCCAGTTCCGGTTCCTCGTCGAGTAGCCGTCCGGCCATCACCAAGTGCTTGGCAACCCATTCAGCGTTCTTGGATTCCAAGGTCCGCAGCTGGGCGCGAGTGACGCGGTCCAGTTCTGTCCCTGTGACGTCGGGGTCAATCTCCGGCGAACGCGGGCGGTCGACCCGGTTGGAGCTGCGCAGGTCCCGGGCGTTGTGTTCGGGGGCTCCGCCGGCACGGTCGAACGACCTGTCACCGCGATCCTGGCGGGGACGGTCGCTAAAGTCCCGACGCTCACCACGATCCTGACGCGGCCGATCACCAAAGTCCCGACGCTCACCACGATCCTGACGCGGCCGATCACCAAAGTCCCGACGC
>NZ_JBNHGM010000014.1:0-3477 GCF_059091265.1 Arthrobacter sp. THG-b23
TTGATCTTTGTGGTCAAGTTTTTAAGAGCACACGGTGGATGCCTTGGCATCAGGAGCCGAAGAAGGACGTGGGAATCTGCGATAAGCCTGGGGGAGTTGATAACCGAACGGTGATCCCAGGATGTCCGAATGGGGAAACCCCGCCCGGCGCGCGAGTGACCGGGTGACCCGTACCTGAACACATAGGGTGCGTGGAGGGAACGCGGGGAAGTGAAACATCTCAGTACCCGCAGGAAGAGAAAACAACAGTGATTCCGTCAGTAGTGGCGAGCGAACGCGGAAGAGGCCAAACCGGTCCATGTGTGATAGCCGGCGGGCGTTGCATGGCCGGGGTTGCGGGACTTTCCGCTGCTGTTCTGCCGGACAGCGAAAGTGAGTGCGTGCGTATAGGTGAACGGTCTTGAAAGGCCGGCCGGAGAAGGTGTAAGCCCTGTAACCGTAATGCGTGACGCCGCTTGGAGAGTATCCCAAGTAGCACGGGGCCCGAGAAATCCCGTGCGAATCTGCCAGGACCACCTGGTAAGCCTGAATACTACCTGATGACCGATAGCGGACAAGTACCGTGAGGGAAAGGTGAAAAGTACCCCGGGAGGGGAGTGAAACAGTACCTGAAACCGTGTGCTTACAATCCGTCGGAGCAGCCTTGTAGCTGTGACGGCGTGCCTTTTGAAGAATGAGCCTGCGAGTTAGTGTTACGTCGCGAGGTTAACCCGTGTGGGGAAGCCGTAGCGAAAGCGAGTCTGAATAGGGCGATGCAGTGGCGTGATCTAGACCCGAAGCGGAGTGATCTACCCATGGCCAGGTTGAAGCGCGTGTAAGAGCGCGTGGAGGACCGAACCCACTTCAGTTGAAAATGGAGGGGATGAGCTGTGGGTAGGGGTGAAAGGCCAATCAAACTCCGTGATAGCTGGTTCTCCCCGAAATGCATTTAGGTGCAGCGTTGCGTGTTTCTTGCCGGAGGTAGAGCTACTGGATGGCCGATGGGCCCTACAAGGTTACTGACGTCAGCCAAACTCCGAATGCCGGCAAGTGAGAGCGCAGCAGTGAGACTGTGGGGGATAAGCTTCATAGTCGAGAGGGAAACAGCCCAGACCACCAACTAAGGCCCCTAAGCGTGTGCTAAGTGGAAAAGGATGTGGAGTTGCCCAGACAACCAGGAGGTTGGCTTAGAAGCAGCCACCCTTGAAAGAGTGCGTAATAGCTCACTGGTCAAGTGATTCCGCGCCGACAATGTAGCGGGGCTCAAGTACACCGCCGAAGTTGTGGCATCAGCGTATTATCCAAGCCTTCGTGGTTCAGGAGCGCTGGTGGGTAGGGGAGCGTCGTGTGGGCAGTGAAGCTGCGGCGGAAGCCAGTGGTGGAGCCTACACGAGTGAGAATGCAGGCATGAGTAGCGAAAGACGGGTGGGAAACCCGTCCGCCGAATGATCAAGGGTTCCAGGGTCAAGCTAATCTGCCCTGGGTAAGTCGGGACCTAAGGCGAGGCCGACAGGCGTAGTCGATGGACAACGGGTTGATATTCCCGTACCGGCGAAAAACCGCCCATGCCAAACCGGTGATGCTAACCGCCCAAACCGTTCATCCGTGCCCTTCGGGGCCAGTATGGGCGGGGCGCGCGGGACCCGATCCGGGGAGGTAAGCGTATTAACAGGTGTGACGCAGGAAGGTAGCCGAGCCGGGCGATGGTAGTCCCGGTCCAAGGATGTAGGGTGAACGGTTGGCAAATCCGCCGTTCGTGAAGCCTGAGACCTGACGGGACCCCCGTATGGGGGGATTCGGTGATCCTATGCTGCCGAGAAAAGCATCGACGCGAGGTTTTAGCCGCCCGTACCCCAAACCGACACAGGTGATCAGGTAGAGAATACCAAGGCGATCGAGAGAATTATGGTTAAGGAACTCGGCAAAATGCCCCCGTAACTTCGGGAGAAGGGGGGCCCCGACCGTGAAGAAGCCTTGCGCTTCGGAGCGGGTAAGGGCCGCAGAGACCAGGGGGAAGCGACTGTTTACTAAAAACACAGGTCCGTGCGAAGTCGCAAGACGATGTATACGGACTGACTCCTGCCCGGTGCTGGAAGGTTAAGAGGACCTGTTAGCCCTTCGGGGCGAAGCGGAGAATTTAAGCCCCAGTAAACGGCGGTGGTAACTATAACCATCCTAAGGTAGCGAAATTCCTTGTCGGGTAAGTTCCGACCTGCACGAATGGAGTAACGACTTCCCCGCTGTCTCAACCATAAACTCGGCGAAATTGCACTACGAGTAAAGATGCTCGTTACGCGCAGCAGGACGGAAAGACCCCGAGACCTTTACTATAGTTTGGTATTGGTGTTCGGTGTGGCTTGTGTAGGATAGGTGGGAGACTTTGAAGCCCGGACGCCAGTTCGGGTGGAGTCATCGTTGAAATACCACTCTGGTCACTCTGGACATCTAACTTCGGCCCGTAATCCGGGTCAGGGACAGTGCCTGATGGGTAGTTTAACTGGGGCGGTTGCCTCCTAAAGAGTAACGGAGGCGCCCAAAGGTTCCCTCAGCCTGGTTGGCAATCAGGTGGCGAGTGTAAGTGCACAAGGGAGCTTGACTGTGAGAGAGACATCTCGAGCAGGGACGAAAGTCGGGACTAGTGATCCGGCGGCACATTGTGGAATGGCCGTCGCTCAACGGATAAAAGGTACCTCGGGGATAACAGGCTGATCTTGCCCAAGAGTCCATATCGACGGCATGGTTTGGCACCTCGATGTCGGCTCGTCGCATCCTGGGGCTGGAGTAGGTCCCAAGGGTTGGGCTGTTCGCCCATTAAAGCGGTACGCGAGCTGGGTTTAGAACGTCGTGAGACAGTTCGGTCCCTATCCGCTGCGCGCGCAGGAAATTTGAGAAGGTCTGTCCTTAGTACGAGAGGACCGGGACGGACGAACCTCTGGTGTGTCAGTTGTACTGCCAAGTGCACCGCTGATTAGCTACGTTCGGATTGGATAACCGCTGAAAGCATCTAAGCGGGAAGCCGGCTTCAAGATGAGATTTCCATCCCCTTCGGGGGGAGAGGACCCCAGCCAGACCACTGGGTTGATAGGCCGGATGTGGAAGCGAGGACGAAAGACTCGTGGAGCTGACCGGTACTAATAGTCCGACAACTTACACCACACCACCCCTTTCGGGGGTGGGTGATCAAAACATGCTACGCGTCCGCTATGTGGTTCCCAGACAACAACCTTGTCCCCGGGAACAAACAATTGAATACAGTTCCAAGCACAAGCTTGTAACCGACAGGTTTGCCGCCGCCCCCACCGGGGTTGGCGCGCACGAAGGGTTACGGCGGTCATAGCGTGGGGGAAACGCCCGGTCCCATTCCGAACCCGGAAGCTAAGGCCCACAGCGCCGATGGTACTGCACTCGGGAGGGTGTGGGAGAGTAGGTCGCCGCCGGACATTCTTTGAACACGGGAAGGCCCCGCCAACGATGGCGGGGCCTTCCCGCGTTTAACCA
>NZ_JBNHGM010000015.1:0-2120 GCF_059091265.1 Arthrobacter sp. THG-b23
TGCTCCTGTTGTTTGAGAACTCAATAGTGTGCCAAGTTTGTTGATACCAATTATTTATTGGTTGAAAGTGCCGTGGCGTGCCGCCCCTGTGGTGTGTCGCGGTTTTATCAGCCTGGTTTGAATTTAGTGCAGTGTCTTCGGTCGTTTTCCCGGCCGTTGGTGCTGTGTCTGTTTGAAACATTAACGGAGAGTTTGATCCTGGCTCAGGACGAACGCTGGCGGCGTGCTTAACACATGCAAGTCGAACGATGATCCGGTGCTTGCACCGGGGATTAGTGGCGAACGGGTGAGTAACACGTGAGTAACCTGCCCTTGACTCTGGGATAAGCCTGGGAAACCGGGTCTAATACCGGATATGACCTGTCACCGCATGGTGGTGGGTGGAAAGATTTTTCGGTCATGGATGGACTCGCGGCCTATCAGCTTGTTGGTGGGGTAATGGCCTACCAAGGCGACGACGGGTAGCCGGCCTGAGAGGGTGACCGGCCACACTGGGACTGAGACACGGCCCAGACTCCTACGGGAGGCAGCAGTGGGGAATATTGCACAATGGGCGAAAGCCTGATGCAGCGACGCCGCGTGAGGGATGAATGCCTTCGGGTTGTAAACCTCTTTCAGCAGGGAAGAAGCGAAAGTGACGGTACCTGCAGAAGAAGCGCCGGCTAACTACGTGCCAGCAGCCGCGGTAATACGTAGGGCGCAAGCGTTGTCCGGAATTATTGGGCGTAAAGAGCTCGTAGGCGGTTTGTCGCGTCTGCTGTGAAAGCCCGGGGCTCAACCCCGGGTCTGCAGTGGGTACGGGCAGACTAGAGTGCAGTAGGGGAGACTGGAATTCCTGGTGTAGCGGTGAAATGCGCAGATATCAGGAGGAACACCGATGGCGAAGGCAGGTCTCTGGGCTGTAACTGACGCTGAGGAGCGAAAGCATGGGGAGCGAACAGGATTAGATACCCTGGTAGTCCATGCCGTAAACGTTGGGCACTAGGTGTGGGGGACATTCCACGTTTTCCGCGCCGTAGCTAACGCATTAAGTGCCCCGCCTGGGGAGTACGGCCGCAAGGCTAAAACTCAAAGGAATTGACGGGGGCCCGCACAAGCGGCGGAGCATGCGGATTAATTCGATGCAACGCGAAGAACCTTACCAAGGCTTGACATGGGCCGGATCGGGCTGGAAACAGTCCTTCCCTTCGGGGCCGGTTCACAGGTGGTGCATGGTTGTCGTCAGCTCGTGTCGTGAGATGTTGGGTTAAGTCCCGCAACGAGCGCAACCCTCGTTCCATGTTGCCAGCGCGTAATGGCGGGGACTCATGGGAGACTGCCGGGGTCAACTCGGAGGAAGGTGGGGACGACGTCAAATCATCATGCCCCTTATGTCTTGGGCTTCACGCATGCTACAATGGCCGGTACAATGGGTTGCGATACTGTGAGGTGGAGCTAATCCCAAAAAGCCGGTCTCAGTTCGGATTGGGGTCTGCAACTCGACCCCATGAAGTCGGAGTCGCTAGTAATCGCAGATCAGCAACGCTGCGGTGAATACGTTCCCGGGCCTTGTACACACCGCCCGTCAAGTCACGAAAGTTGGTAACACCCGAAGCCGGTGGCCTAACCCCTTGTGGGAGGGAGCCGTCGAAGGTGGGACCGGCGATTGGGACTAAGTCGTAACAAGGTAGCCGTACCGGAAGGTGCGGCTGGATCACCTCCTTTCTAAGGAGCTTCCTCAGACTGTTCCGGCCCGTCATAGTGCGGGTTGGGTGGTTTGCAGGGCAAGCCCGTTGCGGACACGCATGTTGTCCGGCGGGTGCTCATGGGTGGAATATCAACGGATTCGGTGTCTTTCGCGGTTGGCCGCATGCCAGTACGGTGCCCTTTCGGGGGTGTTTGGAACGTGTGTGGTTGGTTTCGCGGGGGATGTCTTTTGGCACACTGTTGGGTCCTGAGGCAACAGGACCTTATTCTTGCAGCGATGTGAGGAGGGGGCCTGGTTGGTTCCTCTTGTTCCCGCGCTTTCCGCGCCGGCTGTCCCTTTTGGGGTGGCGGGCAGGGGGTGACGGGGTTGTTGTTTGAGAACTACATAGTGGACGCGAGCATCTTAAAGCAATTTTTTTGATGAACCTGGTGGC
>NZ_JBNHGM010000016.1:0-852 GCF_059091265.1 Arthrobacter sp. THG-b23
GGGTGTGGGAGAGTAGGTCGCCGCCGGACATTCTTTGAACACGGGAAGGCCCCGCCAACGATGGCGGGGCCTTCCCGCGTTTAACCACCAACCACCCCACCCAACCGGGGGCGTGGGGGCGTGCCGGCGGGGTTCCGGCGGGGGACCTGGCCGCGGTGCTCGGGCTCCTTGGGCAGGCTTGCAGCGGGCACGGTGCGGCGTCCCGGGCCCAACCTGCACAGGCTTCACCCCGGGGGTGCAGCGGGGGCGGGCGGCCCCCGGTGCCGGGGCCCCCGGTGCCGGGCACCTGCGGCCCGCGGCCTGCAGCGGGGCGGGAGGGCCTGCCGGATCCGGGGGAGCCCTGCGCCCGGCAGCCCGCGCGGCGGTGGGGCCAGGACTCCGGTGCAGGCCCCTGGGCTCCTGCCGCCGGAGGATGATGTGAGCGGCCGCACAAGCGGCTCGAGGGCCGGCAGCTGGGCGATCGGCCGGCCGGCAGCCGGGCTGCGCGGCTTCAGATCCGCTCAACGACGCGGTTTTTGGGGTACCGGCGCGCGCCCGCGGGCGGCGTCCGGGCGGACCTGGGAGCTGATTTGCGGGCCGGCCGGAAGGCGTGTATTGTTTTCTGAGTCGCTGCTGCTGAAGCAGAAAGAACGGCGGCCAATCCCCTTCAAAATACACCAGGATCTGGTGCGCTCGACGCGCCCCTGGAGTGGTTGGAGGATCGGGATTCGAACCTGGATCCGCCGGAAACGGCGATTTGCAAAGGTAGCGAAGACCGGGTAAGTTAGAAAAGTTGCTCCGGAGCGATGGAGGGCCTGAGAGGGTCGTCCTGGTGCCGGGTGCTCCTGTTGTTTGAGAACTCAATAGTGTGCC
>NZ_JBNHGM010000017.1:0-743 GCF_059091265.1 Arthrobacter sp. THG-b23
CGGCGGACCCAGATGTCCTCCACACTGTGTTGTTTCAGCACTTTGGTGCGGTGGGCCTGTTCGCGGGCGGTCTTCCAGCCCGGCTCGGTCCCGGCCGGCGGCGCCTTCTGCCCGGTCCGGCCGGGCGTGCTCCAGGCGCCAGAGGGCGGAGGGCTGCCACCGTTTGGTCCTGCCGCAGTGAGTCCGCTGTCATCGCGACCGGTGCCGGCAGCGGTGCGGCCGGGCGGGCTGGTTTCCGTGTTGGCTTTCGGTGTGTGTGCCGTTGCCGGCGGTCGGTTTGGCCACAGGGTGAGGTTGCGCGCGTACTGGGCCGGGACGATGCCGTACCCGGTCAGCCAGGCCGGTTCGGCCTCGCCGCGGAGCAGGGCGCGGTCGGTCATCACCAGTTGGATTTCCAGCCGGGCCGGGTCGGCGGTGCTGCGGCCGGTGACGCGTTCGAACACGGTGTCGGCCATCATCTGGCCGCGGGAGCGGGGGTCTCCGCTGTTGCGCAGCCGGTCCGCTTCCCGGTGCAGGGCGGCCATCACCGCCACGCCCTGGACCACCGGCAGCAGGGTCCGGACCGAGACCATGGTGTCCGGCTCCGGGCGGGAGGAAACGTGCCGGTCCGCTTCGGCCTTCGCGGCCCGGTCCACCACCGAGCGCGGTTCCAGCCGGTAGGCGAGGCGTTTGGCTTCGGCCCGCAGCGCCCTGTTCCCGAGCCCGTGCAGCCGCTCCCGGTTCCCGGCCAGTTCCCGGTCCAC
>NZ_JBNHGM010000018.1:0-676 GCF_059091265.1 Arthrobacter sp. THG-b23
GCACTCGGGAGGGTGTGGGAGAGTAGGTCGCCGCCGGACATTCTTTGAACACGGGAAGGCCCCGCCAACGATGGCGGGGCCTTCCCGCGTTTAACCAGGGTCCCGATTCGTTAGTGGAGTCACAGTCCGCCGGCGGTTGTCTGCAAGTAGGGGAACAGTCGGCTGGACTAGAATGGATCGATGGTACGGGCGCGCCACAGAGAATTGCGCCCACAACAAGACAAGCATTTCATAGGGATTTTGATGGCTGTGGTTGGCTGGTTCGACCTTGGCCCGCACTGAGAGGAGTTCCGGCATGGCTGATTTCCGGGGTCGTGAAGGACGAGACGACAGGGGTGCAGGCAGAGGCAACTTTGGCAACCGGTCAGGAGCCGAGCGCTCCAGCGAGGGCGGCCAGAGAAAGCGCCCCGACAACCAGGACCGGCGCAGCAGCGCCTCAGGTAACGCTGGCGGCTTCCGTTCGCGGGATGATCGGCCGCGTCAGGATCGTGGTGAGCGTCGGGACTTTGGTGATCGGCCGCGTCAGGATCGTGGCAGCAGCGGCGCGTCCGGTGGCGCCGGTGGTTTCCGTTCGCGGGATGATCGGCCGCGTCAGGATCGTGGTGAGCGTCGGGACTTTGGTGATCGGCCGCGTCAGGATCGTGGTGAGCGTCGGGACTTTGGTGATCGGCCGCGT
>NZ_JBNHGM010000019.1:0-472 GCF_059091265.1 Arthrobacter sp. THG-b23
CAGGATCGTGGTGAGCGTCGGGACTTTGGTGATCGGCCGCGTCAGGATCGTGGTGAGCGTCGGGACTTTGGTGATCGGCCGCGTCAGGATCGTGGTGGTAGCGCATCCGGTAATGCCGGCGGCTTCCGTTCGCGGGATGATCGGCCGCGTCAGGATCGTGGTGAGCGTCGGGACTTTGGTGACCGTCCCCGCCAGGATCGTGGTGAGCGTCGGGACTTTGGGGATCGTCGTTCGCAGGGGGATCGTCCCCGCCAAGACCGTGGCGGTAGCGCATCCGGTAATGCCGGCGGCTTCCGTTCACGGGATGATCGTCCGCGTGAGGATCGTGGTGAGCGTCGGGACTTTGGCGATCGTCGTCCGCAGGGTGACCGTCCCCGTCAGGATCGTGGTGAGCGTCGGGACTTTGGTGATCGGCCGCGTCAGGATCGTGGTGAGCGTCGGGACTTTGGTGATCGGCCGCGTCAGGATCGTG
>NZ_JBNHGM010000020.1:0-253 GCF_059091265.1 Arthrobacter sp. THG-b23
GTCGCCGTAGGACCGGTTGGGGAGCGACGAGGTCATCTCGAAGGCGGCGAGGTGGCCGACGATCGCCCCGCGCAGGCGCCGGTTGAGCCCGAACATCGACATCATGTTCTGCGCGGCCAGCGTGATCGCCGGCACGCGGTCGAGGTAGGCGCCGTACGTGTCATCCAGGCCGGCACCGCGCATCGTCTGAGCGAAGATCGCGGCGTGCATGCGGTGCGGGTCGCCGGCGCCGTACTCGTCGGACTGGATCTCG
>NZ_JBNHGM010000021.1:0-250 GCF_059091265.1 Arthrobacter sp. THG-b23
TTGGACTTCTGCTTTTAAGCCCAGATAACTGGCCTGAATATGTTAATGAGAGAATCGGTATTCCTCATGTGTGGCATGTTTTCGTCTTTGCTCTTGCATTTTCGCTAGCAATTAATGTGCATCGATTATCAGCTATTGCCAGCGCCAGATATAAGCGATTTAAGCTAAGAAAACGCATTAAGATGCAAAACGATAAAGTGCGATCAGTAATTCAAAACCTTACAGAAGAGCAATCTATGGTTTTGTGCGC
>NZ_JBNHGM010000022.1:0-246 GCF_059091265.1 Arthrobacter sp. THG-b23
TGTGGTCGATGTGCCGGATCGGGGCGTCGCACCAGGGCCTGCCGCAAACGGCGTCGCGGGCGAGGATCATCCGGCGCATCCCGTCGGGGAACTTCCGCGCGGCCGAGTCCATCCCCAGCAGCTGCCCGGTCCCGGGGGCGGTGTAGAGGCGGCGGACCCAGATGTCCTCCACACTGTGTTGTTTCAGCACTTTGGTGCGGTGGGCCTGTTCGCGGGCGGTCTTCCAGCCCGGCTCGGTCCCGGCCG
>NZ_JBNHGM010000023.1:0-241 GCF_059091265.1 Arthrobacter sp. THG-b23
TTTTGGGGTGGCGGGCAGGGGGTGACGGGGTTGTTGTTTGAGAACTACATAGTGGACGCGAGCATCTTAAAGCAATTTTTTTGATGAACCTGGTGGCCGGCTGTCTTTTGATGGTTGGTTGTCCTGGTTCTCTCGAATAGCTGATTGATCTTTGTGGTCAAGTTTTTAAGAGCACACGGTGGATGCCTTGGCATCAGGAGCCGAAGAAGGACGTGGGAATCTGCGATAAGCCTGGGGGAGT
>NZ_JBNHGM010000024.1:0-241 GCF_059091265.1 Arthrobacter sp. THG-b23
TTTTGGGGTGGCGGGCAGGGGGTGACGGGGTTGTTGTTTGAGAACTACATAGTGGACGCGAGCATCTTAAAGCAATTTTTTTGATGAACCTGGTGGCTGGCTGTCTTTTGATGGTTGGTTGTCCTGGTTCTCTCGAATAGCTGTTTGATCTTTGTGGTCAAGTTTTTAAGAGCACACGGTGGATGCCTTGGCATCAGGAGCCGAAGAAGGACGTGGGAATCTGCGATAAGCCTGGGGGAGT